>NZ_JAGERQ010000005.1:0-350852 GCF_017572645.1 Salmonella sp. 32100201201700099SM | reverse complement strand
TCAGGCTGATAGCTGAAAAGGTGACAAGAGTAAGGAGTGGCGGCAGGGAACATTTGTCAGCCATCCAGCCAACAACGGCGCTCAGTGTTCCCATAAATCCCACGTACATCATGTAGCGAAGCGTGGTGGTGCTGGCGTTAAAGGTGAAGCGCGCATTGGCATAGAAGCTGAACGATACGGCGATAACAAAACCGGAAAAGTTCGCCAGCGCCTGATGCGTATGCATCCCATACACACAAAAAGCAAATACGCCCCAATGAATAAGCGTGTTAAGAACACCGATCGATGTGTACTTAGCGAATAACTTCAACATTATGAAAATCAGCGGATTCGGAAAGGTCTGGAGTGTAGCACTACAAATTGCCTTGATCGATATAAACGATCAATAATGTAATCTTTGATAGTTTAAAGTTATTGTTTACGCGTTAATTGATCGTTGTTACCGATCAATTTTTATTGCTGATTGCTAAGTGGTTTGGGACAAAAACGGGACACACAAAGCTTTGCATGTTTTTCGAAGATGGGGCGAGTGAGCGCCGTGGTAATGGGATAACTTGTTGTTAGCTCAGGTAGTTCCAGGAACATCTAAGCCGTGGGTCGCAGGTTCGAATCCTGCAGGGCGCGCCATTTAACCTCTCAAAATTATGTTAATCCGTAAGCTTCTGCGGGGGCGACGTTGTGCCATCCGCAGTACGTGACGCTAATATGCAAATAACTAATTGCGTTTAATCTGTTTATGGTGCTCCTCAGCCTGGATCTCGTGGGAGAAAGAATGGGCATTATTCATCGATTGATGGATGACCATTGCTTTTTCATAGTCGTCCATTTCAGAAAAGGGTGTCGCATTTTCCACAGTAGTCGGGGCGCTGGGTTTCTGTGTCTGAGCCATTTGCTGATGCGCGAAGGCGTCACCGTTATTCATCATCTCATGTGCTGTAGCGGATAATTGGCGGGATTCCATTTTCTCTGCGGTGTGTACGCCAGCTGAAATAAAAAAACGACAGCTAAAAGGGATGTAAACTTATTTATCTTATTTCTCCGGTGTGGGTTAATAAGAGAAATAATAAAACAGTTGTTGGGTTTGGCGCGTGACGGGATAATGACGATTATATCAGATTATTTTGCTGGCTAGTGATAGCGCCTTTCACTATCGCTACAGTTCAACGGAGGTGTTTGGGTAATGTCAAAATAAAACGAGTAGCGCGTATCGGAGGTGACAGAAACTTTTCCCTGATGCGCAATGACGATGGATTTTACAATTGCCAGGCCTATACCGCGGCCTTCCCCTTTACGCTGGCGGGAGGGAGCAACGCGATAAAAACGATCGAAAAGGCGCGGGTTCTGAGGTGATGAGCCGTATTGCCACGCCGATGATTGGCGGCATGATTACCGCGCCGCTGCTGTCGCTGTTCATCATTCCGGCAGCCTACAAGCTGATGCGGCTGCGCAGGCATCGTCGCCTTGCGGCTAACGTGTGTCGCCCGCCTGCGGCGTCAAACTGTAGGCGGGTTCAGCCTACGTTTATCGTCCGAGCGCGCTGACCCGTTTGCGGTACTCGCTTGGTGTACAACCGAATTCACGGACAAACGCTTTGTGAAAAGAAGATTCGCTCGCATAACCTACCGACTCGGCAATCACCATCACCGGCAGCGCTTCACGCGACAGGGTCTGGGCGGCGATTTGCAGGCGCAGCGTTGTTAACACGGCTAAGGGCGTCGTAGCGGACACGTCGCGAAATAGCTGGGCGAAGCTCGCCCGCGACATGTGTACCCGTTGCGCCAGCGTTTCGACCGTCCAGGGAGGCGCCGGTGTTTCCAGCATGTGAAGGATCACGCGGCCCAGCCGGGGATGCAGCAATAAATTGAGCACGCTTTTCGCCGTGCCAGCCTGCGATAGCCAGTCGCGAACGGCGAGGGTAAACAGCGTGGCGCACTGCTGACTGTATAAGACATCAGCGCCGGGTAAATGGCGTTCTGACTCCTGCTGTAACAGCAAAATGGCGGCGTTAAGCCAGATACTGGCGGAGCTATGCGGCGGCGAGGCAAGACATAACACTTCCGGCAACGCGGTAAGGAAATAACGTGACGTCGTGTGCAGACGTAGACTACCGCACACGATATGTGTCGGTGCTTCGCCAGACTGACGCAAACGGTGGGCGGAGTTTTGCGGCAGAATCACCACCTTTCCCGGCGTAAGCGTCATGGCGTCGCCGGTAGGCATTTCCAGTTGCGCTTCGCCCTGCGTAACGGTATGCCAGCGAATCACCGATAGCTCGCCAGCGGCGTGCGGCAACTGCCAGTCGCCGCCTAACGGGCAATTCTTGTCGATTGAGCCCTGAGGGGCGTTAAGCGTCAATAGCCGACTAAGCGCATCCATATAGACTCCAGAACAGATTTATTTTCAAAACTAGAGATAACCATTTCTGTATCTGTTCACTATATTTCGGACTCAATGTCATTTCTACCCTTGTTTTTGCTAACCGCCAATTTAGACGATAAGACAAAAAATGGCGCGTTGCGGATAACCCTGTCTTTTTTGACGTTATTTATACTTGTCCTGACAAACAGATGGTGATTTGGCGGAGAAAGAAGATGACACAGTATCAGACGCTCATTATTGGTTTTGGCAAGGCAGGAAAAACGTTGGCGGCAACTCTGGCGAAGACGGGATGGCGCGTGGCGATTATCGAACAGTCCGCCAGTATGTTCGGCGGAACCTGCATCAACATTGGCTGTATTCCGACGAAAACGCTGGTGCATGATGCGGAACGTGAGGGCGATTTTTCTGTCGCCATGCAACGTAAAGCGGCGGTCGTAAATTTTTTACGCGACAAAAATTTTCATAATCTTGCCGACCTGGACAATGTCGATGTGATTGAGGGAAGGGCGGAGTTTATTGATAACCATACCTTACGGGTATTTCAGGCGGACGGCGAGCGGGTGTTACGGGGAGAAAAGATCTTCATTAATACTGGCGCAGAGTCGGTGATCCCGGCTATTACGGGCTTAACAACGACGGCAGGGGTGTTCGATAGCACCGGGCTACTCAGCCTGAGCCAGCGTCCGGCGAGGCTGGGGATTTTAGGCGGCGGTTATATTGGCCTTGAATTTGCCTCAATGTTCGCCAACTTTGGTACGAAGGTCACTATCTTTGAAGCAGCGCCGCAATTCCTGCCTCGTGAAGATCGGGATATCGCGCAGGCAATTACCCGTATTTTACAGGAAAAGGGCGTCGAGCTGATTTTAAACGCCAATGTACAGGCCGTATCCTCAAAGGAGGGCGCGGTACAAGTAGAAACGCCGGAAGGCGCGCATCTTGTGGATGCCCTGCTGGTGGCGTCGGGGCGAAAACCGGCGACGGCTGGCTTACAGTTGCAGAACGCCGGCGTGGCGGTGAACGAACGCGGCGGGATTATCGTGGATGATTACCTGCGTACCACGGCGGACAATATCTGGGCGATGGGCGACGTTACCGGTGGGTTGCAGTTTACCTATATTTCACTGGATGATTTTCGTATTGTACGCGACAGTTTATTGGGAGATGGCAAACGCAGTACCCGCGATCGCCAGAACGTCCCGTATTCCGTCTTTATGACGCCGCCGCTCTCTCGTGTTGGGCTGACGGAAGAACAAGCGCGGGCAAGCGGCGCAACGGTGCAGGTGGTGACATTACCGGTGGCGGCGATCCCTCGCGCCCGTGTTATGAACGATACTCGTGGCGTACTAAAAGCGGTAGTGGACGTGAATACGCAGCGTATTGTAGGGGTGTCATTGTTATGCGTCGATTCTCATGAAATGATTAATATCGTTAAAAACGTTATGGATGCAGATTTACCTTATACGGTGTTACGCGACCAGATATTTACCCATCCTACAATGAGTGAGTCTTTAAACGATCTCTTCTCTCTCATTAAGTAAAACATAAATAACGTAGCCCTGTTAATCAGGGCTTTTTTTGGCCTGTCAGGCTATAAAAATACGCCAGGACAAATATGCTGGCGTCTGAAAGAAAAGGCTTTAGTCAGGCGTAACGTATTATAACACCATTGAAATAACCCACGACTGGAAATCTCGATGTTAAAAGTTACCACACTTATTGCTTCATTATTGGCTGCGCCGCTGGCGTTTTCCGCCTCCGCCCAGCCGCTAACCGGCGTTGAATATATCAGCGTTTCTGCGGTGTCAGCAACGCCGTCAATGCTTGAAGACGCTATTGCCAGACTGGCGCAAAGTAAACAGGCGTCGTCATGGAAAATTACGTCCATGCGTATTGATAATACGGGTTACGCCACTGCGATATTATATAAATAAGGAGAGCCTGAGATGGATAAATATCTTCGTCTGTTAAGTCAGGGGGATCGGCTAGGATTAACATTAATTCGCCTGAGTATCGCCATCGTTTTTATCTGGATTGGACTACTAAAATTTGTACCCTATGAGGCAGACAGTATTACCCCGTTTGTGGCGAACAGCCCGTTTATGTCTTTTTTCTATGAACATCCTGAAGAATATCGTCAGCATCTGACTCATGAGGGCGAACTAAAACCGGAGGAACGCGCCTGGCAAACGGCCAATAATACGTATGCGTTTTCGGATGGTCTGGGCGTGGTGGAATTGATTATCGCGGCGCTGGTACTGGCTAACCCTGTCAGCCGCTGGTTAGGGCTGGCGGGCGGCGTGCTGGCATTCCTGACGCCATTTGTCACGCTGTCGTTTTTGATCACCACGCCGGAGGCCTGGGTTATGCCGCTGGGCGATGCGCATTATGGTTTTCCGTATTTATCGGGCGCCGGGCGGCTGGTATTAAAAGATACGTTAATGCTGGCAGGTGCGGTGATGATCATGGCGGACTCCGCCCGTTCGTTACTTTTACAGCGACAGTAGCGACCCTCTTACCCTCTTTATGCCGCGATTCGTCGGGTGGCGCTTGCGCCATCCGACAATGTGTTGATGAATGATGGACTACCCTGACAGAAGTTCCTGTTCCACCTGTTGAACCTGCGCCTCCAGCGTATTGCGAATTTCGGTTAGCGCCCGTTCCTGCTCGGAGAAATAGGCTTCCTTATCCGCAACGGAAGAGGCGAGCCGCCAGGCATTTTCCGTTTCCAGTTGCGTTATCTCTTTCAACAGCGCGTCGATTTGCGTGCGGAGCTGGCGTATTTTATGGCGCAGATGTTCCAGGTTATTGAGCCTGTCGCTTGCCATCATCGGTTCCAGACCGCTTTGCAGCTGCGTCAATAACGCGCGAATTGCCGCCAGATCGGCATTCTGCCGCGCCTGATTAAGTTGTACCATCATCTGGTGCGCTTTTTCTTTTAATTCATCGGCGACCACATCCGGGTGACACAGGCGGCTGGCCTGACGCCACAAACGTTTTAATTCACTGCGTTCGTCTGCCGACAAACGTTGATCGCGGGCGTAGCGGAATTGCGCTTCCTGCTGCTGCTCCCGGTACTGGTGATAGTCCTGTTCCGCATTTTCCTGCGCCTGGCGGAATGCGCTGTCGTCCTGATGGGAAAAATCCGCTTCCAGCTCGCGAATTTCCGCCAACAACGCGGTGATTAACTCCGTCTGCTGCTGGATTCGCTGACGGATGCCCACCGCTTCGCGCGAGGCGGCATTCAATCCTGTCCACTGCTGTTTTAGCGTTGCCAGTTGATCCACGGCCTGGGAAATAAATTGCAGGCAGGATTGATAATCCTTTTCCCGGCGTTTTATTTCGGCTTCTTGCTTACGCTGCATACTCACTGCAAGCTGTTTACGCAACTCCAGAATACGGCTCATCAACGGCCCGAGACGCAGATGATAGAGGTCGTTGAAATCGTCGAGGATTTGTACCCGCGCATTTCGTTTGTCAATCAGATCGCGAAGTTGGGCTTCAAGCGCTTTCAGCTCCAGTTTACTGGCGGCAATAGAGGGATCTTGCCACGTCGAGAGCGCCCGTTGAGCCTGTAGCCAGGCGGCGATCTCTTGCATGGCGTCACTGAATCGACGAGCTTCAATCGCCTGGGCAATCGCGCTGATTACGGCATCCTGCGGCTCATTTTTCAGGTAGATGAGCTGCTGACGGATAATCTCTTCGTCCTCAAGTTCGATGGCGCTTTTGATGATCTCTAAACGTTTGATGATCTTATTCATGACGTTGATGCCTGGCGTGGCTCAAAAACGGATAACAGATACCAGGTCTGATTCACCTTTTTGAAAATACTGAAAAAATACTAAATGTATTCTGTAGGGTGTCGTACTTTTCGTCCAGAGTTATTCACATATTTTATACTCGGCGTCTGTCACCCGTAACGTTCTATATCGGCGCGCACTCTTTTCTTTTTACTGCCCGCGACATCTTTTTTTACACGATAACGTTAACGTCCGGAGTTGAGCCTTGACAAACGATTGCGCCTTGCGGCAGCGAGAGCGAAATGTTAAAAGGTGCCCCTCAATAAAAACGATACAGGGGTAGGACGTGAAAAACGCGTCAACTGCATCCGGCGCCAGCGTGTCGGATGCCGCGTCGAAGAATGAACCGACGCTTCAACGGGGGTTGCAAAACCGCCATATTCAGCTAATTGCGCTGGGCGGCGCCATTGGCACCGGACTGTTTCTGGGCATCGGCCCGGCGATTCAAATGGCGGGGCCGGCTGTTTTGTTGGGCTATGGCGTTGCCGGGATTATCGCTTTTCTCATTATGCGCCAGTTGGGTGAAATGGTCGTGGAAGAGCCGGTTTCCGGATCGTTTGCCCACTTCGCCTGGAAATATTGGGGGCCGTTTGCGGGCTTTTTGTCGGGCTGGAACTATTGGGTCATGTTTGTGCTGGTCGGGATGGCGGAGCTGACCGCGGCGGGCATCTATATGCAGTACTGGCTGCCTGACGTACCAACATGGGTATGGGCGGCGGTGTTTTTTATTATCATTAATGCCGTGAATCTGGTGAACGTTCGTCTGTATGGCGAAACGGAATTCTGGTTCGCGCTGATTAAAGTGCTGGCGATTATCGGCATGATAGGTTTTGGTCTGTGGTTGCTGTTCTCCGGCCACGGCGGCGAACATGCCAGCATTGATAACCTCTGGCGTTATAACGGTTTCTTCGCTACCGGTTGGCATGGTTTGCTTCTGTCGCTGGCGGTGATTATGTTTTCTTTTGGCGGACTGGAGCTGATCGGCATTACTGCGGCGGAAGCGCGCGATCCGCAAAAAAGCATCCCGAAAGCGGTGAATCAGGTGGTATACCGTATTTTGCTGTTCTACATCGGTTCGCTGGTGGTGTTGCTGGCGCTCTATCCGTGGGTAGAGGTGAAATCCAATAGCAGCCCTTTTGTGATGATCTTCCATAACCTGGACAGTAATGTGGTGGCTTCGGCGCTGAATTTCGTTATTCTGGTCGCGTCGCTTTCGGTGTATAACAGCGGCGTTTATTCGAACAGCCGAATGCTGTTCGGCCTGTCCGTACAAGGCAATGCGCCGAAATTTTTAACCCGCGTCAGCCATCGCGGCGTGCCGGTGAACTCGCTGATGCTTTCCGGAGCGATTACCTCGCTGGTGGTGCTGATCAACTATCTGTTGCCGCAAAAAGCGTTTAGCCTGTTGATGGCGCTGGTTGTCGCGACGCTATTGCTAAACTGGATAATGATCTGTCTCGCGCATTTACGTTTTCGCGCGGCGATGCGTCGTAAAGGGCGCGAGACGCAATTTAAGGCGCTGTTCTATCCCGCCGGAAACTATTTGTGCATTGCGTTTCTGGCGCTGATTCTGGTGTTAATGTGTACGATGGACGATATGCGATTGTCGGCGATTTTGCTGCCGGTATGGATTGTATTCCTGTTTATCGCGTTTACCGTTTTGCGCCGTAAGGCTCATTAACTTTTTTGCCCGATCCCATGCTCATGCGATCGGGCAATCCATTAATGGCGCAATGTCCCTGACAGCGCGCGAATATCGCTGCCGGTCGGCGTCTGATGAATACGCAAGCCAAACTCTTCCACCACGGCAAAAATATGGTCGAAAATATCGGCCTGGATGCTCTCATATTCCAGCCACACGACGGTATTGGTAAAGGCGTAGATCTCTATCGGCAAACCATGATCGTCAGGCGCCAGTTGGCGTACCATCAGCGTCATATCTTTACGGATGCGCGGATGGTGGCGTAAATATTCGTTCAGATAGGCGCGAAATGTCCCGATATTGGTCATTCGGCGGTGATTTAAGGCTGATTCCGGCGCATCCAGCTGTTTATTCCATTCATCGATTTCCTGATGACGGCTGGTAAGGTACGGCTTTAACAGTTGCGCGGTTAACAGCCGCTGTTTTTCATCATCATCCAGAAAATGGATACTGGTCGCGTCAATATTAATGCTGCGTTTAATCCGGCGTCCGCCGGACGCAGACATGCCGCTCCAGTTTTTGAATGAGTCGGAAACCAGCGACCAGGTGGGAATGGTGGTGATGGTATTATCCCAGTTGCGTACTTTTACCGTGGTTAAGCCAATATCAATGACCGCGCCATCTGCGCCATATTTCGGCATTTCCAGCCAGTCGCCCAGTTTGAGCATATCGTTGGCGGAAAGCTGGATACCGGCAACCAGGCCAAGAATCGGGTCTTTAAAGACCAGCATTAATACCGCGGCCATCGCGCCCAGCCCGCTGATTAAAATTGCTGGTGACTGGCCAATCAGCAGTGAGATCATCAGAATGCCGACGATAATTGCGCCGATGAGCTTAATGCCCTGAAATATTCCTTTTAGCGGCAACTGAGAGGCGGCAGGCCATTTTTGCGATAGATTGAAAATCACGTCCAGTAGAGAAAATAACGACAGCAGGGCGTAGGTCATAATCCATAACTGCGCGCAGGTCGTCAGGATATCCGCAGCCTCACTGCCTTTTTGTAGCCAGAGCGCGGCCTGAATATTGACAATGATGCCTTGCAGCGTAAAAGCCAGACGATGGAATAATTTATTTTGGGTAATAATTTGCAGCCACAGGCGGGAACTGGCGCTGGCACGTTTTTCGAAAGCGCGCAGTACTATCCAGTGCAAAATAATATGCACGACAACTGCTGTCAGAAAAATAATACCAAATATCACCACCAGCGACGTGGTGTGATTCATTTCAATTCCCGCTAAATCTTCTACCTGGGATATCAATTCCTGCATAATCTCTCCTTTATAAACAGCAGCCTATGATGACTGCTGAATGACATTTATGCAAATCAGGACTCCTGCGCTTCAGGCATAATCAGCAACAGATGGGTAAAAGCGCCTCTGGGGTTATCCATACGCTATATTTTATCCAGCGCCCTATAAACGTCGTTATTTTACGCGGTTCCCTCTTTTTGAACAGGCGCCAGTCCGTCAACAATGGATGAAAACATTTTAACCAGAATGTTTAAAACGATTGCAATATCTCTGTCGGATAATGATTAGCACCGTCGTACCTATCAACAATAACATTAAGGAACATCGGATGACCCAAAAGCGTACCCTGCTAAAATACGGCATACTCTCGCTGGCGCTGGCCGCACCATTATCTGCCTGTGCGTTTGACTCTCTTACGGTGATTGGCGATAGCCTTAGCGATACCGGAAATAACGGTCGCTGGACCTGGGATAGTGGTCAAAATAAGCTCTACGACGAACAGTTGGCTGAACGATATGGGCTGGAATTAAGCCCTTCCAGCAATGGCGGCTCTAATTATGCCGCCGGCGGCGCGACGGCGACCCCGGAATTAAACCCGCAGGATAATACCGCGGATCAGGTACGGCAGTGGCTTGCCAAAACGGGGGGAAAAGCCGACCACAACGGTTTGTATATTCACTGGGTCGGCGGAAACGATCTGGCGGCGGCCATCGCGCAACCAACCATGGCACAGCAAATAGCCGGTAATAGCGCCACTAGCGCGGCGGCGCAGGTAGGGCTGTTACTGGATGCCGGCGCCGGGCTGGTCGTGGTGCCAAACGTACCGAATATTAGTGCGACGCCAATGCTTCTGGAGGCGGTAATCACCGCTGGGCTGGGCGCAGCGGCGCCCCCGGCGCTAAAAGCGGCGTTAGATGCGCTGGCGGAGGGAGCTACGCCCGATTTCGCCAGTCGGCAACAGGCGATCCGCAAGGCGCTGCTGGCGGCGGCTGCAACGGTAAGCAGCAATCCATTTATTCAGCAACTGCTCGTTGAACAACTGCTGGCGGGCTATGAAAAGGCGGCAGGGCAGGCGTCAGCTCTGACCGATTATTATAATCAGATGGAAGAGAAGGGGCTGGAGCAACACGGCGGCAATATAGCCCGTGCCGATATCAACGGCCTCTTTAAGGAAATTCTTGCCAACCCACAGGCGTTTGGTCTGACAAATACCGTAGGCATGGCCTGCCCGCCGGGCGTATCCGCTTCGGCGTGCTCCTCGGCAATGCCTGGATTTAATGCGTCGCAGGACTATCTGTTTGCCGATCATTTACATCCCGGTCCGCAGGTCCATACCATTATTGCGCAATATATCCAGTCGATCATTGCCGCGCCGGTACAGGCGACATACCTGAACCAAAGCGTTCAGTCGATGGCGCAAGGCAGTCGTACCACGCTTGACAGCCGTTATCAGCAGCTTCGCCAGGGGGAAAATCCTGTTGGTTCGCTGGGCATGTTCGGCGGATACAGCGGGGGATATCAACGTTATGATAATAATGAGGCCGACGGGAACGGTAATCATAATAATCTGACGGTTGGCGTCGATTATCAGCTTAACGAGCAGGTACTGCTGGGAGGGCTGATAGCCGGTTCTCTGGATAAGCAACATCCTGACGATAATTATCGTTATGACGCCCGCGGTTTTCAGGCCGCCGTATTCAGCCATTTACGCGCCGGTCAGGCGTGGCTGGATAGCGATTTACACTACCTGTCCGCTAAATTCAGTAACATTCAACGCAGTATAACGCTCGGTGCGCTAAGACGGGTGGAAGAGGGCGAAACCAACGGTCGGCTGTGGGGCGCGAGGTTAACCAGTGGTTATGATTTTGTCATGATGCCGTGGTTAACGACCGGACCGATGCTGCAATATGCATGGGATTACAGCCACGTTAATGGTTATAGCGAGAAGCTCAATACCAGTACATCAATGCGTTTTGGCGACCAAAACGCCCATTCGCAGGTGGGTAGCGCGGGTTGGCGTCTGGATCTCCGCCACAGCATCATTCACTCCTGGGCGCAGATTAATTATCGCCGTCAGTTTGGCGATGATACGTATGTGGCGAACGGCGGCCTTAAATCGACCGCGCTGACGTTTAGCCGCGACGGAAAAGCGCAGGATAAAAACTGGGTTGATATCGCGATTGGCGCAGATTTTCCGCTGTCGGCAACGGTGTCCGCTTTCGCCGGGCTGTCGCAAACGGCAGGGTTAAGCGATGGCAATCAAACCCGTTATAACGTTGGGTTTAGCGCCCGATTTTGATGACACGCCAGGGAGGGCCAACCCCGTGGTGACAATATCGCCATCGTAGGCGCAAACCGGTGTCACGCCGTTTTCTCCTTCATCCAGATAGGGGGTATCCAGATATGGCAAACGGCGTGTCAGTTTTAAATGTTATTTATTTTCAATGACTTGAAAGAGAAAGTTAACACTAGCGATGTAAAACCTGGCACTTCGCGCCATTGATCATTGGGGAACCTGGCAGAAAGGTGAAAAAAGCCGGACGGGCGTCCGGCTTAGGCAGGGGATTAGACTTCCGTCAGTGTGGTTTCAAGCGGCAGACGTGATTTCGGCAGCCCGGCGTTGAAATCCTCGACGCTATGATGGCCGACCGGCACCACGACCAGACTGGTATAGCCTTTTTCTTTCAGACCAAATTCAGCGTCGAGCACCTCGGCGTCGAAACCTTCAATGGGGACGGCGTCGAGACCCATCGCGGCGACGCCCAGCAGAAAGTTGCCGACGTTCAGATAAACCTGCTTCGCCATCCACTGGTGGTCATCTTTCAGCGAGACGCGGTGCATATCGGCGAAAAAGCGGCGACCTTTATCATTTGCCGCTTTAGCTTCCGGCGTAGCGAAACGGCCATCAGCATCTTCCTGATCGACGACGCGCTCAAGCCATGCGTCATCCATTGCGGTTTTGGCGCAGAAGACCACCACATGGGAGGCGTCCAGCATTTTGCGTTCGTTGAACGTGTAGTTTCCGGCAGCGGATTTTGCTACGCGCGCTTTGCCTTCTTCCGTACTGGCGACAATAAAGTGCCACGGCTGGGAATTGGTGCTGGAGGGGCTGTACTGTAGTAGTGTTTTTATTTTATCCGCTTCTTCGGCGGTCAGTTTTTTGCTGGGATCGAACGCCTTAGTGGAGTAGCGCTGTAAGGCGACAGAAACGATATCCATAAATGCTCCTGGTTGGTTTAGTACCCTTTTGTATCAGCAGGGTACCGGGTTATCGGTAAAAAGATAAGGGAGGAAAATGCGGAAACGGTTATTGCATCAGCGCGGCCGCAGGCGCAGTTGCTCTCTTTTAGGCAGCCCGTCTACGACCAGATTCCATGAGTCATTTATCAAATCGTTGAGTAGCGAGACGGTGATATCCTCGCCCGCATAGACTGAAATCCAGTGTTTCTTATTCATGTGATAGCCAGGCGTAATGCTGGGGTATATTTGTTGATTTACCAGGGATTTTTGGGGATCCGACTTCAGGTTCATCACTGGGCGACAGTGATGTTCAGTGAAAAGCATGAATATTTTGCCGCCGACTTTAAACACATCGTACTGTGGGCCGAAAGGCCAGCAGTGTTCGGTAAAAGGCAGTTCCAGCGCAAAGCGTTTTGCACAGGCGTGCAGTGTTTGACCGTCCATTATTGCTCCTCGCGAGTCAGCGCGCGCCACATGGCTTCGAATCCCAGCGCAATATATTCGCCAGCGCGAGCGGGATCGCGCGCGGCGAAATCCATTGTTGTTTCAGCCAGCGCCAGAAAAAGGCCGTCGCCGAAGGCGCGGTACTCATCCGACATAAACACCATCAAAACGAAACGATGACATAAATCGCGCAATTCGGGGAACATATCGTCGGCCCGTTGTTCCGTCTCTTTGGTGAGCTTTTCGCTGACGGCCAGTTGACGGATCGCCCGATGGCGCGCGGGATGGTTCAGACCCCAACTGATGTAACTGTTCCAGATAAAACGGGTCATCATTTTGGCATCGGTAATGGATCGATCCAGCTCCATTATCATTGACTGGCAGAGATCCTGCTTTAAATGCAAATACAACGTATTAATCAGCTCATCTTTGGTCGCGAAATAGCGAAACAATGTTCCTTCTGCAACACCTGCGTTACGCGCAATCACCGCCGTTGAGGCGGCGATACCGGATTGCGCTATCGCCTGGGTTGCCGCTTCCAGTAATGCTTGTTTTTTGTCTTCACTCTTCGGACGAGCCACTACACGTTACCCTTATGTCTGGAAAAACATGATTGAATCATGCCCGTTGTCGCGTCGCAACGGTGAATGTCAACCTTTGAAAAGTACCTTGACGGCGTATCTTTGCTTTCTATAATGAGTGCTTACTCACTCATAATCAAGGGCTGCCGCATGAAGTGGTAGAAAAGCATATTGCAGGCCATGCGATAAGCCGTCTCACAATTTGTGTGGTTATTACTATGCTTATTGCTGTTGCCGTAAATGTGCGGTGCGGGAGCCGCTGACGAGTTTGATAGAGGGGAGAGCACGATGACCATTTCCGCTCAGGTTATCGACACGATTGTCGAGTGGATTGATGATAATTTGAATCAGCCGTTACGTATTGATGATATTGCCCGTCATGCGGGGTATTCCAAGTGGCACCTGCAGCGCCTTTTTATGCAGTACAAAGGGGAGAGTCTGGGGCGCTACGTGCGTGAACGGAAGCTAAAACTGGCGGCGCGCGACCTGCGCGACACCGACCAGAAGGTGTATGATATTTGTCTCAAGTATGGTTTTGATTCGCAGCAAACCTTTACGCGCATTTTTACCCGCACGTTCAACCTGCCGCCAGGCGCTTATCGTAAAGAAAAGCATGGCCGTACGCATTGAAATGTTTAATCGGCCAGCGAAAACCAGCGCCGCCAGATAAAGCGAATGACATAATATTCCAGCGCGCCGAGCAACAGAAACCATAAACAAAACAACAAAGTATAAAGCTGGTTGAGATCCATAAGATGAAAGATCCCGACCAGTTTTTGCGCCAGCGCAAGGCCGAGCGAAGGGGCGGGCAGCAGCAGGCTGGAGAGCAACGCCATCAGCAAAATACCGGCAGCGGTCATCAATGATTCAAGCGGGTGTTTCATGGCTTTGTTAAACGTAAGTTAAAACGCCATTGTCCGGGATATCGCCTGGTAAGGCAAATATGCTGTCTATTGTCCCGCCCAGATTTCACAATGTTTTTGTACCAGGCCTATCAGCGATCCGCCGTCGGCAATAAACTCCCGCATATATTGCGCTTCGTTACCGCCTTTTTTCACCTGCAGACGTAGCGCGTCAATGGCGCTGTCGGCGCCCAGCTTGCGCGCTGAGAGGGTAACGTTATCCAGCAGACGCAGCGTATCATCTGCCAGGCGACGGCGGTCGCCGGTATAGACATCGATTAGCACGCTCTCCAGACCATAGCGGCAAGCCTGAAAACGGTTGAATTTATATAACAGATAGTCTTGTTCCTGCGGTTTAAAGGGACGCTCGGTCAGCAGCCAGTGCGCGGTCGCCTGAATCAACCCTGCCATATTGATGGCATGATCAAGGGTGAGCGGCGTATCCATCACCCGAACTTCTACCGTGCCAAAGGCCGGGCTGGGGCGGATATCCCAGTGCAAATCTTTGATGCTGTCGATCATCGTGGTGTAAGACAGGCGACGAAATAGTCCGGTAAACTCTTGCCAGTTACTGACCCACGGCATGGGCCCGTTATCGGGAAAAGCGGAAAAAATATTCAGGCGCGCGCAGGCAAAACGGGTGTCAGCTCCTTGCATATAGGGGGACGCGGCGGAGAGCGCAATAAAGTGCGGCACAAAATGCGACAGCCCGTGTAAAAGATAAATCGCATCGTCGCCGTTCGCGCAGCCGACGTGGACATGCTGGCCGAAAACCGTCGCCTGTTGAATTAAGTAGCCGAAATTTTCCAGCGTGCGTTGATAGCGCTCATTATCACAGACCTCCTGACGCTGCCATTTTTGAAAAGGGTGCGTACCGCCGCCGCAAATGCCGAGATGGTGTTCCGACGCCGCCTGTAAAATAACGTGCTGCATGGCAGAAAGTTGGGCCGCCGCCTGGTCAATATCGCGGCAGACGCCCGTGGCCATCTCCAGCATACTTTCGGTGATATCGTGCTTAATTTCTCCCGCAGTAAGTTGGGGCTTAACGGCGTCGATCAGCGTAGAAGAGTCCTGACTTAAATCGTAGCCAGGTGGATTGATCACCTGCATCTCCAGCTCAATACCAAGCGTATAAGGTTCAGAAACGTGAAAATCATTCAGCGCCATAGCGATCTCATTTATCGGGGGATTGCGCTAAGTATAGAAGCGGGAGCGCTCCTGTCGTGGGGAAAGCGCGTTATTGCAGAAACAAGAGTAATAACGCTATTGCTACGTTGAAACCATTCTGTACGGACGGTACGTTCAGCCATCATGGCGGCAAAGGCTGGCAGCAGATGTAACGAGATGTGCGTGGCGGTAAGCGAGGTAACTTTTGCGCTATCGAATCCCGGGAGCGTGACGCGGTCTGAAAAGGCTTTATAAACGCTCTCTTTGGCGGAGAAAGCCAGCGTCAGGGCAAGCGGAAAAGGGAGCGAGCTCGCCTGGAGAATTTGGCGCTCATCGCTATCAATAATGGACGGCGCCAGCTCTGTCGCCGTGTGTTGACTCATGATTTTTTCTATATCAATGCCGATACGCTGTTGGGATATGACGGCCAGCGCCGTTGACGCACAGTGGCTGATGCTGCCAAATAGGCCGTCCGGCCATAGCGGCTGTCGCTTGTCGCCAATACCGGGTACCGCCCTGACGTCCACCTCGCGTAGCGCATGAACGGCGGCGATGCGGCCTGCCAGATGTTCAGCTTTACGCTTGCGTCCGGCAGACCGGAGCCGATCGTGATGAGGCAGCCATAGCAGGTCGTGTTCGTGAAAGCTGCTCGCATCAAAGTCGACGATATGCAGCCAGTGTCCGGCAAAGGGAAGGGGAAAATGAGATGTCCGCATCGTTTTTTGCTAATTCCCTCCCCGAATGAGGGAGGGACGGTTGCCATCAGAAATGGGTATTAATGCTCATATACCACGTACGTCCCGGTTCGTTATAGGTGTACGCGCCAGCACCCGCCATATAAGCGCCAGTTTGAGTATCCCTGACGGTTTGCGCGTTACCTTCACGCCACAGACGTTTGTCAAAGAGGTTATCCACGCCACCGGTCAGGCTGACATTTTTGGTCACGTCCCAGGTAGCGCTCAGGCCAACAATACTGTATGGGCTGACCGCTTGCTTATCTGTTCCGGTAACGGGGTTGCCCTGATAATCATATTTCTTCGGCTCTTGTTTGCCGTACCAGGTGAAGGTCGATTGCAGAGAAACGTCCTGACGTACCTGCCAGCTCAGGGTTGAGTTAAGCGTGTACTGTGGAATAATCGACAGGCGTTCGCCGGTCTCTTTGTTTTTACTCTGCAGCATATACGTAACGTTATTCGTCCAGTTGACGGTGTCGCTAACCGGTACGTTTAACGTGCCTTCCAGACCTTCAACGACCGCTTTCGGCACGTTCTCCCACTGATAGACATCCGTTTTGCCGTTATTGATACGCTGCAACGGCACTGTACCCGCTTCAATCTTATTGCGGTAATCATTGCGGAACCAGGTGACGCCGGCCAGCCAGCCATCGCGTTTAAATTCCAGACCGATCTCTTTATTGATACTGGTTTCGGCTTTCAGATCATCGTTACCCATCATATAGCAGCCGATGCCGGTTCCCGCGCCAGTCGCGTAGCAACCCTGACCTTTACTGTACAAAATATAGTTTGGGTTAGTCTGGTACAGACTCGGGGCTTTATAAGCGCGGGCGATCCCCATTTTCAGGGTAAAGTCATCCCCCAGACCTTGCGACAGGTTCAGCGACGGGCTCCAGTTATCCCCCACAATACTGTGATGATCGAAACGTAGCCCCGGCGTCAGCATGGTGCTGTCGGTCAGTTCCATGTTGTTTTCAGCAAACAGAGAGAAAATTTCCGCTTTTGAATAGGGGCTACGATTGGTACTGCTGTAACCCGGGATATTTCCCCCCATAAAGGTTTGCGAGTTGGAGAGCTGGTCTTTCATACGCTGTTGGGCCCATTCGGTACCCAGCGTCAGGTTTTGATTGACCAGCAGATCGAAAGGAAGGCTCACTTCGCTGTGTAGGGTGACGTCATTCAAATCGGCATCGGCATATTTTTGCGATGCTTTGGGATCGAAAATCCCTTCGGTGCCGCCTGCCAGGCCTTCCGGCATCCGGGAGTTACGGGTATGTTCGTATTGCACCCAGTTACTGGTGGTTACGCCATTATCCCAGCCGCCGTTCCAGGTCAGAGAGTAGTTCTGCCGATAGAGGCGGTTCGTCTCTTTTCCGTAATTATCTTTCACCAGTTGGTTCGTATTGGTGTTCTGAGTATCGCCGGCATAGAGGTTGCCCTGGCGACTGTAACCGGCCTCCAGCTCCAGAGACTGAAGCGGAGCAAAATCCCAACGAACCACGCCGTTGATATCTTTGTTAATGACCCCCTCGCGTCCGGCTGGTAACGTGTCGGCGTAACTCCCGGTACGTTCAGACTGATGCCCCTGGTTAATATTACGCGCATCCGCCTGCGTTTTGTCGAGGTTGCCATACAGACGGAAGCTGAAATCCCCGCCCAACGGGCCGTTCAGGCTAAAGTTAGTGCGTTTGGTCGCGCCTTCGTCTTTATGTTCCGGCGCGTTGAAATAGGTATTCCAGGAACCGTGCCACTCGCTACCGCCTTTTTTGGTAATGATATTGACCACGCCACCCGCCGCGCCGTTACCGTAACGTGCGGCGGCAGGGCCACGCAGCACTTCAATGCGTTCGATCATCTCCGGCGGCACCCACGCGGTATCGCCGCGGGTATCGCGTTCGCCGCGCCAGCCCAGGCGTACCGAGTTACGGCTGGTAACGGGTTTACCGTCTATCAGGATAAGGGTGTTTTCCGGCCCCATGCCGCGAATATCGATTTGGCGGTTATTCCCGCGCTGACCGCTGGTGGAGTTGCCGGTCAGGTTTACGCCCGGCATGGTGCGGATGATTTCTGACACGTCGCGCGCGGGCGGATTTTTGCGGATCTCATCGGCGGTGATGGTGGATACGCCTGGCGCCTGTAGGTTTTGCTGGGCAGCGGTCACCACGATGGTGTCTTCATTGGTGAGCGCAGCGCTATCGGTTTTTTCTTCTGCCATCACGGGCAGAGCGGCCCCGTAAATCCCTAAATTGACCAGTAAGGTCAGGGAATGAATCTTCTTGTTCATTGTATATCCTGCTTTTCTTTAGCCACATAAGCCAAAGCGCCCGTCAAAGGCATTGGCCGGGTGGTGAAATTGTGTTCGCGCGTCCCATAGCGCGACAATACGCTATTGCAAATGCAAATAGTTATCAATAATATTATCAATATATTTCACCTTTTATATACAAAATTCATAATAAACACAGGGTTATAATGAAAGAGGCGCTGGCAACGGGAAGTGAGGCCTGGTGGAGGACGAAAACCGGGCCGGAATGGATACGGGAAAAAGACGGAAATTATCGGGTCACTTTTTGGTGGCGCGACCCGCAGGGAAACGAAACACACTCCCCGATACGGCGTGTCTGGGTCTACATCACTGGCGTAACCGATCATCATCAAAACGCGCAGCCTCAGACGATGGCGCGTATTGCCGGAACGGATGTCTGGCGCTGGAGCACGGCGCTTAGCGCTAACTGGCGCGGCAGCTACTGTTTTATTCCTACCGAGCGAGATGACGTTTTTGCCGCTTTTGCGCCGGGCGAAACGTCCGATCGGAACGCGCTGCGTGAAGGCTGGCGACAGCTATTACCGCAGGCGATTGCCGACCCGCTTAATTCGCAAAGCTGGCGGGGAGGACGTGGTCATGCGGTTTCAGCGCTGGAAATGCCGGATGCGCCCCGTCAGCCGGGATGGGATCGTCCTGAAACGTCGTACTCACCGCCTTTGATGATGCAGTGGCATAGCGAACGTCTGAGTAACTCCCGCCGCGTATGGATATTGACGACCGGAGACGAGGCGACGGAGGAAAGACCGTTGGCTATTCTGCTGGACGGTCAATTCTGGGCGGAAAATATGCCCGTCTGGCCCGCGCTCGCCTCGCTGACTCATCAACGCCTGCTTCCCGGTGCCGTCTATCTGCTGATTGACGCGATTGATACTCAACACCGCAGCCAGGAGTTGCCCTGCAATGCCGACTTCTGGCTGGCGGTGCAGCAGGAACTGTTGCCGCAAGTCAGAGCCGTGACGCCTTTTAGCGATGATGCCGGACGAACGGTGGTCGCCGGACAGAGCTTTGGTGGCCTGTCGGCGCTGTATGCCGGCCTGAACTGGCCGACGCGTTTTGGCTGTGTACTAAGCCAGTCAGGATCGTTCTGGTGGCCCCATCGCATCACCCCGCCGGAGGGGGAAGTCATTACCCGGCTGAAAACCGGCGCATTGTGCGCGCGCGGACTGCGTATCGTACTGGAAGCCGGCGTGCGTGAGCCGATCGTGTTTCAGGCAAATCAGGCGCTTTATGCCCAACTGAATACCTCGCAGCAGTCCATTTTCTGGCGTCAGGTTGACGGCGGACACGATGCGCTTTGCTGGCGCGGCGGGCTAACGCAAGGGCTGATGCTGCTTTGGCAGCCGCTTATCGACACGCTTTAACCGGGCACATGTCCATGACAGGAGTTGAGTATGGAATTCAGTAATCCCTTCGATAATCCGCAGGGACAGTTTTACATCCTGCAAAATGCGCAGCGTCAATTCAGCCTTTGGCCAGCGGCGTGCGCGCTTCCCGCAGGATGGGGCGTGGTATGCGAACCGCAATCGCAGGACGCGTGCCAGCAGTGGCTTAATACGCGCTGGACAACACTGAATCCGGCGCATTATGCCGATAAGCAGGAGGCGAAATGACGCAGCGTTTACCGTTAGTCGCCGCCCAGCCGGGGATCTGGATGGCGGAAAAACTCTCTGATTTACCCTCCGCCTGGAGCGTGGCGCACTATGTGGAACTGAATGGCGAGCTGGATGCCCCCTTGCTGGCAAAAGCGGTAGCGGTAGGGATGCAACAGGCGGATACGCTACGGATGCGTTTTACCGAAGAGAACGGCGAGGTCTGGCAATGGATAGATCCTGAGCACACCTTCGGCGAGCCCCCGATTGCCGATTTACGCGACCAGCCCGATCCGCATCACGCGGCGCTGGCGTTAATGCAGGCGGATTTACGGCAAAACCTGCGCGCAGATAGCGGTAAGCCGCTGGCGTTTCACCAGTTAATCCGCATTGATGATACCCGCTGGTATTGGTATCAGCGCTATCACCATTTGCTGGTGGATGGCTTTAGCTTCCCGGCGATAACCCGCCAGATTGCGGCGATTTATCGCGCCTGGCAGAGCGACGCCCCTACGCCGGAGTCGCCTTTTACCCCCTTTGCGGATGTGGTCGAGGAATATCAGCGCTATCGCCAGAGCGAGGCCTGGCAGCGTGACGGCGCCTTCTGGGCGCAGCAGCGCCGCGAGCTGCCGCCGCCGGCGTCAATTTCTGCCGCGCCGCTGCCGGGGCGGTCGGCGAGCGCGGGTATTCTGCGTATGAAATTGAGCGCGCCGGCGGGGGCGTTTCGCCAACTGGCGGCGCACATGCCTGAGATACCGCGAGCGGATCTTGCCCTGGCGCTGGTGACGTTGTGGCTGGGACGATTATGCGGGCGAATGGATTATGCCGCTGGATTTATCTTTATGCGGCGGATGGGATCGGCGGCGTTAACGGCGACCGGGCCTGTCCTTAACGTGTTGCCGCTGGCGGTGAACCTTCATGCGACGGAAGATCTGCCAACACTGGCGAAGCGTCTTGCGGCGCAGTTAAAGAAGATGCGCCGCCACCAGCGTTACGACGCCGAACAGATTGTACGCGATAGCGGGCGAGCCGCAGGGGAGACGCCGCTATTTGGCCCGGTGCTCAATATAAAAGTATTTGATTATCATCTGGATCTTCCTGGCATACAGGCGCAAACCCATACCCTGGCGACGGGGCCGGTTAACGATCTTGAACTGGCGCTTTTTCCGGATGAAAACGGCGGTCTGGATATTGAATTGCTGGCGAATGCACAGCGTTACGATGATGCCACGCTCTCCCGCCATGCCTTACGATTGATGGCGCTTATCACGCAGTTTGCGGATAACCCGGCGCTGTGCTGCGGCGATGCGCAAATGCTGCTGGCGGAAGAACAAACGCAATTAACACACCTTAATAATACGGCGGTAACGATTCCCGCCGCCACGCTTAGCGATTTGGTGGCGCAGCAGGCGCAAAAAACGCCAGAGGCTTCCGCGTTGGCAGATGCGCACTATCATTTTACCTACCGTGAAATGCGTGAACAGGTTGTGGCGCTGGCGTACGCGCTGCGGGAACGCGGCGTTCAGCCTGGCGATAGCGTGGCGGTGGCGTTGCCGCGGTCGGTTTTCCTGACCTTAGCGCTGCATGGCATTGTCGAGGCGGGCGCCGCCTGGCTGCCGCTGGATACCGGTTATCCTGACGATCGGCTGCGAATGATGTTGGAAGATGCGCAGCCGAAACTGTTAATTACGACTCAGGCGCAGCTGGCGCGCTTTCACGATATTCCGGGGATGGAATATTTGTGTTATAGCCAACCGCTACCGGTCAGTGACGCCACTCCGCTGGGGCTGTCGCTACCGCATCATACCGCTTACATCATTTTCACCTCTGGTTCGACGGGCAGGCCGAAAGGGGTGATGGTGGGACAAACGGCGATAGTCAACCGGCTGCTGTGGATGCAGGATCACTATCCGTTGACGGCGGATGATGTAGTAGCGCAAAAAACACCGTGCAGTTTTGACGTCTCAGTATGGGAGTTTTTCTGGCCGTTTATCGCCGGGGCGAAACTGGTGATGGCTGAACCGGAAGCGCACCGCGATCCGCTCGCGATGCAGCGGTTCTTTGCGCAATACGGCGTCACGACCACCCATTTTGTGCCGTCGATGCTGGCGGCCTTTATTGCCTCGCTCACGCCAGCGTCGGCGGGGAAAAGCTGCGCTTCCTTAAAGCGCGTTTTCTGTAGCGGCGAGGCCCTGCCGACGGCGCTGTGCCGCGAATGGGAGACGTTAACCAACGCGCCGCTACACAATCTGTACGGGCCAACGGAGGCCGCGGTGGATGTGAGCTGGTATCCGGCCTGTGGCGATGAGCTGGCGGCTGTTGACGGCAACAGCATCCCGATTGGTTATCCCGTCTGGAATACCGGTTTACGTATTCTCGATGCGCATATGCAGCCGGTGCCGCCGGGCGTGGCTGGCGATCTCTATCTTACCGGTATCCAACTGGCGCAGGGCTATCTGGGGCGTCCGGATCTTACCGCCAGCCGTTTTATCGCCGATCCTTTTGCGCCAGGCGAACGGATGTACCGTACCGGAGATGTGGCGCGCTGGCTGGATTCCGGCGCGGTGGAGTACCTGGGGCGCAGCGACGATCAGCTCAAAATTCGGGGGCAACGTATTGAACTGGGCGAGATTGACCGCGTCATGCAAACGCTGCCGGATGTTGAACAGGCGGTAGCACATGCCTGCGTCTTTAATCAGGCGGCGGCGACGGGCGGGGATGCCCGGCAACTGGTCGGCTATCTGGTGTCGCACTCCGGTTTGCCGCTGGATTTACCGGCGCTGCAGGAAAAATTACGCCAAAAACTTCCCGCGCATATGGTGCCAGTTGTGCTGTTGCAACTTACCAGCTTGCCGCTTAGCGCTAATGGCAAGCTGGATCGTAAAGCCCTGCCGCTGCCGGACCTGACGCCGCGCGTGAAAGGGCGTGCGCCGCAGTCCGCAACGGAGATTGCTGTCGCCGCGGCGTTTTCCCGCCTGCTGGGCTGTGAGATTAACGACGTTGAAAGTGATTTCTTTGCGCTGGGCGGACACTCGCTGCTGGCGATGAAACTGGCCGCGCAGCTAAGCCAGACGTTTAACCGCCAGGTGACGCCGGGGCAGGTGATGGTGGCGTCTGACGTGGCGCAGTTAAGTAAGCTGCTCGATACTGACGATGACGAACGCTCGCGCAATCTGGGGTTCGGGCCGCTGTTGCCGCTGCGTGAAAGCGATGGTCCAACGTTATTTTGTTTCCATCCGGCGTCGGGGTTCGCCTGGCAATTTAGCGTATTATCACGCTATCTCAGCCCGTCGTGGTCGATTATGGGGATTCAGTCGCCGTGCCCCGCTGGCCCTATGCAAACCGCAACCACCCTTGATGAGGTATGTGAACATCATCTGGCGACATTGCTCGCCCGGCAGCCGAATGGCCCTTATTATTTATTAGGCTATTCGCTGGGCGGGACGCTGGCGCAAGGGATCGCCGCCCGGTTGCGCGCGCACGGCGAAACCGTGGCGTTCTTGGGATTACTGGACACCTGGCCGCCGGAAACGCAAAACTGGCGGGAAAAAGAGGCGAATGGCCTCAATCCGGACGTATTGGCGGAAATTGAACGCGAACGCGCAGCGTTTGTCGCCGCGCAGCAGGGAAATGCCTCCGACGCCTTATTTACCGCCATTGAAGGCAATTATGCGGATGCCGTCCGTTTGCTGACGACGGCGCATAGCGTACCGTTTGATGGACATGCCACGCTCTTTGTGGCGGATAAAACGGTGCCGGAAGGCGTATCGCCTGAACAGAGCTGGTCGCCGTGGATAGCGTCTTTGGCTATTTATCGCCAGCCGTGCGCGCATGTAGATATTATTTCTCCCTCCGCTTTTGAAACTATCGGGCCCATCATCAGCGAACTTATTAATAAATAACGGGCGTTGTTTCTGCCTTTAACAAATTAAATCCTGAAACCCATAATAATGACTAATTATTATGGGTTTTTTATTGCAACTATTAATTCTTTTAACATAAGTGATACATGCTACAGGCAAGTTTAATTCCGAATATTTAGCTTTTCGGGCACTGGCGCGTAAAGATTGTTTCGGATAATTCTGACTTGCTGTTAGAATCTCTGACAGGAATGTGTTCTTTCATTGGATAAAGTTTTCAGGTCATACGGCATGCCATCTCTTAATGTAAAACAAGAAAAAAATCAGTCATTTGCAGGTTACTCACTGCCGCCCGCCAACAGTCATGAAATCGATTTGTTTAGCCTTATAGAGGTGTTATGGCAGGCGAAACGTCGTATTCTTGCTACCGTTTTCGCCTTTGCGTGCGTGGGGTTGCTTCTGTCCTTTCTGCTGCCGCAAAAATGGACCAGCCAGGCGATTGTCACACCGGCGGAGTCGGTACAGTGGCAGGGGCTGGAGAGAACGTTGACCGCGCTGCGCGTGTTGGATATGGAGGTAAGCGTTGATCGGGGCAGCGTATTTAATCTGTTTATTAAAAAGTTTAGCTCGCCCTCGCTGCTGGAAGAATATCTTCGTTCTTCTCCGTATGTCATGGATCAATTAAAAGGTGCGCAAATAGACGAGCAGGATCTTCACCGGGCGATTGTCCTGCTGAGCGAAAAAATGAAAGCGGTGGACAGTAATGTCGGCAAGAAAAATGAAACGTCGTTATTCACGTCGTGGACGCTGAGTTTTACCGCGCCGACGCGGGAAGAAGCGCAAAAAGTGCTGGCTGGCTATATTCAGTACATCTCCGATATCGTCGTGAAAGAGACGCTGGAAAATATTCGTAACCAGCTGGAAATCAAAACCCGCTATGAGCAGGAAAAGCTGGCGATGGATCGGGTGCGTCTCAAAAATCAGCTTGATG
Source organism: Salmonella sp. 32100201201700099SM (assembly GCF_017572645.1). Lineage (NCBI taxonomy): Bacteria > Pseudomonadati > Pseudomonadota > Gammaproteobacteria > Enterobacterales > Enterobacteriaceae > Salmonella > Salmonella sp. 32100201201700099SM. The sequence goes on along the minus strand of NZ_JAGERQ010000005.1, from coordinate 325,890 downwards.
CCAATATTCAACGTCTTCATTATTCGCTGGAAATCGCCAACGCCGCCGGTATTAAGAGACCGGTTTACAGCAATGGTCAGGCGGTAAAAGATGATCCGGATTTTTCTATTTCTCTCGGCGCGGATGGTATTTCCCGCAAACTGGAAATTGAAAAAGGGGTAACGGACGTGGCCGAGATCGACGGTGATTTGCGTAACCGTCAATACCATGTTGAACAACTGGCGGCAATGAATGTGAGTGACGTGAAGTTTACCCCGTTTAAATATCAATTGTCGCCGTCTCTGCCAGTGAAAAAAGATGGCCCGGGTAAAGCCATCATTATTATCCTGGCGGCGTTGATTGGCGGTATGATGGCCTGCGGCGGCGTATTACTGCGTCACGCGATGGTCTCGCGTAAAATGGAAAACGCGCTGGCGATAGATGAACGGTTAGTCTGATTTACCCGAAAAGCCGGATAGCGATATCCGGCTTTGTCATCTGTGTGGGCGACTATCGCCGCCCCAGCGGTACCACCAGCGGCGTCCCGGCAACCGGATCGTCGATAATCATACAGCGCAGCCCATAGATTTTTTCGATAAGCTCAGCGGTAACAATCTCTTTCGGCGCGCCCTGTGCGACAATGTTACCTTCGCGTAATGCAATCAAATGTGTGGCGTATCGGCAGGCCTGATTCAGGTCGTGCAGGACGGCGGCTAGCGTATAGCCTTTTTCGCGGTTGAGATCGCTTAACAATTCCAACAAATCAATTTGATGGCTAATATCCAGCCACGTTGTCGGCTCATCCAGCAGCATGATGGACGTTTCCTGCGCCAGCACCATGGCTATCCACGCCCGCTGACGTTGGCCGCCGGACAGAGTATCTACGCTTTGCGCCGCCAGTGAGGTGATACCTGTTGCACGCATGGCACTGGCGACGGCATCGGCATCTTCCTTACGCCAGCGGGTAAATAACGGCTGATGCGGATAACGCCCTCTGGCGACCAGCTCTTGTACGGTGATATCGCCCGGCGTAGTGGCGTTTTGCGCCAGCAATCCGATGCGCCGCGCCACCTCTTTACTGGCGTAATGCTGTATCTGTTCGCCATCCAGCCAGACATGGCCGTCAACAGGCGTCATCAGACGGCTTAGCGTGCGTAGCAACGTTGACTTGCCGCAGCCGTTAGGGCCGATGATGGCGGTAAAATGGCCGTCCGGAATCGAAACATTAAGGTTTTTTGCGACGGTATAGCTGCCATAACCCAGCGTTAACTGGTCGCCGCGCAAACGGGCTACGGATTCGGTCATTTTTTGCGGGACTCCTGAATTAACAAGACGATAAGGTAAATACCGCCGAGGCTGACGGTGACCACGCCCACTGGAAGCTGATAAGGCATAAACAGTTGCTGCGCGCACGCATCGGCGGCCAGTAGTAATAACGCGCCGCACAGCGCCGACTGGGTTAATCCCCAGCGCGCTGTGCCGCTAAGACGGCGGGCGATGTGCGGCGCGACAAGGGCAATAAACGAGATGGGGCCAGCCAGTGCCGTTGCAGCTGCGGTGAGCGACACCGCCACCAGCATCAGCATCAGGCGTGACCGCTCCACGCTAACACCCAGCGCGCAGGCGCTGTCATCGCCCATCTCCAGCAGCCGCATACGACGCACCAGTAGCGCGGCGCCTGTCAGCATCACAATAATCAGCGGCGCCGAAGGCCAGGTTTTTGCCCATGTCAGACCGTTGAGCGACCCGGCGTTCCATAAGCCGGCGGTGAGCGCCGTTTCCAGCGACGCCTGCAACAGAAGCCAGGTATTAAAGGCGACTAACATCGCGCGGATGCCGATACCGATAATAATCAACCGGAAAGTTTCAATCCCGTTACGCCAGGCGAGCAGCCAGACAATCAATGACGTGACGATACCGCCCGCCATTGCCGCCAGCGCGATCGCGGTAAGATGCTGGCCAAACAGGACCATTGCGACCAGTACGCCGCTCCAGGCGCCGGTATTAAAGCCCATTACATCAGGGCTACCTAGCGGGTTACGCATCAACGACTGAAAAATCGCGCCACTGACGCCAAGCGCAGCGCCAATCAGCAGCGCCATTAATACGCGCGGTAGTCGCCATTCGGTTACGACAAGGGTGATGTTACGCGGCGCGTCGCCCAGCAGTGCGGCAATAATCTGCACGGTATCAAGAGGCACGGCGCCGCTTTGCAGGCTCCATAAGCCAATGGCGAAGCAGCCAGCCGCCAGAAGCAGGCAACTTACGATAAGCCGACGAGAAAGAAACATCACAGGCCGCCTCCGTTCGATTTACGGCGTACCAGAAAAATAAGTACCGGCGCGCCGATAAACGCACTGACGACCGATACGCGGAGTTCGCCCGGCACCAACAGACGACCAATAATATCGGCAAAAAGCAGCAGAGCAGGGGTTGCCAGTAGCGTCACTGGCAGCGACCAGCGGTGGTCTGCGCCCACCAGCCAACGCGCCATATGCGGCATCATCAGACCAATAAAGGCGATAGGGCCGACCAGCGCCGTTGCGCTGCCGCACAAGACGGTAATCGCCAGTAAACCGATAAGTTGGGTGCGCGCCACTTTACTCCCCAGCGCCGTCGCGGTATCGCTGCCGAGGCTCAGGCTGTTCAGCGCACGGCTCAGAAATAGCGCCACGATCCCAGCGATAACCACGGGCGCGAGCGCGACTTTCAACGTTTGCAGGCTGCGAATATCCAGCGATCCCGCCTGCCAGAAGCGAAGCTGGTCATAGACCTCTGGATTTAACAGCGCGATGCCGCTGGTCAATCCTTCCAGTACCGCGCCAAGCGCCACGCCCGCCAGTGTCAGGCGAACCGGGCTTAACTGGCCGCCGCCCTGACTACCGGTGAAGGCGACAATCAGCGATGCGATAAGCGCGCCGCTAAATGCCATGAAAAGCTGTTCCAGCGGCGTGGAGAAACCAAACAGCGCCGCGCCCAGTACAATGGCGAAGCTGGCGCCGTTGTTAACGCCCAGAATCCCCGGGTCGGCGAGCGGGTTGCGAGTGAGTGTTTGCATGAGCGCCCCGGCGAGACCCAACGCGCCGCCTGCCAGTAATCCGGCCAGCGTACGCGGCAAACGCGCATCCAGGACGATGGTGCAATCGGCGCTTTGGCACACGCCGGTGAACGCCTCCAGCACGACGGCGGCGGGCAGCGGTTTCGCGCCAATGACCAGGCTTAAAACCGCGGCGAGACTCAGTAATAACAACAATCCGGGCACGGCAAACGCGCGCGTCACGGAAAACGAGCATGACATAGTAACTTCCCTGATAATGATAGTAATTATCGTTATCTATCTTATTTGGTTATGTTAGCATGTGCAGCCATTGAATGGATATTAAAAAAAACTCGCATTAAGGCGTTGTAATGAATCGACAATCCTGGCTGCTCAATCTCAGCCTGTTGAAGACGCACCCTGCATTTCGCGCAGTATTTCTGGCCCGTTTTATCTCTATTGTCTCGCTGGGGCTGCTTGGCGTGGCGGTTCCGGTACAGATCCAAATGATGACGCACTCTACCTGGCAGGTAGGGCTGTCGGTAACGTTAACCGGCGGCGCCATGTTTATTGGCTTAATGGTGGGCGGCGTACTGGCCGATCGCTACGAACGCAAAAAGGTGATTCTGCTGGCGCGCGGTACTTGCGGTATTGGCTTTATTGGCCTGTGTGTGAACGCGCTGCTGCCGGAACCATCATTGCTGGCGATATATCTCCTTGGCCTGTGGGACGGCTTTTTCGCGTCTCTGGGCGTGACCGCGTTACTGGCGGCGACGCCAGCGCTGGTCGGAAGAGAAAATCTGATGCAGGCCGGCGCGATTACCATGCTGACGGTACGTCTGGGATCGGTCATTTCGCCGATGTTGGGGGGCATATTGCTTGCCAGCGGCGGCGTAGCCTGGAACTATGGGCTGGCGGCCGCCGGGACGTTTATTACGCTATTGCCGTTACTGACGCTGCCGCGACTGCCTGTCCCTCCGCAGCCGCGGGAAAATCCATTTCTCGCGTTACTGGCGGCATTTCGTTTTTTGCTCGCCTGTCCGCTTATCGGCGGTATCGCGCTGCTTGGCGGTCTGGTGACGATGGCAAGCGCGGTACGCGTACTCTATCCGGCGCTGGCGATGAGCTGGCAGATGTCGGCGGCGCAAATCGGTTTGCTGTATGCGGCAATTCCGCTGGGGGCGGCCATTGGCGCGCTGACCAGCGGACAACTGGCGCATAGCGTTCGTCCGGGGCTCATTATGCTGGTTTCGACAGTCGGTTCTTTTCTGGCGGTGGGGCTGTTCGCCATCATGCCGGTCTGGATCGCAGGTGTTATCTGTCTGGCGCTATTTGGCTGGCTTAGCGCCATCAGTTCGTTATTACAATACACCCTGCTGCAAACCCAGACGCCGGAAAATATGCTGGGGCGAATGAACGGCCTGTGGACCGCGCAAAACGTCACGGGAGACGCTATCGGCGCGGCGCTGTTAGGCGGTCTTGGCGCAATGATGACGCCGGTCGCTTCCGCGAGCGTGAGTGGATTCGGGCTGGTGATTATCGGTTTGCTGCTGCTGTTAGTGCTGGGCGAGCTACGCCGTTTTCGCCAGACGTCGCCGGTTAGCGATGCTGGCTGATGAAGAGGCGTTTATCCGACCGACCAAATCTGTCTGGTCAGTCGGATAAGACTCCGATAAGGCTAAAACAGGGCGGCTAGCCGGTTAAGCAGCAACGTTGCGCTGTAATAATCCAGACGGAACGTCTCCGTACCCAGGGCATAGACGCGCTTATTTTGCACTGCTGGCAGGTGCGCCAGCAGTGGATTGGCGTAAAGGGCCGCGACATCGTTGTTGTCGCCGGCAAACAGGAAAAGAGATTCGCCGTTTAACCCGGCGGCCAGATTTTCACCGCCAAGCTGAATGATATCGTGGCGCTTACCCTGGCTTTTGCTGGTTTGCAGCCCTTGGGGCAATGTCGCCAGCGTAAAGCCTACCTGCGTCAATAGCTTGCCTTGTGTTGATTCTGGCGTCCACAGATTGGCGCTATGCGCGGCAGGAGTATACACCAGCGCGCTAACCGGCTGCGGCGGCAGGGCGATTCGCTGTTTAACCGTCGTCAGTTGCGCCTCAAATTCCGCTATTCGCGCGGCGGCCTGTTTCTCCTGGCCGGTGATCTCGCCAAGCTGCGTGAGCAAACTCTGCCAGCTTTTATCGTCATAATTGATGACGAGCGTCGGCGCGATAGCGGAGAGCTGATCGTAAAGCGCCAGCGCGGAGTCGCCGCCGGTGGCGCTAATCAAAATGAGATCCGGCATTTGCGCGGCGACCGTTTCGGCATTCGGTTCGCCGATGTACAGCCGGGCGACATGGCGAGCCTTTGCTACGTCACTCCACTGGCGCATAAACCCTTGATCGTCAGCAAAGCGGTTATTCGGCGTAGTAGCCCCGCTGGCGACGACGGGCGCATCAATCGCCAGCAGCGAGCCTGTTAACGTCACGCTGGTAGAGACGATACGCGCGGGTTTGTGGTCCAGAGTATGAACGCCGCGGCTGTCCTGGATTTGCCGGGGCCAACCGGCGTCCTGGGCTAAGGATATTCCTGAAATTGATAAACCAACCACTAAAAGCAGCCAACGATAAAAGGCGGGGAGTCTCACAATAGCGTCCTGTTATTAATAAAGTTAATACTTCTCATTTTCATGTCAGCAGCAGCGAGATGCAAGCCTTAGTGCCATTTAAGTCATGACCAGAGTTGACAGAGCGACGTTTTACTCTTAGGTTAGCGCACTAAAAATAGAAATAATAATCATTATTATACACAAAATCATTCAAGAAGCATCGCGACGGCAAGGGAAGAAATCCCTGCGAGCATAGATAACTGTGTGACCGGGGTTTCTGAGCGCAGCCAACAAAGAGGCAGCTTGAAGGATGAAGTGTATATAAGCCTTTATCATTGGAGGATGATATGGATATGTCACTGGCCGAGGACGCTCAGGAGACAATGGCAACACTTGCTCCCGATCGCTTTTTCTTCATGTCGCCGTATCGCAGTTTTACCACTTCCGGGTGCTTCGCCCGTTATACCGAGCCTGCGGTTGCCGGCGATTCGCCGGATAGCCCTTTCCAGCAGAAATTGCGCCAGCAGTTTGCCGAGGCCAAATCGCAGGGCATCGCCAACCCTATCTTGGTGGGGGCGATCCCCTTTGATACCCGTCAGCCGTCGTCGCTATTTATCCCGATGGCGTGGCAGTCCTTTTCCCGCCAGCAAAAGCAGCGCACGGCGCGTTATTTTACTGACCATCAGTCGCTGACGGTGACGGCGCGAAAGGCGATTCCCGAGCAGGATGCTTTTGAAGCGATGGTCGCACGCGCGGCTATGCTGACCGCCACGCCAGACGTCGATAAAGTGGTGCTTTCCCGGCTGATAGATATCACCACTGATGTGGCGGTGGATAGCGGAGCATTGCTGGAGCGGCTGGTGGCGCAGAATCCAGTTAGTTACAACTTCCATGTGCCACTGGCGGATGGCGGCGTTCTGCTGGGCGCCAGCCCCGAATTGCTGCTACGCAAAGAGGGCGAGCGGTTTAGTTCGCTGCCGTTAGCAGGCTCGGCACGCCGACAGCCGGATGACGTTCTGGATCGCGAAGCGGGAAACCGACTGCTGGCTTCACAAAAAGATCGCCATGAACATGAGCTGGTGACGCAGGCGATGAAGCAGATCCTGCGCGATCGCAGCACGGAACTGCAATTACCTTCCTCTCCGCAGTTGATCACCACGCCGACGCTATGGCATCTCGGTACGCCGTTTGAGGGCAAGGCCAACGCCGGAGAAAACGCGCTGACGCTGGCCTGTCTGCTGCATCCGACCCCTGCGTTAAGCGGTTTCCCCCATCAGGCCGCGAAAAAGCTGATTGCTGAACTGGAACCGTTCGATCGTGAACTGTTTGGCGGCATTGTCGGCTGGTGCGACGCCGAAGGAAACGGCGAGTGGGTAGTGACGATTCGTTGTGCGAAATTGCACGGTAATCAGGTGCGCCTGTTCGCCGGCGCCGGGATTGTTCCTGCCTCTTCGCCAGTCGGCGAGTGGCGGGAAACCGGTGTCAAGCTCTCTACGATGTTGAACGTTTTTGGACTGCATTAAGGAACGATGATGCGTATACCTTTCACCCGTTGGCCGGATGAATTTGCCCGCCGTTATCGTGAAAAAGGCTACTGGCAAGACGTGCCGTTGACCGATATTCTGACCCGCCACGCTGACAGCGATAAGATGGCGGTCATTGAAGGCGAGCGCGCATTCAGCTATCGCCAGCTAAACCAGGCCGCGGATAATCTGGCCTGCAGTTTACGCCGTCAGGGCATCAAACCTGGCGAAACCGCTCTGGTGCAACTGGGGAATGTACCGGAACTGTATATCACCTTTTTCGCCCTGTTGAAGCTTGGCGTAGCGCCCGTTCTGGCGCTGTTTAGCCATCAACGTACCGAACTTAACGCCTATGCGATGCAGATCGCGCCGACGCTGGTGATTGCCGATCGCCAACATACGCTGTTCGCCGGGGAGGACTTTCTCAACACGTTTGTGGCTGAACACCGCTCTGTGCGGGTGGTGTTATTGCGCAACGACGACGGCGATCACAGCCTGGACGCGGCGATGCGGCAGGCGGCGGAAGATTTCACCGCCACGCCATCACCTGCTGACGAAGTGGCCTACTTTCAGCTTTCCGGCGGTACTACCGGCACGCCAAAGCTTATTCCCCGTACCCATAACGACTATTACTACAGCGTGCGCCGCAGCAATGAGATTTGCGGTTTCAACGAGGAGACGCGTTTTCTGTGCGCGATTCCCGCCGCGCATAACTACGCCATGAGTTCGCCGGGCGCGCTGGGCGTTTTTCTCGCCAAAGGAACGGTAGTGCTGGCGACCGATCCTAGCGCCACGCTCTGTTTCCCGCTGATCGAAAAACACCAGATTAATGCCACGGCGTTGGTGCCGCCCGCGGTCAGTCTATGGCTACAGGCTATCCAGGAGTGGGGCGGCAATGCGCCGCTGGCGTCATTAAGGTTATTGCAGGTTGGCGGCGCGCGGCTTTCTGCGACGCTTGCCGCCCGTATTCCGGCTGAAATTGGCTGTCAGTTGCAGCAGGTCTTCGGCATGGCGGAAGGGTTAGTGAACTATACCCGGCTGGACGATAGCCCGGAACGGATTATCAATACCCAGGGAAGACCCATGTGTCCGGACGACGAAGTGTGGGTGGCGGATGCCGACGGGAATCCACTGCCGCCGGGCGAGATTGGTCGTCTGATGACGCGCGGCCCCTATACTTTTCGCGGCTATTTCAACAGTCCGCAACACAATGCCAGCGCCTTTGACGCCAACGGTTTTTACTGTTCCGGCGATCTGATCTCCATTGATCAAGACGGCTATATCACCGTTCACGGGCGTGAAAAAGATCAGATCAATCGGGGCGGCGAGAAGATAGCCGCCGAAGAGATAGAAAACCTGTTACTGCGCCACCCGGCGGTGATCCATGCGGCGCTGGTCAGCATGGAAGATGAACTGCTGGGGGAGAAAAGTTGCGCATATCTGGTGGTAAAAGAGCCGCTGCGAGCGGTACAGGTACGCCGTTTCCTGCGAGAGCAGGGCGTGGCGGAATTTAAATTACCGGATCGCGTGGAGTGCGTTGCGTCACTGCCACTGACGCCGGTTGGTAAAGTCGATAAAAAACAATTACGCCAGCGGTTGGCGTCACGTTCACCGCTCTGAAGGAGAAAGAGAGATGGCCATTCCGAAACTACAGTCTTACGCGCTGCCCACCGCACTGGATATCCCGACCAACAAAGTGAACTGGGCATTTGAGCCGGAGCGCGCGGCGCTGCTCATCCACGATATGCAGGATTACTTTGTCAGCTTTTGGGGCCGCAACTGCCCAATGATGGACCAGGTGATTGCCAATATCGCCGCCCTGCGCCAGTACTGTAAGGAACATCATATCCCGGTCTATTACACCGCTCAGCCGAAAGAGCAAAGCGATGAAGATCGCGCGTTACTCAATGATATGTGGGGGCCGGGACTGACGCGCTCTCCGGAACAGCAGAAGGTGGTAGAAGCCTTAACGCCGGATGAGGCAGATACGGTGCTGGTGAAGTGGCGTTATAGCGCGTTTCACCGCTCGCCGCTGGAACAGATGTTAAAAGATACCGGACGTAATCAGCTCATCATTACCGGCGTGTATGCGCATATTGGCTGTATGACCACCGCTACCGATGCGTTTATGCGCGACATTAAGCCGTTTATGGTGGCGGATGCGCTGGCGGATTTCAGCCGGGAAGAGCATCTGATGGCGCTGAACTATGTGGCGGGGCGTTCAGGTCGCGTCGTCATGACTGAATCGCTGCTGCCGACGCCGGTTCCTGCCAGTAAAGCGGCGCTGCGGGCGTTGATTCTGCCGTTGCTGGATGAGACTGACGAGCCGCTGGATGATGAAAACCTGATTGATTATGGCCTGGATTCAGTACGCATGATGGGGCTGGCGGCGCGCTGGCGTAAAGTACACGGCGATATCGACTTCGTGATGCTGGCGAAAAATCCGACCATTGACGCCTGGTGGGCGCTGCTCTCTCGCGGGGTAGAGTAATGCCCTGTATTGATTTTTCAGACAAAACGGTATGGGTGACCGGTGCGGGGAAAGGGATCGGTTACGCGACGGCACTGGCGTTTGTTGACGCCGGGGCGCGGGTGATCGGCTTCGATCGCGAATTTACGCAAGAGAATTATCCCTTTGCTACCGAAGTCATGGATGTGGCGGATGCCGGGCAGGTTGCGCAGGTGTGCCAGCGTGTGTTGCAAAAAACGCCGCGGCTGGATGTGCTGGTCAACGCCGCCGGTATTTTGCGTATGGGAGCGACCGATGCGCTTAGCGTTGACGACTGGCAGCAGACATTTGCGGTCAATGTGGGCGGGGCATTTAACCTGTTTTCCCAGACGATGGCGCAGTTTCGCCGTCAGCAGGGAGGGGCGATTGTCACCGTAGCCTCAGATGCGGCGCATACGCCGCGCATCGGTATGAGCGCCTACGGCGCCTCTAAAGCGGCGCTGAAAAGCCTGGCGCTAACCGTAGGGCTGGAGCTGGCGGGCTGTGGGGTGCGCTGTAATGTGGTGTCGCCCGGTTCGACCGACACCGATATGCAGCGCACGTTATGGGTAAGTGAAGATGCCGAACAGCAGCGTATTCGCGGTTTCGGCGAACAGTTTAAGCTCGGCATACCGCTCGGTAAAATCGCCCGTCCGCAGGAGATAGCCAATACCATTTTGTTTCTTGCCTCCGATCTGGCCAGCCACATTACCTTGCAGGATATCGTGGTGGACGGCGGTTCAACATTGGGAGCCTGACGATGATCTGGAAACGGCATTTAACGCTGGATGAATTGAACGCTACCAGTCAGAACACGCTGGTGGCGCATCTGGGCATTGTTTACACCCATCTGGGCGATGACGTGCTGGAGGCGGAAATGCCCGTCGATGCCCGCACTCATCAACCGTTTGGTCTGCTACACGGCGGCGCATCGGCAGCGCTGGCGGAGACGTTGGGATCAATGGCCGGTTATCTGATGACCCGCGACGGGCAGTGCGTGGTCGGGACCGAGTTAAACGCCACTCACCACCGCGCCGTCTCGCAGGGGAAAGTACGCGGCGTTTGCCTGCCGCTGCATCTGGGGCGGCAGAATCAAAGCTGGGAAATTACGCTCTTTGACGAGCAGGGGAGGCGCTGCTGCACTTGTCGCCTGGGAACGGCGGTAATGGGATAGTTCTGGCAAAGTAAAATGCAATTGCAGCATTAACGAAGAAAGGAAGTGATCTGGTTAACACTGTAATGTAAAAAATGGGTAACAATCCGGTTTTATCATGTTGTTGTGTTGTTAATTACGGTAAAGGTGTTATAGAAACAAAATGTAACATCTCTCTGGAACACCCAAACGGACAACAACTATGAATAAATCAGGGAAATACCTCGTCTGGACAGCGCTCTCAGTATTGGGTGCGTTTGCCCTGGGCTATATTGCGTTAAATCGTGGGGAACAGATCAACGCGCTATGGATCGTGGTGGCGTCGGTCTGTGTCTATCTAATTGCGTATCGTTTTTATGGGCTCTATATCGCCCAAAAAGTGCTGGCGGTTGACCCAACGCGTATGACGCCCGCGGTACGTCATAATGATGGTCTGGATTATGTCCCGACCGATAAGAAAGTGCTGTTCGGTCACCATTTTGCTGCCATTGCTGGCGCAGGTCCGCTGGTCGGGCCGGTACTGGCGGCGCAGATGGGCTATCTGCCGGGGATGATCTGGCTGCTGGCGGGCGTTGTGCTGGCGGGAGCGGTGCAGGACTTTATGGTGCTGTTCGTCTCGACCCGACGCGATGGGCGTTCGCTTGGCGAGCTGGTTAAAGAGGAGATGGGCGCGACGGCAGGGGTGATCGCGCTGGTGGCCTGCTTTATGATCATGGTGATCATTCTGGCCGTCCTGGCGATGATCGTGGTGAAAGCGCTGACCCATAGCCCGTGGGGAACGTACACTGTCGCGTTCACTATTCCACTGGCGATTTTTATGGGCATCTACCTGCGTTATCTGCGTCCGGGGCGCATCGGCGAGGTGTCGGTCATTGGGCTGGTATTTCTTATTTTCGCTATTATTTCCGGCGGATGGGTGGCGGCAAGCCCAACCTGGGCGCCGTACTTTGATTTTACTGGCGTGCAGCTTACCTGGATGCTGGTGGGTTATGGTTTTGTCGCGGCGGTACTGCCGGTCTGGCTGCTGCTCGCGCCGCGTGATTACCTCTCTACCTTCCTGAAAATTGGTACGATTGTCGGTCTGGCGGTCGGGATTCTGATTATGCGTCCGACGCTGACTATGCCGGCGCTGACCAAATTTGTTGATGGTACCGGACTGGTCTGGACGGGCGACCTGTTCCCGTTCCTGTTTATTACCATCGCCTGCGGCGCGGTATCCGGTTTCCATGCGCTCATCTCCTCCGGCACGACGCCGAAGATGTTGGCCAACGAAGGCCAGGCCTGCTTTATCGGCTACGGCGGGATGTTAATGGAATCTTTCGTCGCCATTATGGCGCTGGTCTCCGCCTGTATTATCGATCCGGGCGTTTACTTTGCGATGAATAGCCCGATGGCGGTACTGGCGCCATCGGGGACAGCGGATGTCGTAGCTTCTGCCGCGCAGGTGGTCAGTAGTTGGGGTTTCGCTATCACGCCGGATACGTTACACCAGATTGCCAATGAAGTCGGCGAACAATCCATTATCTCCCGCGCAGGCGGTGCACCAACGCTGGCGGTAGGGATGGCCTACATTTTACATGGCGCGTTGGGCGGCATGATGGATGTGGCGTTCTGGTATCACTTCGCCATTCTGTTTGAAGCGCTGTTTATTCTGACGGCGGTGGATGCGGGCACCCGTGCGGCGCGCTTTATGTTGCAGGATCTGTCGGGCGTAGTGTCGCCAGGGCTGAAACGTACCGATTCGCTGCCAGCGAACCTGCTTGCTACGGCATTGTGCGTGCTGGCGTGGGGCTATTTCCTCCATCAGGGCGTGGTCGATCCGTTGGGCGGTATTAACACCCTGTGGCCGCTGTTTGGCATCGCTAACCAGATGCTGGCGGGTATGGCGCTGATGCTTTGCGCCGTGGTACTGTTCAAAATGAAGCGTCAGCGTTATGCGTGGGTCGCGCTGGTGCCAACGGCCTGGCTGCTGATTTGTACGCTGACGGCGGGCTGGCAGAAAGCGTTTAGTCCGGATGCGAAAATCGGCTTCCTGGCCATTGCCAATAAGTTCCAGGCGATGATCGACAGCGGCAATATTCCGCCGCAGTACACCGAATCGCAGCTCGCGCAGTTGGTATTCAATAACCGTCTGGATGCCGGGCTAACCATCTTCTTTATGGTGGTGGTCGTGGTGCTGGCGGTCTTCTCTATTAAGACGGCGCTGGCCGCTCTGAAGATTGATAAACCGACGGCGAATGAAACGCCGTATGAGCCGATGCCGGAAAATGTGGATGAGATCGTGACGCAGGCGAAAGGCGCGCACTAATCTTTTTTCATCAATAGCCCTCTCCAGAATAAGGAGAGGGCGTTTGGATGACAGGTGACAACGATGTTCGATACGCTTTCGAAAGCCGGAAAATATCTGGGACAGGCCGCAAAAATGATGATTGGCGTGCCAGACTACGACAACTATGTGGAACATATGCGCATAACGCATCCGGATCAGACGCCGATGACCTATGAAGAATTTTTCCGCGAGCGGCAGGATGCGCGCTATGGTGGAAAAGGCGGCGCGCGTTGCTGCTGAGTGTTGCCAGGCCTGATAAACGCAACGTCACCAGGCTATATTCTGAAAAATTCAACTTTTTCAAACGCCGCACGCAGGGTGTCTGGCGTTAACGTCACCGGTAAATAGTGGATGGATTCGACCGGGCGCAGGGTATGCGCGATGACCCTATCGATCTCGACGGTGTTATGAATATCCACGTCCAGTTCGCTAAGCCGGGCCGGCAGATGAAATCGCCGGTACGCTGTAATCAATTGCGCCAGCACGTCATCTTGTCCCGGTAGCGCGCTTTGCACCAGAATGCCATAAGCCACTTTCGTTCCGTGCAGGAATTTTTCCGTTTGCGGCAGGACGGTCAGACCGTTGTGTACCGCATGGGCGGCGGCGACACGGGTATAGCGTTCCCCGAGGCCGCCGACCATACCGCCGCCAGCAATAATCGCATCCACCACGTCGCAAAATGCCTGGGTCAGCCGACGCTGCTGTTTATCCGCTAATGCTTGTTCGCTGCTGGTCAGCAGGAGATCGCGAATAGCGCACGCGCTGTTAATGCCCAGTCTTACGGTCAATGGCAACGTTTCAGGCTGCGGCGCAAGCACAACGGCTTCATACCATTTCGCCAGCGTATCGCCAATGCCAGCTAACAGATAGTCATCGGGCGCCTGCAGAATAATGCGCGGTTCGACCAGCACCAGAAAATTGGCATCATCAAAAATTTCGAACTGTAACGCCTGTCCCGCGTCGTTATACCAGACGGAAAGCGGTGTCCAGGCGGCGCAGGTTGCCGCGATTGTCGGGATAGCGACAAACGGCAGCGCCAGACGGCGGGCGAGCGCTTTGGCGGTATCGAGCAGCGCGCCGCCGACGACGCCTATCACCACCTGACGATCGTCGTTGCAGGCGTGCGCCAGTTGGGCAACATGGCGTTCGCTACAATGGCCGGTAAACGGCAGATGCTTTGCGCCAGCACGTTCAAACGCTTCCGGCAGGTAAGGCCGGGCGGCGGCAATCGCGCGTTCGCCGTACACCCAAACGGCGTGGGAAAGCTGTTCCGGCGTGAAAAAGTCGGTCAGTCTTTCGAGGCTTCCAGCATGGGAAAAATAATTCGCCGGGCCGGTAACGACGCGGATCTCAGTGTGGTTCATGTTGTGTTGTCCTTAGGGTCTTCTCACCGTTGTTATTATATTTAGACATCTAAACGTCTTGATTGCCAAATACTAACACCCTGTGATAGTGTGTCAACAACCACATCACTGGCGGGTATGAAGATAATGAGAAATAACCCACTGATTCCAAAAAGCAAATTGCCCAATCTTGGTACCACGATTTTTACGCAAATGAGCGCGCTGGCGCAGAAACATCAGGCAATAAATTTATCGCAAGGCTTCCCTGATTTTGATGGTCCTCGTTATTTGCACGAGCGGTTGGCTTATCATGTCGCGCAGGGCGCGAATCAATATGCGCCGATGACGGGCGCGCAGGCGCTGAGGGAGGCCATTGCCGATAAAACGGCGGAAATATATGGTTATCGACCCGATGACGTAAGTGATATCACCGTCACGGCGGGCGCGACAGAAGCGCTGTATGCGGCGATTACCGCGCTGGTGCGGGCAGGGGATGAGGTTATCTGTTTCGATCCCAGTTACGACAGCTATGCCCCGGCCGTGGCGCTTTCCGGCGGCGTGTTAAAACGCATAGCGCTTACACCGCCGCATTTTCGCGTCGACTGGCAGGCGTTTTCGGCGTTGCTTAGCGAGCGCACGCGGCTGGTGATCCTCAATACGCCGCATAATCCCACCGCTACCGTCTGGCGTCAGGCGGATATCGAGGCGCTGTGGCAGGCTATCGGCGAGCGGGAAATTTATGTATTAAGCGATGAAGTGTACGAGCATATTTGTTTTGCCGCCGAAGGTCATGCCAGCGTATTGGCGCACCCTCAGTTACGAGAGCGGGCGGTTGCCGTTTCATCGTTTGGTAAAACCTTTCATATGACGGGATGGAAGATTGGTTACTGCGTTGCGCCTGCGGCTATTAGCGCCGAAATACGCAAAGTTCACCAGTACCTGACGTTTTGCGTCAATACGCCGGCGCAACTGGCGCTGGCGGATATGCTGCGCGCCGCGCCGGAACACTATCGCGCGTTACCCGATTTTTACCGGAAAAAACGCGATGTGCTGGTTAACGCGCTGGCGCAAAGCCGATTAAAAGTACTGCCCTGTGAAGGTACCTATTTTCTTTTAATCGATTACAGCGCAGTGTCGACGCTAAATGACGTTGAGTTTTGCCAGTGGCTAACCGAAGAAGTCGGTGTCGCCGCTATTCCGCTCTCTGTCTTTTGCGCCGCCCCTTTCCCGCATCAGCTTATACGTTTATGTTTCGCTAAACAGGAATCAACGCTGCTGGCCGCCGCAGAGCGCCTGTGTAAACTGTAGTTATTTAACCGTCCACGCTCTGGAGAATCGACGGTCTGCAAAAAGTTCCTGCAGTCCGTTGATCTGTTTCAGGCGCAGGACTTCATCGGCGTCCATACCTAACTCCTGTCCGATTTTGCTCTCGTCCCAGCCTAGCTGAGAAAGTTCGCGTACGATTTCGGACATGGCGTGGATCTGGTGGCGTCCGCGCGCGCGGTTATGCCGGATGGTTGCCGCCATCCGTTCGTGACGTTCTCTGTCCAGACACGCTACCGGCAGATAACCTTTCAGGCGCCTTTTCAGGACCGCTTTTCCTTTGCCCAACTCATGACGGTGAAAGCCGTCTACAATCTCGTATTCCTCCGTATTGGCCTTTACCACCACAATCGGCTGAGTAAACCCATCTTTTTCAATTGATTTAAGCAGCAATTTTTTCTCCGGCGGCGCAACGTTATTCGGGTTGTAGTCATTAGGCGAAATATGATCGTTTTTCACCCACAGGACACAATCGACAGGCTCATCGCGAAAAGGACTAACGTTATGTATCGCCATTCTAAATTCATTAATGGCGGCGATCCTTTCCTCTTCAGGCAGTCCAGAGAGAAAGTGAGTTATTTCGGTTGTGAGTCGGTGTTGCATAAGATCCCCCATTCCTGGCGTTTAGCTTTCATGCGTTCGTTATAACGCTGGTAACTCTTAGGTTTTGTCGGACTGAATGACAGCGCCCGGCACCAGTAATCATTGTTCAGTAATACTTTGCAGATCCGTCGCCATGACGGAATATCCCGCGATCCGATATCGCCCTGCTGCGTCTGTGGAATGGTGTTCATGCCTTTTTTCTTATACCACTGCAAATAAACGGCGATTTTATTACGGTAATGTTCGGCAGTGACTTCAGGCATACTGTGTAGCAGGAGCAGCGCGTACTCTTCCCAGTTAAGGTGATCGGGTTTTAAAATTTTCCGGTGGCCGTAAAAATGGCTGTCCTGCCCGGCGTATATTCCTCCGCTGAGTACGCCGCTGACTCTGGCGCACATGGCCGCCCAGCGCTCAGGTTCGATAACATGATACAGCCATAACCCCTGCCGTTGTTCCGGGCCGAATGGTTCGCAAATACGCATGTAACGGACCGGTACGCCAGCCTGATACATCAAATTATACAAGGGGTTACATGATTTACCTGTTTTGGCGAACCAGGTCCAGATATCTGCGGTTTTCCAGTCATAGATGGGGTAGATATACCAGGTGTGCCCCTTGGGGGCCAACGTGGTCCAGGGCTTATCGTCGGCAAAGCGCAGCTTATGCGAGTTAGCGATAGCGACAAACCGGTTATAGGATTCGTCGGAACGAATACCGACCAGCATAGCGGCAGGGCGCTTTTCTGAAGACCAGTCGGCAAAATCGCGAACGAACTGTTCAAAAGTCATGCCGTGTTGATAAAAGGAAAAAAAGGCCGGATCGGTAATCGCATCTTCTGGCGGTTGTCGTACCCAGTCGGTTCCCGGCTGCCAACACTGCCACTCCGGCTGGTATTGTGAAAGGGAATTTTGTGTGGTTAAGGGTAATGCGACCCAATAAAAACGCTCAATAACGTCCGCGTAGTATTCACGTAACGATTCAATATAAGCGATAGTACAGGAGAATTGCGCTTCCCAGTCAATGAAAAGAACGTGGATCTTTTTATTCATTTTGCGCGCCAACGTTGCCGTCAGGTGCAGCATAAGTCCTGAATCTTTACCACCAGAAAATGAGACGCAGACCCGGGGTAAAGTTTCCAGGGGCCATGTTATACGCTCTTGAGCCGCTTCCAGAACATTTTGCTCAAGCGGAACTTTATAAACCGACATCTCTGGATAGTCTCCAATGTGTTAACTACAATATATTCGCAATAATTAACATAAAGGATAATCTGATTATATGAACTTGCAATGTCTTATTATATTCTCTAAGTAAATACATTCTACGAATGTATACACTTAATTTATATTATTACTCGTTCTCTGATCTCCTTATTAACGCTTTTTTGTGATGTGCTCAATGAGCTCAGCAAATCCGCTATTATTCAGCGAAGCTCTATTGTACATAAGATAGAATTGTATAGGAGCAGTGGTAAAAGGTGTGGCGACTTTTTTAAGTTTGATAGAGGAAGAGTAATAGTCAACAAATGTTTGTGGTAAAAAACCAATAAGCTCCGTGGAGCTGATGGAGTTGGCGATAGTCATCACCGATTTGCTTCTTAAACCAATTATTCTCTCCCCCAGCACATCATCTATAAGTGAATGATACTCTTTCATACCGGTTGCTCGGGAGACGAGTTGCGTAAATGACTCTTGTAGAATTTCATCGATAGTGGCGGTGTCGCCTAGTCGGGGATGATTTTCACTGCAAACCAGGATACATTCTAGCCTATTAAAGTGAGTACAAACAATAGAACGATTATTAAGTGGGGCCATTGAAACCACAACATCTGCTTTGCGGTAGGCAAGCAGATCTTCAGGCAGTTCGTCAGTGGTCAAAATGTCGTGATGTTCAATTTCAACCTGTGGATCTTTGCGGATATATTTAACTAATTTCATCGCATATTGGGTGATCAACATCTGTGGGCTGTAGATAATAAATTTTTTCTTCAGACTGGACTGATTCATTATATTAATAGTTTGTTCCAGGCTGTTAAGGTTATTTTCTAAATGATAATGTAAATTAATGCCTGTTACGGTAGGCGTAATTCCTTTGCCTGAGCGAATAAATAGAGGATCATTGAATTGCGTGCGCAGGCGTTGCAATGACTGACTGACGGCAGAAGGTGTAATATAGAGTGTTTCCGCTGCTTTGCTAATGCTTAAATGTTGATAAATACATTCAAATATAACCAACAGGTTAAGATCAAATTTTTTAAGGTCGTAAAGGTTAGCCATAGTATCTTCCCGGCATTATCATTGTATCTTCCATGATTATGACTTAATCTCAATAATTTACCAGAATTATGTTTATTAAACTTAATGTAGAGTTTATTTAAACTAAAATACCACAGTTATGAATATTTTAGCGAGTAAATAATTACGGTAAAGGCGGACATAACGTACCCTGATATAATCACGCCGTTAGCCTAAAAAGGCTGTGCCGGATGACATTTTGGTCTGGCGTCGCGTTAATACCGGGAGGAGGTTGGCCCGACAAACGCAGCGCTATCGGGCGGGGTACGGTTAAGCTTCTGCCTTGCTAATTTCTGCGTTAAGGCTGCCCCATCATGGCGTCCAGTTGCGCTTTTTCCGGTAAACCAACAACCTGTTGCAAAATCTTATCTTTATTCATGTAATAAATTGCTGGCGTCGCGTTAGCGCCAAGATCGTCCATTAACTGCTGATTCTGATTAATGACTTTCATCTGCGCCGGGGGGATGGACGCAGGAACCTCCAGCTTCATCTTTCCTGCGGAGGCTTCATAGTCATGCCAGGTTTTCGCCGGGTCTTTCGCGGCTAAAATCGCTGCGGCTGTGGCCGGGCTTTCCGGTTTAATCACGCCGACCAGTAATGTGCGTAATTGTACCTTGCCGGATTCGACCCACGGACGAGCTTGTTGCCAAAACTGCTTACAATAGGGGCAGAAAGGATCGGCAAAGACATACAGCACCACCGGCGCGTCTTTTTTACCGTCGAGTATCCATGACGCTTTTTCCATTTTCTGCCACATTTCACGTCCGGCTGGCGCATAGATCTCTTTTTCTATCAGGGCGTTGCTAAGATTTTCACCTTTTTCATTATACATATAGCCGGAAATCGCGTGTTTACCGTCCGGCGTCAGATAAATCGTGACGCCCATATCCTGATACTTTCCGAGATAGCCCTTCATGCCCCCCGGCGCCTCGAAGGATTTCAGGATAGTTATACCCTGTTTTTCGATGGCTTTAACCGGCGCAGGCAGTTCTTCCGCGTGGGCGAGAATGGGCAGCATAGCAAGCAGCAATGTACGTTTAATCATATTTTTTCCTTTTAATATCAAAGCGAAAAGAGTATTAATGATGATGCCTATCGCAGACATAGGTAAGAGCTGGCGTGCCAGGATTGCCCTTTCTATGCTGGGGTGATGTAATCCTTTTCGCTGTTACAGCCTTTGTTAAGGTAATGTAGAGCGCAACACTTAGCCAGCATATACGCTATGGATTTCGAGTGGCAGGCAATACGCCTGCCATTTGCAAGACGAGTCGTACTGGCTCTGAAGTTACCTACGGGTAGTTCAGGTAATGGGGCCGCCTGTCAGGCGGCCTTTTTACTTTAGATGGCTGACAGGGCGCAGTGTTCACAATGTCGCCCGAATCGGGTTGTTAGTTAACGCTTATTGATTTGATAATGGAAACGCATTAGCCGAATCAGCAAAATTTCGTTAACTTACTCCTCAACGAAAACACGGAGGAAGTATAGATGTCCTTAATTAACACCAAAATCAAACCTTTCAAAAACCAGGCGTTCAAAAACGGTGAATTCATTGAAGTCACCGAGAAAGATACCGAAGGCCGCTGGAGCGTCTTCTTCTTCTACCCAGCCGATTTTACCTTTGTTTGCCCGACTGAACTGGGTGACGTTGCCGACCATTACGAAGAACTGCAGAAGCTGGGCGTAGACGTTTATTCCGTCTCAACCGATACTCACTTCACGCACAAAGCATGGCACAGCAGCTCTGAAACTATCGCAAAAATCAAATATGCGATGATCGGCGACCCGACTGGCGCCCTGACCCGTAACTTCGACAACATGCGTGAAGATGAAGGTCTGGCAGACCGTGCGACCTTTGTTGTTGACCCGCAGGGTATCATCCAGGCGATCGAAGTTACCGCTGAAGGTATCGGCCGTGACGCGTCTGACCTGCTGCGTAAAATTAAAGCAGCACAGTATGTTGCCGCTCACCCAGGCGAAGTATGCCCGGCGAAATGGAAAGAAGGTGAAGCGACTCTGGCTCCATCTTTAGACCTGGTCGGTAAAATCTAAATTTCCGTCGTCTTTCACGCCATAGCTGCGTTGGCGTCGCCTGCTCACCCCGGTCACTTACTTCAGTAAGCTCCCGGGGATTCTCAGGCTAGCCGCCTTACTCTGACGTGAAATACTTTGGAAATTGTTTCAGTCATGGGCGCACCCGCGCCCATTTCATTTCAGCACCATGACGCAAGTTGCATTAATGCAGTCCCGCGAAGTCGGCTTGCATGATGATGTTTTCAGAGAGGGAAGAAGAATGCTCGACACAAATATGAAAACCCAGCTCAGGGCTTACCTTGAGAAACTGACCAAACCTGTTGAGCTGATTGCCACGCTGGATGACAGCGCTAAATCGGCGGAAATCAAGGAACTGCTGGCTGAAATCGCCGAGCTGTCCGACAAAGTCACGTTTAAAGAAGACAATACTCTGCCGGTGCGCAAGCCGTCTTTCCTGATTACGAATCCGGGTTCTCAGCAAGGGCCGCGCTTTGCCGGTTCTCCGCTGGGCCACGAATTTACCTCGCTGGTTTTGGCGCTGCTGTGGACCGGCGGTCATCCGTCAAAAGAAGCGCAGTCGCTGCTGAAGCAGATTCGCGATATTGACGGTGATTTTGAATTCGAAACTTATTATTCACTCTCCTGTCATAACTGCCCGGACGTAGTGCAGGCGCTGAACCTGATGGCGGTGCTGAACCCGCGTATTAAACATACGGCAATTGATGGCGGCACCTTCCAGAACGAAATCACCGAACGTAACGTGATGGGCGTTCCGGCGGTGTTTGTCAACGGTAAAGAGTTCGGCCAGGGACGTATGACTCTGACCGAGATTGTCGCTAAAGTGGATACTGGCGCAGAAAAACGCGCGGCGGAAGCGCTGAACAAACGCGATGCGTATGACGTGCTGATTGTCGGCTCCGGCCCGGCGGGCGCGGCGGCGGCGGTCTACTCGGCGCGCAAAGGCATCCGTACCGGTCTGATGGGCGAGCGCTTCGGCGGTCAGGTGCTGGATACCGTGGATATCGAAAACTATATCTCGGTGCCGAAAACCGAAGGCCAGAAACTGGCGGGCGCGCTGAAAGCGCATGTCAGCGATTACGACGTTGACGTTATCGACAGCCAGAGCGCAAGTAAACTGGTTCCGGCCGCGACAGAAGGTGGCCTGCATCAGATTGAAACGGCGTCCGGCGCAGTATTGAAAGCGCGCAGTATCATCATCGCCACCGGCGCGAAATGGCGCAATATGAATGTGCCGGGCGAGGATCAGTATCGCACCAAAGGCGTCACCTATTGCCCGCACTGCGACGGTCCGTTATTTAAAGGGAAGCGTGTGGCGGTCATCGGCGGCGGCAACTCCGGCGTTGAAGCGGCTATCGATCTGGCAGGTATTGTAGAACATGTTACGTTGCTGGAGTTCGCGCCGGAGATGAAGGCGGATCAGGTGCTACAGGACAAAGTGCGTAGTCTGAAAAATGTCGATATCATTTTGAATGCGCAAACGACAGAAGTGAAGGGCGACGGTTCGAAAGTGGTGGGACTGGAGTATCGTGACCGTGTCAGCGGCGATATTCATAGCGTCGCGCTGGCAGGGATTTTTGTGCAGATTGGTCTGTTGCCGAATACCCACTGGCTGGAAGGCGCGCTTGAGCGTAACCGCATGGGCGAGATCATTATTGACGCCAAATGTGAAACCAGCGTTAAGGGCGTCTTCGCCGCAGGCGATTGTACCACCGTTCCTTACAAACAGATTATCATCGCCACCGGCGAAGGGGCGAAAGCCTCGTTGAGCGCCTTTGATTATCTGATTCGCACCAAAATCGCATAAAAAGAAGTAAGCACACCTGCAAGGCCAGTTAACTGGCCATCGTAAATGGCCCGATAGTGTAAGCTATTCGGGCCTGCGGCGTTTATGCCTGGGGAACGCCACTGGGTAAAACACGTTCTTCATTATCAATACTCTGAAACCGTCTGTTAATAACAGACGGTTTTTTATTTCAACGGTCTTCTGTTTTTAAACTTTGAAACAATAAAAAAGTCTTCTACGGATTTAACTGGAATTTTTCTGTTTTTTTATCAAAGAAAGATTAAGCGCTTCCGTTAACATGCCCATTCTTTTTTCTTGATTTATATTGCATTTGTATGTGAGGTTATTTATTCATGGATTCAATCTATGAATCACTGACGGAATTAGAAAAAACAGGGCTTACATTGCGTGATTTTTTTAATTCTCATGATAGTCATTCACTGAAATCTGCCTACGTGAGATTAAATCCATCTGCTGCGGTAAACCTTACCGACCGGGCGTGGCTGGAAGCGGAGTATGACTTTAATGCGCTATTCGTCGGCCCTGGCAAGCTGCTGGCTGCGCCTTTCGCTTCAGTGTATCTGGAAGAGGATGCGCTGGTGATGGGAAAGGCGACGCTGGAGATACGGGATTTTATGGCAGCGTTGGGATTATCGGCTAATCAGGAAAGCAATATTCCTGACGATCATATTTCCTGCGTGCTGGAATTGACCACACTATTACTGGCTAATACCCGGCAAACGTCACAATACCGCTCTACCCTCACTCAATATATCAATAACTATTTAACAAAGTGGGTGCCATTATATATCGAAAAAATAAAAACTCATGCACAAACGACCACGTTATATACGGTGGCGGACATCTTATTTTATTGGTTTGATGAATTAAAACGAGAGTATCAATATGAGTAATGAGACGGGACATCTGAACAGACGTTCTTTTTTAAAGGGGATAGTGGCGCTGGGCGCCGTTGCGGCTTTACCCGGAGGATTACTGACCTCCCGATGCGCGCTTGCGCAGCCGCCTGTTCCCTTTAACCCTAAAACGTACAAAATTTATCGTAACGCGTGTCCGCGTAACTGCTATGACACCTGTAGCCTCAAGACGTGGGTAAAGGACGGGGTCATTACTTTCGTGGAAGGTGCGCCGGAATCAACATTTACTCACGGTACGCCTTGCGTCAAAGGGTTGAGCTATCCGCGCCGGGTTTATAGTCCCGATCGTATTAAATATCCCATGGCGCAGGACGTTCGCGGTAGCGGCAACTGGCGTCGCATCTCATGGGAAGAGGCGATGCAGCGTATTGCCGCCAAAATGCTGGAGATTAAGAAAAAAGACAGTTCTATGCTCGGTCTGGCGCTGACCAAATATTCCGGTAAGTTTGGCGTGCTGAACTATGCCGTTGAAGGGATGATGTCCTCGCTTGGCTATACCACCCGTTTTGCCGGTACGCCGTGCTGGCCTGCCGGTATTGACGCGCAAAACTACGACATGGGCGACATGTGGTGTAACGACCCGGAAGATATGGTGAAAGCAAAATACATCATTATCTGGGGCGCGAACCCAGCCTGGTGCTCAATGCACTCCATGAAATATATCTATCAGGCGCGCGAGAAAGGGGCGAAGGTCGTGGTTATCGACCCGCTGCTGTCGCAGACTGCCGCCAAAGCCGATCTCTACCTGCGCGTACGGCCTGGCTCAGACGGCGCGCTGGCGCTGGGGATGGCGCGCCATCTGGTGGATAAGGGCCTGGTGGATCAGGATTTTGTCAACAACGACGCTCATGGCTATCCGGAATTTGAAGCCTATCTGCGTAACCATGTAACCGTGGAGTGGGCGGCAGAAATCTGCGGGTTGTCGGCACAGGTGATTCGTCAACTGGCGGAAGAGTTTACGGCGGTTAACCCGGCCACGGCCTGGATTGGTTACGGGATGCAGCGTCATGTCAACGGCGGCGCCAACGTTCGCGCTATCGATGCCTTTGTCGCTATGTCCGGCAACATCGGTGTCGAAGGCGGCGGCGCGCGTTATGGCCATCTGCATACCTGGGGCTTTAACTATAACGCCATGCTGCAGAAGCCGCCGGTGGGCGCTATTGGCATACCGGGAGCGGCGGGCACCACCAGTGAATTCGGGGCTGCCGCTGGCAGCGACGCCGTGCAGTACTCCGATCGCTCTCTGAATATTAACCAGACGGCGCAGGGGATTCTGGAGGCCAACGATCCGCCGGTTCGTATGCTGTGGGTCGCCTGTAAAAACCCGTTTGCCCAGGATTTCGATCGCAGCAAGATGAAAAAAGCGTTTGAAAAACTGGAAATGGTGGTCTGCGCCGATCAGTTCTTCAACGAAACGGTGCAACACGCTGATATCGTGCTGCCCGTTACCACCGCGTTTGAAGAGTGGAACGTGGATGCTTCTTACTGGCACTACTGGCTTTCCATTAATCAGCCGGCGATTAAGCCGATGTATGAAGCAAAATGCGACCTTGAAATCGCTACCATGCTGTCGCGCACCATTAATAAGATGGCGCCGGGTTCCTGTACCTTCCCGCAAGAGTTCGATCACAAGCGCTGGCTGGATCAGGAGTTCAACGACGGTATGGCGAAAATGTTCGGCATCTCTTCCTGGGACGATCTGCTGGACGGGCCAAAAAAAGCGATCCTGCCAAGCTCTGCCGCCTGGTACGATCGCAAGTTCAAAACGCCGTCAGGCAAGTATGAATTTAAATCTGAACTGGCGGAGAAAAACGGCCACACCGCGCTGCCGGAATACAAACCGGAAGCCGAGAGCAAACTGCCTTTCCATCTGTTTACGCCGCACGTGCAGTTTGGCCTGCACTCGCAGTTTATCAACCTGGACTGGATGCAGGTGTTCTATCCGGAACCGTTTGTTTATATCCATCCTTCTTCCGCGAAGAAAAAAGGCATTAGCGAAAATGACCGGGTCAAAGTTTTCAACAACATTGGCGAGGTGGAACTGCGGGCAAAAGTCACCACTAACGTGCCGGAAGATTTTCTGGTGATGTATGAAGCGTGGTTCCCGAAACGGCAGTACAACGTGCAAAACGTCGTGGCCGATACGCCTGCTGATATGGGGCTGATGAAAACTGGCGCGCCGGGCGCCGCTATCCACAGTCAGTTTGCTGACGTTGTATTGATCGGTAAAGGGGAATCCGTAGCATGAGACGTGCGTTTTTAGTGAATAGCGATAAGTGCATCGGCTGCCGCGGCTGTGCTATGGCGTGTAAAAGCTTTAACCAACTGGAGCCGGATCGCTTCTGGCGCTACGTTTATCCGTTGGATAAAGACATCTATCCACATGAAGAGCGGGCGTTTTACTCGCTGGCCTGTAACCACTGCGAACATCCGGCCTGCGTCGCCGCCTGTCCGGTCGAAGCCTATACCAAACGTGAAGATGGCGTGGTGGTGCATAACCCTGAGCGCTGCATCGGCTGTAAAAACTGTATTCGTAACTGTCCTTATGGCGCGCCGCGTTTTAATGAAGAGACGCGTAAAGCGGAAAAATGCAGTATGTGCTACGAGCGTCTTGATATCGGTATGAATCCGGCGTGCGTGAACGCCTGTCCGGTGGGCGCCTTGTCGATTATCGATTTGGATGCCGATCCTGTGCCCGATAATGCGGTGCAGTATCCGCCAGGGTTCCCGCATATGCCACAGCTCAATCCAGGAACGCGCTTTATTCTGGCGCGCCAGCCTAAGCAGCCGGAGGACAAGTAATGGAAAAATATGAACTGCCGCTGGTGTTTTTTACGGTATTAAGCCAGATGTCTGTCGGGATGGCTTTGGTACTGACATGGCGTACGCTGCGTGGTGAAGTGGAAGGCCAGCGTTTCTATTGGTTGGCCACCGGGCTGGTGCTGGCATTGGCGTCTATTGCCGCGATTCTGCATCTGGCGCATCCCGATCGCGCTTATAATGCGCTGATTAACCTGCGACATGCCTGGTTAAGTCGGGAAATCCTTGGCGCCACGTTGTTTGGCGCAGCGGTCGGCGTAACGTTCCTGGCAAAGGGACATAAAGCGATGGCTCTTATCGCCTCCGTGTTCGGCGTGTTACTGGTGGCGGTGCAGGGGATGACCTACGCCGCGCCAGCGATGGTAGCTATCGCTAATGGATTTACCATGCTGTTATTTTTTATTACGGTATGGGTCATGGGTTGCGCGGCGATTCCGCTGTTAAGACTCAGGCCTGCCGTTCCTGCGTTACGCCAGGGAATTGTGGTGTGTATCGCGGTACTTATCGCGGCGCCGCTGGTGTGGTTAAGCGGGGGAACGGTCATGCAGATGACGGCGCGTTCATGGCTGGCTTCCCCGTTTTATCTGGCAAGCCTGGTTTGCCTTGCGCTCGCTTTTGTCGCCAGCCGTCACGGTGATTCGCGCCCGAAACTCCTGTTCGTCTTGTTATTCGTTGGCGTATTTCTGAGTCGGCTGGTCTTTTTTGGCGACACGGTGAGTACTATTGTGAATATCGGGCATTTGTACTAACGATGATGCAGTAAAAAGCCCTGCCAGGCGTGACCTGGCAGGGCGTGTCAGTTTTTAGCCACCAGGGTTAACGCACAACCAATACTGGCAGCGTCGCATGGCGCACCACGCTTGAGGCGTTAGACCCCAACAGGTGTGTCGTGATAGACGGATTACGCGAACCGATTACCACGACATCCGCATCCAGTTCTTCGCCCATCTCATTGACGACATCGCGCACGCTACCAAAGCGAACATGCGTTTTAATTCGTGAAGGATCGATACTGAAGTGTCCCACCATCGTTTGCAGACGCGTTTCCGCCTCATGCTGTAAATGTTCTTCAAAGCGACGCACGTCGGCGGCAAAGCGGTGCAGACTCATGCTCGCGGACCCAGGCAGTACATGCAACAGATGAATGACGCCATCCTGTTGCGCCAGAAACTCAGCGTGGCGAATGGCTTTATCGCTAAGTTCCATTTCAAAAACATCAACCGGCATAATGATTGTCTTATACATACCCGTTACTCCCTGTTAATCAATACTGAATTTATTCAAGCATATAATAATGTTTCTTTCTGCTATTTGTCTGGCAATTTTAAATATTGCGACAACCTGACGTTAAAAAAGTCGTGTATTTTCCAGGAAAAATCCTAAAGCCGCCTGTTTTTCCGGCAGTCTCTCCGGGATAGCTACCCTTTTATAGTCGAACGCAACATTCACCGTTACCCCGGAGGCTGCATGAAAGCATTGACGTATCACGGTCCACATCACGTAAAGGTTGAAAACGTACCCGATCCCGGCATTGAGCAGCCTGACGATATCATTTTGCGTGTTACCGCCACCGCGATTTGCGGATCTGATTTGCATCTCTATCGCGGCAAGATCCCACAGGTAAAACATGGTGATATTTTCGGCCATGAATTTATGGGCGAGGTGGTGGAAACCGGACATGATGTGAAGAATATTCGGAAAGGGGATCGGGTTGTTATCCCGTTCGTCATTGCTTGTGGCGACTGCTTTTTCTGTCGACTACAGCAATATTCAGCGTGTGAAAACACTAACGACGGACACGGCGCGGCGATGAATAAAAACAGATCCCGCCGCCGGCGGCGCTGTTTGGTTATAGCCATCTGTATGGCGGCGTTCCCGGCGGACAGGCCGAATATGTTCGCGTGCCAAAAGGTAATGTCGGTCCATTTAAGGTGCCGCCGCTGTTATCTGACGATAAAGCGCTGTTTCTTTCTGATATTTTGCCTACCGCCTGGCAGGCGGCAAAAAATGCCCAGATTCAGCAAGGTTCCAGCGTGGCGGTTTTTGGCGCAGGGCCGGTAGGATTACTGACTATCGCCTGTGCGCGACTGCTGGGCGCGGAGCAGATCTTCGTCGTTGATCACCACGCCTGGCGCCTGCGTTTCGCCGAAGAACGTTACGGCGCGATACCGATCAACTTCGATGATGAGAACGATCCGGCGGAAAAAATCATCGAGCAGACGGCAGGACACCGCGGCGTGGACGCGGTAATTGATGCCGTAGGCTTTGAAGCGAAAGGCAGCATGACGGAGACGGTGCTGACGAACCTTAAACTGGAAGGCAGCAGCGGCAAAGCGCTGCGACAATGTATCGCGGCGGTCAGACGCGGCGGCGTGGTCAGCGTGCCCGGCGTGTATGCCGGTTTTATTCACAGCTTTTTATTCGGCGACGCCTTTGATAAGGGGCTAACTTTTAAAATGGGTCAAACCCATGTTCACGCGTGGCTGGGGGAATTATTACCGCTTATTGAAAAAGGGTTGCTGAAGCCGGAGGAGATTGTCACGCACTATATGCCGTTTGAAGAGGCGGCGCGCGGCTACGAAATTTTCGAAAAACGCGAAGAAGAGTGCCGGAAGGTTATCCTGGTGCCGGGAGCGATGTCGGCACAAGCGGCGCAGAAACAGGCGACGGGAGTAATCAACCCGATGCCAGGCGGCGTTGTCTGAAGCAGGCAGAAATGAAAGAGCTAACGGAAAGAGGATGCGCAGGCATCCTCTGTGTAAACGCATTAACGCTTATGCAGATGGTTTAACGCAGGAAGTCGCCCGCGGCTTCAGGCTGATATTCGAGTTCCAGCACTTCGAGATGGGTGGAGGCGCCGCCCGGCAGTTCCCAGTGAATGGTGTCGCCGACGCGCAGTCCCAGCAACGCCGCGCCGACGGGCGCCATTACCGAAAGCTGGGTACTGCTGTCCGTCATATTGGCGGGGTACACCAGCGTCCGCACGCGTGTTTCACCATCGCTCAAATTGCGGAATTTAACGCGGCTGTTCATGGTGACGACATCGTTCGGCATCTCTTGTGGGGAACACATTTGAGCGCGATCCAGTTCGGCGTTGAGCGCGTCGGCAATCGGCAGATCCGCATACGCAGGCTGTTCCAGAAGACGATCAATACGTTCGGCGTCAAGGTCGTTAATGATAATAGTGGGTCTGGACATTTCTTACTCCATGTCATCGATACTGCGAGTAGTGCAGGTAAATGGTCCCAAAAGAAAACCCTCACCGTCTGGCG
Source organism: Salmonella sp. 32100201201700099SM (assembly GCF_017572645.1). NCBI lineage: Bacteria > Pseudomonadati > Pseudomonadota > Gammaproteobacteria > Enterobacterales > Enterobacteriaceae > Salmonella > Salmonella sp. 32100201201700099SM. The sequence continues at coordinate 296,357 of NZ_JAGERQ010000005.1, read as the reverse complement.
GCGAGGGTTTAACTCTCATGATGATACTGAGACTTACCCCGTCTTTGAAGTGATTTAGTTCACATTCGGGTAAATCCTCAAACGTCATAGCCCTGAGTGAATTTTAGTCTACATTCGGGCGTGTTCTCAAATGTAGCTACGGTTTTAAACCTCTGCTTCGTCAATAACCGGCTTTATCGATAATAAACTGTTTCCCGCAGTTGCCGGGATGCGGCTGCGGCTGGAATGAGGCAGAGGAGAGCGGGGCGTTAATCATCGACGCCTTTAATGAAAACTGAATCTCTGTTAAATAGGCGGGATTGCCATGGCAGTTTACTTTAACGGCTTTGACATTATCCTGGCCCCACGTTTGTGCGACGACGCTATCAAACTCAGCGCGGCTAACGGTCTTGCCGTAATTATCCGCCAGAAACTGCCCCAGCGCGCTGTCTTTTATCGCCTTATCCAGCCGTATCATGGTGCCGAAATAGGCATTGGGATCAAACCCGAAACAGGCGCCATGTTTGGCATATTCGTAGCGCTCCAGACAGGAATTCCCCCCCGCGCCGGGCATCACTTCCTTAAGCGCTGTCGCGATGTCAGGCGAAAGTCCGGGGGCGGGGGCGGAGCATTTCCGGCTGGCCTTGACTTCAGGCAGATTCGGGATTGGCCGCGTCGCACAACCAAAGCGCTGCCAGCGTCTCTGGTCAACACCGCGTGCGGCGATAGATTTGGGTAATCCTGGCCACAGGCCGTGGACGGTCAGAAAGTCTGCTTTGTTGGCTGGCTCTTTTTGCAGACGGCACTCATCGGGTTCCCGATGGCGGCGTTCATGCTGGCTTTGACAAAAACCGGTTTGCCAGGAAAGCGCCAGCACATAGTCAGTGAAATCACCGTACTGTTGCGCCTGAAGTTCGTCGGCGTTGGCGGCAAAAATCGGGGTTAAGAGGACAGCCAGCAGCGGACTGTAATGCCATATTGTGTTCATGATGAATTCGATAATTTATAGACATTATGAATGTTACTCATTTAATCATAAAAAATGCCGCTCAGGTGAACCTGAACGGCATCATTTTTAACCTACGTTGGCGTAATGTTTAATTCCACATTGCCAGAATCGGCCAGCCCACCAGCAACAGCATCGCGATATAGATAACGCCAAAGATTGCGCCAAGCCGCCAGTAGTCTCTGGATTTCACGTAACCGCAGCCGTAGATAATCACACCAGGGCCGGTGGCATACGGCGTCAGACAGCCCATGATACCGATAGACAGCACCAGCAGAATACACAGTTGTTCCATCGGAACGCCCGGAATGCCTTTACCCACCGCCAGAATGACCGGCAGCATGGTCGCGGTGTGAGCGGAAAGACTGGCGAACAAATAGTGCGCGAAATAGAATACCAGTACCAGTACCAGTACCAGTACCAGTACCAGTACCAGTACCAGTACCAGTACAATGACGGTTGCATCCGGCGAGAAACCTTCCAGATGCGTACTCATGGTATTGGCGAACCAGTCAATAAAGCCGGAGCGGGTTAAGCCATTGGCCATGACCACCAGCGTAGCGAGGTTCACCAGGGTGTTCCAGGCGCTGTTGTAGCGCGTAATGTCTTTCCACGGCACAACATGCAGCGCCAGCATCAGCGAGACGGCCAGCAGACCCACGGCAGTGGCGTTGATGATTTTTCCACCAAAAACCCACAATCCTAAGCTAAGCAGCACCAGGCCAATCAGCGTCCACTCTTTGCGGGACAGACGCCCCATGTTTTTTAACTCGCCGCCAGCCCAGGCCGCGACTTCCGCACTGTGGGTCACTTCAGGTTTATAAAGTACATAGGAGAGCCACGGCGCAACGATCAGTAAAATAATCCCTACCGGCAGAAAGCTGAGAAACCACTGCAGCCAGCTAATCTGGACGCCGGCGATCTTGCTGACGAACTCCAGACCTAACACGTTTGGCGCCGCGCCAGTGACAAACATCGAAGAGCTCAGGCTGGTACTGATCACCATCATCCACATCAAATAACCGCCGATGCGGCGTGCGGAAGGATCGTTTGGAAACGATTTAAACAGCGGCGGCAGGTTCTTGATGACCGGGAAGACAGTCCCGCCGGTACGAGCCGTATTGGAGGGAGTAAACGGCGCCAGCAAAATATCGATAATGACAATCGCATAGCCGAGCGTCAGCGTGCGTTTACCCATGAATTTTACCAGAAACAGCGCAATGCGGCGCCCCAGCCCGGTCACTTCGTAGCCCAGCGCGAAAATAAACGCGCCGAAAACCAGCCAGACCGTGGTGCTGGAGAAACCGGCAAGCCCCCATTTCAGCGCCTGTTTACTGGCTTTAAACGCCGGATCGGCCAGTTCTGAAGCGTCAAATAGCAGGTAATTGCTGCCGATAACGCAAATGGTTACGGCGATAAAACTGATCGCTGTCGCCGGGATCGGCTCCAGGATCATACCGACAATCATCGCGACGAAAACCGCAAAATAGTGCCAGGCCTGCGGCGGCATACCATCTGGAACAGGAATTAGCAACATGACGCCCATCACCACTAATGGGGCCAACAACTTCCATATATTATCTTTGGATAAAGACATAAATGACTCTCCGGAAAGGATATTTTCTATAATTGTGTTAATGATTAACTTGCGAAATTTGCGCTAAAAACCAGGTCACGATCAGCAGGTCGGCGCTACCGCCTGGGCTGAGATTGCGTTCAATGCATTGCTGATCGAACCGGTGGAGATAAACGAGATCGTCAGGCGTCCGTATGCCGCCCTGATGTAATAAGAACGCCGCGTGCTGCTGTAGCCAGCGCAGACCGTCCGCGCCGCCGCGCGACGCGACGTTGGTATCGCCGTTAAGCGACATCAGCAGCAGTAAGGTATCAAGCAGCGCCAGATCCGGATCGCGCCCCTGCGCCAGTAATGCGCGGTAGTGCGGCAACGCGTGGCGGATGACCAGCGGATAGCCCGCTTCCGCTTCACCGCGCGCGCCGGTTAATCCCTGTTGCTGATACAGCCGCTGACCTGCGGTGAGCAGTAGGTTGTTCTGGCGCAGTTCGCGCGTAGTCAGGCCGCGGCAAAAATCGGCGGCGGTAGCGCAGAGGGTTTCTGCGGCGATCGGCTGGCGTAGCTGATACAGGCGGCCAATGGCGGCGCACAGTAACCCCAGCGAGAAAATGCTGCCTTTATGGGTATTGACGCCCGCCGTTGCGCGAAACATCGCTGCTTCACAGGCCATCCCCAATGGACGCAGGCCCGCCAGAACCGACTCTGGCGGCAGGCGCGTGCAGCTGGCGCCATATTCCATAAAGCGCGGCAGCCAGTGTCGAATCGCCTCCGCGCTGCGGTGAAAATCCGCCAGCGCCATATCTTTGTGCGCGCCGCAGTTTAGTCGGTCTACCAGACCGGGTTTTGGCGATAAATTTACCTCGGTCAGCATGGCGCGCCAGGCCAAATCGGCCCAGGCGTCGTACAGCGACCGCGGCTGAATGGAGGCGTTAGTCGGGTTGGCGGGAATCGGCATCATGCAGCAGCGCCTCCATATGAATCAGTAAATCAGTCAGCGCGTGGGTTTTACCCCGCGCGCATTCAGCCGCGCTTTGCCCGCACAGCAGACAGCGGCGGGCGGGAAGCGCGAAATGGCGGCGGGAGAGTATTTCGCCTTTCGCCGTCAGGACGTCGATATCCCACAGGCGCCCCAGTGGATAACGCTGTTCAAGCGTGATGGTCGCCTGTTTGAGCGCCTGAGCGGGCGCGTCAATCGCCAGCAGCCCTTCCGGCCCGCTGGCGGAAACCAGTGCAGCCTGCTCCCGGATAGTCCAGCCATACTCTTCTGCCAGCGTGTGCAGGGCAGTCACGCCGTGATTAAAGATCCGGCGGGTTAACGCGCTGTCTTTCATCGGGCCTGGCGCCACCACGGTAAAGGAGACCAGCGGAGTAGCGTGACGCGTTAGCCAGGCGCGCTGTCTTGCTTGTCTCTCATCCCGGCTGGCGAGCAGCTCAGGAATAGAAACGTCGTGACAGGTGGCGAGTTCAGGAAACAGGCGCATGGCTTATTCCTTCACCTGATGCACCACATCGATCACTGAACCGTCGCGATAACGCACGACAGCAATCACGCGGTCGGTGAATTCGATAGGGCGGGGCTGACCGGTAAGCAGTTGCGCGCGTTCGCGCAGCCACTCAATCGATACCACTTTCATTCCCGCTGCTTGCAGTCGTTCAGCCAGCTCCGGACGCGCCGGGTTGACGGCGATACCGTGATCGGTGACCAGAATGTCGACGCTGGAGCCCGGTGTGACGCAGGTGGTGACGTTATCAACCAGCGTTGGGATGCGACCGCGCACCAGCGGCGCGACGATGATGGACAGCGCCGCCGCGACGGCGGTATCGCAGTGACCGCCGGACGCGCCGCGTAGAACGCCGTCGGAGCCGGTCAGCACGTTAACATTGAAGTGGGTGTCTACTTCCAGCGCGCTCAGTACCACCACGTCCAGACGGTCGACGGAAGCGCCTTTAGAGCCCCAGTTGGCGTACTGGTTAGCGCTGATTTCGATATGGTTCGGGTTGCGGGCCAAAGATTGCGCAGCGTTACGATCGAAGCTCTGAACGTCAAGCAGTTTGCGGATTAAGCCCTTTTCATGCAGGTCGACCATGGTGGCGGTGATACCGCCCAGCGCGAAATTAGCCACAATGTTGCGGCTACGCATTTTGTCTTCCAGGAAACGGGTGACCGCCAGCGATGCGCCGCCGGTGCCGGTTTGCAGGGAGAAACCTTCGTTGAAGTAGCCGGAGTGAGCAATGACTTCCGCCGCGCTGCGGGCGATCAGCAGTTCACGCGGATTAGTGGTCATGCGGGTCGCGCCAGCGCCGATTTTGTTTGCATCACCGACTTCTTCGATTTGCACGATCAGATCAACCTGATCCTGGGCGATGCTTGCCGGGTTATGCGGATACGGCAGCAGTTGCTCCGTCAGCATCACGACCTGCTTCGCGCTGTCGGCATCCACCATCGCGTAGCCCAGTGAACCGCAACAGGCCTTGCCGGTATAACCGTTAGCATTACCGAATTCATCGCAGGAGGGGACGCCAAGAAACGCAACATCAATGTTGAGTTCGCCGCTTTGTACCAGATGCACACGACCGCCGTGGGAGTGAATCTGAACCGGCTCAGCCAGCAGGCCGCGAGAAATTTCTTCCGCCAGCGGGCTGCGCAGGCCTGACGTGTAGATGCGGCTGACCACCCCGTTACGAATGTGTTCAACCAACGGCGCATGGCAGTCGCTCAGCGAGCTGGAGGCCAGGGTCAGGTTTTTGAAGCCCATCTTCGCGATGGTTTCCATCACCAGGTTAATCGTCAGATCGCCGCCGCGAAACGCGTGGTGAAAGGAGACCGTCATGCCGTCGCGTAAACCGGAACGGCGGATGGCCTCTTCCAGGCTGGCGCACAGTTTGTGGTCGCGCGGTTTTTGCGCTTGTAGATCCAATTTTGCCGCACTGTGGTAAGCGCTCAGTTCGCTTTCAGCGTGACGGCTCCAGGCGGCTACGCGATCCTGGCGTTGAGATTCATTTTTCTGCGTCATTTTTTTGCCTTATTCTTCGCGAATACCGGAAAGTTCTGCACGGGAGAGCACCAGACGGGCGCGTTCAATCACCGGGCTGTCGACCATCTTGCCGTTAAGGGAAACGACGCCGAGACCTTCGCGGGCGGCGGCTTCTGCGGCTTCAACGACCAGACGCGCATGGGCGACCTCTTTACGCGTCGGCGCATAAAGGTTGTGCAGCAGTTCTATCTGGCGAGGGTTGATCAGTGACTTACCGTCAAAGCCCAACTGTTTAATGTGGGCGGCTTCTTGCAGGAAACCGGCTTCGTTGTTGGCGTCGGAATAGACGGTATCGAAGGCCTGAATGCCGGCGGAACGCGCGGCCTGCAAAATGGCGCAGCGGGCGAACAGCAGTTCGGTGCCTTCCGGAGAGCGTTCGGTGCGCAGGTTGCGAACATAGTCTTCCGCGCCCAGCGCAATCCCGATCAACCGTTCAGAGGCGTGGGCGATTTCTACCGCGCGGGTAATACCCAGCGGCGATTCCACGGCGGCTAACAGGCCGATACTGCCCGGTTCGTGACCGCAGGCGTTTTCAATGCGCAGAATTTCGTTTTCGATATCAATGACGTCCTGCGCGGTGTCGGTTTTCGGTAAACGCACCACGTCCGCGCCGCCGCGCACGACCGCTTCCAGATCGTTGACTCCCCATTCGGAGTCCAGCGCATTCACGCGGACAATGGTTTCGACGTCACGGTAAAGCGGGTGTTGCAGCGCGTGATATACCAGACGGCGCGCCGCGTCTTTTTCGCGTAATGCAACGGAGTCTTCCAGGTCGAACATCAGCGCGTCGGCCGGATAGATAAACGAATTGCTCACCATCGCCGCGTTGGCGCCCGGTACGAATAACATACTGCGGCGGGTGCGGGTTTTACGTTGTTGCAGAGAGGCGGAAATCATTGGCGATCCTCCCAGGGCAGAGCGGCAATACCGCTGGCGCGCGCCAGTAGCGTTTCCAGTCGGGCGCGCAAAATGCAGTCCAGAGCGCCTTTATCATCGACGTTCAGTTGTACGCCGCGCACGTCGTAGCGAGAAAGCACCTCCAGGATGGTGGCGCGAATGGCCTCGCCAAACTGTTTTTCAATGCTACTGTTGATTTGCAGGTCAATATCCTGCGTATCGAGCGGCGCAATGCGTATCATCACATCGCCGGACTCAAGCGTGCTTGCGACGGCTAGCTGGTTTATTTTCATTTTTCACCTGTTGCTAAGACGGGGGACTTTTGACGGGCTGCCGCGCTGCCCGGATGGCGTTCGACCATGCCCTGTAAATAGCGCAGGGTGGCGTCGGGAACCAGCGGCGCGATAGCCGTGAGATCGTGTTTAACCAGCAGCTTGCGTACCCAGGAGGCGGATATCGGCGTCTCCTGGAAGCAAAGCCGCTCTATTTCCACCAGCGTAATGGGTGGGGCGGGAAGCGTTGGCGTCTCCAGCCAGAAACGCATATCAAGGTTGTACTGGGCGGTAACGGTGCAAAACGGTTCCGTACCAACAAAGCGGTGTGTGATGCCAAGCGCGGGCGCCAGATACTGGCGGAAAATCTTCAGGTCGATTTCGGTATAACAGTGATTAATGACGCTCTGCTCTTTAATGAAATAGCAGGGGAACGTCGCCCGAGAAATAATGTATTCGGAGCCGCGGTGAACGGTTAAGCGCGGGATATCGGTGGTCCCTTTAAGGACCAGATCGAGTCGGTCTTCATAGGGAAAGCGTGATGTATCTTCTTTGACCAGGAACAGATGCAGCCAGTCGCACTGTGCAGCCGCCTGTTGGATCAGATAGCGATGGCCGTTCGTGAAAGGATTGGCGTTCATCACAATACAGCCAATTTTCTTTCCCTCGTGACGTAATGTCGCCAGCGATTCCGCATACCGTTTCAACCGGGTCGCGCTATTTTCCATTAAGACCATCACGCCAGGGACGCTGGCTATCGTCGAAAAGCTGCACTTTTTAAACAGAGCTTCGTATTCCGTTTTGGTATAAATAAAAAGATGGGTGCAGTGCCGTTCCCAGGCGAGATTAATCAATTCCGTCGCCAGCGTTAACGCTAAGCCTTCACCGCGTACTGATTCGCTAATGGCCACGCATTTAATGATATTTCCGGCAATACCGCCGCAGGCAATAAGACGGTCATCACGGCTGACGGTAATAAACACTTCTACAGTGGTATCGACGCTTAAATCATTCTCTTTGAGAAAGTGAGCGATCTCCGCCATTTTTTTATTTTCAGAGCGTTTTACCCGAGTGAATACATTATTGCCAAACATAGTAAGAAATATCCTGGTGATATGCTTGTTGCCACTTTTCTGTATATGTTGCGCTGTGTTGCAACTTGATAACTTTTTCTTTTCAGTCAGAGTGGGAGTATTTTTATGACGAGTTATTTATTTTTCTCTCTGACGTATACATCGTAAGGAGTATTTTGGTGGTAAATTTTGATTTATTTCACAAAGCGTTAGATGGTTTTTTAGTGTTTTATGGTTTTAAGTTTTTTAATTAATTTAATCGCCATTCCGGTAGTGGGTTTTAGTTGTTTAATTGATTTAATGTGGGGAATCTGTAACGATCGGTTTTTATATGCTTCAAGATACTCAAAACATTTTTATTACATTTGCGATAAATCTGTAGAGAAATGCCCATAAGGAACCTTAATGTCCTACCAGAAAAATAAAAAGCTGTTTCCTTTTTTTCGGCAACTCGCGTTTCCGTTACGTATTTTTCTGCTCATTCTGGTGGTTTCTGTTTTCATTGTGGCAGCGTTAGCACAATATTTGTCTGCCAGTTTCGAAGATTATCTGGCATCCCATGTTCGTGACATGGCGATGAATCAGGCAAAAATTATTGCTTCTAACGACAGCATTATCGCTGCCGTAAAAAACCGGGACTATAAACGCCTGGCGATAATTGCGAATAAACTACAGCGCGGGACGGATTTTGACTATGTGGTGATAGGCGATCGCCACTCGATCCGGCTTTACCATCCGAATCCGGAAAAAATCGGCTATCCCATGCAGTTTACGAAACCCGGCGCGCTGGAAAGAGGAGAAAGTTATTTCATTACCGGTAAGGGCTCAATAGGGATGGCGATGCGCGCCAAAACGCCTATCTTTGACAACGAAGGCAACGTGATCGGCGTTGTTTCAATTGGCTATCTGGTCAGTAAAATCGACTCCTGGCGGCTGGACTTCTTATTACCGATGGCGGGGGTTTTTGTCCTGTTGCTGGTGGTATTAATGCTGCTTTCCTGGTTTTTCGCCGCGCATATCCGCCGACAAATGCTGGGCATGGAGCCGAAACAGATTGCGCGCGTGGTACGCCAGCAGGAGGCGTTGTTTAGCTCGGTTTATAAAGGGCTGATCGCCGTTGATCCGGAGGGACATATCACCGCGATTAACCGCAGTGCGAGAAAAATGTTGGGGCTGCCGTCGCCGGGGCGTCAGTGGCTGGGCAAGCTGATAGCGGAAGTCGTCAATCCGGCAGACTTTTTTACCTGCCAGATCGCGGAAAGACGCCAGGACGTGATGGCCAACTTCAATGGCCTGAGCGTCATCGCCAATCGTGAGGCTATCCGTTCCGGCGAGGAGCTGCTGGGCGCTATTATTAGTTTTCGCAGCAAGGATGAAATCGCGACGTTGAACGCGCAGCTAACCCAGATTAAACAGTATGTTGAGAGCCTGCGCACGCTACGCCATGAGCACCTGAACTGGATGTCGACTCTGAACGGCCTGCTGCAAATGAAAGAGTATGATCGGGTCAGAGAGATGGTGCAGGGTGAGTCGCAGGCGCAGCAGCAACTTATTGATAGTTTACGCGGCGCCTTCGCCGATCGTCAGGTGGCCGGTTTGCTGTTTGGCAAAGTTCAGCGCGCGCGTGAACTGGGGCTCAAGATGGTGATTGTTCCCGGCAGCCAGCTACATCAACTGCCGGAGGGGCTGGATAGCACGGAGTTCGCCGCCATCGTCGGGAATCTGCTGGATAACGCGTTTGAGGCGAGTTTGCGTACACAGGAAGGCGACAATACCATCGAACTTTTCCTGAGCGACGAGGGCGACGAGGTGGTAATAGAGGTCGCCGACTAGGGCTGCGGCGTTCCTGAAGCGCTGCGGGAAAAAATTTTTGAACAGGGCGTAAGTACCCGCACTGACGAACCCGGTGAGCATGGTATCGGGTTATATCTGATTGCAAGTTATGTAGGGCGCTGTGGCGGGGTCATTACGCTGGAAGACAATGATCCTTGTGGCACCTTATTTTCTTTATTCCTTCCGAAAGTGAAAAAAAACGATGACAGAACCATTAACCCTATTGATCGTTGAGGATGAAACGCTGCTGGCGGAGATGCACGCAGAATATATCCGCCATATTCCTGGCTTTAAGCAGATATGGCTGGCGGGCAATCTGGCGCAGGCGAGAATGATGATTGACCGGTTCAAACCTGGATTAATTCTGTTGGATAATTATCTGCCGGATGGGAAGGGGATTACGCTGCTGCATGAATTAATGCAGTCGCGCTATCCCGGCGGCGTAGTGTTTACGACCGCCGCCAGTGACATGGAGACGGTAGCGGAAGCGGTACGTAGCGGCGCGTTTGATTATCTGGTCAAACCTATTGCTTATGAGCGTTTGGGGCAGACGCTGACCCGTTATCAACAGCGCAGGCGTATGCTGGCGAGCGCGGATAGCGCAAGCCAGAAGCAGATAGATGAAATGTTCAACGCCTATGCGCGCGGTGAACCAAAAGGGGATTTGCCGACAGGTATTGATGCCTTAACCCTTAATGCGGTGATGAAGCTGTTTGCCGATCCAACCGTACGCCATACGGCTGAAACGGTCGCGCAGGCCTTAACGATAAGCCGCACCACATCCCGACGCTACCTGGAATATTGCGCGAGTCGGCACCTGATTGTCGCAGAGATTATTCATGGCAAAGTGGGCAGGCCGCAGCGTATTTATCACGGCGGCTAAGCCCGCTTTAAGATGCCGGAGCGATGTTTTCCCTCGCCCCGGCTTACCGGCTATCAGCCGCCAGTAACGGCGGAAGAGGCGCCTGGCACCATAATTTCCGTGGCGATAATGACGATCAACAGACCGACGATGACCGGAACGGACGTGCGCTTCACCACTTCAAACGGTGATATTTTAGCCATCCCGGCGACAGCGACCACGACGCCGGAGACCGGCGAAATCGTGCGTCCCAGGTTTGAGGCTTGCAGCATTGGGATGGATAAATAGGCTGGGTTGATACCGGAGGAGTGCGCCAGTTTAGGGATCATCTCAACAAAGGCGTAAAAAGGCGCATTGCCTGAACCGGTGGTCATCGCGGCCAGCATGGTTAAAATCACTAAGACCAGCATCAGAATAATGCTGGCGGAGCCAAAAGAAGTGGCAATCGAGATCAGACTTTGGATAAAGCCAATGGTGCTCAGCCCCTGGGCGAAAACGCCCGCCGCGACCAGCAGCATCACGACACCGGCAAACGCATCCGCCATGCCGCGATAAGCCACTTCCAGGCCGGAAAACACATTTTGCGTGTTGAAACCGCGCACGAATTCCAGCACGGCGGCCAGCAGCATACAGATCACCAGAATGGTAATAATGTGCAACTGCGGCCCCCATTTACCGTCAAAAATCAGTACGCCGATAATGGGCGTGAACGGCAAAATGGCATAAAACGCCGGGGCCGTGGTGGTAATCTCCGCCACGTCCAGCATCTCATGTGAAATGTTCTCTTTTTTATCCAGATAGCGTTGCCAGAAAAAGTGCGCAATCGCCATACCGATAATGGCGGCGATGGAAATTGGCAGCGTGGTTTTGAACGCGAAATCGATTAACGGCATCTCCGCCGCTTTTGCGGCTAAAACCACATCGCCAGACGTTGGCGAGAGGATGATGGCGGCCGGAGAGGCGCAAATAGCCGCCGCCGCGCCGCGGCTAATGCCGACGTTGACCATCACCGGGAAGAGAGTAGCCATGAGCAGTACGCCAAGCCCCGTCGCGGAAGAGACGGCCAGCGACATCAGGCAGGCGACAAAATAGGCGGCAATCATCAACAGGTAGGGCGAGTTTATATACTGTAAAGGTTTCGACGCCAGCTTCACGACCATATCATTTGCGCCGATATGCGTCATATAGGCGGCAAAGCCGCACAGCATCATGATCATCATGCCAAGATCGCCGCCGCGACTCATAAGCAAAATTTTGATGTATTCAACAATATCTGTTGCGGTATAGCCGGTACTGGTTTCGCTGGCAGGTAATACCTTATGCCCCATCAGCGCGCTGATAATAAGCAGAACCAGACCGCCGACAAATAAAACGCCAGTGGCGGAATATCCCTTAATGATGTAGCGTGCTACACCCACAATAACGACGACTCCGATAAGGAGCTCTATAACTGTTAGCATTGTTTCCCCTGTCTTATCGACACCCAGAGTAAAAATAAGAACCACAAAAGTGGTATAAAAATGTACCGAATAAAGGATGGCGCCTTACTGATTAAAATCACGGCGCGGTTATTTTTTCATGTCATCACTAAAGATGAAATATGTTTATACGAATTTTCTGTAGTGCTATAAGTATTAATTTATTGTTATTTTATTGTTTTATTTGTTGTGCTTTGTTTTGTGTTTTTTGTGAAAGCTTATTAAGGAGCGCGTGACGGTTCTGAGTGCTAAATCAAACGCCGTTAACCCGATACTCTCTCAGATTATTCTCTGTTTATAGTTTGTTAAGATTTTATTCAGGTTAATGTTGTTATTATCACAGTCGAATTTTTGAACGGTATGTATGTTGCGATGATCATCAGAAAGTATTTTCTTATTATTGCTCTCCTTGTTATGCCATGGCTGGCTATTCCTTCAGTCTCTGCGGCGGATAAAGGGTGGTTTAACACGTTTACCGATAACGTCGCAGAAACGTGGCGACAGCCTGAGCATTATGATTTGTATGTCCCCGCCATTACCTGGCATGCGCGCTTTGCCTACGATAAAGAGAAAACGGATCGCTATAACGAACGGCCGTGGGGCGTTGGTTTTGGTCAGTCGCGCTGGGACGATAAAGGCAACTGGCATGGCCTCTATATGATGGCCTTTAAAGATTCATTTAACAAATGGGAACCCATAGGCGGTTATGGCTGGGAAAAAACCTGGCGACCGCTGGAAGACGATAATTTTCGTCTGGGACTGGGCTTTACCGCAGGCGTTACCGCGCGCGACAACTGGAATTATATTCCCATCCCTGTGCTGTTGCCTTTAGCGTCGATAGGCTATGGTCCCGCTACCTTTCAGATGACCTACATTCCGGGTTCGTATAACAACGGAAACGTCTATTTTGCCTGGATGCGTTTCCAGTTTTGACGGAGAAGGGCATTGTTCTGTTGTGAATTAAAAAGCCTTAAAAAACAATAAGTAGATAGGGTTAGCTAAAAATTAACGCGATATTTATCACTTTTTCGCAAAGTTCGACTGGACAAAATGCATCACAATTGTTGTACTGGTATCCGACACAGCATTTGTGTCTATTTTTCATGTAAAGGTAATTTTGATGTCTAAGATTAAAGGTAACGTTAAGTGGTTTAATGAATCCAAAGGATTCGGTTTCATTACTCCGGAAGATGGCAGCAAAGACGTGTTTGTACACTTCTCTGCAATCCAGACCAATGGTTTTAAAACTCTGGCTGAAGGTCAGCGCGTAGAGTTCGAAATCACTAACGGTGCCAAAGGCCCTTCCGCTGCAAACGTAACTGCTCTGTAAGCATACGTCCGACAGCAAGATTTCAAAACCCGTCCTTTCGGCGGGTTTTTTTTGCGCTTAACGCGCTGCGGCGGCGGAAAATAGCCAGAATGCCAGCGCCGTCATGGCAAACGAACCCAACAGGTTAATCAGCACATTCAGCAGCGCCCAGCCAAAGCGCCCCTCTTGCAGCAAGAATACCACTTCGGCAGAAAAAGTAGAAAAGGTCGTCAGGCCGCCGCAAAAGCCGGTCGTAATGAGCACTTTCCACATCGGATCGATATGTGTCATGCGGTTAAACCAGGCGAACCCCATGCCGATAATAAACGCGCCAAGTAAATTTGCTGTTAGCGTACCGATGGGAATCGCCTGATGAAGCGGATTAAAACGCATACTGAGCATCCACCGGGCTACGCTCCCCGTTCCACCGCCAATAAAAACTGCTAAAAGAAGCTGTAACACTGCCGAATCCTTTATTTAATTGCTATACAAGAGGAGTGTAACGCCGAACACGCATAATTGGCGAGTCCTGACAGAGGTGTGGGAGGGGATATGTTCGTTGCAGCCGGGCAGTTTGTGGTGAGTTCTGTATGGGAAGAGAATGCGCAAGTTTGCGTTTCGTTAATGGCGCAGGCGGCGGACCGCGGCGTATCGCTTCTGGTGCTGCCTGAGGGGATATTAGCGCGAGATGACATCGGCCTTGACCTGCCGATTCGCGCCGCGCAGCCGCTGGATGGCGCGTTTATGACGCGGCTTCAGGAAGAAAGCGCTCATAATAATATGACGACGATATTCACTATCCTTGTCCCGTCAACGCCTGGACGGGCGGTTAATATGCTGGTGGCGCTACGGGCAGGTCACATTGTCGCGCGTTACGCGAAGCTGCATCTCTATGATGCGTTTTCGATGCAAGAATCCCAAAGTATTGATGCCGGAACCGTTATCGCGCCTGTGCTGGACGTGGAGGGGGTTAAGGTGGGGCTTATGACCTGTTATGACCTGCGCTTTCCGGACATGGCGCTAGTGCTGGTTTTACAGGGGGCTGACGTATTGGCGCTGCCGACGGGCTGGGTTCGCGGCCCGTTGAAAGAGCAGCAGTGGTCGACGCTGCTGGCGGCGAGAGCGCTGGATACCACCTGCTATATGATTGCGGCCGGGGAGTGTGGTAATCGTAATATTGGTCAAAGTCGTATTATCGATCCGTTGGGGGTAACGATAGCCGCGGCAGCCGATCGTCCGGCGCTGATCGTCGCGGAAATATTCAGAGAACGAATAGACCAGGTGCGGGAGCAACTTCCTCTTTTGCAGCAACGACGATTTGCGCCACCGCAATTATTATGATGTTTTTTTACGCAAAGCTTGATTCACCTTGTTACAGATTGCTATTGTGTGCGCGCGTCGAAAGACCGTTAATATTCTCAGGTTAATCCGGCGCGTTACGCAGCCTGTTTTTAGTGAAGAAGGTATCTATGGGTGAGATTAGTATTACCAAACTGCTGGTGGTTGCCGCACTGGTTGTTCTGCTGTTTGGTACCAAGAAGTTACGTACGCTGGGCGGAGACCTGGGCACGGCGATTAAAGGATTCAAGAAAGCAATGAACGATGAAGACGCGGGCGTTAAGAAAGACGTCGACGGTAGCGTTCAGGCTGAAAAACTCTCGCATAAAGAGTAATAGCGCAATGCGCTTGCTCCGCAGAGTAAAAAAACCGGCGAGTTGCCGGTTTTTTTTGCCTGAAATGTAAGCGTCTATTACACGATCATTTCACTTCCATGCCTTTGGCCTGGAGATCAGCATGGTACGAAGAACGTACAAAGGGGCCACAGGCGGCATGGGTAAAGCCCATCGCCAGGGCTTCCGCTTTCATCTCGTCAAACTCTTCCGGGCTGACATAACGCTGTACCGGCAGGTGATGGCGGCTTGGCTGTAGATACTGACCAAGCGTCAGCATGGTAACGCCGTGACGGCGTAAATCGCGCATAACCTCAATGATTTCCGCATTGGTTTCGCCTAAGCCCACCATCAGACCCGATTTTGTCGGAATTTCCGGGTGCGCTTCTTTGAAGCGTTCCAGTAATTTCAGCGACCAGTTGTAATCGGCGCCCGGACGAACCTGGCGGTAGATACGCGGCACGTTTTCCAGGTTGTGGTTAAACACATCCGGCGGCGTCGCGTTAAGGATATCCAGCGCGCGATCCATACGTCCACGGAAGTCTGGCACCAGGGTCTCTATTTTTATCTCCGGGCTTTTGGCACGGATGGCGGTGATGCAGTCAGCAAAATGCTGGGCGCCGCCGTCACGCAGATCGTCACGGTCGACAGAGGTGATGACCACATAGCGTAGCGCCATGTCGGCGATCGTTTGCGCCAGTTTCTGCGGCTCTTCCGCATCCGGCGCAACGGGGCGGCCATGGGCGACATCACAGAACGGACAGCGGCGAGTGCAAATGGCGCCAAGGATCATAAACGTAGCGGTACCGTGGTTGAAACATTCAGCCAGGTTTGGGCAAGACGCTTCCTCGCAGACAGAATGCAGGCCATTTTTGCGCATTGCGGCTTTGATGCCCTGGATACGGGTAGAATCCGCCGGAAGTTTTATTTTCATCCATTCCGGTTTACGTAGTAGAGCGTCGCGCTCTGTGACCACATTTTTAACCGGGATAAGAGCCATCTTATCGGCATCGCGGTATTTTACACCGCGTTCCATCACAATGGGTTTACTCATAGCGTGCGTGTTCCAGTTGCGAATAACGAAGGAAAGCGTTTCAATTCAAGGGAAAGTTGTATTTATCAACTATTTTTGAATTTGTGACACGCAGTATATCATTGATAAGGGCCATAAAGCAGCCTGACAGCCCGGCAAAATGTAAAATAGTTGTTGTTTTGTGCTGTTTGCCCATATCTTCCGTGACCTGAATGCAACATTTTTGTCAGAACGCCTCACGAATGATATCAATGACGTTCTCCAGCACCGGATCGCGCAGACTCAGTTTATTGTAATGCAGCGAGAACTCGACCTGTTCACTATTCACCGGCGCGTAGGGAAGGCGCTCAAGCGGCCAGCAGCGGCTAAATAAGTCGTAGAAGCGGGTGGGCATCAGCCCCAGCAGATCGCTGCTGGCGATCAGCGAGGCAATGGTAAAAATATTGTAGCTGCTAAAACTGATTTGCTGATCGGGAAATGTCTCCTGCAGTCGCTGGCGCAGCAGGGAAAGATGTTGTCCCTCCAGCATCAGAAAGGTGTGATCCGCGCTGTTCAGTCTCTCTTCAGTAATGGCGTTCGCCAGACACGGGTGATGCTGGCGGCAGACAATCTCAAGCGTATCGCTAAACAGGACGTGATACTGGATGCTCCGGTTGTTATAGCTATGGGTATTGATAATGAGATCGGTCTGAAACTGACTAAGCTGGCTTTCGGCATCGTCTACCGGAATGTTGCGCAGCAAAAGCTGAGGATAACGCGGCCTGATGGCCTGGTAAATAATCGGCATCACTAGCGCGCCGACCGAAGGCGTCGTGCCAATTGTAATGGTACGTTGCTTATCATAGCTGCCCGTAAGATCCAGGGCGCCAAGAATAGATTCCAGCCCCTGGCTGATGTATTCGTGCAGATGCGTAGCATACGTCGTGGGCGTTACGCCCTGGCCTTTGCGAATAAACAGCGGATCGGGAAATATAGTCCGTAATTTTTGAATGGACTGGCTGATGGCTGACGGCGTCAGGTTAAGAATTTTCGCTGCATTGACGATCCCTTTATGGACATATACGGCCTCGAAAATCGTCAACAGATTGAGGTCAATATTTCTCAGTGTTCTGAAAATTTGCGGTTTGTCTTGTAGATGTTGATCGGCCGGTTGTCTTTCTGCCTGATTATTATCACTCACGCTCTGGCTCCGAATTCATTCGTATTATGAATAATAGATGAAATAGTATATTTTGCATTTATGAGTTGGTTTTAAAATTACTCTTATGAATGTATTTTTAGTCATTTCAATAAGATAAGTAACAGCAAGGCCGGGATTTTGTTCACGGAAAATTCCTCATCATGAGGACTGAAGAGGCCATGCCGCCTGGCGGCTACAGCAGGGATATAACGAAAATATAGAAAGCGGGGGGAGAAGTAAAGCATTCAAATCATATATGATTAATGACCCATAAATTTCTTGGGCCATTATATTTTACGCATTAAGCAGCAATATATTCATACGGTGGATTATTTAGCAGAGCTAAAATATTCGCCAGCAAGCGGGGCGCAATATTATCCGTGGTAGCGTCTTCCTTCCACTGCGTTATTTTGGCCATTTCCATGCCGGCATAACCACACGGGTTGATGCGTAGGAAAGGAGAAAGATCCATGTTAACGTTTAGCGCTAAACCGTGGAATGAGCAGCCGCGACGGATACGTAAACCGAGCGAGCAGATTTTCTTTTCACCCACGTAGACGCCCGGCGCATCGGCGCGCGGATGCGCCTCAATACCAATTTCAGCCAGCGTATTCACCACGGTCTGTTCAAGTAGGGTGACTAAATCACGCACGCCCAGTTTACGTCGTTTCAGGTTAAGTAAAACGTACATTACCTGTTGGCCTGGACCATGATAGGTCACCTGTCCTCCACGATCGCTCTGCACAACGGGAATGTCGCCAGGCATCAATATATGTTCCGCTTTACCGGCCTGGCCCTGGGTAAACACCGGGTAATGCTCAACCAACCAGATTTCATCATGGCTGTTTTCATCGCGCATATCGGTAAAGTTATGCATGGCCTGAGAGATAGCTTCATAGGGCTGAAGGCCGAGCTGGCGGACAAGGATTTTATCCTGATACAAAACGGCATCTCCGTAGAGAATGAAAAAAGAGAGGAAAGTATATCACAGCGGGGGAGGCGGGGAGTTACCCGGATAAGACCGGGTAACCGTCTGGATGTATTACAATACCATTCGCACGATATCAATATTGCCCAGTTCTTCGTACAGCGTTTCAACCTGTTCAATATGGGTGGCATTAATGGTGATAGAGACCGAGTGGTAGTTGCCTTTGCTGCTCGGTTTTACCGTCGGAGAGTAATCACCAGGCGCATGGCGCTGTACCACTTCAACCACCTGATCAACCAGCTCAGGTAACGCCTGCCCCATTACTTTGTAAGTAAATGGCGTAGGGAATTCAAGCAGTTCGTTAAGTTTGGTTTTCATGTCA
This sequence comes from Salmonella sp. 32100201201700099SM, assembly GCF_017572645.1. Taxonomy (NCBI): domain Bacteria; kingdom Pseudomonadati; phylum Pseudomonadota; class Gammaproteobacteria; order Enterobacterales; family Enterobacteriaceae; genus Salmonella; species Salmonella sp. 32100201201700099SM. The sequence goes on along the minus strand of NZ_JAGERQ010000005.1, from coordinate 277,847 downwards.
GCTCCGGCATTACGTAAAAAAATAACAACTCCCGCCACAGGGCGGGAGTTTTACTGATGCATAGTATATGGGGACGAAAATCACACTTTCAAGCGTGCAATTTTTATCCAAACCAGTGATGGAACATTAATTTAATGTAATCAATGATTTTACCGAAGAAGTTCCCTTCCGGGATCTCTTGCAGTACGACCAGCGGACGCTGCTCGATGGTTTTACCGTCCAGCTGGAAGTTGATGGTGCCGACCACCTGGTTTTTCTGCAGCGGCGCGTGCAGTTCTGCGGTATTCAGTACATAGCTCGCTTTCAAATCTTTCATGCGGCCGCGAGGGATCGTCAGGTAAACGTCTTTATCAACGCCCAGCGAGGCGCGATCGGTATTACCAAACCAGGCGGGTTCAGAAGCGAACTCTTTACCAGCCTTCAGCGGATTAACGGTTTCAAAGAAACGGAAGCCCCACGTCAGCAGTTTTTTGCTTTCTGTTTCACGGCCTTTATAGGTCCGTCCGCCCATCACGGCGGAAATCAATCGCATCTGACCTTCGGTTGCGGAAGCGACCAGATTATAGCCCGCTTTGCTGGTATGGCCGGTTTTGATGCCGTCCACATTCAGGCTGTTATCCCACAGCAGACCGTTACGGTTTAACTGGCGAATGCCGTTAAAGGTGAACTCTTTTTCTTTATAAACGGCATATTCGTTCGGCACATCTCGAATTAACGCCTGGCCAATCAGCGCCATATCGCGAGCTGAACTGTATTGTCCGTCGGCGTCCAGGCCGTGTACGGTCTGGAAGTGGGTATTTTTCAGCCCCAACGCGTTCACATAGCTGTTCATCAGCCCGACGAAAGCATCCTGGCTACCGGCGGCGAAATCAGCCATCGCCACACAGGCGTCATTGCCGGATTGCAGATTGATGCCGCGTATCAACTGAGAGACCGGTACCTGCATTCCCGGTTTGAGGAACATCAGCGAAGAGCCTTTAAATACCGGATTGCCGGTGGCCCAGGCGTCATTACCGACGGTAACCAGGTCGGTTTCTTTAAATTTACCCGCTTTCATTGCCTGTCCGATGACGTAACTGGTCATCATCTTCGTCAGACTAGCCGGGTCGCGACGTTCGTCGGCGTTTTGTTCCGCCAGAACTTTGCCGGAGTTGTAGTCGATCAGGATGTAGGATTCCGCATCGATCTGCGGAACACCCGGGATCATAGTTTTGATATTCAGGTCATCGGCATGTGCGGTTGAGATAAACGTGGCACAAAGCGCCGTGGTGAGCGCCATGCGCTGCATAAAACGAGCGGAAAAAGTGGTCTTCATGGTCTGAACTACGACGTCCGTGATGAAATTAAAAAAAGAGCCCTACTATAGCAAAAGCATAACTGGCAGGCATCTGACTTTCCGCGTGACTTTGTTAATGTCATTTACAGAAATTGACAGTACAGATACCTGCAATCGGTTACTGCGCGCTGGCGATAAAGGACTGTAATTGTGCTTCTGTTTGCAAACGTTGCTGTAACGCGCTGGCTTCGGCTTTACTGGCAAAAGGCCCCAGTTGAATACGCCAGACCGCGCCGTTTTGTATTACGCGTCCTGGTACGCTGAACTGCTGGCTTAAACGCTGTTGGTACTGCTGCGCACGCGTTTGATCGCTGACGGCGCCGACCTGGACGACGAAACGACCGCTCGCCGCGGCGGCAGGCGCGCTCACCGGGGCAGATACCGGGGCTGCGGCGGCAGGCGCGCTCACCGGCGTCGCAGTCGCTGGAGCCGTCACCGGCGCGGAAACCGGCGCTGTCTGTGGTGCCGGCGTCGGTTCATTACCCTCCAGCACGCCAGGCGCCAGCGTGGTCGGCGCGCCGAGGAAGCCGCTGCTGCTCACCGGCGCACCGGTGGTATCGTCACTTTTCAACGTGGAATTACTGACCGGAAGAACGTCGCCTTGCGGTTGCGCAGGCGCTGAAGAGGCGCTTCCCATGCCGCCGCTTAAATCAGGGCGCGGGGGCAGAGCGTAGGTCTGTTTCGCCACCGTCGTACAGGCCATCCCCGGGCCGGAGAGCGAACCATCCGGCGCCACGATAATGGGGTCAATCCGTACTTTAGTATTATTCGAGGTATTCAGACGATCCGCCGCTGCGCGGGACAGGGAGATGACCCGATCGGTGCCATAGGGGCCGCGATCGTTAATACGCACGACGATCATGCGACCGTTGGCCAGGTTGGTGATTCGCGCATAGCTGGGGATAGGCAGTGTCGGATGGGCGGCGGTAAGCTGCATCGGATCGAACATCTCCCCGGAGGCGGTTAAATTACTGCCGGGTTCCGCATCATAAATAGCGGCCAGGCCAGCCTGGCTAAAGCGGGACGGGTCCTGAACGATTTTATAACTTTTACCGTCACGCTGATAATCCTGGTTTGCGGTCGGATTCAGAGGTTCATAACGCGGTTCCGCTCCGCTGATTTCCACAGTCGGACCATTACATACCGCAGGTTGCGGCGCGACGGTGGTTTGCTGCTGACCGCCGTCATTAGTACATGCCGCGAGTAGTACTATCCCTGCCGCGACGCAGATTACAGGCAACTGCTTACGCATTGCGCACCCCTTATACGCTTTTCGACAACATTTTTCTGTGGGTGTGGATCGACATCACAATCCCGAACCCGGCCATCAGCACAATCAGTGCGGAGCCCCCGTAGCTGACCAAGGGTAAAGGTACTCCAACCACAGGCAGAATACCGCTCACCATACCAATATTTACGAAGACATAAACGAATAATATTAACATTAATCCGCCAGCCATCACGCGACCAAATGTAGTTTGCGCTCTGGCGGCAATCCACAGACCGCGCATTATTAGCAAAATATAGAGCGCGAGCAGAATCAGGATGCCCACCAGACCGAGCTCTTCCGCCAGTACCGCGAAAATAAAGTCGGTATGGCGTTCGGGTAAAAACTCCAGCTGCGACTGGGTGCCGTGGAGCCAGCCTTTACCGCGCAGGCCGCCTGAGCCAATGGCGATTTTAGACTGAATAATATGATAGCCCGCGCCCAGCGGATCGGTCTCCGGATCAAGGAGCATCATGACGCGCTGGCGTTGGTAATCGTGCATCAGGAAAAACCACAAAATAGGAATAAATGCAGCGATCAATACAATGGCGACCCCAATTAAGCGCCAGCTCAGGCCAGACAAAAATAGGACAAAGAGACCGGAAAGGGCGACCAGAATAGACGTCCCCAGGTCCGGCTGGGCGGCGACCAGCAGGGTAGGCATAAAGATTAATACCAGGGCGATGGCGGTATTTTTCAGCGAGGGCGGGCAGACGTCACGGTTAATAAAGCGGGCGACCATCAGCGGCACGGCGATTTTGGCTATTTCCGAAGGCTGAAAGCGAACGATTCCCAGATCGAGCCAGCGCTGCGCGCCTTTGGATATTGCGCCGAAGGCATCAACGGCGACCAGCAGAATGATACAAATGATATAGAGATAGGGCGCCCAGCCTTCATACACGCGCGGCGGGATCTGCGCCATCACCACCATGACCACCAGCCCCATCGCAATCTGACCGATTTTACGCTCCATCATGCCGATGTCCTGGCCGCTGGCGCTCCAGATGACCAATGCGCTGTAAACCAGTAACGCCAGCAGAATAAGTAGCATCGTGGGATCGATATGAATTTTATCCCAGAAGGTTTTTTTGTTCGGATTATCCGTCATGATTATTGGTCCTCCGCCGCTGCAACCACCGGGTTTTCCGCAGGCAAATGGGTGTTGTTGTCGCCCAGCATGATGTGATCAAGGATTTGGCGCATGATCGTGCCTACTGCCGGGCCTGCGCCGCCGTTTTCAAGGATGATCGCGACGGCGACCTGGGGATTGTTATACGGCGCAAAGGCGGTCATTAATTTATGGTCGCGCAGGCGCTCGGCGATTTTATGCGCATTGTACGTTTCGTTGGCCTTCAGGCCAAAGACCTGCGCGGTGCCCGATTTCGCCGCGATTTTATAGGGCGCGCTGGCAAAATATTTATGCGCCGTGCCGTTAGGGCGGTTGGCGACGCCATACATGCCATCTTTCGCTATTTCCCAGTAGCCGGAGTGAATATCGCCCACCGGCGGCTCATGCGGCTGTACCCACGGCACCTGTTTACCGTTTTCCGCGGTGCTCATTAACAGGTGCGGGACTTTAACTACACCGTCGTTAATAAGGATCATCAGCGCCTTACTCATCTGAATCGGCGTTGCCGTCCAGTAGCCCTGGCCGATGCCCACCGGAATCGTATCGCCCTGATACCACGGTTTTTTAAAGCGTTTCTGTTTCCACTCGCGGGTCGGCATATTACCAGATCGCTCTTCTGCGAGATCAATTCCGGTATAGTGACCATAGCCGAACTTACCCATCCATTCTGACAGGCGATCGATCCCCATGTCATAGGCCACCTGATAGAAGAAGGTATCCGCCGACTCTTCAAGGGATTTGGTGATATTCAGATGCCCGTGGCCCCATTTTTTCCAGTCGCGGTAGCGTTTCTCAGACCCCGGCAACTGCCACCAGCCAGGGTCGAAAAGACTGGTGTTACGGGTGATGACGCCAGCGCTTAACGCCGATACGGCGACGTAAGGCTTAACGGTAGAAGCGGGTGGGTAGACACCCTGAGTCGCGCGGTTCACTAATGGCGTGTTCGGGTCGTTAAGCAGCCCGGAGTAATCTTTGCTGGAGATGCCGTCCACGAAAAGGTTAGGGTCGTAACTTGGCATGGAGACCAGCGATAGCACGCCGCCGGTACGCGGATCGGTGACAATCACCGCCGCGCGACTGCCTGCCAGCAGCGTTTCAATATACTGCTGGAGCTTGAGATCCAGCGTCAGGTAGATATCGTGTCCGGCCTGCGGCGGCACCTCTTTGAGCTGGCGAATAACGCGACCGCGGTTGTTGACTTCAACCTCTTCATAACCGGTTTGCCCATGCAGAATATCTTCATAGTAGCGCTCAATGCCCAGCTTGCCGATGTCATGGGTGGCGGCGTAGTTCGCCAGTTTGTTTTCTCTGTCGAGACGCTCGACGTCTTTATCATTGATTTTCGATACGTAGCCGATAACGTGGGTCAGCGCCGATCCGTATGGATAATAGCGGCGTTTATAGCCTTTGACTTCGACGCCCGGAAAACGGTACTGGTTGACAGCAAAGCGCGCGACCTGAACTTCCGTCAGGTTTGTTTTCACCGGAATAGAAGTAAAGCGATGGGATCGGGCGCGCTCTTTTTTAAAGGCGGCGATATCGTCGTCGTTTAAATCGACCACACTGCGTAGCGCATCCAGCGTTTGCTGAACGTTATCCACCTTTTCCGGCATCATTTCAATCTGATAGATAGTGCGGTTCAGCGCAAGGGGAATGCCGTTACGGTCGTAGATTATCCCGCGGCTTGGCGCAATTGGCACCAGCTTGATACGGTTTTCGTTCGAGCGGGTCTGGTAATCGGTAAAACGGAGAATTTGCAGATTATACAAATTGGCGATCAGTACGCCGGTCAGCAGCAAAATACCCAAAAAGGCGACCAGCGCCCGACGCACAAACAGTGCGGACTCAGCCGTATAGTCACGAAAAGAATTTTGTCGTTTCATCCGCTGCTTAATCTTCTCAAGACTTCACGATCACTCACGGTGATAAGGGTGGTTGGTTGTGATGCTCCACGCCCGGTACAAACTCTCCGCGACCAGAACCCGAACCAGCGGGTGAGGGAGCGTTAACGCCGAGAGCGACCAGCTCTGTTCTGCTGCCGCTTTGCAGGCGGGAGATAATCCTTCCGGGCCGCCAATCAGCAAACTGACGTCGCGCCCGTCCTGTTTCCAGCGCTCCAGCTCATTGGCTAACTGCGGCGTATCCCACGGCTTGCCTGGAATATCCAGGGTAACAATGCGATTCTTACCGGCGGCGGCCAGCATCTGCTCGCCCTCTTTGTCGAGAATGCGTTTGATATCCGCGTTCTTGCCGCGTTTGCCCGCAGGGATTTCGATCAGCTCAAAGGGCATATCTTTCGGAAAACGACGCAGATATTCCGTAAATCCCGTTTGAACCCAGTCGGGCATCTTCGTGCCGACAGCGACAAGTTGCAGCTTCACGCATTAACTCCAGAGTTTTTCCAGTTCATACAGGCGGCGACTTTCTTCCTGCATGACATGCACAATCACATCGCCCAGATCGACGACAATCCAGTCAGCCGCATTCTCGCCTTCGACGCCCAACGGCAGCATACCGGCCGCGCGCGACGACTGCACCACGTGGTCGGCAATAGACATAACGTGACGGCTGGAGGTGCCGGTACAAATAATCATACAGTCGGTGATACTGGATTTACCCTGAACATCTAAGGCGATGATGTCCTGACCTTTCAGGTCATCAATTTTGTCGATAACAAAATCCTGGAGTGCTTTACCCTGCAAGTTTTCCCCCTGGGTGAATAATTGCGTTATAACGATAGAAAAAGGCCAACAGGCTGGACCGGTAAGGCGTTGCGAGTTAACGCTAACCTTCCGGCGGGACGCCGTGTAGTATACCTGAATCAGCGGCGATACCGGGACTTATGTCGCCGGATCGGCGTTTAAAATCAGATTATCATCCCATCCCACGTCACAGAAAGCATCGCCATTTTTGTAAAACAATTTCTGCAAAGCTCTGCAAGGTGAAAAAAGCCTGGCTGCGGAGAATAACAGCCTGTCGGGGGCTGTCAATGGGCGAAACCGCTGCGGCGAGAAAAAACGGAAAATTCATCACTCAGGCTGCCAGACGGCACGACTATTTAATACTTTCAGGGTGGCGAACCCTTCGCATATGTCGATTGCGCTCCAGCATCCCTGTTCTACCCGGAAATGCCATAGCGAGGCGGCGGGCATTGCGAGCAGACGGGCAATCAACAGGCTGAGTACGCCCTGATGGCTGACGATCAGCAGGTTCTGGCAATCGCTAAACGCGTCGAGTCGCGAGATAAAGCACTCTACGCGCCGGGTAAAAGCCTGAAAACCCTCGCCATTGGTCGGAACCGCATTCTGCCAGTCCGTACACCAGGCGGCATAGCTTTCGGCATCTTCGTGGGTGAGGTCGCGGTGATGGCGCATTTCCCAGTCGCCGAAGTACATCTCATTAAGCTCAGGTAAGATGTGTTGCGGCGTATCCCGGCCCTCCAGTACGAGTCGGGCGGTATGGCGCGCGCGCTCCAGCTCGCTGCATAACACCAGGTCAAATGGCGCGTGGCGCAATAAAGTATGTAGCGTTTTCGCCTGGCCAATCCCTTTCTCCGTTAACGGCGTGGGAGCATGTCCGCTGTATAACCCGGCGACATTGGCCTCGGTTTCGCCATGACGCACCAGCCACAATCGCATGGTATTCCTCATGAGGTTAAATGCGCAAAACATGATAATGCCCCTGATTGCGCAACGTTTTTTTCACTAAAATAGCGTTTTTTGGCCGGAGGCATAATGGCGTTATTCAACAGCGCGCATGGCGGTAATATTCGGGAAGCCGCGACGGTGTTGGGCATCTCGCCTGACCAGTTACTGGATTTTAGCGCAAACATTAATCCGCTGGGTATGCCTGTCAGCGTGAAACGCGCGCTTATCGACAATCTGGACTGCATTGAGCGCTACCCGGACGCCGATTATTTTCATTTGCACCAGGCGCTGGCGCGTCATCACCAGGTGCCGGCATCGTGGATACTGGCGGGAAATGGCGAGACGGAGTCAATCTTTACCGTGGCGAGCGGTCTTAAACCGCGTCGTGCAATGATTGTCACGCCAGGTTTCGCGGAGTATGGCCGGGCGCTGGCGCAAATTGGCTGTGAAATTCGTCGCTGGTCTCTACGCGAAGCGGATGGCTGGCAGCTTACCGATGCCATTCTTGAGGCGTTGACGCCCGATCTGGACTGCCTGTTTCTGTGTACGCCCAATAATCCTACCGGTCTGCTGCCGGAGCGGCAGTTATTACAGGCCATTGCCGATCGCTGTAAATCGCTGAACATTAACCTTATCCTGGATGAAGCGTTTATCGATTTTATTCCGCATGAGACGGGCTTTATTCCTGCTCTTAAAGATAATCCGCATATCTGGGTGCTGCGTTCGCTGACCAAATTTTATGCCATTCCCGGCCTGCGGTTGGAATATCTCGTCAACAGCAATGACGCGGCGGTGGCGCGGATGCGTCGCCAACAAATGCCGTGGTCGGTTAACGCGCTGGCGGCGCTGGCCGGTGAGGTAGCGTTACAGGATAGCGCCTGGCAACAGGCGACCTGGCATTGGTTACGGGAGGAGGGCGCCCGGTTTTATCAGGCGCTTTGTCAGCTCCCCCTGCTGACGGTCTATCCCGGGCGGGCAAACTATCTGTTGTTACGCTGTGAGCGAGAGGATATTGACCTGCAGCGACGGTTGCTGACGCAGCGGATTTTAATCCGTAGCTGCGCTAACTACCCGGGGCTGGACAGCCGCTATTATCGTGTGGCGATACGCAGCGCTGCGCAAAACGAGCGTCTGCTGTCGGCGCTGCGCAATGTGCTCACCGGTATAACCCCTGCTGATTGATGTAGTTCAGCACGTTTTCCGGCAACAGATCGTCGCAGGACTCGCCTTTTTCCAGCCGTTCGCGGATGAGGGTTGCGGAGATATTAAGCCAGGGCGTTTCCGCCAGGTAAATTTTACCGGCTGGCAACTGGTGCAGATCGTCTGGCGTATGGGTCAGATGCTGTTCCAGCCACTGCTGGTGTTGCGCCTGCGTCATTTCAAGGGGGTAGCCCGGACGACGACAAACGATCAGGTGAGTGTTATCAAGGATGGTGTCGTAATCATGCCAGGTGGGGAAGTTGAGCAGCGAGTCCTGGCCGATAATAAACGCCAGCGGCGCTTCGGGACCCTGTTCTTCGCGCCATGCTTTCAGCGTTTGCGCAGTGTAAGAGGGCGCGTTTCGCTGTAGCTCGCGTTCATCCAGCGTAAAAAGCGGCTTATCGGCGATAGCCAGCTCCAGCATATATTTACGCTGCGCGCTGGAAGCTTCCGGCTGGGGGCGATGCGGCGGCACATTGTTAGGCATAATAATCACCCGCGATAAGCCGATCAGATTCGCCAGCGTTTCAACAGGTTTAAGATGTCCATAATGCACCGGATCAAAGGTGCCGCCGAATAAAGCCTGTAACGATTTCATATCACCCATCAATAAATACGTCTGCCAGCGCCTTATGGCAGAGCAGGAGCGACAGCCCTTCAAGATCTGCCCATACCGACTGACCATAATCCTGTTTGAGCGTAATTTCTGTACGCGTCAGTAACTGCACGGCCTGGCGAAGCTGCGCAGGATGGAGACGCTGCAACGCGTCGCCGATCATGGGGCGACGGTTTTGCCAGACCCGGTGTTTATCAAACAGCGCGCGTAACGGCGTATGCGCGGACTGACGTTTGAGATTTACCAGTAGCAGCAGCTCTCGCTGGAGGGTCCGCAGCAGAATAACCGGTTCGCTGCCTTCAAGGCGTAGCTGTTGCAGAATATGCAGCGCGCGTTTGCTTTTCCCCATCAGTAACGCATCCACCCAGTGGAAAGGGGTAAAGTGGGCGGCGTCATTGACGGCCTGCTCCACGCGAGGAAGCGTTAACTTACCGTCAGGCCAAAGCAGCGACAGTCGTTCCAGCGCCTGCGCCAGCGCCAACAGATTGCCCTCATAGCAATAGCACAGCAGTTGGTTCGCGGCGTCATCCAGTTGCAAATTCTGTGCTTTCGCTCTGGTGGCCACCCAGCGGGGAAGCTGCGCCTGCTCCGGCGTCTGACAACTGACCTGAACGCTACGGTCTGCCAGCGCGGTATACCAGGCGGCGTTTTCCTGCGCTTTGGTGAGCTTGTTTCCACGTACTATTAATAACAGGTCGTCATGCAGCAGCTCGCTCAGCGTGGCGAGTTGCTCATTCATTGCCGCGTTAGGCCCGTTTTCCGGCAGTTGCAGCACCAGCGTTTGACGACTGGCGAACAGACTCATCGCCTGGCAGAGTGAGAAAAGCGATCCCCAGTCGGTACTGGGATCGAGAGTAAAAGCGTGGTGCTCTTCGAAGCCTTGCGACGCAGCCGCCAGACGAATAGCGTCCTGACTTTCCTGCAGCAGCAGCGGATCGTTGCCCAATAGCAGATATGCCGCACGCAGCCCTTCGTTGAGCTGCGCGCGGAGTTGTTCAGGATACAACCTGATCATTAGTTACTCAGCGTAGTGGAGACGCGTGCTGGCGTAGAGGCGGGCGCCGCCGTCTCATTGTCGGCGGTAGCCTCCTCTTTCGTCGCCTGAATATCCGCCGCGCGGACGCTGGTCAGCTTACGAATCAGCTGTTCAGCGGCTTTGTCGTACATCTCCTGAACGATCATGGCCTGCTCGTTATCCTTCGCCAACGCCATCTGCGGGTTATCGAAGAACGAACGGTACACTTTCGTGCTGATAGGATAGATGTCATGGCCCGGAATCAATACCGAGGCATTGACGGTCATTACCATCTGATATTCCGCCGTCTGGCCATCCTGGAACACTGACGCCGTATCCTGCGAAATAGTCACCGTTCCAAGCCGCAGAGACGGAACGTCTTTGCGCGTTGTGTCTTTATCAAGCAGGTTTACGTTATTCAGCCGTAACTGATTACGTACCGCACGACTTAGCGGACCGTTCGGATCGCCGGAATCGAGGATCATCGTTTTCATTGAAGCCGGAACCTGCGTAGTGCTACGCAGATGCCAGCCGCATCCGGCGGTGACCAGCACCGCCAGAGATAACAACAGTGTTACCAGATATCGCACGCTTCCTCCCGCGCTTAGCCAACAACCAGATTGAGGAGTTTACCCGGAACGTAAATCACTTTACGCACGGTAACGCCATCAAGATATTTTGCCACCAGATGTTCCTGGCCTGCACGTTCACGCACCTGTTCTTCGGTGGCATCCACCGCAACGGTGATCTTACCGCGAACTTTACCGTTAACCTGCACGACAACCAGCGTGGTGTTTTCCACCATTGCCTGCTCGTCGGCAACCGGCCACGGCGCGTTGTCGATATCGCCTTCGCCGCCCAGTTCCTGCCACAAGGTAAAGCAGACGTGCGGGGTGAACGGGTTAAGCATACGCACGACGGCCTGCAGCGCTTCCTGAAGCAGTGCGCGGTCTTGTTCGCCTTCCTGCGGGGCTTTCGCCAGTTTGTTCATCAACTCCATGATCGCCGCAATGGCGGTGTTGAACGTCTGACGGCGGCCGATATCATCGGTCACTTTGGCAATGGTTTTATGCACATCGCGACGCAGCGCTTTTTGATCTTCGCTCAGCGCATCGACGTTCAGCGCCGCGACAGGACCTTTAGCGGTGTGTTCGTAAACCAGCTTCCAGACGCGTTTAATAAAGCGGTTTGCGCCTTCTACGCCGGACTCCTGCCATTCCAGAGTCATATCCGCCGGAGAAGCGAACATCATAAACAGGCGTACCGTATCCGCGCCATAACGTTCAACCATTACCTGCGGGTCGATACCGTTATTTTTCGACTTGGACATTTTACTCATGCCAGTGTAGACCAGCTCATGACCCGCTGCGTCTTTTGCTTTGACGATGCGGCCTTTTTCATCGCGCTCGACGATAGCGTCAACTGGCGAAACCCAGTTACGCTCGCCGTTCTCGCCGACATAATAGAACGCATCCGCCAGTACCATGCCCTGGCACAGCAACTGTTTAGCCGGCTCGTCAGAGGTGACCATGCCCGCATCGCGCATCAGCTTATGGAAGAAGCGGAAGTAGAGCAGGTGCATGATGGCATGTTCAATACCGCCGATGTAGATGTCGACTGGCAGCCAGTAGTTTGCCGCTTTCGAATCCAGCATTCCTTCCTGATACTGCGGGCAGGTGTAACGCGCGTAGTACCATGACGATTCCATAAAGGTGTCGAAGGTGTCGGTTTCACGCAGCGCCGGCATACCGTTAACGGTGGTTTTCGCCCACTCAGGATCGGCCTTGATCGGGCTGGTGATGCCGTCCATGACGACGTCTTCCGGCAAAATAACCGGCAGTTGATCTTCCGGCGTCGGCAGCACGGTGCCGTCTTCCTGGGTGATCATCGGGATCGGCGCGCCCCAGTAACGCTGACGGGAAACGCCCCAGTCACGCAGACGATAGTTCACTTTACGTTCGCCGACGCCTTTTTCCGCCAGTTTATCGGCAATGGCGTTAAACGCCGCTTCAAAGGCCAGACCGTCGAACTCGCCGGAGTTAAACAGCACGCCTTTTTCGGTCAGCGCCTGTTCGGAAAGATCCGGCTCGGAACCGTCAGCGGCCAGAATTACCGGCTTGATGGTCAAACCATATTTGGAGGCAAATTCGTAGTCGCGCTGATCGTGACCCGGAACGGCCATCACCGCGCCAGTGCCGTACTCCATCAGGACAAAGTTTGCCGCCCAGACCGGGATCTCTTCGCCAGTTAACGGATGAATCGCTTTATAGCCGGTGTCGACGCCTTTTTTCTCCATGGTCGCCATTTCGGCTTCGGCCACTTTGGTGTTACGGCATTCGTCGACGAACGCCGCCAGCTCGGCGTTATTCGCCGCCGCTTTTTGCGCCAGCGGATGACCGGCGGCCACCGCCAGGTAAGTGGCTCCCATAAAGGTATCCGGACGGGTGGTATAGACGATCAGGGTGTTATCGTAACCCTTCACATCGAAGGTGATTTCCACGCCTTCAGAGCGGCCAATCCAGTTGCGCTGCATCGTTTTTACGGTATCAGGCCAGTGGTCCAGCTTATCCAGATCGCGCAACAGCTCGTCTGCGTAAGCGGTGATTTTGATAAACCACTGTGGGATCTCTTTACGCTCAACTTTGGTGTCGCAGCGCCAGCAGCAGCCGTCGATCACCTGTTCGTTGGCAAGAACGGTCTGATCGTTCGGGCACCAGTTAACGGCAGAAGTCTTCTTGTACACCAGGCCTTTTTTATACAGCTCGGTGAAGAATTTCTGTTCCCAACGGTAGTATTCCGGGGTGCAGGTCGCGATTTCACGGCTCCAGTCATAGCCAAAACCCAGCGTTTTGAGCTGGTTTTTCATGTACGCGATGTTGTCGTACGTCCACGGCGCCGGCGCGGTGTTGTTCTTCACCGCCGCGCCTTCCGCCGGCAGGCCGAAGGCGTCCCAGCCGATTGGCTGCAGCACGTTTTTGCCCAGCATACGCTGGTAGCGGGCAACCACGTCGCCGATGGTGTAGTTACGTACGTGGCCCATGTGTAGTCGGCCAGAAGGATAGGGAAGCATCGACAGGCAGTAATACTTCTCTTTGCTCTCGTCTTCGGTCACTTCAAATGTGCGCTTCTCATCCCAGTGAAGCTGTACTTTGGATTCTATCTCTTCCGGGCGGTATTGCTCTTGCATGGCAGCCAGTAGTCCTGTTTTCGATACAGCTACAAATGTAGCTTTAGAGGTGGTGTTTAGATCCGCATAGCATAGCCCAAACACGCACGTCAAAACAGGGGGTAGAACATTTGTCGCGCCAGGTGTTCATGAGGAGGTGACGCAAAATGCGACACGACTGAGGCAAATTACCGCAGTTCCTGTCACCGCCAGATTGGCCTGTAAAAATAAAGTCATATAAACCATGTAGTTAAAAAATGGCACGCCTTTTGATTAGGGAAGACAGGACTAAAGCAAAGGAGTTAATCGTGAAAAAAAATGCAGTGGTGATTCACCCTCAGGATTGCGTCGCGACGGCTATTACGGCGCTCAAGGCCGGCGAAACCGCCACAATGTTCATTGGCGAACGCGAGATAAGCGTTGTGTTACATCAGGATGTGCCATTTGGCCACAAATTCGCCATCTGCGATGTGCCTTTTCATGGCGAAGTTTATAAATATGGCGAATCCATTGGCCGCGCCACTCAGGAAATAAAAAGTGGCGACTATGTGCACGTCCACAATGTGGAAAGCGAACGCGGACGTGGTGACTGGAAATAATATAAAACAAGGGAAAATGATTATGAGCAATGAGACTTTTTTGGGTTTCCGCCGCCCTGACGGCCGTTTTGGCATCCGTAATTATGTACTGATTTTACCTACCAGCGTTTGTGCGAATAAAGTTGCCCAGGATATTGCCCGGCAGGTAAAAGGCGCGACATGGGTGAATAACGATTTTGGCTGCTGCCAGGTGGCAGGCGATGCGCGTCTGACGGAAAAGACATTGATTAATGTGGCGAATAATCCCAACGTCGGCGCTATTGTGGTTGTGGGCTTAGGCTGTGAAGGCTCGGAGCCGCTGCGCATCGCAGAAGAGATTACCGCATTTGGCAAACCGACTTCCTGCATTACCATTCAGGAAGAGGGCGGCACGCTTAAATGTCAGGCCAGGGGGATTTCGCTGGCCCGCGACTATGCGCAACAACTCTCCATGCAAAAACCGCAGCAAGCACCGGTTAGCGAGCTGCTGCTGGCGATGGAGTGCGGCGGGTCAGATACGACATCGGGGCTGGCGTCTAACCCTTCCTGCGGGGTCGCCTCGGATAAGCTGATACGCTGCGGCGGAAACTCAATTCTTTCTGAAACGACGGAATTTATTGGCGCCGAGCATGTGATGGCGAAACGCGCGGTGACGCCGGAGGTTGGTCAACAGCTCATTGATTTAGTGGTCGGCTGCGAGGCGCGAGCAAAAGCGCTGGGCGAGGATATTCGCGGGGGACAGCCGACGCCGGGCAATATTAAAGGCGGGCTGACTACCATTGAAGAAAAATCGTTAGGCTGTATGCATAAAGCAGGTCATGCGCCGCTACAGGGCGTACTGGAATATGCCGATAGCCCAACGCATCCTGGCCTGTGGATTATGGATACCCCGGGGCAGGATATTGAATCTATTTCCGGCATGGTGGCGGGTGGAGCGCAGATCGTTATTTTTACTACCGGTCGCGGAACGCCTGCCGGTAACCCAATAGCGCCGGTAATAAAAATTACGGGTAATAAAGCAACGTGGGAAATGATGCAGGACAATATTGATATTGATGTGTCCGCCATTATGTCTGGCGAGGCTTCTATTACGCAAATGGGCGAGGAAATTTATCAGGAAATTTTACGCGTCGCGAATGGGAAAACGACTAAATCAGAAGATTTAGGTCATAACGAATTCTCTATTTATAAGATCGCGCCGACGTTCTGATACCAAATCGGGCAGCACAAGCTGTCCGGTTATCTCCTGGGAATAAGCTATGAAAATTAAAAAAACACTGGAACGTTTTCCTGGTGGTATGATGGTTGTACCGCTGATCATCGGCGCATTGTTTAAAACCTTTGCGCCGGAGGCGCTGGAAATAGGCGGTTTTGTCACCTCTATTTCGCATGGCGCAATGGCGATTTTAGGCATGTTTTTAGTCTGTATGGGCGCGGATATCCAGTTTAAAGCCGCGCCGAAAGCGCTGAAAAAAGGCGCTGCTATCACCTTTGCGAAATTTGCCAGCGGCGTGATTATTGGCATTCTGGTCGGAAAATTTTGCGGCCCGGATGGGTTATTAGGTCTGTCGGCTTTAGCGATTATTTCGGCGATGACCAACTCAAACAGTGGGTTATATGCCGCGTTGGTGGGGGAGTACGGCGATGAAACCGACGGCGGCGCGATTGCGGTAATATCGTTGAACGATGGTCCCTTTTTCACCATGCTGGCGTTAGGGTCGGCAGGCATGGTGTCGATACCCTTTATGAATCTGGTGGCGGTTATTATTCCCATTATCATTGGCATGATTTTGGGTAATCTGGATGAGGACATGCGCAAGTTTCTTAAACAGGGCAGCGTGGTAACGATTCCTTTTTTTGCCTTTGGGTTAGGATACGGTATTGATTTCGCACGACTTATCACGGCAGGCTCTTCAGGCATTTTACTGGGACTCATGACGGTGGCGATTGGCGGATTTTTTAATATTTTCGCCGATCGTCTGACGGGTGGCAGCGGCGTGGCAGGCGCGGCGGTATCCACCACCTCTGGCAACGCCGTCGCGACGCCAGCGGCAATCGCGCTGCTCGATCCGCATTTTACCGACCTGGCGTCGACGGCGGCGGCGCAGGTGGCGGCCTCGACGATTATTACCGCTCTGTGCGCCCCCTTCCTGACCGTATGGATAAAAAAACGCTACGATCGTAAACTGAACTCAGCCGCCGCAGGCGGTTAGCGTTTCGGCGGAAAATAAATCACGACGGGCGGTTTCGCCCGTTCATAAACCAACAGGATGGTGAGTGATGAATAAGACGAAAGATATAGCCGCATCTCCTCTCTGTTTTGTCTCTCCTTATCCGCAACTGGCAAAGGCTGCCGAGGCGCTGGTCGCGCAGTTGGATTACGCCGTCACTATTCATCAAACGACGCTTAATCGTATCCTGGATGAGCTACCTTTATTAGAGTCCCGTGGGCACCAGGTACTGATTAGTCGTGGCGGCTGTGCGGAAATATTAAAAAAGCACAGTAAATTACCGGTAGTCGAAATTAAAATGTCCGGCTACGACATTCTTGATGCGCTTATCCCTTTTAAAGGACAAAAAGGCACTGTCGGTATTGTCGGCTTTTCCAGTGTGATCAAAGGATGCGCGCGCGTAGCGGAACAGTTAAATATTAACTATAAAATTTTTACCTTACAGGGAAATGATAAAGAAACGATTTCTTGCCTGAAGCGGCAATTAGCGTCCACGCCATTAGATTGCATTGTTGGCGATACCGTTTGTCAGGATTATTTTTCACCGCTGGGCTCGCAATTCCGTTTACTTGATTCCAGCCCAGCCTCAATAACCGAAGCTCTGGAAGAAGCCAGCTCATTATATCTGGCTTTTCGCAGCCAATTACTCGAGCGTCATCATCTGCAGCTGATTCTCGATCAGTTTGATAAAGCTGTTATCACGCTTGATGATACCGGCGCGTTACTGCATTATAATAAATATGCGAGCCAACTTTTTAAAATTAACGCCTCCGGTGAAATTTATGACGCATCTTTCCTGAAACAGGTATTGCACCAGGAGCGGCATACATTACGCGAGGGAAAAACTGTCAGCGCGAAAGTCGTCGATACGCCGCAAGGCGCGATGGTGGTTAATCTGTATCCGGTATTTGCGGCCAGACAGTTAAGCCGGGTAGTGTTGACGATGCAAACCGTCTCCAGTTTACAGGGGGTGGAACATCATGTTCGCCGCCAGGAACTGTCTCGCCGTGGCTTGAGCGCCCGCTATCATTTCGACGATCTGCTTACCGAAAACCCGGAAATGCTGCGTCGTCTGGCGATCATTAAAAATTATGCCGGTACGGACGCGACTATCTTAATTAATGGCGAAAGCGGGACGGGAAAAGAGGTGCTGGCGCAAAGTATTCATAATGCCAGCCAACGCGTCAACGGCCCGTTTGTCGCCATTAACTGCGGCGCGATGGCCCCTCAGATTCTGGAGAGCGAACTCTTTGGCTATGTCGCTGGCGCATTTACCGGCGCGTCGCCGAAAGGCAAAATAGGCCTGTTTGAATTAGCGCACCACGGTACCATTTTTCTGGATGAGATTAGCGAACTGGATAAACCGCTACAGACGCGCTTATTACGGGTATTGCAGGAGCGGCAGATTATGCGGCTGGGCTCGGACCAGATGATACCTGTTGATATTCGCGTGATTGCGGCGACCAATCAGACGTTAACGAAGCTCATTGCGGACGGGACATTTCGCGAAGATCTTTACTATCGGCTTAACGTATTAAAAGTGACCACCATCCCGCTACGCAAACGTCCGGAGGATATCAAAGCCATCGGCCTGTCGCTGCTTACTAGTTTCAGCCAGCATTATAAACGCCCGGCACTAACGTTAACCCCGGCGCTGTGGCAAGAGCTTCAGCGCTTCGCCTGGCCCGGAAACGTCAGGCAGTTAAGCAATATTATCGAACGGCTGGTGCTCTCTATTGATCACTCCCCGGCAACGCTGGATGAGGGTCGCCTCTTGCTGGACGATCTGGAAGAGGGGAGCCGACGCGAGCCAACTACCTGCCACGACTGCCAGATGCTGGCTGGCGATTATAAAACGATTCGCCTGCGTATTTTGAGAAAATTATTAGAGGCGGAAAGGGATAATAAATCGTTAGTGGCGAAACGATTAAATGTCGATCGTACCTCGCTGACGCGCTGGATACGTGAGTCGGCCTGACAAGAATTTACAGACTCTGTGGGCAGCCTTGCAAAGCGTAACGCAAATAACGTCTATTATTATAGACAGTTAACGATCCAAGAGGTGAAGTGATGAACAAGGTTGCTCAATATTACCGTGAACTGGTGGCCTCATTAAGCGAGCGTTTACGCAATGGCGAGCGCGACATTGATGCGCTGGTGGAGCAGGCGCGCCAGCGCGTGATGCAAACAGGGGAGTTAACGCGAACCGAGGTGGACGAACTGACGCGCGCTGTCAGACGCGATCTGGAAGAGTTCGCCATGAGCTACGAAGAGAGCCAGGAAGATAGCGTCTTCTTGCGGGTGATTAAAGAGAGTCTCTGGCAGGAACTGGCGGATATTACCGACAAAACCCAGTTGGAATGGCGTGAAGTCTTCCAGGATTTGAATCACCACGGCGTGTATCACAGTGGCGAAGTGGTGGGGTTGGGGTATCTGGTGTGCGAGAAATGCCACTATCATCTGGCGGTTTACACGCCGGATGTGCTGCCGCTCTGCCCGAAGTGTGGGCACGATCAGTTCCAGCGCAGGCCGTTTGAGCCGTAAGGTTCATTATCGTGAGCGGACGGTTGCCGTCCGCCATGTTAAGCGTGCAGTTGGGCTTCCAGTTTGCGGATCTCTTCGTCGACGTTCCATTTGCCCGTGGGCTGTGCTTTTGGGAACCAGTTGACGCGAGTATAACTTCTGTCATGGCGAGTAAAGTAATCCTCCCAAAGGGATGGCGGTAGTTTTTCGTACTGTATTTTCAGGGGGATGCGGCGCTGAAACTGGGCTTCCTCCAGGCGCTCGCCGTCATAAAATTGCAGGCATTGCTGTCGCGTCTCGCCGCATAACTACTCGGCGCGTTGTGGGTTAAATCGCGATGGGGGCTGGCCTGGCAGTAAAAAACAGGGTTCGCCGGACTGGTAGTGATAGTCCACGTCAGCAATCCACTGCCCTGTGGTCGCGGGATTCGGTTGTTTTTCGTTACTCACCGCCCAGAAAAAATGTCCATTGCCATCTGTGGGATAAAGTTCGCGTTCTTCCAGCCGGTAATAACCATCGGCAAAGAGTGAAAACAGCGGCGTCAGGGCGGTAAATGCTTCGTTCAACCCGACTCCTGTCTGATTCCACTCGGCAAGTGAGGATAAAAACTGCGTGGCGCCTTCATCATCATTGCTAAAACCAGCATAAACAAATTCTGCGCAGGTTGGGCACCAGGCTTCAGTGTAAAAACGAATCAGCGGCGAGCCATGCCAGGAAAGCGTATGAATACCGGCGTCAGAGTCGGGATCGTGGATAACGCAGGGACGAAGCAATGCTTTTCCGTTACGTACTGAAAACGTTATATGGGCTACATCGTGCTGTAGCAGGCTGATTTCAGGTCTATTGTTACGCCAAAACATCGCTGTTCATCCCTGGATTCTACTTTGCGCTTTATGCGTAGTATTGCAGCCGTTCCGCCAGCAAATCGACAAATCCCTGGCGGTCTACATCGACCATCACCGTCGCATTCGGCTTATTCCCCGTCAGGAAATAATAATCCACCACCGTCATCCCCTGGGTGTATTTCCCCTGGGTTTCCACGCCAACCCAACGCTCAACGGTGGTGAAAATCTCGGGTTTCAGCAGCCAGGCGATGGTGCACGGGTCGTGCAGCGGCGCGCCGACAAATCCCCATTTTTCGTCTTTGTGGTACTCCATAAAGAAGTCCAGCAGTTCGGCGACGATGGTGGAAATCGGGTTGCCAATGGCGCGAAAGCGTTCGATATCGGCGGCGTGAATCTGCGCCTTATGGGTGACGTTCAGCCCGGCCATCACCACCGGAATACCTGACTGGAAGACAATTTCTGCCGCTTCCGGGTCGACGTAAATATTAAATTCCGCAGCGGGCGTCCAGTTCCCCAATCCCATTGCGCCGCCCATGATCACAATACGCGCAATTTTCGCGTGCAGTTCCGGATGGCTATTCAGCAGCAGCGCCACGTTGGTCTGTGGGCCAGTGGAGACGATGGTGACTGGCTGTGAGCTCTCACGCAGTGTTTTTGCCATCAGCTCAACGGCAGTGCCGCTTTGCGGGGCGAATGACGGTTCGGGCAGCGCCGGGCCGTCGAGGCCGCTTTCGCCGTGAACGTTATCGGCGATAATCAGTTCGCGCATGAGAGGTTTCACCGCGCCGCCCGCCACCGGAATATCCGGGCGTTTGAGCAGTGTCAGCATCCGCAGCACGTTGCGCAGGGTCTTCTCCGGCGTCTGGTTGCCGGCGGAAGAGGTGATCGCTTTCACTTCCAGTTCAGGGGAGGCGAGGGCGAGAACGAGGGCGATCGCGTCATCATGACCCGGATCGCAATCAATAATAATGGGCAGTGCCATTGTGGCTCCTTGTAAGCGGTACTTTGTGACAAGGTTAACGCCCGGCTGGATATGTTTCGAGAAGCGAAGCGGTAAAGCGTGAGATAGCGCGCACTCTGACGTGCGCGCCGGGAAGATTAGTGCAGGATTTTCGCAAGGAAGTCTTTTGCGCGATCGGAACTGGGGTTAGCGAAGAACTCCTCTTTTGGCGAATCTTCGACGATTTTACCTTCATCCATAAAGATCACCCGGTTAGCCACTTTACGGGCAAAGCCCATTTCGTGCGTCACCACCATCATGGTCATCCCTTCGTTCGCCAGCTCGACCATCACGTCCAGTACCTCGTTGATCATTTCCGGATCGAGCGCGGAAGTCGGTTCATCGAATAACATGGCAATGGGGTCCATACATAGCGCGCGGGCGATCGCCACGCGCTGCTGCTGACCGCCGGAAAGCTGCGCCGGGAACTTGTTGGCATGCGCAGACAGGCCAACGCGCTCCAGCAGCTTCAGGCCTTTATCGCGGGCGGCGGCCTTATCGCGTTTCAGCACTTTCACCTGCGCCAGCGTCAGGTTTTCGATGATCGACAGGTGGGGAAACAGCTCGAAGTGCTGGAATACCATGCCCACGCGGGAACGCAGTTTCGCCAGATCGGTTTTTTTGTCGTTCACAATAATGCCGTTAACGGTAATTTCGCCTTTTTGCACCGGCTCCAGACCATTGACGGTCTTAATCAGCGTGGATTTACCGGAACCCGATGGCCCGCAGACTACCACCACCTCACCTTTTTTCACTTCTGTTGAACAATCGGTCAGCACCTGAAAGTGACCATACCATTTTGAAACATTTTTCAGGGTAATCATTAAACTGTCCTTTTCTTCAAATAGCTGACCAGCAACGACGCGCTCAGGCTGATAACAAAATAAACGGCGCCGGCGAACAGAATCATTTCGACCTGAGTACCGTCACGCTCGCCGATAGTCGATGCGGTGCGGAAGAAGTCCGCCAGGCTGAGTACATAAACTAAAGAGGTGTCCTGAAATAGCACGATGCCCTGCGTAAGCAACAGCGGCACCATCGCCCGAAACGCCTGCGGCAGAATAATGAGCTTCATCGACTGCCAGTGGGTCATCCCCAGCGCCAGCGCGGCGCTGGACTGCCCGCGGGAAATACTTTGAATACCGGCGCGAATAATCTCGGAATAGTAGGCCGCTTCAAACATGGAGAATGCCACCATCGCGGAGATCAGGCGGATATCGGTTTTCGGCGATAGTCCCAGCACGTTTTGCAGAAAGCCGGGTACAATCAGATAGAACCACAGCAAGACCATCACCAACGGGATGGAACGGAAAACGTTAACATACGCTTTAGCAAACCAGGCGATAGGGGCAAAGCTTGAGAGGCGCATGACGGCCAGAATGGTTCCCCAGACTATCCCCACGATAACGGCGGTGACGGTGATCTTCAGCGTGATGACCAACCCGGCCAGCAGGTAAGGCAGTGAGGGGATAATCGAACTCCAGTCAAATTCGTACATTATTTGCTCCCCACGTTGCCCGGCAGGCGGACTTTGCGTTCAACCAGGCTCATGACCAGCATGATAACGGCGTTAATCAGCACATAGGCCAGCGTAATGGCGGTGAAGGATTCCCAGGCGTGCGCCGAGTAATCCAACAGTTTGCCTGCCTGCGCCGCCATATCCACCAGGCCGATGGTTGAGGCAATGGCCGAGTTTTTCACCAGGTTCATCATCTCTGACGTCATTGGCGGCACGATAACGCGATAGGCATTCGGCAGCAGGACATAGCGATAAGCCTGCGGCAGCGTTAGCCCCATCGCCAGCGCCGCGTTCTTCTGCCCGCGAGGCAGAGACTGAATCGCGGCGCGCACCTGTTCGCAAACGCGGGCGGCGGTAAACAGTCCCAGACAGATCATTGAGGAGAGGAAAAACTGAATATTGGGATCGAGTTCCGCCTTAAACCACATGCCAAGATCTTCCGGCAACAGTTCAGGCACCACCAGGTACCAGGTGAAGAATTGCACGATCAGCGGCACGTTGCGGAACAGTTCTACGTACAATGTGCCCAGTCCGGAGAGGAAACGGTTGGGAACGGTACGTAAAATGCCGAAAATAGATCCTACCAGGAAAGCGATAATCTAGGCGGTAATCGAAAGGGCTACGGTGACCTGAAAACCACTCCATAGCCAGCCGAGATAGGTGGTATTGCCGAAGGGGGCTTCCTGTAAAAAAATACCCCAGTTCCAGTCTATTGACATACATCTACTCCGAAAAAAAAGGGTAGCAGCGCTACCCTCGAAGATTGTTGCCCGGCGATCTGCGGTTTCAGGCCCGATGGGGAACGACCATCAGGCTTATAGTCTGTCCGTGCTGAGCGACAATCGAGAGGACAGGAGTCCCGTCCCATTTAGTTTTAGTTAGTTAAGCGCTTTATCATTCGGTGCTTTGAACAGGGCTTTCATCTCGTCAGACAACTCGAAATTCATGTTCAGGTTTTTCGGTGGGATCGGATTTTTAAACCACTTATCAAACCACTTTTCCGCTTCGCCGGAGGTTTGCGCCTGAGCGATGGTATCGTCCATCAGCTTTTTAAACTCAGGGTCGTTTTTACGCAGCATACAGCCGTAGGCTTCCTGGGACTGCGGTTTGCCGACAATCTCCCAGTTATCCGGTTTCTTGGCTTTGGCGCGCTCGCCGGCCAGCAGCGCGTCATCCATCATAAAGGCGACGGCGCGACCGCTTTCCAGGGTGCGGAACGAGTCACCGTGGTCTTTCGCGCTAATAATACGCATCCCCATCTTTTGCTCTTCGTTAAGCTTATGCAGCAGAATTTCAGAGGTCGTCCCGGAGGTGACGACGACCGCTTTGCCTTTCAGATCCGGGAAATCTTTAATATCGCCGCCTTTTTTAGTCAGCAGTCGCGTCCCGACGACGAAAATCGTATCGGAGAAGGCGGCCTGTTTCTGGCGCTCAAGGTTGTTAGTCGTTGAACCACATTCAAAATCGAAGGTTCCGTTTTGCAACAGCGGAATACGGTTTTGCGAGGTGATCGGGATCAGCTTCACCTGCAGATCGGGCTTGTTAAGTTTCTTTTTTACCGCTTCCACAATGGCGTTGGAGTAGTCCTGGGAATAGCCGACCACTTTCTGCTGGTTGTCGTAATAAGAAAAGGGCACAGAAGATTCGCGATGCCCGACGACGATCACGCCATTTTTAGCGATCTTGTCCAGGGTGCTACCAGCGGCAGGCGCGCCATCTTCTGCGTGCGCAAGGCCCGCAGACAGTCCCATGACCAGCATTGCTGTGGTTAGCTTACGTAATTGCATATCCAACTCCTTTATCATCTGCGCCGTCGACGCATTGATAGCTATTGTGATGTTGTTATTGCCTGCAACTTGCGCGTGCAGTGTTATGTGTGTTTGTTAACATTTAGTGTGGCTTGTTGTAAATATTTTGCTGCGATATTGTTTATTTTTGCGAAGTGCGCCGCACCGTTCAGAGGCAAAAATCCTACATTGCACCGTTCAGGTGCTACCGATGATCGTTTTTGGTGCGACCCGGTTGCACAAGCAGCCAGAACAGGTTTGCCATGTTTAACAAAGCAATAGACGTGCCAGAATGGGGAAAAAAGGAGGATTTTCAGGCCGGATAAATGAAGTGCTATCCGGCCTGGGGAGAGATTATTTCCGTCGTTGTCGCAGGCTCATCACTACCGCGCCAAAAGCAAACAGCGCGGTCAGTACCCATAGCGGCCAGTTGCCGGTACGAGCATAGGGAGTTAACCCCGTGGTTGGCGTGACATTGGTGGTCAGTACCTGGCGTGTGAACTGCGGGATCATCGCCTGAATTTCGCCCTGCGGGCCAATCACCGCCGTAATACCGTTGTTAGTACTGCGCAGCAACGGACGCGCCAGCTCCAGCGAACGCATCCGCGCCATCTGGAAATGTTGCCACGGGCCAATGGACTTACCAAACCAGGCGTCGTTAGAAATCGTCAGCAGATAGTCGGTGTCCGGGCGGAAGTTATCCCGCACCTGTTCGCCAAGAATAATTTCATAACAGATTGCCGCCGTCAGCTTATAGTCGTGCGCATGTAACTGCGGCTGGATATAAGGGCCGCGGCTAAAGGAGGACATGGGCAGATCGAAGAACGGCGCCAGCGGACGCAGGATAGACTCCAGCGGAACGAACTCGCCAAAGGGTACAAGGTGATTTTTATTGTAGCGATTGGGCGAGTCATAACTGTATGGATTATCCTTGCCCAACGTAATAATCGTATTGTAGGTGTCGTATCGATTCTGTTTATTGAGACGCGCATCGACAATACCGGTGATCAGCGTGCTATTTTTTTCGCGTAACATCTCGTCCAGCGAACGAAGGAAGGGCTGCTGATTGATTTCGAGATCCGGAATCGCCGACTCAGGCCAGATAATAATCTGTGATTTGCCTAACTCTGGGCGGGTTTCGTTGAGATAAATTTTTAGCGTATTCAGTAGCTGGTTTTCGTCCCACTTCAGCGACTGCGGAATATCGCCCTGCACCAGCGATAGCTGGGTCGCTTTGGCCGGTTCCAGCGTAAACCACTGGATATAACGTAGCGGAAAGGGCAAAGCAAACAGAATCACGGCGACAGCCAGCGGACGCCAGTTCCGCGTCGCCAGTGCCAGCGCTAACAGGCCACTGACCATCATCAGCAGGAAGTTGATCGCTTCGACGCCCATTACCGGCGCCAGTCCTTTTAGCGGGCCGTCGACCTGACTATAGCCAAATTGCAGCCAGGGGAAGCCGGTCAGCACCCAGCCGCGTAAAAATTCGGTGATTTGCCATACTGCAGGCGCGGCGATAGCGACGCGCAGCCAGTTGGTTTTTGGCCACAGGCGCGACAAAATCCCGGCAAACAGTCCGGTATACAGCGAGAGATAAGCTGCAAGCAGCACCACCAGAAAAACGTTAACCGGGCCCGGCATGCCGCCAAACTGCGCGATACTGACATAAACCCAGTTAATCCCGCTACCGAAAAGTCCGAGTCCCCAGCAATAGCCGATGGCGGCAGACTGGAGCGGGCGGCGATTAAACGTTAAGGCCTGCAGCCCGATAAGCGACACTATCGCTGCGGGCCAGACGTCATACGGAGAGAAAGCCAGCGTTCCGCAGGCGCCGAATAATAACGCCAGCAGCAGGCGAATACGCTGGCGTTCAATTAACGAGGCAAATGCCATTTTTAGTCCACTATTGCTGTTATTCGTCCAGTTTTGGCTGGGGCGAGTCATCCGGGATCCTGACATGCACCTGAATAATACGACGACTATCGGCCATCGCCACTTTGAACTGGTAACCATCAATGTCAATGGTTTCGCCGCGGGCCGGTAAATGGCCGAACGCCTGCATCACCAGCCCGCCGATGGTATCGACTTCTTCATCGCTGAAGTGGGTGCCGAAAGCGTCATTGAAGTCTTCAATCGACGCCAGCGCGCGAATCGTCCAGGTATGGCGGCTAAGCTGACGGAAGTCGATATCGTCTTCTTCGTCATACTCATCTTCAATTTCACCGACAATCAGTTCGAGGATGTCTTCGATAGTCACAAGGCCGGAAACGCCGCCAAACTCATCGATAACGATGGCCATATGGTAGCGCTGGGAGCGGAATTCCTTGAGCATACGGTCAACCCGTTTGCTTTCCGGTACGACAACCGCGGTGCGTAACACTTTGTCCATGCTGAAGGCTTCGGCATCGCTGCGCATAAACGGCAGCAAATCTTTGGCCATCAGAATCCCTTCAATGTGATCTTTATCTTCGCTGATCACCGGAAAACGCGAGTGGGCGGACTCAATGATAACATCGAGACATTCGTCCAGCGTCTGGTTGCGTTTTAGGGTAATCATCTGGGAGCGCGGGATCATAATATCGCGAACGCGCTGGTCGGCGATGTCCATTACGCCTTCGAGCATATCGCGCGTATCTTCATCGATAAGCTCGTTCTGCCCGGAATCACGGATCAGCGCCAGCAACTCATCACGGTTTTTAGGTTCACCGTGGAAAAGCTGGCTGAGTAGCAGGGAAAAAAATCCCTTTTTACTGTTTACTGTGTCACTACTGTGTGAATTGTCGTCGCTCATGGCGTCGTATGGGTTCTCATGTTAGTTAATACAAAGCTCGTCATGCGTATACTCAGCTGTGACGGCATGTTTTGCCTGATGGCGCTACGCTTATCAGGCCTACAAAAGGCATGAATGTAGGCCGAATAAGGCGCGAGCGCCGCCATCCGGCAAGCTACTATTCTGTAATCTTCTCGGCAATGTACGGATCCTCATAGCCCATAGCAAGCATAATCTCCGTTTCGAGAGACTCCATCTCTTCCGCTTCGTCATCGTCGATATGATCGTAACCCAGCAAATGCAGGCTACCGTGCACGACCATGTGCGCCCAGTGCGCCTCCAGCGGCTTGCTCTGTTCCTGCGCTTCCTGCTCCACGACCTGACGGCAAATAATCAGATCGCCCAGTAGCGGCATTTCAATGCCGGGGGGCGCTTCAAACGGGAAGGAGAGAACATTAGTGGGTTTATCTTTCCCGCGGTACGTCAAATTAAGGTCGTGGCTTTCGGCCTCATCCACCAGACGGATTGTGACTTCCGCCTCTTCCTGAAACTGCGGAATAACGCCGTCCAGCCAGCGTTGAAACTGAGCTTCATCCGGCAGGCCCGCGTGGTTTTCACAGGCCAACTGTAAATCGAGGATCACCTGGCTCATTTCTGTTCCTGCTCCTGGGCTTCACGCTTACGCTCTGCCGCCAACGCCGCTTTGCGTTTTTGTTCGGCCTCTTCCCAGGCTTCATAGGCGTTAACAATGCGGGCAACGACCGGATGGCGCACCACGTCTTCGCTGTGGAAGAAGTTAAAGCTGATTTCATCGACTTCCGCCAGCACTTCAATGGCATGACGCAAGCCGGATTTGGTGTTGCGTGGCAGGTCAATCTGCGTCACGTCGCCGGTGATCACCGCTTTTGAGTTAAAGCCGATACGCGTCAGGAACATCTTCATCTGTTCGATAGTGGTGTTCTGGCTTTCATCCAGAATGATAAAGGCGTCGTTTAATGTGCGTCCGCGCATATAGGCCAGCGGCGCGACTTCAATCACATTGCGCTCAATCAGCTTCTCGACTTTTTCAAAGCCGAGCATTTCGAACAGCGCGTCATACAGCGGACGCAGGTACGGGTCCACCTTCTGACTTAAATCGCCTGGCAAAAAGCCGAGTTTTTCGCCCGCTTCCACCGCCGGACGGGTCAGCAGAATACGGCGAATCTCCTGGCGCTCCAGGGCGTCTACCGCAGCGGCGACCGCAAGATACGTTTTACCGGTACCCGCCGGGCCGACGCCAAAGGTAATATCATGATCGAGAATATTGGCGATGTACTGCGCCTGGTTCGGGGTACGCGGTTTAATCACGCCGCGCTTGGTTTTGATATTAATAGCTTTGCCATAGTCAGGCACGCTTTCCGCGCTCTGTTCCAGCACCCGCGCTTCTTTGATCGCCAGATGAATTTGTTCCGGTTCGATATCCTGAGTCTGGCCGCGCATCGGTGCGGTATCGACATACAGACTTCGCAAAATATCTGTCGCCGCGGTCACGCAAATCGGACGACCGGTCAGTTTAAAGTGATTGTCACGGCGGTTGATTTCAATACCGAGACGACGTTCGAGCTGTTTAATATTGTCATCAAACGGCCCGCAAAGGCTCAACAGACGGGCGTTGTCTGCAGGCTCAAGGGTAATTTCGCGAGTGTCTATATTCAAACTGTTCCTCTTGTGTCTGTATCGCCGGACGCTGAACATTTACCGGCATCTAAGGAAATTATTCACGCCATAGGGAAAAGGCGCAAGCATTGCAATGAAGATGGGGATGAAGAGAGAAAATTGCAAGGCCCGTCGGGCGACAGGCCATGACCAGGAAGCCCGACAGGCGTAGCGCCATCGGGTATTATTGCCTTTCCTGCAGGATTAAGGCTGGTAGAATCCTACGCCCAGCTCATTTTCTTTACGGGTACGGGCAATGACGGACTCCGGCGTTTCGGCGACGCGCAGCCCCATTTCATCTTCGGTACGCACCACTTTTCCGCGCAGGGAGTTCGGATAGACGTCAGTAATTTCCACATCGACAAACTTACCAATCATCTCCGGCGTGCCTTCAAAGTTCACCACCCGATTGTTTTCGGTACGGCCAGACAGTTCCATAATGTTTTTACGTGACGTGCCTTCCACCAGAATGCGCTGTGTCGTGCCGAGCATACGGCGGCTCCATGCCATCGCCTGCTGATTGATACGCTCTTGCAGAATATACAGACGCTGCTTTTTCTCTTCTTCCGGTACGTCATCAACCATATCGGCAGCCGGCGTTCCCGGACGCGCAGAGAAGATAAAGCTGTAGCTCATATCAAAGTTGACGTCAGCGATAAGCTTCATGGTTTTTTCGAAATCATCGGTAGTTTCGCCAGGGAATCCGACGATAAAGTCAGAGCTTATCTGAATGTCCGGCCGCGCCGCGCGCAGTTTACGGATGATTGCTTTATATTCCAGCGCAGTGTGGGTGCGCCCCATCAGATTCAACACGCGATCGGAACCGCTCTGTACCGGCAGATGCAGGAAACTGACCAGCTCCGGCGTATCGCGGTACACCTCGATAATATCGTCGGTGAACTCAATCGGATGGCTGGTGGTAAAGCGAATACGGTCAATGCCGTCGATGGCGGCAACCAGACGCAGCAGATCGGCAAAGGTGCCAGTGGTGCCGTCGTAGTTTTCTCCGCGCCAGGCGTTAACGTTCTGGCCCAACAGGTTGACCTCACGCACGCCCTGCGCCGCTAACTGGGCGATTTCGAACAGGATATCGTCTGAGGGACGGCTGACTTCTTCACCGCGGGTATACGGCACCACGCAGTAAGTACAATATTTATTGCAGCCTTCCATGATAGAAACGAAAGCGGTCGGGCCTTCTGCGCGCGGTTCCGGCAAACGGTCGAACTTCTCGATTTCCGGGAAGCTGATATCGACCACCGGGCTGCGGTCGCCACGCACGGAGTTAATCATCTCCGGCAGGCGGTGTGAGGTTTGCGGACCAAAAATAATGTCGACGTAATGGGCGCGTTGACGAATGTGCTCGCCTTCCTGGGAAGCCACGCAGCCGCCGACGCCGATAATCAGATCGGGATTTTTCTCTTTTAACAGTCTCCAGCGACCTAATTGATGGAAGACTTTTTCCTGAGCCTTCTCGCGGATTGAGCAGGTATTCAACAGCAGCACATCCGCCTCTTCCGCCACGTCGGTCAGTTGATAGCCGTGGGTGGCGTCCAGCAG
Organism: Salmonella sp. 32100201201700099SM; assembly: GCF_017572645.1. Taxonomy (NCBI): domain Bacteria; kingdom Pseudomonadati; phylum Pseudomonadota; class Gammaproteobacteria; order Enterobacterales; family Enterobacteriaceae; genus Salmonella; species Salmonella sp. 32100201201700099SM. The sequence continues at coordinate 247,966 of NZ_JAGERQ010000005.1, read as the reverse complement.
ATCGGCCATCTTCGATGAATCGTACTCGTTCATCTGACAGCCCCAGGTTTTAATATGGAGTTTTTTAGTCATCGACTTGCTCTTGCGAAATAGTGGCTGAAAAGCAGGGCGCATAGTGTAATGCTTTGGCGCGGTTGTGACCAGTATGACTGACGTCAGCCCTAATGGGTAAAAAATCCTGTAAACTTGTTTAAAACGTAACAGGATGAATGACCATGACAAATCAACCAACGGAAATTGCCATTATCGGCGGGGGAATGGTCGGCGGCGCGCTGGCGCTGGGTCTGGCGCAGCAAGGGTTTACGGTGATGGTAATAGAACATGCCGCGCCTGCGCCGTTTGCGGCTGACAGCCAGCCTGACGTGCGGATTTCGGCCATTAGCGCGGCATCCGTGGCGCTGCTCAAGGGGCTGGGCGTGTGGGAGGCGGTGCAGGGGATGCGTAGCCATCCTTATCGGCGACTGGAGACCTGGGAGTGGGAAAACGCCCATGTGGTGTTCGACGCCGCTGAACTCAAGCTGCCGCTGTTAGGCTATATGGTGGAGAACAACGTCCTGCAACAGGCGTTATGGCAGGCGCTGGAAGCGCACCCCGGCGTGACGCTGCGCGTTCCGGCTTCACTGGCGGCATTGCACCGCCGCCACGATGGTTATGCGCTGGAACTGGCCGACGGCGAATGGGTAACGCCGAAGTTAGTGATTGGCGCCGACGGTGCGAATTCGCAGGTTCGGCAAATGGCGGGAATTGGCATTCATGCCTGGCAATATGCGCAGTCGTGTATGCTTATCACCGTCAAGTGTGAAAATGCGCCAGGCGACAGCACCTGGCAGCAGTTTACGCCAACGGGGCCGCGCGCCTTTTTGCCGCTGTTCGACGATTGGGCGTCACTGGTGTGGTATGACGCTCCGGCACGTATTCGCCAGTTGCAGGGTTTATCGATGACGCAATTGCAGGTGGAAATTAACCAGCACTTTCCGGCGCGTCTGGGGGCGGTGATGCCTGTCGCGGCGGGCGCGTTTCCGCTAACCCGTCGTCACGCGTTGCAGTATGCGCAACAGGGGCTGGCGCTGGTAGGCGACGCGGCGCATACCATTCATCCGCTGGCCGGGCAGGGCGTCAACCTGGGGTATCGGGATGTTGATGCGTTGATTGATGTGCTGGCGAGTGCCCGTAGCTATGGCGAGTCCTGGGCCAGCCATTCGGTGTTGAAACGCTATCAGACGCGGCGCATGGCAGATAATTTTATGATGCAAAGTGGAATGGATCTGTTTTATGCCGGGTTCAGCAATGAACTGCCGCCGCTGCGTATTTTACGCAATATGGGGCTGATGGCGGCGCAGCGCGCAGGCGTGCTAAAACGTCAGGCGCTGAAATATGCGTTGGGGTTGTAGTTTGTGTTATGCCGGGTGGCGGATACCTTACCCGGCCTGTATTCGCCCGTAGGCCTGATAAGCGTAGCGCCATCAGGCAGTCCGAATTGCCAGAAAAGCAAAAAGCTCGCCGAAGCGAGCTTTTTAAAGGTGGCTGGGGTACGAGGATTCGAACCTCGGAATGCCGGAATCAGAATCCGGTGCCTTACCGCTTGGCGATACCCCAATTGTCGTACTTCTTGCGCTCATTAGCAGAGCGTTTTTAAAACTGGCTGGGGTACGAGGATTCGAACCTCGGAATGCCGGAATCAGAATCCGGTGCCTTACCGCTTGGCGATACCCCAACAAATTATTTTCGAACCGGTCGAATACCTCGACGTGTTCTGAATATGGTGGCTACGACGGGATTCGAACCTGTGACCCCATCATTATGAGTGATGTGCTCTAACCAACTGAGCTACGTAGCCAGATGATTTCTTCGATGGCTGGGGTACCTGGATTCGAACCAGGGAATGCCGGTATCAAAAACCGGTGCCTTACCGCTTGGCGATACCCCAATACCGTCGCGGTGAACCGCAAACTCGAAGAAATATGGCTGGGGTACCTGGATTCGAACCAGGGAATGCCGGTATCAAAAACCGGTGCCTTACCGCTTGGCGATACCCCATCCGTACAACGCTTATCGGTGAATGGTGCGGGAGGCGAGACTTGAACTCGCACACCTTGCGGCGCCAGAACCTAAATCTGGTGCGTCTACCAATTTCGCCACTCCCGCAAAAAAAAGATGGTGGCTACGACGGGATTCGAACCTGTGACCCCATCATTATGAGTGATGTGCTCTAACCAACTGAGCTACGTAGCCATCTTTTTTCGCGTTACCTTATCGGCGTTGCGGGGCGCATTATGCGTATTGAGCCTTGAAGCGTCAACCTCTTTTTCATCGAAAAACGTCGGAAAGTGTCTGTTTGGTTAGGTTGCGAACAGCGTGGCGCAATATTCGGCAATTATTGGTTATTAATCGTTTTTCCGAAAGTGGTTTGCTATAAAAAAAGAGCCCCTAAGGGCTCTTTCGTCATCGTTAATTTACTGGTACGCCGACTGATGCACGCCGACCGCGCGGCCTGACGGGTCATCCATCGTTTTGAATGCTTCATCCCACTCAATGGCTTTGGCGGAAGAACAGGCGACGGACGGGCCGCCGGGTACGCACTCCGCCGCGCTTGGCACCGGGAACAGCTCTTCAAAAATTTCCCGGTACAGATACGCCTCTTTAGACGACGGCGTGTTGTATGGAAAGCGGAAGCGGGCGGTTTCCAGTTGTTGATCGGAAATCTGTTTCGCCGCCACCTCTTTCAGCGTATCGATCCAGCTGTAGCCTACGCCGTCAGAGAACTGCTCTTTCTGACGCCACGCGACGCTTGCCGGCAGATAAGACTCGAAGCACTCGCGCAGCACGTGTTTTTCCATCTTGCCGTTGCCGCACATTTTATCCTGTGGGTTGATACGCATCGCCACGTCGAGGAATTTTTTATCCAGGAACGGTACGCGCGCTTCCACGCCCCAGGCGGACATCGCTTTGTTGGCGCGGGCGCAGTCATACATATGCAGCGCCTGTAGTTTACGTACCGTCTCTTCATGTAACTCTTTGGCGTTCGGCGCTTTATGGAAGTACAGATAGCCGCCAAACACCTCATCGGAACCTTCGCCGGAGAGCACCATTTTGATGCCCATCGCTTTGATCTTACGTGACATCAGATACATTGGCGTTGAGGCGCGGATAGTGGTTACGTCATAGGTTTCAATGTGGTAAATCACGTCGCGAATCGCATCCAGACCCTCCTGGACGGTGAAGTGAATTTCATGATGCACGGTGCCGAGGTGGTTAGCCACTTCCTGGGCCGCCTTCAGGTCAGGCGAACCTTCCAGACCTACCGCAAAAGAGTGCAACTGTGGCCACCAGGCTTCGGAGCGCTCCTGATCTTCGACGCGACGGGCGGCGAATTTTTTGGTGATTGCCGAGATAACCGACGAGTCCAGGCCGCCGGAGAGCAGTACGCCGTAGGGCACGTCGGACATCAGGTGGCTTTTCACGGATTCTTCCAGCGCCTGACGCAGCGCGTTTTTGTCGGTGACGTTATCTTTTACCGCATCGTAATCGAACCAGTCGCGCTGATAGTACTGACGAATTTTGCCGTCTTTGCTCCACAGGTAGCTGCCCGCCGGAAACTCTTTAATGGTGCGGCAGACCGGGGTCAGCGCTTTCATTTCTGACGCTACGTAGAAGTTGCCGAATTCGTCATAGCCCATATAGAGCGGAATAATACCGATATGGTCACGACCAATCAGATAAGCGTCTTTTTCGCTGTCATACAGGGCGAAGGCGAACATCCCCTGTAAATCGTCAAGGAAATTCGGCCCTTTTTCCTGATACAGCGCGAGGATAACTTCGCAGTCGGAGCCTGTCTGGAACGCGTAACGATCGCCATACTCCGCGCGTAACGTCTGATGGTTATAAATTTCACCGTTCACCGCCAGCACGTGGGTTTTCCTGGCGTTATACAGGGGCTGGGCGCCGGCGTTAACATCAACAATCGACAAGCGTTCATGTGCGAGAATCGCGTTATCGCAAGCATAGATGCCGGACCAGTCCGGGCCGCGATGGCGCATCAGGCGTGACAGTTCAAGGGCTTTTTTACGCAGTTCCGCTGCATCTGTTTTGATATCGAATACGCCGAAAATAGAACACATAGCCTTCTCCGTTAATCTGTTGCGTCGTACTTTTTGTGTTTGCTTGACTAAAAAATGCCGCAAAGGCGTGGAAGGCGCAAGGGGATTACGGTCTGAAAAATGAAAAATGCAATCGTCATTGTTGATTAGTGAAAAATGATTGCATATTGCGCGGATTTATTGATGGATCTTCAGTTTTATCGTGGATTAATTGAATTATGTTTTTCCTGATGGCGTTTCGCTTATCAGGCCTACAATGTTGTTCGAACCGTAGGCCTGAAAGCTATGCGTCATCAGGCAGGGGACAGGTTTAGATAACGTCGATCTCAGCGACGGAAGGGTAAATCCAGCTTGGGCGGAACGGCATACTGTCAATATCATTGATTGTTGATACGCCTGAAAGCACCAGAATGGTCTCCAGACCGGCCTGGAATCCTGCCAGAATGTCGGTGCGCAGGTTGTCGCCGACGATAACGGTCTCTTCCGAGTGCGCCTGCATTTTGTTTAACGCCGCGCGGATGATCCACGGGCTGGGTTTGCCGACATAAAACGGCTTCCGGCCGGAAATTTTTTCAATGCCTGCGCACAGCGCGCCGCAGGCCGGATAAAAGCCGCGACCGTGGGTATCCGGGTTGGTGGCGATAAAGCGCGCGCCATTGGCGACGAAAAATGCCGCTTTATGCATCATGTCCCAGTTGTAGGAGCGGGTCTCTCCAACGATGACAAAATCAGGGTTCACATCGGTAATGGTAAAACCCGCTTTATAGAGCTCGTGAATAAGCGCGCCTTCGCCCACGACATACGCTTTCTTACCTTCCTGACGGCGCAGAAAATCGGCTGTCGCCATTGCTGACGTATAAAACACGCTGTCCGGCACGTTAACGCCAGCGGTAGCAAAACGGTTCGCCAGATCCTGGCAGGTTTGCGACGGGTAATTGGTCAGCAGCACCAGCGGCAGACCTTTTTCCAGAATCCCCGTCAGAAATTCCGCCGCACCGGGTACGGCTACGTTGTCGTGCATCAGCACGCCGTCGATATCGCAGATTACATTCTTGATGGTCATGAACTACCCAGGGAATTTGTGAATAATCCGATACTATAAGAGCGCATCAACTTTCCAGCAAACGTTGCAGTAATGTTCCGTTGAGCATGGCGCGTTTAACTAAGGCAAATGCGCCGATAGCAGAACGGTGATCCAGCGTGGAGCGTACCACCGGCAAATTTTTGCGAAATGCCTTTAACGCCTGCGTATTGATACAGCTTTCAATAGCGGGCAACAGGACTTTATCGGCTTCAATGATCTCGCCGGCAATGACGATTTTTTGCGGATTAAACAGGTTGATAGCAATGGCGATCGTTTTGCCCAAATGGCGGCCAACATGCTCAATGACTTCCGAGGCCAGGCTGTCGCCCCGGTTTGCCGCCTTACAGATGGTTTTAATCGTGCAGTCGTCAAGCGGAACACGGCTTTGATACCCTTGTTTAAGCAAATTCAGCACCCGTTGTTCAATCGCCGCATTGGCGGCAATGGTTTCCAGACAGCCGAAATTACCGCAGTGGCAGCGCTCGCCCAACGGCTCCACCTGAATATGCCCAATTTCGCCGACGTTGCCGTTACGGCCAATGAAGATGCGCCCGTTGGAGATAATCCCGGCGCCTGTACCACGATGGACGCGCACCAGAATCGAGTCCTCGCAATCCTGACTGGCGCCGAAGTAGTGTTCCGCCAGCGCCAGGCTACGAATATCGTGTCCCACGAAACAGGTAACGTGAAACCGTTTTTCCAGCGCTTCGACCAGTCCCCAGTTTTCAACCTGAATGTGTGGCATGTAACGAATCACGCCACTTTCCGGATCGACAAGCCCTGGCAGGATCACCGAGATAGCGATCAATTCACGAATTTTACGCTGACAGCTATCAATAAAGACGGCGATAGTGTTGAGCAGCGCATGTTCCAGCGTCTCTTGGGTGCGCTCCGGCAGCGGATAATGCTCCTCAGCGACCACTTTACTGCTCAGATCGTAGAGCGTTAAAGTGGTGTCATGACGCCCCAGGCGAACGCCAATGGCGTGGAAGTTACGGGTTTCCGTGACGATAGAGATAGCGCGGCGGCCTCCGGTAGAGGCCTGCTGATCGACTTCTTTGATCAGCCCGCGTTCAATGAGTTGACGCGTAATTTTCGTTACGCTGGCGGGAGCAAGCTGGCTTTGCTCGGCAATTTGTATGCGCGAGATAGGACCATGCTGGTCAATCAGGCGGTAAACGGCCGCGCTGTTAAGCTGTTTTACGAGATCAACGTTACCTATCTGAGCTTGTCCGCCTGGTGTCATATTCTCACTTACTCAAGTCAACGACCTCGTCACCATTAACGATGGTCTTGATAATTTTAAAATCGTGGGTGAACGCGGTCAGGTTGGCGACTTTACCCGGCGCAATGCTACCGAGATGTTTATCAACGCCGATAGCGCGTGCCGGATAGAGCGTTGCCATGCGCAGCACTTCATCCAGCGCGATGCCGCAATGCGCGACCAGGTTGCGTACGCCTTCAATCATGGTTAAGGACGAACCGCTCAACGTACCGTTTTCATCCACACACAGCCCATTGCGGTAGTATATTGTTTTACCTGCGAAAATGAACTGCTCAATATTGGCCCCCGCCGGTGCGGTGGCGTCTGTCACCAGACAAAGTTTGTCGCCTTTCAGGCGTTTGGCATTGCGAATGTTGGCGTAGTCGACATGCAGACCATCGGCGATAACGCCGCAATAAATATCCGCTTCGTCCAGAACAGCGCCAGCAAGGCCCGGCTCACGCCCTGTAATGTACGGCATCGCGTTAAACAGGTGAGTCGCAAAAGTAATCCCGGCGCGGAAGCCCGCTTTCGCCTCTTTTAACGTCGCGTTGGAGTGACCTGCGGAAACCACAATGCCCGCATTCGCCAGTTTAGCGATTACGTCAGCAGGCACCATTTCCGGCGCGAGAGTGACTTTGGTGATGACGTCGGCATTATCGCATAAGAAATCGACCAGCGCAGCGTCTGGTTTACGCACGAAATCAGGATTATGGGTGCCTTTTTTTACCAGATTAAGCCAGGGGCCTTCCAGGTGGAGACCCAGCGCCTGGTGCGGATGTTTTTCCAGGTATTCGCGCATGACGCGAATGCCCTGTTTCATCAATTCATCGCTGGTAGTGATAAGCGTTGGCAGAAAGTTAGTACAGCCCGATTTTTCATTGGCTTTCTGCATAATTTCCAGCGTTTCAACGCTGACGGCTTCTGCGGTATCGTTAAACTGCACGCCGCCGCAGCCGTTTAACTGCACATCAATAAAACCGGGGGAGAGAATGGCCCCATTCAATGAGCGTTGTTCTATTCCCGGTGGCAGTTCGGCCATCGGACAAACGCGGTCAATCAGGCCATTAGCGACAACAAGCGCATGGTCATCAAGAATTTCGTGACCGGTAAAGATCCGGCCCTGGGTTAAAGCATACATTCTGACCCCCGATATCAAAAATTTACCGCCCCGCATTGACTGGCGGGGCGGAGACAACATTACAGACCTTTAATATTTTCTGCTTCTAATTCATTGAAATATTTCAATGTTTTAACTTTAAGTTCCATTGTGGACGGCTCATCGCATACCACAACCGCTTTCGGATGGAGTTGCAGGCAGCTAATGGTCCACATGTGGTTGACGTTGCCTTCAACCGCCGCCTGCAGCGCCTGGGCTTTCTGATGGCCCAGCACCAGAATCATCACTTCTTCCGCATCCAGCAGCGTGCCTACGCCTACCGTCAGCGCGTATTTCGGCACCTGGTTTACGTCGCCGTCAAAGAAGCGGGAGTTCGCTACGCGAGTATCATGGGTTAACGTTTTGATACGGGTACGGGAAGCCAGGGAAGAAGCCGGTTCGTTAAAGGCGATGTGACCGTCGTTGCCGACGCCGCCCATAAACAGATGGATTTTACCGTAAGAACGAATTTTTTCTTCATATTGACGGCATTCTGCATCGATATCCGGTGCGTTACCGTTGAGAAGATTGATGTTTTCTGCTGGAATATCAACGTGATCGAAAAAGTTACGATGCATAAAGCTGTGGTAGCTTTCCGGGTGCTCTTTCGGCAGGCCAACATATTCGTCCATATTAAAGGTGACCACATGCTTAAAGCTGACCTCGCCCGCTTTGTGCATCTCAACCAGCGCTTTGTACGCCGTTAGCGGCGTGCCGCCGGTAGGCAGTCCAAGGACAAACGGACGATCGGCGGTCGGTTTGAACGCATTAATACGGTTAACGATATGGCGAGCAGCCCATTTGCCAACCTGTTCTGCGGTACTCAGGGGGATCAGTCTCATTCTTCACCTCAATAATCAATGTCAAAATTTGGCGGATCGTATTAAGCGTAACCTGGATATCCAGGGTTCGTGTTCAATCCGTCCTGATTTTTTGAATCATAAAATAAGTTTTCCGTGTTAGCCAGTGGATGGTAGGGGTAATTACGATATTTAGTGATTATAATCACAAAAAACACCCGTTTAATTTGCGAGGCGAATTAATTTTCCACACACTCTGCAGAAGATGATCTCACCGTTCGATTACAGAACATCACGTTTTTAACGTTTGCAGCACAATAAAAAACGGCTTCAAAGAAGCCATATCGGCGTCTCGTAGGGGGAATAAGATGAATATTTTAGGTTTTTTCCAGCGGCTGGGTAGGGCGTTGCAGCTCCCTATCGCCGTGTTGCCGGTGGCAGCGTTGTTGCTGCGATTCGGCCAACCAGATTTGCTGAATATGCCGTTTATCGCGCAAGCGGGCGGGTCTATTTTCGATAACCTGGCGCTGGTTTTCGCTATCGGCGTGGCCTCCAGTTGGTCTAAAGATAGCGCGGGCGCGGCAGCGCTGGCGGGAGCCGTGGGTTACTTCGTCATGACCAAAGCGATGGTGACGATTAACCCGGAAATCAACATGGGCGTGCTGGCGGGGATTATTACCGGTCTGGTCGGCGGCGCGGTTTATAATCGCTGGTCTGGTATCAAACTGCCTGATTTTCTCAGTTTCTTCGGTGGAAAACGTTTTGTACCGATCGCAACGGGCTTTTTCTGTCTGGTGCTGGCCGCTATTTTCGGTTACGTCTGGCCGCCGGTACAGCATGGCATCCATGCGGGCGGTGAATGGATCGTTTCCGCAGGCGCGTTGGGTTCCGGTATCTTTGGCTTCATCAACCGTCTGCTGATCCCCACCGGTCTGCATCAGGTACTGAACACCATCGCCTGGTTCCAGATTGGCGAATTCACCAATGCCGCAGGTACTGTATTCCACGGCGACATCAACCGCTTCTATGCTGGCGACGGCACGGCGGGGATGTTTATGTCCGGCTTCTTCCCGATCATGATGTTTGGTCTGCCGGGCGCCGCTCTGGCGATGTATTTCGCCGCGCCGAAAGAACGTCGTCCGATGGTGGGCGGTATGCTGCTGTCTGTCGCGATCACCGCGTTTCTGACCGGCGTAACCGAGCCGCTGGAATTCCTGTTTATGTTCCTGGCGCCGCTGCTGTACCTCCTGCACGCCATTTTGACTGGTATCAGCCTGTTCGTCGCGACGTTGCTGGGTATCCATGCGGGCTTCTCTTTCTCGGCAGGCGCGATCGACTATGTTCTGATGTATAACTTGCCAGCGGCCAGCAATAACGTCTGGATGTTGCTGGTGATGGGCGTTGTATTCTTTATCATCTACTTCCTGCTGTTCAGCGCGGTTATTCGTATGTTTAACCTGAAAACGCCGGGCCGCGAAGATAAAGTTGATGAGATGGTAACGGAAGAAGCCAACAGCAACACCGAAGAAGGGTTAACGCAACTGGCGACCAGCTATATTGCTGCGGTTGGCGGTACGGACAACCTGAAAGCTATCGATGCGTGTATTACCCGTCTGCGCCTGACCGTGAACGACTCTGCTCGTGTCAACGATGCGGCCTGCAAACGCCTCGGCGCTTCCGGCGTGGTGAAACTGAACAAACAGACCATTCAGGTTATTGTCGGCGCGAAAGCGGAATCGATTGGCGATGAAATGAAGAAAGTGGTGGCGCGGGGGCCGGTCGCGGCAGCGTCTGCTGATGCGGCTCACGTTGCGACACCTGCTCCGGCGGCCAAACCCCAGGCGGTGCCGAATGCGGTGACTATCGCTGAACTGGTCTCTCCGATTACCGGTGAGGTAGTGGCGCTGGATCAGGTACCGGATGAAGCTTTCGCCAGCAAAGCGGTCGGCGACGGCGTGGCGGTGAAACCCACCGATAAAACCGTGGTTTCTCCGGCGGCGGGTACTATCGTGAAAATCTTCAACACTAACCACGCGTTCTGTCTGGAAACCGAAAAAGGCGCGGAGATCGTTGTCCATATGGGTATCGATACCGTCGCGCTGAACGGTCAGGGCTTTAAGCGTCTGGTAGAAGAGGGTGCGGAAGTCACGGCGGGTCAGCCGGTGCTGGAACTGGATCTGGACTTCCTGAATGCCAATGCGCGTTCCATGATAAGCCCGGTTGTTTGCAGCAACAGCGATGACTTCAGCGCTCTGGTCATCAAAGCGGATGGTCACGTGGTAGCGGGTAAAACGCCACTGTACGAGATCAAGAGCAAATAATCGCTTCCTGGCCGGATAAGGCGTAAGACGCCATCCGGCGATATCACAGGAAACATAAGCGGCAGAGGGGAACTTTCGCCGCTTTTTTTTACCGCAATTAGCCCCAATATTTTCTGCAAAGCCACTTTTTAAGTAACTAAAGGTTGTCAGTCTGTCCGGCTTATAAGATCATATGCCGTTATACGTTGTTTACGCTTTGAGGAATCCACGATGAGTGAGGCTGAAGCCCGCCCGACTAACTTTATTCGTCAGATTATTGATGAAGATCTGGCGAGTGGTAAACATACCACTGTCCATACCCGTTTTCCGCCGGAGCCGAATGGCTATCTGCACATCGGCCACGCGAAATCTATCTGCCTGAACTTTGGCATCGCGCAAGATTATCAGGGCCAGTGCAACCTGCGTTTCGATGACACCAACCCGGTAAAAGAAGATATCGAGTACGTTGATTCGATCAAAAACGACGTCGAGTGGTTAGGCTTTCACTGGTCTGGCGATATTCGCTACTCCTCCGATTACTTTGACCAACTGCACGCCTATGCGGTCGAGCTGATCAATAAAGGCCTGGCCTACGTTGATGAGCTGACGCCGGAGCAGATCCGCGAATACCGCGGTACGCTGACCGCGCCGGGTAAAAACAGCCCGTTCCGCGATCGCAGCGTCGAAGAGAACCTCGCGCTATTTGAAAAAATGCGTACCGGCGGTTTTGAAGAGGGTAAAGCCTGTCTGCGCGCCAAAATCGACATGGCGTCGCCGTTTATCGTGATGCGCGATCCGGTGCTGTATCGCATTAAATTCGCCGAGCATCATCAGACCGGCAACAAGTGGTGCATCTACCCGATGTACGACTTTACTCATTGCATCAGCGATGCGCTGGAAGGTATTACTCATTCTCTGTGTACGCTGGAGTTCCAGGACAACCGTCGTCTGTACGACTGGGTACTGGACAACATCACCATTCCGGTTCACCCGCGCCAGTACGAATTCTCGCGGCTGAATCTGGAATACACCGTGATGTCCAAGCGTAAGCTGAACCTGCTGGTGACCGACAAACACGTCGAAGGCTGGGATGATCCGCGTATGCCGACTATTTCCGGTCTGCGCCGTCGCGGCTACACCGCGGCTTCTATTCGGGAGTTCTGCAAACGCATCGGCGTCACCAAGCAGGACAACACTATTGAGATGGCGTCGCTGGAATCCTGCATTCGCGAAGATCTGAACGAAAACGCGCCGCGCGCGATGGCGGTAATCGATCCGGTAAAACTGGTTATCGAAAACTACCCGCAGGGTGAGAGCGAAATGGTTACCATGCCTAACCATCCGAATAAACCGGAGATGGGCAGCCGTGAAGTGCCGTTTAGCGGTGAGATCTGGATCGATCGCGCAGATTTCCGCGAAGAAGCGAACAAGCAGTACAAGCGTCTGGTGATGGGTAAAGAAGTGCGTCTGCGTAATGCCTACGTCATTAAAGCGGAGCGCGTAGAGAAGGATGCCGAAGGGAATATCACCACCATCTTCTGTACCTATGATGCTGATACGCTGAGTAAAGATCCGGCTGACGGGCGTAAAGTGAAAGGCGTAATCCACTGGGTTAGCGCAGCACATGCGCTGCCGATTGAAATTCGTCTCTACGACCGTCTGTTCAGCGTGCCGAACCCGGGCGCCGCGGAGGACTTCCTGTCCGTTATCAACCCCGAATCATTAGTGATTAAGCAGGGGTATGGCGAGCCGTCGCTGAAAGCGGCGGTAGCAGGGAAAGCTTTCCAGTTTGAACGTGAAGGTTACTTCTGCCTTGACAGCCGCTATGCAACGGCCGATAAGCTGGTCTTTAACCGCACCGTGGGCCTGCGTGATACCTGGGCGAAAGCGGGCGAGTAAGCACTGCGCCAACAGGCGAATGCTGTAAAAATACCTTATCAACGCCGCGTTCTGCGGCGTTTTTTCTCTGCATTTCTAAGAGCCTATCCCATTAGGGCTATTTTACTTGCCATTTTGGTCCTGGGCAGTGCTCGCCAAAACGCGTTAGCGTTTTGAACGCCGCTAGCGGCGGCCCGAAGGGCGAGCGTAGCGAGTCAAACCTCACGTACTACGTGTACGCTCCGGTTTTTGCGCGCTGTCCGTGTCCAAACTGGCTGCGCCAATAACGCCTGGTGGGATAGGCTCTAAGTCGATTCTCTTTTTTGCGAGGCGAATTAATTATTCTCTGAAAATTATTGATCTGATAAATGATTATTAATCTAAATGTTATAAGCGTCAGGTCAACAGGAGACAATTATTTTCATGCCTATGGAAAACAAGTCAATTTTCTTTCTGGCGGTCTGCTTCCCCCACCAGCAGTCGAATGTAACAGAAAGCAATTAAATATGTGCGGTTGCTCATATTATTACATACTGGTTACAGAAAGAGATTGATAATTCGCATCGCGAAAAATAGTCTATTTAACGTAGTAAATGAGGTTTCTCAGCGCTACTTTTTATTTTTATTTTTTCGCTGTTCGCTTTTGTCGGCAGCAATTTATACGTCAAAGAGGATTAACTTATGCGTACGTTTAGTGGCAAACGTAGTACGCTGGCTCTGGCTATCGCCGGTATTACAGCAATGTCGGGGTGGATCGTTGTTCCGCAGGCGCAAGCCTCCGGCTTTTTCGACGACTCCACGTTAACGGGCGGCATCTATTATTGGCAGCGTGAACGCGATCGCAAAGATGTGACCGACGGCGACAAATATAAAACTAACCTTTCTCATGCTACCTGGAACGCTAACCTGGATTTTCAGTCTGGTTACGCCGCGGATATGTTCGGTCTGGATATCGCGGCGTTTACCGCGATTGAAATGGCAGAAAACGGCGACAGCGGTCATCCAAACGAAATTGCCTTCTCGAAAAAGAATAAAGGCTACGACGAAGACTATTCCGGCGATAAGAGCGGTATCAGTCTTTATAAAGCCGCCGCGAAATTTAAATATGGCCCGGTCTGGGCGCGCGCCGGTTATATTCAGCCTACCGGTCAGACGCTGTTAGCGCCGCACTGGAGTTTTATGCCGGGTACTTATCAGGGGGCGGAAGCCGGCGCCAGTTTTGACTATGGCGATGCGGGCGCGTTAAGTTTTTCCTACATGTGGACTAACGAATATAAAGCGCCGTGGCATACCGAAATGGATAAGTTTTATCAGGCGGATAAAAAAACCAATGTAGACTATCTCCACTCCATCGGCGCGAAGTACGACTTCAAAAATGATCTGGTGCTGGAAGCGGCGTTTGGTCAGTCCGAAGGCTATGTCGATCAATATTTCGCAAAGGCCAGCTATAAATTTGATTTAGGCGGCAATCCGTTCACCACCAGTTACCAGTTCTACGGCGCGCGCGACAAAGTAGACGATCGCAGCGTGAATGATATTTACGACGGTACGGCCTGGCTGCAGGCGTTGACCTTCGGCTACAAAGTCGCGGAAGTGGTTGACCTGCGTCTGGAAGGCACCTGGGTGAAAGCGGACGGTCAGCAGGGCTATTTTCTGCAACGTATGACGCCAACCTACGCCTCTTCAAACGGTCGTCTGGATATCTGGTGGGATAACCGCTCCGACTTTAACGCTAACGGTGAAAAGGCGGTTTTCTTCGGCGCGATGTATGACCTGAAAAACTGGAATCTGCCGGGCTGGGCTGTGGGCGCGTCTTACGTTTACGCCTGGGATGCAAAACCGGCAACCTGGCAAAGTAACCCGGATGCTTACTACGACAAAAACCGCACTATCGAAGAGTCCTCATACAGTCTGGATGCGGTTTATACCCTGCAGGAGGGGCGTGCCAAAGGCACCATGTTCAAACTGCACTTTACCGAATATGACAACCACTCCAATATTCCAAGCTGGGGCGGTGGTTACGGCAACATCTTCCAGGATGAGCGTGACGTGAAATTTATCGTTATTGCGCCATTCACTATTTTCTGATGTCAGATGCGGCAGGCTGCCGGCCTGCCGCGCTGTTGAGGAACGACCTATGAAAAAAATTTTACTCATCGCCAGCATGACCGCCGGTTTGACGGCCTGCGCGTCATCACCCGCGCCGGAAGAAGATAGCCGGCTGAAAGAGGCGTACAGCGCCTGTATCAATACCGCACAGGGCTCGCCTGAGAAGATAGAGGCCTGCCAAAGCGTACTGAATGTCCTTAAAAAAGACCGCAAACATCAGCAATTTGCTAACGAAGAAAGCGTGCGGGTACTGGACTATCAGCAGTGCATTCAGGCGACGCGCACGGGTAACGATCAGGCGGTCAAGGCTGACTGCGACAAGGTCTGGCAGGAAATTCGCAGTCATAATAACGTGCAATAAAAACCTGCCTTGCCACCCACGGGCGAATGTTTTCCGCCCGTGGTTTTTTCAGGCTTTATTTTCTGCCGCGATATAGCCGCGACTCAGACGTACAAACAGCATCGCCGTCGCGGCAAGTCCACATAATGCCGCGCACATCAGCCACCAGCCGGGCGAGCTTTTGTCGCCGGTTAACTTTACCAGCGCGGTAGAGATGGCCGGCGTCAGGCCGCCAAAAATCGCCGTCGCCAGGCTAAAGGCCAGCGAGAAACCAACGGTACGCACATAGACTGGCATCACTTCGGTTAACGCCGCGACTATTGCGCCGTTATACATGCCAAAAAAGAAAGAGAACCACAGCAGTACCAGCGTCATGCGGGTAAAGTCGGGTGCGGCGGTCAGCCACTGCATGACGGGCCAGGTGGTGATCAGCGCCAGCAACGTAATGCCCATTAACACGGCGCGACGGCCAATCCGGTCGGAAATCGCGCCGCCAATGGGTAACCAGATAAAATTGGACACGCCCACCAACATGGTGACGATCAAACTGTCCCGCGCGCTGAGATTAAGCACGGTTCTGCCATAGGTCGGCGTATAAACGGTGATAAAATAAAACGTTGTGGTGGTCATCGCCACCAGCAGCGTTCCGGCCGTAATAATGCGCCAGTTTTTGGCGATAGTTGCAAAAATTTCCCTGGTGTCGGGGCGATGCTTGCGTTGTAAAAACGCTTCTGTTTCTTGTAATGAACGACGTAAAACAAAAATCAGCGGAATGATCATACAGCCGATAAAGAACGGAATTCGCCAGCCCCACTCCGATATCGCGTCGTGTCCCAGCGTGATATTCAGGCTATAACCAATCAACGCGGCAACAACGATCGCGACCTGCTGACTGGCGGATTGCCAACTGGTATAAAACCCTTTATTGCCTGGCGTTGCGATTTCGGACAGATAGACCGAGACGCCGCCTAACTCAACGCCCGCAGAAAATCCTTGTAATAACCGGCCCAACAGCACCAACGCAGGCGCTGCCAGGCCGATCGTTTGGTAGCCGGGGACGAGGGCGATGAGCAACGTACCGCAGCCCATAATCGCCAGTGTCACCATCAGCCCTTTACGGCGTCCGATTCTGTCAATATAGGCGCCAAGCACAATCGCGCCGACGGGGCGCATTAAAAAACCGGAGCCAAAGACGGCAAAGGTCAACATTAATGAGGCAAATTCGCTTTCCGCCGGAAAAAACGTTCTGGCGATATAGGTGGCGTAAAATCCGAACAAGAAAAAATCAAACTGTTCAAGAAAATTGCCGCTTGTCACGCGCAGTATTGCGCCGAACGTGCCGGCGCGCGATGTTGCAGGTGTGTGTTGTGCCATAGGGTTTGCTCTCCACTGTCTTTATTGTTTTATGGGTAAGATGTTGCGGGTCAGTTGCCTGTATCCCCCGCATGTTTTCCGCGTCGCTTCTCAACTGCCCATTTGAGTAAGGCCGCGCAGCGGAAAAATCCGTGGGCGAATTTTCCGTAGGGAAGGGTGAGAAAGAGCGCCATCACCACGCCTAAATGGAGCGCCAGCAGTATGCCCATTCCGCTGGTGTCTCTGCCTGCCAGCAGCGCCAGCCCGGTAAGGCTGGTTAAGAACAGCAGCAGAATAAAGCCGCGATCCATGGGTTTCTGGCGCGCATCGCCATGTAACGGCGACCGCCGCAGATTGAGCCACAGTAGCCCGGCCGGGCCGATAAGCAGACCGATACCGCCCAGCGTGCCGAGCATGACCGGCAGGCTAAAGAACGGGTAGGGCGCTTCCCAACCGGCGACGTAGTGATAGCCCGTCGCCACGACCGTGGCGGCAAAACAGAGCATAAAACCGTAAAAGGTAAAGTGATGAAAGCGACGGCGCAGCAGCGTGAACGCATCGTCCGCTTCGTTACAGCCTTTGCCGTGACCGCCGTCGAGATATTTCAGCGTTAACGCATTGTGCGACGCTTCCGCAATCTCCGCCGAACGCGGTACACCCGGCGAGATCTCACGCCAGAAGCTGATTACGCCCGCCATAAGCAAACCGATTGCCAGCACAAAAACTGAGCCAAACATCCATGCCAGCAGGCTATGCGGAAAAATTTGATAGAAGTCACCGGCCAGCGGCGGATGAATCAGCGACCCTTTCAGCGCCATCGCCAGTAATAAAAAGAGCGTCAGACCGACTATCAGCGCCAGCGCGACGGTGATCCCCGCCCGACGGTATAACGCGCCAAAAGCGGCGGGCTGGGCATACTGTTGATACGTCTCCAGGCGGGCTTGCGCCATCGCTTTCGGCACGTTAATGGCAAATTCATGGGGCGGCGCGTACTGGCACGCGTGCAGGCAGGCGCCGCAGTTATGACATAAATTCGCCAGATAATGAATATCGGCTTTACCGAATTCGAGCCGCTGGGTCATCGCCGGAAATACTGCGCAAAAACCTTCGCAGTAGCGACACGCGTTACATACTTGCATGACGCGTTCGACCTCGGCTTCCGGTTCGGTAAGCACGGTGGCCTCAATGATTAATTTTTCAAGCTGTTTCATGCTGCGCCTCCTTGTGTGCCGCGCGGGCGGCTTCTATCCCCGCAATGCGGCCAAAGGTTGTGCCGATAGACATGCCTACGCCTGCGGTATACCCCTTGCCCAGAACATTTCCTGCCATCATCTCGCCGGCAACAAACAGGTTGCGGCTTGGATGACCGGCAAAATGCGCCGCGGCACGTTCGTTAACTTTTAGTCCCAGGTAGGTAAACGTGATGCCGGGTCGCAGCGCATAACCGTAGTAGGGCGGCGCATCAAGCGGACGCGCCCAGTGGGTTTTCGCCGGCGTCAGGTTTTTAGTAGCGCAGTCATCAAGCAAGGTATGATCAAAATGACCGGGCTGGCAGGCCTGGTTATACTGCGTGACGGTATGGGTAAATTTTTCCGCGTCCAGCCCCAACTGGCAGGCCAGCTCAGCCAGCGTATTGGCCTGCGCGCCAGGAAAAACCGGCGGCATAAAGTGGCCGATGGCTTTACTGTCAATAATCGAATAGCCAATTTGTCCTGGCTGTTGAGCCACCAGCCGCCCCCAAATGGCGTAACGTTTCGGCCAGAAATCTTCGCCTTCATCATAAAAACGTTCGGCGTCGCGATTCACGACAATACCCAGCGATACGCAATCCACGCGAGTACAAATACCGCCGTCGTACAGCGGCGCCCTGGCATCAATCGCTACGCAGTGCGACTGGGACGGATCGCCAATGATATCCGCGCCGGCATCCATCATAAATTTGAGTAATACGCCCTGGTTAAAACGCGTGCCGCGAATCAGGAAATTATCCGCGGGCCATTCGCCGCGGGCGTTTTCTCCCCAGGCCTCCCGCAGCCATTCACGGTTTGATTCGAAACCGCCAGCCGCTAATACGCAGGCTTTGGCGGTAATACGTTCGCTACCCGCCAGCGCTGCCACGAATTCGCCGTCATGAAGTTCAAGTGCGTGAACCGGCGTGTTATAGCGAATCTGTACGCCCAACCGTTCGGCGCTACGGTAATAGGCATTGACAAGCGCTTTCCCGCCGCCCATAAAAAACGCATTGGTGCGCGCAACGTGGAGCGCCCCGGATAGCGGCGGTTGAAAGTTAACGCCATGTTTGCGCATCCAGTCGCGGCATTGCGAAGAGGTGCGAATGACCAGCCGCGCCAGCGCCTCGTTGGTGTTGCCGTCGGTGACTCGCCACAGATCCTGCCAGAATTCCTCTTCAGGATAGCTTTCTACCAGCACATCCTGCGGCGCATCATGCATACAGCGCAGGTTTCGTGTGTGCTGAGAATTTCCGCCGCGCCATTCCCGCGGGGCAGCCTCCAGCAGCAGAACCGATGCGCCCGCTTCCCGTGCGGTCAGGGCGGCGCATAATGCGGCATTGCCTCCGCCTATCACCAGTACATCAACCATCTTATACTCCCGTACCATTTAACTATTTGTTAAATTTGTAATTGAAATGTATACGGATAAATAAGCGGCGCGCTATCAGGTAGCGCTAAACAGGGGTTTAGTAAGCGTAAAGGGTTGCGCCTGGCCATTCGCCGGCGTCGACTAACTGACGCATAACTTTGGTAAGGACTACTCTGGCGGCAAGGCCGGCGGGCGTCAGTTCATCATCCGACAGGCTGACTAAAAAATTGGGGCGGCTGAGTACCGGATTATGGACGCCGATCACGCGTAGCGCGTCGTTATCCAGATGAGAAATTGCCGCGCCGGGCTGTAACGTGGCGCCAAGACCGTCGCGCACGGCGCGCATCAACAACGCCAGGCCGTCAATTTCCGCGACGATTTCAACGTTAAGCGCATGTTCCTGGCAGACAGCGTCCAGCCTGCCGCGCAGCCCGTGTCCCTGGCTTGGCATAATGAGCGGAATGCCTGTCAGTTGTTCAGGTGTGATCGGGTTATCAGGAAGCGCCGCCAGCAGGGCATGGGAGCCAATCAGAAAAAGCTGTTCTTCAAGGATCGGTCTGGCGCTCCAGCGCAGGATTTTATCTTTTTGAAAGACAACGGCTAAATCAATCTGGCGGGTATTGATCATTCTTTCCAGATTACCGGACAAGCTTTCCACCACATGCAGTCGGACATCGGCATAGTTTTCCTGCATGGCATGGATAAACGGTATACCCAGTATGGAGGCGGTACTGGGGGCCATTCCTACGCTCACATGACCGGAAAGGCGCGCTTCTCTGGCGGCGAGAATCGCATCGTCGGCATGACGCAGGGCGAGTTGCGCCTGTGAATAAAAGGCCAGCCCGGCGTTGGTTGGCGTTACGCCGCGCGAGGTGCGCTGCAGCAGACGGATGGCGAGCTCGTTTTCCAGACGGGACATCTGTTGACTTAATGCTGAAACGCCAATATCAAGATCCTGTGCGGCGCTGCCCATACTGCCGGTTTCAATAATACGCACGAAATAGCGTAACTGGCGAAGCTCCATTCCTGCTCTCCTGAGATGCGATAGCGTTTTTTACATTAAATCAACATCAAGCGGCAGGAAAGAGGAGGATATAAAAAAGCCAACCGGGCGGTTGGCTCTTCGAAAGATTTACACTTATTTAGTCGCGTCATCGTGCGCGTGCTCGTCTTCGCGGCAGTCGCCTTCAGCGCAGTGGCCGTAAAGATAGAGGCTGTGATTAGTTAAACGAATACCGTGTTTCGCCGCAATTTCACGCTGGCGCGCTTCAATAGAGTCATCACTAAATTCAATCACTTTTCCGCAGTCAAGGCAGATAAGATGGTCGTGATGATGCTGTTGCGTCAGTTCAAAAACGGATTTACCGCCTTCAAAATTATGGCGGGTCACGATACCGGCATCGTCAAACTGGTTCAGCACACGGTATACGGTTGCCAGACCGATTTCTTCACCCATGTCGATCAGGCGTTTGTATAAATCTTCCGCACTGACGTGATGGTTATCTGGTTCCTGAAGAACTTCCAGAATTTTTAAACGAGGAAGCGTTACTTTCAGGCCAGCCTTCTTTAATGCGGTATTGTTGTCAGTCATGCGGAATCTGTCCTGTTGCTAAACGATTCACTTCATTAGAGAAGTGACAGAAATTGCACTCAAGATAATGCGTATCATTATAGGACTGCCATGCCGAAATGAAAACCGCAAGTCTCTCGCAGATGTTAATAAAACTGTGGTTTTGCCTGCAAATTCTGGCGCCACCTGATTACACCCGGACATTGTACAGGGATGGGTGCGAAAGTTACAAATTTGTAGCAATTATTTTGATTGGTCTTGTCTATTGATGCGGCGCAGATATAACGCTGCGCCGCATAAGATTAGGCGTTGAGGATGTCGTCGAGGTGCAATTCAGCCGAAACTTGCTTAACCCATTTTTCAACACGCTCGGCGGTCAGTTCAGGCTGACGGTCTTCGTCAATCGCCAGACCGACAAAATGATCGTCGTCAGCCAGACCTTTAGAGGCTTCAAAATGATAGCCTGCAGTTGGCCAGTGACCCACAATCGTGGCGCCGCGCGGCTCAATAATGTCGCGAATCGTGCCCAGCGCATCACAGAAGTATTCCGCGTAGTCTTCCTGATCGCCACAGCCAAACAGCGCCACCAGCTTACCGTTAAAGTCAATCTCTTCGAGAGTCGGGAAGAAGTCATCCCAGTCACATTGCGCTTCGCCATAGTACCAGGTTGGGATGCCCAGCAGCAGAATGTCATACCCTTCCAGGTCTTCTTTACTGCTTTTTGCAATGTCATGCACATCGGCAACGTCTTTACCAAGCTGTTTTTGAATCATTTTTGCGATATTTTCGGTATTACCGGTGTCGCTGCCGAAAAAGATGCCAGTGATTGCCATGAGTAAAATAACCTCTTGAAACTTATTGAAATGGTGGTGGCGAATTGCCCACGGATAAGGGCAATCATAGCAGAACAGGCAGATATGCGGAAACAGCAATCACGCGGGACTGCACGCTCTGCTACACGAAATATGAAACAAAACTTATTTTCAGACTAAACCCTGGCCGCGCAGCGCCATAAGCTGCTTCATTAATATTTCTTCAATGAGCTCGCTGCGGCTAATGTTGCGCGCTTCGGCCAGCTCATTCAGCGCGTCAACCGCTTGTGCGTTGAGTTTTAATTCGACACGCTTGAGGCCACGAACTTTGTCGCGTTTTAACTGGTTGCGCTTGTTGATGCGTAACTGTTCATCGCGCGAAAGCGGATTCGTTTTAGGTCGTCCCGGGCGACGCTCGTGCGCGAACAGATCTAATGTCGTACGGTCCGTTTGTTCTTTGGCCATGATTTTGGTGACTTCGGGGGAAACAATCAGCCAGGCTTATGCCCGGATGGATAGCGCGCCATCATACATCAGCGAGGAAGCGACGCCAACGCCCGCGCGCGTAATCGCGCACAGGCGATGAGTTTTTAATCAGTTAGCGTTTATCGTGCAGATAACGGCGGATGGCGCGCAGAACCGCCTCTGGTTTTTCGGCATGTACCCAGTGGCCCGCGCCGGCGATCACATGCGCGCGCGCCAAAGGGAATTGCGCCAGCAGCGCGTCGCGGTACGCTTCGGTGACGTACGGCGAGTTACCGCCTGGAATAAACAGCGCCGGATGTTCCCAGGGCGGAATGGTTTCCCAGCCGACGATATGCGGATACTGCTCCCATAATACCGGAACATTAAAACGCCATTCGCCTTCAGCCCAGGATTTTAACAGAAACTGGATCACGCCTTCTTCGTTGAGGTGTTGGCGCATAATCCCTGCCGCCTGTTGGCGGGATGTCGCGTCGGATTCGCTGACGGCGTTAATGGCCGCGAAAATACGATCGTGGCGGCGAACGTGATAATCCACGGGGGCGATATCAATCGCGACCAGACGATCGATGCGATCGGGCGCCAGCGCCGTCAGCGCCATTACCGCTTTTCCGCCCATGGAATGACCAATAAACGTCGCTTTTTCAATCTGCTGCGCGTCAAGCGTATCCAGAAGATCCTGGGCCATTGCCGGATAATCCATGACCGGATCGCGCGGCGATAAACCATGATTGCGCATATCGACCTGAATAATGTCATGATCGGTCACCAGATCGCGCGCCAGTACGCCGAGGTTATCCAGGCTGCCAAACAGGCCATGAACGAGAACGATGGGGGAATTATTGTGCAGGTTTTGTGCAGATTGCGCTCGGATGTTTAATTTCATGGCAAAGTTCTTTTTTTCGCTCTGTCGGGTTAGGGTATTATGTTGACCATTCTGCCACTGGGCTGCAACCTCTAAGGTTTACTCCGAGTTTTTTTGTCAGCCGGGCTTAACGCTATCCGCTGTTGGGATTTGTTCCTATAATCCCAATGACTTGTATTCAGCAAAGACATCGCACTGGATTAAGATGAAAACGATTGAAGTTGATGATGAACTCTATAGCTATATTGCCAGCCACACCAAGCATATCGGCGAGAGCGCATCCGACATTTTACGGCGTATGTTGAAGTTTTCCGCCACGACACAGCCAACGGCTTCAGCGGTGAAGGGGACGCCCGCGGCGCAACCCGTTGCCGAAGCGAAACCGGTCAACCCGGTAAAAGACAAAGTTCGCGCGATGCGTGAGCTGTTGTTGTCTGACGAATATGCCGAGCAGAAAAAAGCGGTCAACCGCTTTATGCTGATTCTGACTACACTCTATTCACTGGATCACCACGCGTTTGCGGAGGCGACGGAGTCGTTGCATGGCCGCACGCGCGTCTATTTTGCGGCGGATGAACAAACGCTGCTGAAAAATGGGAATCAAACTAAACCTAAGCACGTTCCCGGCACGCCGTACTGGGTGATCACCAACACCAACACCGGCCGTAAATGCAGCATGATCGAACACATTATGCAGTCAATGCAATTCCCGGCGGAATTGATTGAAAAGGTTTGCGGAACAATTTAATCCTTGCATTAGAAGGACCAGGCAATGGCAATCCACAACCGCGCAGGACAACCCGCGCAACAGAGTGATTTGATTAACGTCGCCCAACTGACGGCGCAGTATTATGTACTGAAACCGGAGGCAGGGAATGCAGAACATGCCGTGAAATTTGGCACTTCCGGCCATCGCGGCAGCGCAGGTCGTCACAGTTTCAACGAACCGCATATTCTGGCGATCGCCCAGGCGATTGCTGAAGAGCGGGCGAAGAATGGCATTACCGGCCCTTGCTATGTGGGGAAAGACACCCATGCGCTCTCGGAGCCGGCCTTCATTTCCGTACTGGAAGTGCTGGCGGCAAACGGCGTAGACGTTATCGTGCAGGAAAATAATGGCTTCACGCCAACGCCTGCCGTGTCAAATGCTATCCTGGTCCATAACAAAAAAGGCGGCCCGCTGGCAGACGGTATTGTCATTACGCCGTCGCACAACCCGCCGGAAGATGGCGGTATTAAATATAATCCGCCCAATGGCGGCCCGGCGGATACCAACGTTACTAAAGTGGTAGAAGATCGCGCCAATGCGCTGCTGGCGGGCGGCTTGCAAGGCGTTAAGCGCATCTCTCTGGATGCGGCAATGACCTCGGGCCACGTTAAAGCGGTAGATCTGGTACAGCCATTTGTCGAAGGGCTGGCGGATATCGTTGATATGGCGGCGATTCAGAAAGCCGGTCTGACGCTGGGCGTTGATCCGCTGGGCGGCTCCGGTATTGAATACTGGAAACGTATCGCTGAGCATTACAAGCTTAACCTGACGTTAGTCAACGATCAGGTTGATCAAACCTTCCGCTTTATGCACCTTGATAAAGATGGCGCGATCCGTATGGATTGCTCCTCCGAATGCGCGATGGCGGGTTTGCTGGCGCTGCGTGACAAGTTTGACCTGGCCTTCGCCAACGACCCGGACTACGACCGTCATGGCATCGTGACGCCTGCAGGGCTGATGAACCCGAACCATTATCTGGCGGTCGCCATTAACTATCTGTTCCAGCATCGTCCGCTGTGGGGCAAAGACGTGGCTGTCGGTAAAACGCTGGTCTCTTCCGCGATGATTGACCGCGTGGTGAATGACTTGGGACGCAAGCTGGTGGAAGTGCCGGTAGGCTTCAAATGGTTTGTTGACGGTTTGTTCGACGGCAGCTTTGGTTTCGGCGGGGAAGAGAGCGCGGGCGCTTCGTTCCTGCGTTTCGACGGTACGCCGTGGTCTACCGATAAAGACGGGATCATCATGTGCCTGCTGGCGGCGGAAATCACCGCCGTTACCGGGAAAAAACCGCAAGAGCATTACAATGAACTGGCAGCGCGTTTTGGCGCGCCGAGCTATAACCGTCTGCAGGCGAGCGCGACCTCCGTGCAGAAAGCGGCATTGTCTAAACTGTCTCCGGAAATGGTCAGCGCCAGCACGCTGGCAGGCGACCCGATCACCGCGCGTCTTACCGCAGCGCCGGGTAATGGCGCATCGATTGGCGGCCTGAAGGTAATGACCGATAACGGCTGGTTCGCCGCGCGTCCATCCGGTACGGAAGACGCTTACAAGATCTATTGCGAAAGCTTCCTGGGGGAAGAACATCGCAAGCAGATTGAGAAAGAAGCCGTTGAAATCGTTAGCGAAGTATTGAAAAACGCCTGATGGGCGATATGGAAGAAAAAGGAGCCTTACGGCTCCTTTTTTGTATTAACGGCGCTGCGCTTATCAGGCCTGTAAATCGCCTCCAGGCCGGATAAGGCGCTTGTGATATCTGACTTATTCGCTCTGAGTCGCCAGATGTCGGCGGCAGGTGAGGGCGTCGCATTCGATACGCACCACGCAAACCGCTTTCATCATATCTTCCCGATAACTGAAGGTTTTTCCCGGATCGGTCTGGCGCATAATGACGTCCAGGCCGTGGCGCATCTCCTCGCGCGTTTGCAATATCGATGCCAGTCCGGTGGCGAAAACGCTGGTGTAGGCGTAGCTATAATCACAGGGGTCATCGGCACGTAGTAATGCATGGTCGCCGTCCATTTCAATGCATACTGCCGGGTTCTTACGTAACAGACGCATCTTTTTCCCGGTGCGTGCGCCGTGAAAATAAAATATCCAGCGTCCGTTCTGATACTCGTAGCCAAAATTTACGGGGACAACATACGGACAGAGATTGTCGTTAAACCCTATCCGACACACTTCGTGTTTACTGAGAATAGCCAGTATTTCTGCTATATCAGTGACTTCCCGTTCTGGATTACTCATTTCTATTATCTTATTCAAAGTGTGAAAATGCCCGGACTACCGTTACCGCAGCCCGGGCGCGCCATCAGCCGTGTTTATTTTTCAATTCAAAACGCGGTGAGACCAGGCCGTATAACGTCCAGCCGAGGAAGGTCACAATTGAGCCGTACAGCATGGCTTCTTCACCGGAGGAATAGAGCGCGTAGAAGCTATACATGGCACCAACGAAGGCCACGAAGTTAGCGACTTTCGCTTTTGATGACGGCACATTCGCCATTTTCTGAATGATAACCAACGCGGCCATCGACAGAATATACGGAATAATGTTCGTCACCACCGCCAGGTTAACCAGGACGTTAAACTGACTATTCAGCGACGGGCTAATGGTCATCAGCGACAGGCCAGTCTGAATAATCACAATAATCAGCATCCCCTGTACCGGCGCGTCGACTTTCGTTACACGAGAGAAGACTTTCGGGAAATAGCCTTCGTCAGCGGAGGATTTAAAGACCTGGGCGATAGTGAACTGCCAGCCCAGCAGCGAGCCGCAGCAGGACATTACCATCAGCGCCATGATCACTTTACCTACCGCAGGCGTGAACATCTGTGCAAACGCCAGACCAAACGGCGCCGTGGAGTTCGCCAGATCCATGTTCGGCACAATCCCGGCAATCACGTTAGTCGAAACGATATAGATGACCGCCGCGCCCAGCGTACCGCCCAGTACCGCGATGGGGACGTTCTTTTCCGGATTCTCGACCACGTCTGCGTTGGCGCAGGCGGATTCCAGTCCAAGAAATGCCCACAACGTCATGGCGATGGAAGAACCGACCGCGCTAAAGAACGGAACATGGTGCGGGTTCCATGACGCTACGTACATGCTGGGGCTAAACCAGAACCAGCCAATGATGCACAGGCCGACAACCGGAATGATGACGCCCCAAACGGTAACGCTACTGATCTGTCCGGTAATACGCGCGCCGCCAAAGTTTGCGATGGTACAAACCCACAATACGGCGATAGTCGCCAGACCGATCTGGAGCGGCGTCAGCGCGGCGCCGAACAGTTCGGTACCATAGCCGACAGCGGAGATGGCGATAGCCACGTTGGCGATCAGCAGCGAGACGCCGTAGGTATAGTTCGCCATAAAGTTGCCGGATTTACCGAAGGCATATTCGGCGTAACCGCCCATGCCGCCGGATTTACGGCTAAACATACCGCATTTCGCAAACGCCCAGGCCAGCGCCATCGAGCCGACGGCGGTGACCAGCCAGGAGATAATGGATATCGTGCCGACTTCAGACAGTTTGGTCGGTAGCATGATGATCCCGGAGCCCATCATGTTGACCATAGTCAGAATTGTGAGCTGCACGACACCCATTTTATTGGATTTAGGTTTACTCATAATTTTTCCTCCTTCAGCAGGGAGCGCTGCGCGTCACGAGGTTTAATGACGTAGCACCAGACCTGCTTACGGCCGTCGTGTTCTTCGATATAAACGCCCTGCAGTTCAGGCGCAAAGCCCGGCAGCAGGTTGATCCCTTCTTCCAGGGCGCTGAAGTAACGCAGGACAGAACCGCCCCAGATTTCACCCGGAACTACACACAGCACTCCCGGCGGGTAAGGCAGAGCGCCTTCAGCCGCGATACGACCTTCCGCTTCCGGCAGGCGAACCAGTTCGACCTCGCCGCGCAGATAGGCATAGTTGGCCTCTTGCGGGTTCATACTGACTTTCGGGAAATGCGATTTACGGAACATCTCTTTTTGCAGCTGTTTCACGTTGTGCCGCGCATAGAGATCGTGCATCTCCTGGCAAAGCTGACGCAGGGTATAGCCGGCATAACGCGCTTCATGCTGTTTGTAGATGGACGGTAATACTTCCGCTAACGGCGCATCAGCTTCCAGCAGTTTTTCGAAACGAGCCAGCAGAGCGACAAGCTGTTGTAACTTCGCCATGTCTTCTGCCGGCGTCAGCAGGAACAGAATGGAGTTGAGGTCGCATTTTTCCGGCACAACGCCGTTCTCGCGCAGGAAGTTGGCGAGGATCGTGGCAGGAACGCCAAAGTCTTCATATTCGCCGCTCGCTGCATTAATGCCCGGTGTGGTGAGCAGCAGTTTGCAAGGGTCGACAAAGTACTGATGTTCGGCATAGCCTTCAAACGCATGCCAGTGTTCTCCCGGAACGAAGTGGAAGAAGCGCAGATCGCTGGCGATCTCTGACGTCGGGTATGACTGCCACGGCTTACCATCAATCAGTTCCGGTACGAACGGACGGATGTGATGACAGTTTTCGAGGATCAATTTACGGGCATCGATGCCGTTAACCACGCAATCCATCCACATATTGCGACCGCTGACGCCTTCGTGCATTTTGGCGTTAACGTCCAGCGCGGCGAACAGCGGATAGAACGGGCTGGTGGAGGCATGCATCATAAAGGCGTTGTTCATGCGCTTATGCGGAACGTAGCGCGATTGCCCTTTGATATGGCTATCTTTTTTATGGATCTGCGAGGTCTGGGAGAAACCGGCTTGTTGTTTATGAACGGACTGCGTCACCAGAATACCCGGATCGTTTTCGTTCAGTTCCAGCAGCAGCGGCGAACAATCGGCCATCATCGGAATAAATTGTTCATAGCCGACCCAGGCGGAGTCAAACAGGATGTAGTCGCACAGATGACCAATTTTATCAACGACCTGACGGGCGTTATAAATGGTACCGTCGTAGGTGCCTAACTGGATGACGGCCAGACGGAATGGACGTGCTTCGCGGGCACGCTGCGGCGCGACTTCGCTAATCAGCTCGCGCAGGTAATCTTCTTCGAAGCATGAGCGTCGGATCCCGCCGATAAAACCATACGGGTTACGCGCGGTTTCCAGATAAACTGGCGTTGCGCCCGCCTGCAATAATGCGCCGTGGTGGTTAGATTTGTGGTTGTTACGGTCAAACAGTACCAGATCGCCCGGCGTTAACAGCGCGTTGAGTACGACTTTGTTAGAGGAGGAGGTCCCGTTCAGCACAAAGTAGGTCTTATCGGCGTTAAAGACTTTCGCCGCATGTTGCTGCGCAATGCAAGGCGCGCCTTCGTGAATCAGCAGATCGCCCATCGCCACGTCCGCGTTGCATAGGTCGGAGCGGAAGAGCGTTTCGCCAAAGTATTCCACGAACTGATTACCGGCAGGATGACGGCGGAAGAATTCGCCGCCCTGATGCCCCGGGCAGTCAAATGCGCTGTTGCCCTGGTTGACATAATCCACCAGCGCGCGGAAAAACGGCGGGCGTAACTGCGTTTCGTAGTGGCTTGCCGCGGTTTCCAACTGGCGACCATAGAAGGCAGTACGGGATTCATTATATTCGAATACACCAGAGATACGCGGCAAATACTCAGGCGGTACGCGCCCTTCGTCATGTGTCGCGACAAACACGGGAATACCGTAACCCGTTGCGTCGATTTCATCGAGTTTTCCGTGTTCAATGTCGTCGATGGATAACACGATGGCAGCCACGTCGATGAAACGACTCTCATCAACATTTACAATATTACGGTGTGTAGAAAAACAATCCGGGCAATGACGGCTAACGGCAATTTTTAATTCTGACATTTTTTCATCTCTTTATTTCAGGTAATAGCAGGCCCTCAATTTCTCGCATGAGAAACTGATTCTTCCGGAAAAAATCAAAGCTATCCCGCTGATAAAAAAATCAGTAAATTAGCTTTATTTTAGATGTAATAAATCCCAACCCGTCCGGTTGCAGGAAATTCAGGATTTAAGGAGTTGAGTACTACGATATACAGGCAGAAACCGTGATAACTAAAATTGCGCTGAGTCGGAATTTCTTCTGTCAAACCACATAGTTAGCTGGCTGCGCGTAAAGGAATTACCGTACTGTCGCTTTTAACAATTCGAGTTATTTAGGCAATAGACCTGAATGACATAAGGGTCGGAAAGACCTGTATGCTGAAGTACCCGTAGCAGAAAAACTACCGGGCATTAAAGAAATGAAAGTCGAAACTATTACGGCAGGCAAACATCATAATATGCGTTGTCCGCCTTATATGGGGCATAAAACGATTATTATTTTCCATTTTGAGATCCTTTCATTGATTTATTGAAAGCATGGATATTTTATCCAGGAAGCGCCAGCAATCTGTGAACCAGATCAACAAAAAACGATCATTTGAAAAATAATTAGTCGGCGATTATGCATATCGTGCTGTGAAATAACGGATTGTTTCTTAAATGTTAATTATATGTTTTTTATATCCTCTATAAAATATAATATCGCCGCGAAAATAATTATTCGCGACGCCGAAAATAAATGACATAAAAATTAGAAGTTATTTAAAAATAATGAATAGCTATTCACGGCATAAAGCGATAGCCAATTCCGGTTTCGGTAATAAAATGGCGTGGGCGGGTGGGATCTTGTTCCAGTTTCTGGCGTAAATGTCCCATATAGATGCGCAAATAGTGGCTATGCTCCACGGCGTTAGGGCCCCAGACTTGGTTTAATAACTGCCGTTGGGTTAATACCTTGCCGGCATTATTGAGTAATACCGCCAGCAGGCGGAACTCAATCGGCGTCAGATGGATTTCTTCGTCGCCACGGTGGATCAACCGTGCGGCGAGATCGACCGTCACGCCGGAAAAGCGGACGATCGGATCGGCGCAAGGGCTGGCGGCGTGCCGTCGCAGCGCGACACGCAAACGCGCCTGCAGCTCGCCAATGCCGAATGGCTTGCTCAGGTAATCATCAGCTCCGGCGTCAAGCGCGGCAATCTTATCGCTTTCTTCGCTGCGGGCGGGAAGGACAATCACCGGTATTGCGCTCCACTGACGCAGGTCGCGAATGAAATCGATTCCGTCGCCGTCCGGAAGGCCGAGATCGAGAATAATCAGATCGGGCTTTCGCGTGGCGGCTTCCAGTAAACCACGTTGTAATGTTTCAGCTTCATACACGCGCAGGCCGTCGCCTTCCAGCGCGGCGCGCAGAAAGCGGCGGATGGCCTGTTCATCTTCAACAATCAGAACGTTTGTCACATATCCTCATGAAAATCGTCAAGTTCAGGTGGTTTTCCTTGCGGCAGCGTCACACGGAAACAGGCGCCGCCCTGCGGTCGATTATAGGCGGTAAGCGTGCCGCCGTGTACCTCTACGATAGCATGGCAAATCGCCAGCCCCAGCCCCACGCCGGGGACGGCGGACTCTTTGTTGCCGCGGGCGAATTTATCGAAAATCTTCTGTTCTTGCCCCGCAGGAATACCCGGCCCGCTATCCCAGACATCCAGTTGTAAACGATCGTCCTTAACCGCAGCATCAATGCCGATACTGGCCTGCGGCCCGGCATACTTAACGGCGTTTTCCAGCAAGTTGATCAGGACACGCTCAAATAAAGGGCCATCGACATGGATAAGTGTTAACTGTTGCGGCAGCGACAATGTAATCGGATGCAATAAACCCGGCTCTAACATCTGTAACGCGCTACCGACGACCTCTCCCAGCGTCAGCCACTCTTTTTTAAGATTAAACCCGCCGGACTGAATACGCGCCATATCCAGCAAATTATTCACCAGCCGGGTGGTGTTGAGAATATGCTGGCGGATTTCACTGGCCTGACGCGCGTGGGGCGATCCTGCGCTGGCTAAATCCAGCGTCAAAATTTCCGCCTGGCCGAACAATACCGTCAGCGGCGTGCGTAAATCATGCGACAGCGCCGCCAGCAGAGCGTTGCGAATACTTTCTCGCTCGCTGGCGAGACGCGCCTGTTCTTCGCTGGCGGTCAGCGTCAGTCGTTCCAGCGCGTTGGCGACAAGCAGAGTGAATGTTTCCAGCAGGCGTTGCTGCTCCGGCACCATTAACTGACGCAAATTACCCGGTTCGACGATAGCCAGACCGTACGTTTTATCGGCGCTTTTCAGCGGCAGGATTTGATAAGGCACGCCAGGGAGGGTATCGGTGCCTGCGCCGGCAGGCTGGCCTTTATCAAAACTCCAGCGCGCAATTGCGTCGTCCCACGGCGTCATGCCTTGCTGGTGGGTGAGAGGCAGCAACTTACCGTTAGCATCAGGTAATAAAATTTGGCTGCGCGCCTGAAACGTCGAGGCGATAAACCGCTCGCTGGTCGCGGCGATATCATGTTCGCTACGCCCGACGGCCAGCGCTTTAGACATTTCATATAAATGGCGGGTACGCTGTTCCCGATAACGGGCGACGCGCGCCTGATAGCGCACCCCGGCAGTAAGATTGCCAATCACCAGACCAACCGTCAGCATCACGGCAAAGGTCAGCAAATACTGCACGTCCGAAACGGCGAGCGTACCGCGTGGCGCGATAAAAAAGAGATCGAAACTCGCCACGTTAATCACCGTCGCTACCACCGACGGCCAGCGTCCGTAAAGCAGCGCAATCACCACTACGCCCAGCAAATAGAGC
Source organism: Salmonella sp. 32100201201700099SM (assembly GCF_017572645.1). Taxonomy (NCBI): domain Bacteria; kingdom Pseudomonadati; phylum Pseudomonadota; class Gammaproteobacteria; order Enterobacterales; family Enterobacteriaceae; genus Salmonella; species Salmonella sp. 32100201201700099SM. Next base: position 215,827 of record NZ_JAGERQ010000005.1, on the reverse strand, counting down.
ATCACCAGATTGGCGGCGTCGAAGGTGACAAGCCACTGCATAGCGATAAGCGTGGTGATGGCGCAAAGCGCCACGGCGACCAGACAGCCCTGAATCTGCCCACGCCATTTCTCTTTAAAAGGACGGTTATCAGGCGTTTGCGCCAATGCGCGGGCTGGCGGCTCTTCCAGCGCGACGATCACCTGATCGAGATCCGGCGCGCGCCTGGCAAGACGGTCGGCGAAAGCGTCACGTCGCCACCAGCGTCGCGACGCCGGGCGGCCCATGACGATTTTCCCCAGATTATGCTCGCGGGCATAGCGCACGACCGCTTTCTCTTCGGCGGGATCGGACAGGGTGGCGGTTTCCGCGCCAAGCTCCTGCGCCAGGCGCAGCGCGCTTAAAATAGCCCGCCGTTGTTTTTCCGGTAAGCGGTGTAACGTTGGCGTTTCGACATAGACGGCGTGCCAGACGCTGCCGAGCCGGGAGGCCAGACGCGCCGCGGTACGCACCAGTTTTTCGCTGCCGGTGTTATGCCCGATACACAGTAAAATCGCATCGCGGGTGTGCCATACTTTTTCTTCGCCCGGATGCGCGCGCCAGGCGCGCATCTGATCGTCCACGCGATCGGCTGTCCGGCGTAGCGCCAGCTCGCGGAGGGCGATCAGATTGCCCTTGCGGAAAAAATGTTCAATAGCGCGTTCCGCCTGACCGGCGATATACACTTTACCTTCGTTGAGCCGTTGGCGCAGATCGTCGGGCGGCAGATCGACCAGTACGACTTCATCAGTGGCATCAAAAAAGGGATCGGGGACGGTTTCGCGCACCTGAATCCCCGTGACGCCGCTCACCACATCGTTCAGACTTTCCAGATGTTGTACGTTCACGGTGGTGAAAACGTCGATTCCCGCTTCCAGCAGCTCTTCAATATCCTGCCAGCGCTTAGGATGGCGTGAGCCAGGCGCGTTACTGTGCGCCAGCTCATCCATTAAAATCAGCGCCGGACGCCGGGCGAGGGCGGCATCCAGGTCAAATTCGCGAATTTGCCGCCCCCGGTGCGAGTGACGTTTTGGCGGCAGAATGGTCAGCCCGTCAAGTAGTGCGGCGGTCTCTTCACGGCCGTGCGTCTCTACCACGCCGATCACCACATCCAGCCCCTGCGCTCGCAGCCGCTGCGCTTGCGCCAGCATCGCCCAGGTTTTTCCGACGCCTGCGCAGGCGCCGAAGAAAATTTTCAACTTCCCCCGGTGGGGCGGGGGCGTTTGTTCCAACAAGCGATCCGGATCAGGACGCAAGGGTTCGTCGTTCATTTCGCTCTGTGTCCCTGTAGCGCATCCAGCGCCAGATTAAGCTCAACAATATTCACCACCGGTTGCCCAAGAAAGCGCGCCAGCGGCCTGTGCGTATATTCTGCAACCAGTTGCGCGACCTGTTCAACGGGAAGCTGGCGAGCCGCCGCCACGCGGGGGATTTGCCATGCCGCGGCGCCGGGCGTCAGATTATTATCCAGCCCGCTTGCCGACGCCGTCGTCAGCTCAACCGGAACCGCGGAACTCGCCTGGGGGTTAGCGGCGCGTAGCGCGGCGACGCGGGCCTGAATTTGCGCATCCAGTTCGGGATTGCTGGCGGCCAGGTTGCTTCCGCCCGACGCCAGTGGATTATAAGGCGTATCGGCGGTGGCGGAGGGCCGGCCATGAAAATAGCCCGCGGCGGTAAACGATTGTCCGATAAGCGCTGAGCCGCGTATCACATTGTCTTTATGAATCAGCGAGCCATTAGCCTGCCAGGGAAACCACCACTGCCCCAGCGCCGTGGTCAGAAGCGGATACACGCCGCCGGTCAATAACAGCAGAAATAACATTGTCGAAAAAGCAGGACGTAAACCGATCATCATACACCTCATGCCAGACCCAGCAGGGTCAGCAGCACATCAATCACTTTGATGCCAATAAACGGCACCACCAGACCACCCAGACCATAGATCCATAAATTACGGCGCAGCATGGCCGATGCGGAAAGCGGCTTATAACTCACGCCTTTTAATGCCAGCGGGATCAGAAAAATGATAATCAGGGCGTTAAAGATCACCGCGCTCAGAATGGCGGAGTTCGGCGAATGCAGCCCCATCACGTTGAGCGCGTTTAGCTGCGGATAGGTAGCGGCAAACGCGGCGGGAATAATGGCGAAATATTTCGCTACATCATTCGCGATACTGAAGGTGGTGAGCGAGCCGCGCGTCATCAGCATCTGCTTACCGATATGCACCACTTCAATCAACTTGGTCGGGTTAGAGTCCAGATCCACCATATTACCGGCTTCTTTCGCCGCCTGGGTGCCGGAGTTCATCGCCACCGCGACGTCAGCCTGCGCCAGCGCCGGGGCATCGTTAGTGCCGTCGCCGGTCATGGCGACCAGCCGTCCTTCCGCCTGATATTGACGGATCAGCGCCAGCTTGGCTTCCGGCGTGGCTTCGGCAAGAAAATCGTCCACACCGGCTTCGGCGGCAATCGCTGCCGCCGTCAGGCGGTTATCGCCAGTGATCATCACCGTTTTAATGCCCATCTTTCGTAGCTGGGCGAAACGTTCTTTAATGCCGCCTTTAACGATATCCTTGAGGGCGATAACACCCAGTACGCGCGCGCCTTCCACGACCACCAGCGGCGTCGCTCCCAGACGCGCCACGTTCTCGACGTTTTGCTCGACATCGGCGGGAAAATGGCCGCCATTGCTCTCGACATGACGCCGAATCGCGTCCACCGAGCCTTTACGGATCATCCGGTTATCGATATTAATCCCGCTCATGCGGCTTTGCGCGGTAAACGGAACAAAGGTGGCATGAAGCGACTGCATATCGCGTTCACGCAGGTTAAAGCGCTGTTTGGCGAGGATCACAATGCTGCGGCCTTCCGGCGTTTCGTCGGCCAGCGAAGCGAGCTGCGCGGCGTCAGCCAGCGCGCGTTCGTCCACCCCTCGGGCGGGAATAAAATCGGACGCCTGGCGGTTGCCGAGCGTGATAGTGCCGGTTTTATCCAGCAGTAACACATCGACATCGCCTGCGGCTTCTACGGCGCGGCCGCTGGTGGCGATGACGTTCGCGCCCAACATTCGGCTCATTCCGGCTACGCCAATGGCGGAGAGTAGCCCACCGATGGTGGTGGGGATCAGGCACACCAGCAACGCCACCAACACGGTGACGCTGACCGCGTTACCGCCCCAGGCGGAGAAGGGCCACAGGGTGGCGGTCGCCAGTAAAAAGACAATGGTCAGGGCGATGAGCAAAATCGTCAGGGCAATCTCGTTAGGCGTTTTCCGCCGCTGCGCGCCTTCCACCATCGCGATCATCCGGTCAAGAAAGGTTTCGCCAGGATTGACGCTACAGGCAATCACCAGCCAGTCGGAAAGAATTCGCGTGCCGCCGGTGACAGAGGCGAAATCGCCGCCGGACTCGCGGATCACGGGGGCGGATTCGCCGGTAATCGCACTTTCATCCACCGAGGCGCCGCCTTCGATGACCTCGCCATCGCAGGGAATAATATCGCCCGCTTTGACCAGGACAATGTCGCCTTTCCGCAGTTCAGCGGCGGGCACGTTATCGGCCTGCGCATCATGGCGCGGGGCGCGCAGCCGACGAGCGAACGCGGTCTTTTTCACCCCTTTCAGACTGTTTGCCTGGGCTTTGCTGCGGCCTTCCGCCAGCGCTTCGGCAAAATTGGCGAACAGTACAGTGAACCATAACCACAGGCTGATCACCCCTGTAAACAAGGCGCTTCCCGCTATTTGTCCTGTTACCATAGCGAGCGTTAACAGAGTGGTTAGCACGCTGCCGGCCCAGACCACAAACATCACCGGGTTACGCCACTGGGCGCGTGGGCTTAATTTTTTTACGGCATCCGTTAGCGCCTGTACGAGTAAAACAGGTTCAAACAGCGCCAGTTGCTTGCGACTCATATCAATGTACTCCACATCGCTCAAGGTAAAGAGAAATGTTCCGCTACCGGGCCAAGCGCCAGGGCAGGAATAAACGTCAGCGCGCCGACCAGCAGTACCGTGCCGATGAGCAGTCCAATAAATAGCGCGCCGTGGGTCGCCAGCGTTCCCTGACTGGCCGGCTGTACTTTTTTACTGACCAGCGATCCGGCGATGGCCATGACAGGAATAATCACGCCGAAACGGCCGACGAACATGCAGAACGCCAGCAAACAGTTCCAGAAAGGCGAGTTAGCGCTCAGACCTGCAAAGGCGCTACCGTTGTTGTTGGCGGCAGAGGAGACGGCATATAGCACTTCGCTAAAACCGTGCGGGCCAGGGTTCAGCATTGCGCTGCGTCCGGCATCCGTCATCATCGCCAGCGCCGAACCCAACAAGACCAACATCGGCGTGACCAGAATCGCCAGCGCGGTCATTTTCATTTCGCGCACGTCGATTTTTTTCCCCAGATATTCCGGCGTGCGACCGATCATCAGCCCCGCGATAAACACCGCCAGCAGGACAAACAGCAACATGCCATACAGGCCTGAACCGACGCCGCCAAAGACCACTTCGCCAATTTGCATCAGCCACATCGGCACCATACCGCCCAGAGCGGTAAACGAGTCGTGCATGGCATTTACCGCCCCGCAGGACGCCGCGGTCGTGACGACGGCAAACAGGCTGCTGGCCAGCACGCCAAAGCGTGTTTCTTTACCCTCCATGTTGACGCTACTGTCCGCGCCCGCCGCCAACAGATGTGGATTTCCCTGAACTTCCGCCCACATCACTACCGCTACGCAGACCACAAAAATGAATGACATTGCCCACAGTAGCGCGCGTCCCTGACGGCGATCGCCCGCCGCTTCGCCAAAGGCGAAACAGAGCGCGGCTGGAATCAAAAATATCGCCAGCATCTGCGCCAGATTAGTGAGCGCGGTGGGGTTTTCGAACGGATGCGAAGAGTTGGCGTTAAAGAAACCGCCGCCGTTGGTGCCAAGCATTTTGATCGCCTCCTGCGAAGCAACCGGCCCCATCGGCAAGAGTTGTTTAGCGCCTTCAAGGGTGGTGATGGGCTGATAAGCCGACAGGTTTTGCGGTACGCCTTGTTGGATAAAAAACAGCGCGATAATTAACGCGACAGGAAATAATATCCATAGCGTAATGCGTACCAGATCCTGCCAGGCATTACCCAGCGTGTGCACATTCTGGCGCGTAAAGGCGCGGATAAGCGCAAAAACCACCGCAATCCCGGTCGCCGCCGACAGGAAATTTTGCACCGTCAGCCCCGCCATCTGGCTAAAGTAGCTCAGCGTGCTTTCGCCGCTGTAGGCTTGCCAGTTGGTATTGGTGACAAAGCTGACGGCGGTATTCAGCGCCAGATCCCAGGACAGCCCCGGTAGCCGCTGCGGATTTAAGGGCAGCCACTCCTGCCAGAATAGCAGGCAAAACAGGATGCCCAGTCCCAGCAGATTGAGCGTCAGTAGCGCCAGTAAATACTGACGCCAGTTCATTTCGTGGTCGGTAATGCCAAGAGTCCGCCAGAGGATACGCTCAACGCCAGCCACGCCCGGCAACGGAACGGCGGCGATGAGCCTTGCCAGGCCCGAACCCAACGGTTTCGCCAGTACCAATAAAATCAGTAAAAAACTGGCGATCAGTAAAAATCCTTGCGCGGCCATCAGAACGCCTCCGCATTAATCAGGGCATAGACCAGATAACCTAAAAGTAAGAAAACCAGCACGATGCCGGTTATCACGCCTGCACTCACAGAGCACCTCCAGTGGCATTGTTTTACTCCTGAGAAAGGTAATTTTTTGGCTGCAAAGATTTCGCAAAAATTGGCGGGCGGAGTGTAAAAAAAGTATAAAAATGGCAAAGACCATTATTTAACCAATGATTAGTATTAATTTAACCTTTTTGTAACTAATTTACACTTTGAATGTAAATCTGCTGGAAAAGCGTGAAAATAAGTGGTCGGATGAGTAGTAAAATTACACCGAAAGCGGTACTATTTTAATCAGGTAACGAGGTTCAATTTTTCGGTGCTATTCACCGATTCAATCTATACCGGGGCGGATAGCGTCGGTATAAAGGGGGGAAACGTATGGAACACTATAAAGACTATCCGGCGCATGTCATTTTTGCCCGTCGTGCTTTCGCGGTGACCGCAGGCGTGCTGGCGTTGCCGGTGATGCTCTTCTGGAAAGACCGCGCGCGTTTTTATAGTTATCTGCACCGTGTCTGGTCGAAAACCAGTGATAAACCGGTATGGATGGCGCAGGCTGAAAAAGCCACCTGCGACTTTTATTAATCGCGACCAGCCTGAAAAACCGTCAGCCGCCACGCTGGCGGTTTTTTTATGCGCCAGGGTCTACACTGTTTAACGCTATTCGCCGTGACGTTTCATCTTTCAGGAGTTGTATGCCCACCCATTTAGTCTGGTTCAGGCGCGATCTGCGTTTACAGGATAACCTTGCGCTGGCCGCCGCCTGCCGCGATGCATCCGCGCGGGTGCTGGCGCTTTATATTTCCACCCCCGCCCAGTGGCAGGCCCATGATATGGCGCCGCGGCAGGCGGCATTCATCAGCGCGCAGCTCAATGCGCTACAGACGGCCCTTGCAGAGAAAGGGATTCCGCTGCTGTTTCATGAAGTGGCGGATTTTAACGCCAGTATTGAGACGGTTAAAAACGTTTGCCGGCAGCATGACGTCAGCCATCTGTTTTATAACTATCAGTATGAGTTTAACGAGCGTCAGCGTGATGCGGCGGTGGAAAAAACGCTGCCATCTGTCATCTGCGAAGGCTTTGACGATAGCGTGATTCTGGCGCCCGGCGCGGTGATGACCGGCAATCATGAAATGTATAAAGTTTTTACGCCGTTTAAAAACGCCTGGTTGAAACGGCTAAAAGAGGATATCCCGCCGTGCGTTCCGGCCCCGAAGATCCGGGTGAGCGGCGCGCTTTCTATACCCTTAACGCCAGTCTCGCTTAACTACCCGCAACAGGCGTTTGACGCCGCGCTTTTCCCGGTGGAAGAAAACGCGGTCATCGCGCAGCTACGTCATTTTTGCTCGCAGGGCGCAGACGAGTATGCGTCACGGCGCGATTTCCCTGCGGTTGACGGCACCAGTCGGCTTTCCGCCAGCCTGGCGACGGGTGGCCTGTCGCCGCGACAGTGCCTGCACCGATTACTGGCGGAGCAGCCGCAGGCGCTGGACGGCGGGCCGGGAAGCGTCTGGTTGAATGAGCTCATCTGGCGGGAGTTTTACCGTCATTTAATGACCTGGTATCCGGCATTATGCAAACACCAGCCGTTTATCCGCTGGACAAAACGCGTCGCGTGGCAGGAGAACCCGCACTATTTTCAGGCATGGCAGAAAGGCGAAACCGGTTATCCCATTGTCGATGCGGCGATGCGCCAGCTTAACGCGACGGGCTGGATGCATAACCGTTTACGCATGATTACCGCCAGCTTTCTGGTAAAAGATCTGCTAATTGACTGGTGGTTGGGGGAGCGCTATTTCATGTCGCAGCTTATTGACGGCGATCTTGCCGCCAATAATGGCGGCTGGCAGTGGGCCGCTTCAACCGGTACCGATGCCGCGCCTTATTTTCGTATTTTTAATCCCACGACTCAGGGAGAGAGGTTCGATCGCGACGGCGAATTTATCCGCCAGTGGCTACCGGCATTACGCGATATACCTGGAAAAGCGATTCACGAGCCGTGGCGGTGGGCGGAAAAAGCGGGAGTCGTACTTGATTATCCTCGGCCTATTGTGGAGCACAAACAGGCGAGAATCGCAACGCTTTCCGCCTATGAGGCGGCGAGAAAAGGGGCGTGATACAGGCCCGGTAGCGCAAACTACCGGGCCTTCTGCTATCAGGATTCGACGGCCAGCGCGCGGCTTTTGAATTTGAAGGACTGATACAGCCAAATCAGCAGGACAACCCCTACGCAGGCTAACGCGCCCCAAGTGATCTGTTCAAAAACATCCACATAGGCGTTTATGGCGTAATTAACCGCGCCGCTGGCGTCGAAGGCGCTTTGCGAGGTCTGGTCAGCGATGACGCCTGCCAGATAGTTAGCTATCGCGCCGGACAGCAGCATATAAATTCCGGTTAATACGCCGGTGACGCCGGGGATGTCAATGCGCGTAATTTGCGACATGGCGACCGGGTCGATAAACAGCTCGGCAAAGCCCATCACCGCCAGTCCCAGCACCATCAGCGGCATTGAGGAGTGTCCGTAAGCGGCGGACCAGCGTGCGCTCAGGGTCAGAATACAGAATCCGGCGCTCATCAGACCGAGACCCAGCGCGAATTTGCCCCAGATACGCACGGTGCGATTACCGCTTACGCTCTCTTTAACCAGCCAGGCCAGGACGACCCCACACAGCATCACGGCAAAGGCGTTCACCGACTGGAACATGGCGGTAGGAACGGAATAGCCCAGAATATCGCGGTTCACAAAGCGGTCGATATACAGGCTGATAGAACTGCCGCCCTGCTGGGCAAACGCCCAGAACAGCATACTGAACAGGGTCAGGGTGACAATCAGCCCCAGTTCTTTGCGTTGTTTTGTCGTTTGCGCCTGGCGATAAATTTTTGCCAGCACGACCAGGCCGATCGCGGTCGCCACGATTAAGGCATAGACAGACCATTCTTTCCAGAACAGAACGGTAATCAGCAACGGCGCCGCTACCAGCAGAATTAACAGCCAGCCCCAGTTCGGCAGCAGGTAGTTTCTGGCGCACAACACGGCTTTATTCACGCCGGTGGTGTGGGTGAAATGACGATTTCCACACAGGAAGATCACCAGCCCCGCCAGCATACCAATGGCGGCGAGCGCAAAGCCCATCGCCCAACTGTACTCCTCTTGCACATAGCCGCAGGCGATAGGCGCCACGATCGAACCAATATTGCCCGCTGCGTAAAGCAGCGAGAACCCGCCGTCGCGGCGCGGATCTTCCGGCTGGTACAGTTCGCCCAGCAGGCAGCTAATATTCGATTTAAACAGGCCGTAGCCGCAGACAATGATCGCCAGCGACAGATAAAGGAATGTCGGCGCGATCTCACTGGCGCCCAGCACTAAATGACCTATAGCCATTAAAAATGCGCCCAGCATGACTGCCATTCGGTTGCCAAGCACCTTATCCGCCAGATAGCCGCCGAGAATTGGCGTTACGTAGACCAGCGAACAATAAGCGCTGAATAACTCATAGGCGTGGTTATCGTCGTATTTTAGCTGATTGGTGAGATAAAGAATCAGTAGGGCGCGCATACCATAAAAGCTGAAGTACTCCCAAATTTGCAGGGCGACAACGTAGTAAATAGCGCGGGGTTGAGATGCTTGTTTATTCATCGTATTTCCGGGATAGAGACGCTGCGGCAAGAACGCGGCATTCTCAGATAATGCCTTTCTTTGTGGGCTTATTAAGCCTGCCGTATCGCCGTGTTTCCTTAAAGTTACCAACATGATACAGAACTGATTTTTTCTGTAATATGCGTTCTGATTGCATAAATATACATGAAACCGATCGTGTTTTGCTAAGTAATTTGCGCCAAACCCGGGGGTGATTGTTTCTTGATGTGTCAAACAAATGTTTATCGACGAACGGCTAACGGGAGGCTATGTTAACGGAGGCTGAACCCGTAACGGGAAAGTAGAACGTGGGTTAAAGGGAGCGATGATGAAAAACACCGAGCTGGAACAACTGATTAACGACAAGCTGAACAGTGCGGCAATAAGCGATTATGCGCCGAATGGTTTACAGGTCGAAGGAAAAGAGACGGTACAGAAAATCGTTACCGGCGTGACCGCAAGTCAGGCGCTGCTCGATGAGGCGGTGCGTTTGCAGGCCGATGCGGTCATTGTTCATCATGGTTACTTCTGGAAAGGCGAGTCTCCGGTTATTCGCGGCATGAAACGCCGTCGCTTAAAAACGTTACTGGCAAATGATATTAACCTTTACGGTTGGCATCTGCCGCTGGATGCGCACCCTGAGCTGGGCAACAATGCGCAGTTGGCGGCGCTATTGGGCATTACCGTGAAAGGAGAAATTGAGCCGCTGGTGCCGTGGGGAGAGCTCTCAATGCCGGTGCCGGGGCTGGAACTGGCCTCATGGATTGAAGCGCGTCTGGGGCGTAAACCGCTATGGTGCGGCGATACCGGGCCAGAGAATGTTCAGCGTGTCGCCTGGTGTACCGGCGGCGGGCAAAGTTTTATTGATAGCGCCGCCCGCTTCGGCGTGGATGCTTTTATTACCGGCGAGGTGTCTGAACAGACCATTCATTCCGCGCGCGAACAGGGGCTGCATTTTTATGCCGCCGGGCACCATGCCACTGAACGCGGCGGTATTCGCGCCCTGAGCGAATGGTTGAACGAAAACACGGCGTTGGATGTGACGTTTATTGATATCCCTAACCCGGCATAACTGAGAGGTAATAAAGTGCAGCGAGCGCGTTGTTATCTGTTAGGCGAAACGGCGGTCGTCCTGGAACTTGAACCGCCGATTACGCTGGCGAGCCAGAAACGCATCTGGCGTCTGACGCAGCGTCTGGTCGATATGCCGAACGTGGTGGAAGCCATTCCCGGGATGAACAATATCACCGTGATCTTGCGGGAACCGCAAACCCTGGCGCTGGATGCGATTGAGCGTCTGCAGCGCTGGTGGGAAGAGAGCGAGGCGCTGGAGCCGGACTCGCGTTCGGTTGAGATCCCGGTGATCTATGGCGGCGCAGGCGGGCCGGATCTGGCGGCGGTGGCACGACACAGCGGTTTGAGTGAAAAGCAGGTCGTGGAGCTACATGCCTCCGTTGAGTATGTCGTCTGGTTTTTAGGCTTTCAGCCTGGCTTTCCCTATCTTGGGAATTTACCAGAACCGCTCCATATGCCCAGACGCGCGGAGCCGCGCCTGCAGGTTCCGGCCGGTTCTGTCGGCATCGGCGGCGCGCAGACGGGTATTTATCCATTATCCACGCCGGGCGGCTGGCAGCTGATCGGCCTCACGCCGTTGAAGTTATTCGATCCGATGCGGGAGCCTCCGGTTCTGCTACGCCCTGGCGATAGCGTACGCTTTGTGCCGCAAAAGGAGGGAATATGCTGAATATTATTCGCGCGGGGATTTACACCTCCGTGCAGGATAGCGGGCGCCACGGCTTTCGTCAGTCGGGGCTGAGTCACTGCGGTGCGCTGGATAAACCCGCCTTTCAGACCGCTAATCTCCTGGTCGGGAACGATGCGAATGCCCCGGCGCTGGAAATCACTCTCGGTCAACTGGTTGTCGAATTTGAAAATGAGACCTGGTTCGCTCTTACCGGCGCAGGCTGCGAGGCGCAGTTGGATGATCAACCGGTCTGGACCGGCTGGCGATTGCCGGTAAAAGCGGGTCAGCGTCTTACGCTGCATCGACCGCTTCACGGGATGCGTAGCTATCTGGCGGTAGCGGGCAGTATTGCTGTGCCGGAGGTGATGGGATCGTGTAGTACCGATCTGAAGTCCGGTATCGGTGGGCTGGAAGGACGGCTGCTAAAAGATGGCGATCGGTTGGCGACGGGTAAACCATCGCGACAGTTTAGCGGGCCGCAGGGCGTGAAGCAGTTACTGTGGGGGAATCGCATCCGTGCGCTGCCGGGGCCGGAATACCGTGAATTCGATCGCGCCTCGCAAGAAGCGTTCTGGCGTTCGCCATGGCAGCTCAGTCCGCAAAGTAATCGCATGGGCTATCGTTTGCAGGGACAATCGTTAACGCGGACAACGGATCGCGAACTGCTGTCGCACGGTTTGCTGCCCGGTGTCGTACAGGTGCCTTACAACGGTCAACCTATTGTGCTAATGAATGATGCCCAGACAACTGGCGGCTATCCGCGCATTGCCTACATCATCGAGGCAGATATGTACCATCTGGCGCAGATCCCGCTAGGACAACCGATCCATTTTGTGCAATGTTCGCTGGAGGAGGCGCTCAACGCGCGCCGCGAGCGTCAGCGCTATCTGGAACAGCTTACCTGGCGACTTCAGCATGAACATTGATTTAAATGCGGATTTGGGCGAAGGTTGCGCCAGCGACAGCGAATTATTAACGCTGGTCTCCTCCGCCAATATCGCCAGTGGTTTTCACGCCGGTGATGCGCAAACCATGCTGACCTGCGTGCGCGAGGCGCTGAAAAACGGCGTGGCGATCGGCGCGCATCCCAGCTTTCCGGATCGGGATAATTTTGGGCGGACGGCGATGGTTTTGCCGCCGGAAACGGTATATGCCCAGACGCTGTACCAAATCGGCGCGCTGGGGGCGATTGTTCAGGCGCAAGGCGGCGTGATGCGCCATGTCAAACCGCACGGTATGCTCTATAACCAGGCGGCGAAAGATCCCCGTCTGGCACAGGCGATTGCGAAAGCGGTACACGACTATGATCCGTCACTGATACTGGTTGGACTGGCGGGAAGCGAGCTGATCCGGGCCGGTGAACGCTGTCGCCTGGTGACGCGGCAGGAGGTGTTTGCCGATCGCGGCTATCAGGCCGACGGTAGTCTGGTGCCGCGCATGCAACCTGGCGCTCTGATTCACGACGAAGAGCAGGCGCTGGCGCAAACGCTGGACATGGTGCAAGCCGGGAGAGTGAAAAGCGTTACTGGCGTGTGGACGACTGTCACGGCGCAAACGGTGTGCATTCATGGCGACGGCGAGTATGCGCTTGCATTCGCACGCAGGCTACGCGCCGCGTTCAATGCGCGTAATATACACGTTATTGCCTGAGGCCCGACGATTGAAGCTATTATATTACGGCTGCTAAAAATTATCGTGTTCTGTTCTCTTAATGTCAGGAAGAGGGATTTATTCAATACTATATAAATCCCCTTATAATATATTATTTTAAAAATAACCAAGTGATGCTGTAATAGCCAGTATGATGAGCTTATTGCTGTTAGCAGCAGAGTTTTTGAAAATCATTATGATATTGTTAGCTATCGCCATCTAATCAAACCTCCGGGGCGGGTAAACTACCTGACTCTTTATTACCCCTTTCTGATTGATTTACCTCACGATAGCCTCATTTTTAGCATTTATATTCCTCGTCATGACGACTTATCAGGAGATTGAAGCCAGATTGATTCGCTGTTTCACTATCACGTCATGGATAGCGTGCCAGATTGCCAGCTATATGGATTTTAAGCTGTTTACGCATAGCAACTTTTTTAGCGAAAATTAAACTCATCTGATCAGTGATTTTTTAGTATATTACTCATTTTGTTATGATGGATTTGTTTTGTGAAAAGAAAATATCTTACGCAAGAAGAGATTGAAAAACTGCTGTCAGCGACCGACAGAATGCCCTTCCCGGAAAGAAACCACTGCTTAATCCTGATGGCGTTTATTCACGGCTTCCGGGCCAGTGAGCTGCTGGGGCTGCGCTTGTCGGATATTGATCTTGCAGGAAGACAGCTTTATATCCGGCGCCTCAAAAATGGCTTTTCAACGTGTCACCCCCTCCTTCCCGATGAGTATAACGTACTGAAAAGCTGGCTCAGGGCCAGGAAGTATCTTGAGAAAGGGGCTGACGGAGACTGGCTGTTCCTGTCGTTGCGACGGCATCCGCTCAGCAGGCAACAATTTTTTTACATACTTCGTGAGGCAGGGCGGTTGGCCGAATTAACGATAGCGCCACATCCTCATATGCTGCGACATGCCTGCGGCTACGCCCTTGCTGATAAAGGGATTGATACACGACTCATACAGGACTATCTGGGGCACAGGAATATCCAGCACACCGTAAGATACACCGCAAGTAACGCCGGGCGTTTTCATGGAATATGGCGAAAAAAACGTCGAGTATAACCGTACGTTCTGATTCAAAAAGTTAAGTCCGCTTCGCGCTTTCATCATCCTCTCAGATTTACCCCTTCCACACAAGAGTCATACAATCGTAATCTATTGCTTATTAAGGAGTTATCCATATAACAATAAAAAAACTAAGGGAAAATTTACCTGGTCCAACCAGCACTATGCTGTATCCATTTTTGTCCTGCCTGCACAAAATGTTAATTTTAAGTGTTAAAAAAACGTATTAAATAATACTTAATGCTGATTAATTATCATATCAAAGAATTAAATCCTTTATTTTACCTTTTGAATCATATTGTTAAATCACAGATAAGTCTGTTCAGGGAAAGCTGATTTACATAATCAACATATAAATCAATATATTACTGTGTTTTCTATTTGTCATTTTGTACTCCGCACAGGGCAGAATTACCCTGCGGCAGGAGCATGTACTACCAGGGGGACTGACGGCCTGTGCAGCCGAAAAGCAGAACCGGACAGGGTGTCAGAGTGCTGTGTTTAGATAGAGCCAGACGTCATTTTTCATACAGACATGGAATGGCTCCCGGTCCACGAAAGGGTGCGGACATGTTGTTTCCACAACACGAAGCTGCCGTTGCTGGCGCAGTGCCGGGTCGGCAATGGCCAGAGGAGAACAATCTGATGACGCAAGAATATGCGGAAATATCCACCGGAAGGGGGGCACCAGTAAGTGCCGATACAGTATGGGGGCGAAAATATTTTTGCTCCTGCTGGCGGTCTCCACCGTCGCAGCGTTATTCAGCCTGTATCAGGTTCTGACGTACTGATATGCAGACGTTAACCAGAGTACTGCCGCCTCTCCGGCTGATTATGTTTTGTCAGTCAGGCGAAAATCCTGCGCAGTTTCCGGATACCGGCGGCCTTTGCGTGGAGGACTGCGTTCGTCTCAGGACACCAGAAGGGCTGCTGGATCGGTTGCGTCGGTGGCCCGGCGCGATGGTGATATCCGCCGGACGGCCATCAACCCAGCTTCTGCTGTGGCAACAGGTTTTTCAGCGTTATCCGCGGACAGTGGTTTTTTGCAGCAGTAACGCGTTTTTACCGGTTGACGTCAGCGTGGAAGGTTACTTCCGCCATCTGAGGCTGATTAAACGCGCCATGTCGGTAAGGGTTCTGGCCAGAATGGCTGAGCTTGCCATATGGTCATCACTACAGACATTGCCTTACGAGGAGGAGATGAAAAGCGCGTTGAGCGTGCCGGAGCTGGTGATGGAGATAAACAGCCGCACGCTGGTCAGGTTACTGTCAGAGCGTCTGCCAAAACAGGGACGGCGGGTGCTGGGATTACTGTTGTCAGGCTGTAGCCCGGAAATGACGGCCCGTATGCTGGGAACCGGCGTGAGGCAGGTCTGGCTCGCGGAGCAGACGCTGAAACAACGCTGGGATATCCCGACAGGAGTACCGCTATCTGATGCGGTAAGAATAAGGATACCGGACGTCGGCCCGGACATCAGTCAACAGAGTGGGTTGGTAAAAACTGGGGCCGGTAACGCACCGGATTTATGCTGACAGCATATTTACATCATGTCGCGCGGTATTCAGACCCATAATGTTGCGTTCTGAATGAGTTATCTTCACAAAATAAATATGGCAATCATCGTTGTCCGGAAATACCGCATAACGTGTGACATTAATGAATCTGTAATCAGTGCGAGGGTTTACGCGCTGTGGCGGTAGCGTGGAATTATCTGGATGCGTTGAGTAAATTTCACTTTACCCTTCTGATATAAATGAAAATGGTTCTGGATAAACTATCTAATATTATCTGTGTCTGCGAACAGAGTGACAAAAATAATGCAACGTAAAAAGATACTAATTGTAGGTGCGGGCCTTTCAGGCGCAGTAATAGCACGCCAGTTAGCCGAGCAGGGACATGTAGTCAATATTATTGATCAACGTTCGCATATCGGTGGTAACGCTTATGATGCCCGAGATGAGCACACGGGTATTATGGTGCACGTTTATGGTCCTCATATTTTTCATACTGATAATGAAACTGTATGGAATTATGTAAATAAATACGCTGAGATGATGCCTTATATCAATAAGGTTAAGGCCACAGTAAATGGTCAGGTATTTTCTCTACCTATCAATCTTCATACCATCAATCAATTTTTTGGTGTCGCCTGCTCACCTGATGACGCCAGGAAATTACTGCTTCAAAAATGTGATAGCACCATTCTGGAACCACAAAATTTTGAGCAACAGGCCTTGCGTTTCATTGGTAAAGAGTTATATGAAGCCTTTTTTAAAGGTTATACCATTAAACAATGGGGGCTTCATCCTTCCGCGTTACCCGCTTCTGTATTGAAACGTATCCCTGTTCGCTTTAATTATGATGATAACTATTTCAATCATAAGTTTCAGGGAATACCAAAATTTGGTTATACACAAATGGTCAAGTCCATTGTCGAACACGAAAATATCGCTGTTGAACTATGTCGCTCCTTCACTCAGGAAATGCGGACAGATTATGATCATGTTTTTTTCAGTGGCGCGCTGGATGCCTTTTACTCCTGTCAATATGGCCGACTGGAATATCGTACATTAGACTTTAAAAAAATAATTTGCCAGAGTGATTATCAAGGATGCGCAGTAATGAATTATTGTTCAATAGATACTCCTTATACTCGGATTACTGAGCACAAATATTTTTCTCCGTGGGAGAGACATGAAGCTTCAATATGTTATCAAGAATATAGTCGGGAATGTGAAGCTGGTGATATACCCTACTATCCTGTTCGCAGGGCAGATAAAATGGATTTACTGAATAAATATCTGTCGCGGGCTAAAAAAGAAAAAAATATTACTTTCATTGGTCGTCTTGGCACTTATCGTTATCTCGATATGGACATCACGATAGCTGAAGCATTACAGACGGCGGACGTATACTTAACGTCGCTATATGAACAAAAAGAAATGCCAGCTTTTACAGTTACCGTTTGATGAAGTGTACAGCGCTAATCGTAACTTTTAACCGTCTTGAGAAATTAAAAAAAGTGTGCGAGAGACTGTTAAGGCGGGTTTTTCCTCTATTGTTATCGTTAATAATGGCTCAAGCGACGGTACCAGGGAATGGCTTTCTTCATTAAGTGAACCTGGCATCACGATACTTAATCTTAAAGATAATCTTGGTGGTGCTGGCGGATTTAAAGTAGGTAGTCAATATATATGCTCATATAGTAATGCCGATTGGGTATTTTTCTATGATGATGATGCTTACCCGGAAATTAATATTTTAAAGCATTTCTCGTTATTAGATACCTCAAGATACCGTATATTTGCGTCGCGAGTTCAGGACACCTATGGACGGTCTTGTCGGATGAATTTGCCTTTCATCAGGGTTCCATCTACGGTGTTTGAGACTATTTATTATGTCATACGCCCAGAGAGGTTTTCTCCAGTAAGAACTCAGGTTACTGATGTTCAAACTGTGTCATTCGTTGGTATGATTATTGATCGAAAGGTATTGAATAACCATCTTAACGATATCCATGATGAACTTTTCCTTTATTATGATGATTTTTTCTTTGGTTATAAGCTAGTATTGTCCGGGCAGAAAATTCGTTACTCCCCAGAAATTAAATTTATTCATGATATCTCTATTCATGGAAGGTGTATCTGCCCCGAATGGAAAGTATATTATCTTTGTAGAAATTTGTTGCTGCTGAGAAAACTTTTACCCGTTCCCAGGATATTCAGTGTTCTTTCTATAGTATTACGCCTCTCTAAATATCTCGCCATATTACCATGGCAGCGTAAGAAATTTCGTTATCTATATTTTATCTGGCAGGGAATACTTCATGGACTTAAAGGTATTAGTGGGAAATATCATTAGCAGGACGAAGAGATGAAAAGGTTATGTTATTTTGTAAATTCAGACTGGTACTTTGATTTACATTGGACAGAACGTGCGATAGCGGCAAGGGATGCGGGTTATGAAATTCATATCATAAGTCATTTTATTGGTGAAGAGATTATAAAAAAATTCAAAACGCTTGGTTTTATTTGTCACAATGTGTCTCTTGTTGCTCAGTCATTTAATATGTTTGTTTTTTTTAGAGCATTCCTTAACGCTCGGAAAATTATTAAAGAGATTAATCCTGACTTATTGCATTGTATTACGCTCAAACCTTGCCTGATTGGTGGGGTTAGCGCCAGGAGAAGTAATAGTACAGTTGTTATCAGCTTTGTCGGACTTGGTCGAATCTTTTTATATAATACCGTGCCAATGAGAATATTGCGTGCGTTAACCGTTTTGGTTTACAAATATATTGCCGGTAATAAGCGTGGTGTTTTTATTTTTGAACATGATAAAGATCGACGAAAAATATCGCGTTTAGTAGGTATTGATTATCATAAAACTATCGTTATCGAAGGTGCTGGAATTAACCCGGATATTTATAAATTCTCTATAGAGAAAAAACATGAGATACCGATAGTCCTTTTTGCAAGCCGAATGTTATGGAGTAAAGGTCTTGGCGATCTCATTGAAGCAAAAAAGATCCTCAGACAAAAAAATATTCATTTTGTTTTAAATGTTGCAGGTATATTGGCCGAGGACGATAAAGATGCTATCCCTTTGGAGCTCATTCATCACTGGCATAATGAAGGACTAATTAACTGGCTGGGACGCTCTTCGAATGTATATGAGCTTATTCAGAAATCGAATATCGTTGCATTACCATCTATTTATCCGGAAGGAGTACCACGGCTTTTATTAGAGGCATCATCTGTAGGACGTGCATGTATTGCTTATGATACCGGCGGATGTGATAGCTTAATTATTCATAACTATAATGGGTTGATCGTGAAAAGTAATTCAGCTCAGGAGTTAGCGGTAGAATTAGAGTATTTGTTAAAAAATCCACAGATTCGCTTAGAGATGGGGGCGAATGGAAGAAAACGTGTAAAGGAATTGTTTTCCAGCATATTAGTCATTAATAAGACATTGCAAATTTATAAAGACACTATTGGTTGCTAACACCATAAAGTGCTTATGAAGTAGGTCAGTGTTTAGATAAATAGTATGTAAATATTATAGAAAATAAATAAGTTATATTTTCATATCGTTAAAGAATAAGTTCTTCAGGTAAAGGTGACACGGAAACAATGAATGATTTGAAAGAAGCTCTGGCCAGGCACCAACTTTGGATTTCGCTAGGTTGGAATGATGTCCTGGGACGATACCGGCGATCGGTGTTAGGGCCTTTTTGGATAACGATTTCGATGGGGGTCACCATATCAGCGATGGGACCTCTTTACGGTTCGCTGTTCAGTTCTGGTTCCGAAAATTTTATCATGCATCTTACTTTAGGTATGATCTTTTGGGTCTTTCTATCAGCAACTATTAATGAGTCATGCGGAATATTTAATGAGTCCGCATCAATTATTAAACAATCTGATCTTCCGCTATATTTATATATATTACGTGTTTTCTATCGGCAGTTTATGATTATGTTGCATAATTTTATCATTATACCTTTCGTGATTTTTTTTACCAATACATCGGTAAATCTTGATATTCTCCTTTTTATACCTGCAATTATAATAACATCCATCTCATTAATTTCTACAGGTATGATTCTCGCCATTTTTTGCACAAGATATCGTGATATGGGACCGGTTGTTCAAAGTGTAGTAACGTTGTGTTTTTTTATAACTCCCATCATCTGGACATCGGAACAATTACCAAAGGGAAGAAAGGAATTTGTTGATTATAATATTTTTTATTACTTTATGGAGATGCTCAGGAAACCACTAATGGGAACTGTACCAGATGTAACTATATGGTTTTATACAATAATAACCTCTATTATTATGTTGATGGTCTCAACCTTAGTGTTGACTAAATATCGCTCAAGAATCGTATACTGGTTATAATTAATGAAAATCTCTTGCAAAAACGTTGGCGTAATACTCCCTATATTTAACTCCAGCCACCGTTCATTTAAAAAAACTTTTTTACAGGCTGCTTCAGGTGGACGAATTGGCTCATCGAATACCGGGATTATTGAAGTAGAGGCATTAAAAAAAATTGATTTTACGCTTACCGAAGGTAACCGTCTTGCGCTTATTGGACACAATGGTTCGGGCAAAACCACTCTTCTGAGAGTACTTGCAGGGGCCTATAAACCAACTTCAGGGAAGTATGAATGTATCGGTCGAGTCACCAGCCTCATTGATCCCATGATGGGAATGGATGGTGAGCTTACAGGCCTGGAAAATATAAAACTGAGGGGTCTATTTCTCGGTCTGTCAAAAAATGAAATAAAAAATATTACAGAAGATGTCATCGAGTTCAGCGAGTTAGGTGATTTTATTAAAATCCCCGTTAGAACGTATTCTAGTGGTATGGTTCTGAGGCTTGGTTTTTCTATTTCTACTGCAATTAATCCTGAAATTTTACTGATGGATGAATGGATGAGCGTGGGTGATAGTGATTTTAAAAGAAAAGCAGAGATGAGATTAAATAGCTTTATCTCTAAAGCGGGCATTATGGTAATGGCCACTCACGATGATGAACTGGCTAAATCTGTATGTAATAAGTTCATCAGGCTTGAGCACGGTGAGATAGTTAGCAAAGGCGGATTTTAATATTCTTATTGCAGTATTTATATCACTACGCGGTGAGTAATTTACTATTTTATAATAGCGTTACCCCAGATAATATAAATTTATAGGTTCGTTATGTATTTTTTACTTCAAAAAGTAATTTTACCAAACATTGATCTATGCACGGAAGAGCAGCTTTATTTCAGAACTCAGGGCGGGAAGTATAACTATACCTCACGTAACTTATTTGTTCCGCGTCATAAGGTTGCATATTTTGATACTTTTTTTAATGCATTCTCAATTAAGAAATGGAAAAAATATACAACCTTAACATCACTTTTTTTGCGGGTTAATATAATTGGTCGCGGAACTATAACTGTAAGGCATAAAGAGAATGGTGTCATTAGAGTATTAAAGCAAATTGATTTTAAATCGTCATGTAATATTAGTGATGAGATTGAAATTGATATATCAAAAATAAATTTTGGATATATCTATGTGGAGTGGCAATCAGACGAAGACTCTGTTTTAAATGGATTTGAATTTCTGACTAAAGATCATGTTAGTAAATCATCTATGGCTTTAGTTATAACAACTTATAATAGAAAAGAAGCTGTTACTAAAACAATCAATAGAATTAATAAAACACTCTTAACCCAGAGCGAATTTAAAGATCGTTTTAAATTGATTGTCGTTAATAATGGCGAGGCGATTAATCACCAGTCAGGAAACGGCATTATGGTTATCAATAATGAAAACCTCGGTGGGTCAGGCGGGTTTATGAGAGGTTTGATAGAGGCAAGGAAAATCAACGATGTCAAACATGTCATATTTATGGATGACGACGGCTCATGTGAAATTGAATCGATTTGTCGAACTCATGCTTTTTTACTGATGGCTAAAGACAAAAATACAGTTGTTACTGGCTGTATGCTTTTTGAAGATAACCCGGCAATCATACATGAATCTGGTGCCATATGGCATAGAGATTTTTTACATTACCCGGATAAACATTATCTGGATGCTCGGGGAATAGATTCTTTAGATACTTTTGATAATGAAAGAAAAATAGGCTACGGTGGATGGTGGTTTTTTGCCTTTAATATTAACGCTATTGAATATTACTCATTTCCTTTCTTTGTTCGTGGTGATGACCTGCTATTTGGATATATGCATAAAAAACATAATATTGTCACACTTAATGGTGTAGCTTCGTGGCAAATGGATTTTGAAAGAAAAATATCGGTTCTAAATAGCTATTTGAACTTCAGGACTGTTGCTGTACCTGCATTAATTAGTAAAAGAAAGTTTGCTGCACTACTGTTAAGTGTTTTCTTTGTGCGGGAAGTCTTTCTTGCGAGTTTTTCATGCCGCTATGAACTTGCCAGAGCAATGATTATGTCATATAACGATTGTCTTTCTGGACGGGAGTTTTGGGAAGATAATGTAGATCTTCTGGAGATAAGAAAAAGAATTAATGCAATAACTCATAATGAAAAATTCAATGTAGAAGGTATTGATATTATTAATGGTTGTGTTGATTACCCATGTTCTGGTAAAGAAAAAGCCATCTACAAATTTTTTAGATGCATAACCCTTAATGGACACTTAATTCCAGCTTTCTTTTTAATTAAAAAACCAATCGTGGTTGATTATCGTCATTATCACCCTACTAAGTTTTCATTCCGGAGAATTACTATCTATCATTTAAATATAGAAAATGGCAAATTATTAAAACTTACCCACTCAAAAATGGAGTTTTTTAAAGTTATTATTAATGGTTTGTTTACGGCAGTCAAAAATTTTTATCGGTTTAAATCTGCAAAAAAAGAGATGAAAAATAGTTTGCCCTATCTTACCTCAAAGCTCTTTTGGTATAAAAAATTCAATAAAAAATCTGAAGATAAATATTAAACATGATGTAAGTGGTGTTGATGAGAATTATACCGATTTTTTAATTATATGACTATGATAATCTTAGGTATGGTTCTGTTGCTACACCTTATCTGGTGTCAGTCTAATAAAATATTATAATCCTTACCCAATGTCAGCATTCATTCATAGGGTGTTAATTTTTATATATACCGTAAAACGCGAAATCAGAATATGGAAAAGAGTCTTTTAGTTATTGTCCGACATAAACCTGGGCGTACTCGTCTATTAATTCGGGCCTTGCAATCCATTAATGACCAGACGTTCAAAAAAATAAATATCATCATTTTCTGCATGGAGGAAGAATTGAAATGTCACAATGTGGATGATTTTTATCTGAAAGAACTGTCAAATATATATAGTGTTATCTACGACGAAAACTGTATCTTTAATGCTATTAAGATGTCTGAATCTAATTATTTATGCTTTATGGATGATGACGATTCCTGGGCCCCTGAATATGTGTCAAGGCTACTCAGTGTTTTGGCGAATATACAGTCAACGTATTCATCTGTAAATGCAATAGCATGCCATACAAATAAAGTTGCTGAGATTGCGGAAAATAATAGAATAATTATAAATTCAACGCAACCATGGAACCACTATTTAAATGCTGGCCCTGTTAGTTTTGATGTTATTTATTACAGGAATTCTATTCCACTTTCCTCGTGTTTATTCGATAGAAATTCTGTTATCGATGTGATTGAAAGTCATAAATTATCCTCTCCTGCATTTTTCTGGCCTTTTTTTATTCATTACCTGGCAGAAAATGATGTTTGGATCTTACCTGAAGCACTGGCATTTTATCATTTCAGAGAAAATGATGACTTTGAATTTGGCAATTATACCGTAATTAACAATGAGTTATTTGATATAGAATGCAAAATTGCAGAAAATAAAATGATGAGAAGTATTGATGACTCATCATTGCTCAATGTGTTACTTTCAAATATTGCTAACAATAGTCTTTTTCATAAAATTTCTTATATTGAAAATAAGATTAAATAAAATATGGATATGAACTTTAAAAAATACAAGACCGTAAGCTTTGATATCTTTGATACATTGGTTAGCCGGAGGATTTACCGTCCCAGAGATTTGTTTTCATTAATGCAATCAACTTTAGCAACTGAGAAATTTTTTATATCAGCGTACGAGATTGGTATTATTGATAATTTCCCAGAGATAAGAGTTCAGGCGGAAGTAAGTGCCAGAGAGAATAGGGTCAGGCGTTTTGGCGGCGAGCCGGAAATACTCATATCTGAAATATACGATGAAATTTTAAAAAAGCATCCGCAGCTTTCACCAGCGACAGTAAAAAAGATAATCGATCTGGAAATACAAATGGAGAAGATTGTTTTATATAAAAATGCGCGTGGAAGCTGTTTGTTTGAAAAGGCTATTAGTGATGGTTGCAAAGTCATTTTAATTAGTGATATGTACCTTCCATCAGTAATATTAAAGGAGTTGTTAACATCATGTGGCTATGATATCAGTAACATTCCAGTTTATTCATCTGGCGAAGAGCGGTACTCTAAAAATAGTGGTAAATTATTTTCAATAGTCAAGAAAAATGAAAATGTAGATATTGCATCGTGGATGCATGTTGGCGACAATGTTCATGCTGATATTCTGAATGCTAAAAAACTCGGCATAAATACTCTCCATGCTGATTGGTCAGAGTATAATCATGGGATATCTAATCATTGGAAAGCTAAAGATATTATTGGTGAATCTATTTGTAAGACTTTATTACTTAAACAAGTTTCTGCTTTCCATCAAAATGATCCTTTAAACGAGATAGGATTTAAAGTATTTGGTCCGTTATTATTAGGTTATGTATCCTGGTTAGCGAATCAGTTAAAGATTCATAAAATTGATAAAGCGCTTTTTTTAGCACGCGATGCTCACTTAATCTATAAAATTTATAATGAATACTTTTCAGAAGAACATGTAAAATGTGAATATTTATATATATCCCGCGCATCAGCTTATATGGTGGGGATGACTGATTGGCCGATGCACAGGATTTGGCATCTTTTTGGTGGTAAGAATAAGAAAAGTATTAAAAAGATACTTGCTATCGCGGGGTTAGATGCGAGTGAGCATATTTCAGATATACATCATGTTGGTTTTCCTGACGAGGAGTATATTCCTGTTTCAGGAGAGGAACATAAGGTTCACTGGCTTATAAATAAATTATTTCCATATATTTTAT
Source organism: Salmonella sp. 32100201201700099SM (assembly GCF_017572645.1). Taxonomy (NCBI): domain Bacteria; kingdom Pseudomonadati; phylum Pseudomonadota; class Gammaproteobacteria; order Enterobacterales; family Enterobacteriaceae; genus Salmonella; species Salmonella sp. 32100201201700099SM. The sequence continues at coordinate 191,310 of NZ_JAGERQ010000005.1, read as the reverse complement.
TAAAAAATACTCAGCACAGGGAAGTTTACGCTGATTACTTTAAAACGGCCTGTGAAGGTTATAAAAATATAGCACTTATCGATGTAGGATGGATGGGTAATATTCAATCAGTATTTGCTCGTTCTTTAGGTGCGCAATGGGCAGAAAAACAAATACATGGGTTTTATCTGGCAACTTTTGCTGGCGCCAATGATAACCGATCTATTTATAATAAGATGTTTGGTTGGCTAACCAACTATGGCCATCCCAACGATAAGTGTGATCTTTTCTTATCAGGAGGGGTGGAAATAATGGAGTTCGCTATGGCTGACAATACTGGGTCAACAATTGGCTATAAAAAAACGGATAATGGAATAATTCCTGTACGTGAAGATAGCAGTGGTTCTGAAATTGAGTATTTAAAAAAAGCAGTAAGATTGCAATCAGGGATTATTTCTTTTTTTGAGTACGTCAAACCGCTCATACAAAAAGGAAATTATGCAGCACTTAGTGGGGTTGTATTGTCAGAACCTTTTTTTGAATTGATAGCCAGACCCTCAAGCGCTCAACTGGACGCCTTATCTTCCCTCACACATTCAGAGTCCGCGGGATCTAACGCAGAAAGAATCGTGCTAGCCAAGAAACTGCCTTTAAAGGATAAACTTTTTCCCGGAGAAAATTATATCAAAGAGTTGAATGCCAGTTATTGGAAAGAAGGCTTTAAAAGGATCAACAGAAAAAAATTTTGGGCAAAATATAACTAAGCGTCATTTAATTCCGGTAGGCAGACAATCATTATTGGGCGCTCGCCCGACAAGGGCTGAGTCGATTATGCCCTGGCGCGATCATGTTAACCCTGACGGGGAAGTGGTCTCGTGCTGCGATAATGTTATTATCACTGGATACCACCGCCTGTTTGTCCATCCGCTGTGGATGTTCATTATGGCGTTCGATGTGCATTCCAGATAGTCAGAGGCGGTGTAGTCCATTAATCAACTGTTAACAAAGGATATTATCATGCCTGAAGGCCCGGAAATTCGTCGTGCGGCGGATAATCTGGAGGCGGCAATCAAAGGCAAACCCTTAACCGATGTCTGGTTTGCCTTTGCACAGTTAAAACCGTATGAATCGCAGCTTACCGGTCAAATTATTACCCGGATAGAGACGCGGGGAAAAGCGTTATTGACCCACTTTTCAAATGGCCTGACGCTCTACAGCCACAACCAACTCTATGGCGTATGGCGGGTGATCGACACCGGTGAAATACCGCAGACCACGCGTATATTGCGCGTCAGGCTACAAACGGCGGATAAAACTATTCTGCTTTATAGCGCGTCTGATATTGAAATGCTGACAGCAGAGCAGCTCACGACGCACCCTTTTTTACAGCGAGTCGGTCCGGATGTGCTGGACGCGCGTCTCACTCCGGAAGAGGTTAAAGCTCGATTGCTGTCGCCGCGTTTTCGCAACCGACAATTTTCCGGGCTGTTGCTGGATCAGGCCTTTCTGGCGGGACTGGGGAATTATCTGCGCGTTGAAATCCTCTGGCAGGTAGGGTTAACCGGACAGCATAAAGCGAAAGATCTCAACGAGGCGCAACTGAATGCGCTTTCTCACGCGCTGTTGGATATTCCGCGCCTTTCCTACACGACTCGCGGTCAGGCGGATGAAAACAAACATCATGGCGCACTGTTTCGCTTTAAGGTTTTCCATCGTGACGGCGAAGCGTGCGAGCGGTGCGGCGGCATTATTGAAAAGACAACACTGTCCTCACGCCCGTTTTACTGGTGCCCGCATTGCCAGAAATAGCCGGAACCGCCATCGGCGAGCGGCTATTGCCTGATGGCACGACGCTTATCAGCCCTACAAAGGTTGTTTGGGCGCATAGGTTGAAATAAAACGGGCCACTGCTGGCCCAGTTAAAAGAATGCTGAACAGCCGTAGGGTTTGCATTGCCATGATGAGCGCCATATCGGCACTGCTTCCTGCCGCGATCGCGGCAACCGTATCCAGACCGCCGGGACTGGTGGCGAGATAAGCCGTCATAAAATCAATCTGCATGTAGTAAGCCATTCCCCACGCCATCGCGGCGCAAATCGCCATCAGCGCGAAAATTGACAATAAGATTTGCGGCAATGGCCGCATCGCCATAAAAAACACCTGTCTGTCAAAGCCCAGCCCGATACGCCAGCCTATCGCCATATACGCCACGGCCAGCAGCCATTCGGGTAATTCAATCTCAATGATGCCTTGCGAATGGAGAAGCGCGCCTGCCAACATGGGGAGCAGCATCGTGCCGGAAGGGATACGCATCAGGCGACCGGCAATGCCCGCCACGATCGCTAATAGCAGCGTCGTCAATAAATTACCGCTAAGCGGCGGAAACCATATCACCTGTTGGCTGACCGCTGCCGCGCTGTCGCCGAGTATCAGGCGTGTCACCAGCACCGCCGCGCCAGCCACAAACAGTACCCGCAGATACTGCATAAATGCCACCAGGCGGATATCCGCCCCGTAATCTTGCGCCATCGCTACCATTGCCGCCGCGCCGCCCGGCGATGACCCCCATGCGCCGGTGTTGCCGGGCAGCGAGCTGTAACGTACCAGCAGCCAGCCGACTACCGCGCTGGAAAGCAGCGTCACCAGCAACACTAAAAGCACGACCGGCCAGTAGAGGGCGAGGGTGATCAATATCGAACCGGTTAGATTTTGGGCGATCATACAGCCGAGAATCGCCTGCGCGGCGAGAAAAATACCGCGCGGAAGTTGTAGCGTGCTACCTCGCAAACTCAACACGATACCCGCAATCATTGGACCGAGCAGCATCGCCGCCGGAAGGTGCAGATAGAGAAAAATAAGGGAAATGAGCAGCGATAACAGGAACAACAAAAACCACTGCAGAATCGGCATTCCATGCTCCCTGAATGATATTTAGCGAAACCTTAATTAATCATAGAGAGTAACGGGGTAAGAATAAAATAATGAGGATAAGAAAAAAGGGAAAATGTACCGGATGGCGAGGGTTGCGTCGCCATCCGGTTGTCAATTAACGCTTCAGCGCCGATTTAAAGTCGCGTTTATCGTAGCCGGTATACAGTTGACGAGGACGGGCGATTTTCATGCCGTCAGTGTGCATTTCATTCCAGTGTGCAATCCAGCCAACGGTACGCGCTATGGCGAAGATCACGGTGAACATGGAGGACGGAATGCCCATCGCTTTCAGAATGATGCCGGAGTAGAAGTCTACGTTCGGGTACAGTTTCTTCTCGATGAAGTACGGGTCGTTCAGCGCAATGTGCTCAAGCTCCATCGCCACTTCCAGCAGATCGTCTTTGGTGCCCAGCTCTTTCAGCACTTCGTGGCAGGTTTCACGCATCACGGTGGCGCGCGGATCGTAGTTTTTGTAAACACGGTGACCGAAGCCCATCAGGCGGAAAGAATCATTCTTGTCTTTCGCACGACGAACAAATTCCGGAATGTGTTTAACAGAGCTGATTTCTTCCAGCATTTTCAGCGCGGCTTCGTTTGCGCCGCCGTGCGCGGGTCCCCACAGGGAGGCGATCCCGGCGGCAATGCAGGCGAACGGGTTGGCGCCGCTTGAACCTGCGGTACGTACCGTTGACGTAGAGGCGTTCTGCTCATGGTCAGCGTGCAGGATCAGAATACGATCCATCGCGCGCTCCAGTACCGGATTCACTTCATAGGTTTCACACGGCGTGGAGAACATCATGTTCAGGAAGTTACCGGCGTAGGAAAGGTCGTTGCGCGGATAAACAAACGGCTGACCGATTGAGTATTTGTAACACATCGCCGCCATGGTCGGCATTTTGGACAGCAGGCGGAACGCCGCGATTTCACGGTGGCGCGGATTGTTTACATCCAGCGAGTCGTGGTAGAACGCTGCCAGCGCGCCAGTGATCCCGCACATTACCGCCATCGGATGTGAGTCGCGACGGAAAGCATGGAACAGGCGAGTGATTTGCTCATGGATCATCGTATGGCGGGTGACTGTCGTTCTGAACTCGTCATACTCCTCCTGCGTCGGTTTTTCGCCGTACAGCAGGATGTAACAGACTTCCAGATAGTTGGAATCGGTAGCAAGCTGGTCAATCGGGAAACCGCGATGCAACAAAATGCCTTCGTCGCCGTCGATGAAGGTGATTTTAGATTCGCAGGATGCGGTAGAGGTGAAACCAGGGTCAAAAGTAAAAATTCCTTTTGAACCGAGACTACGAATATCAATAACATCTTGACCGAGTGTACCTTTTAGCACATCCAGTTCAATAGCAGTATCACCAGTAAGGGTGATTTTTGCCTTTGTATCAGCCATTTACGGTCTCCTTAGCGCCTTATTGCTTAAGACTGCCGGAACTCAGACTTGCCTTCTCCACGTCATCTTCCTTGTCGTTAGTGCAGGGAAGATTCTGTGTATGCATCAATCAACCGTTACCAGTTTGTTATTTGGCTCGCCGCTCTGTGAAAGAGGGGATGACCTGGGTACAGAGCAATGGGCGCTTGCAGGTAACGGCTTGATTAATTTCGAATTAGCAGCAAATCAGGAACGTAGCAATCCGAGTAATGTAACCTGTCTATCACTAATAACTGTCCTGAAAGAATGGGTCAATATCATTGTACTGTTGCATAACTTATTAACAGGTGAAAGAGTGACCCCATAACTTTTACGCATTATATGCTTTTTCTGGTGTCGTTTGTAACAATTTTGTTTAATGTTTGTCAAATCAGATGATTGAAAATTAAAAAAATGTTGTTATCGTGACCTGTGTCACTGTTCAGGATAAAACCCGACAAACTATATGTAGGTTAATTGTAATGATTTTGTGAACGTCCTATACTGCCGCCAGGTCTCCGGAATACCCTGCAATCCCGAGCCACCCAGCGTTGTAACGTGTCGTTTTAGCTACTGGAAGCAGTGTTTTACATGACGCGCAGTTATAGAAAGGACGCTGTCTGACCCGCACGCAGACCGGAGGAAGGAAATCCCGTCGTCTTTCTGGCTACAGGTAGATTCACCTCTGTAACCGAAGTCTTAAGGGAATAATAAGAACAGCATGTGGGCGTTATTCATGATAAGAAATGTGAAAAAACAAAGACCTGTCAATCTGGATCTACAAACGATTCGGTTCCCCATCACAGCGATAGCGTCCATTCTCCATCGCGTATCCGGTGTGATTACTTTCATCGCCGTCGGCATACTACTGTGGCTACTGGGCACCAGCCTCTCTTCTCCGGAAGGATTCCAGCAGGCCGCCGATATCATGGACGGCTTCATCGTTAAATTTATCATGTGGGGCATCCTTACCGCGCTGGCGTATCACGTCATCGTGGGAATTCGTCACATGTTAATGGATTTTGGCTATCTGGAAGAAACATTCGAAGCGGGTCAACGCTCTGCCAAAATCTCTTTTGTTATCACTGTCGTGCTTTCACTTCTCGCAGGAGTCCTCGTATGGTAAGCAACGCCTCCGCATTAGGACGCAATGGCGTACATGACTTCATCCTGGTCCGTGCTACCGCTATCGTTCTGACGTTATACATCATCTACATGGTGGGTTTTTTCGCCACGAGCGGCGAGCTGACCTTTGAAGCCTGGACCGGTTTCTTCTCATCGGCCTTCACCAAAGTCTTCACCCTGCTGGCGCTTTTTTCCATCTTGATTCATGCCTGGATCGGCATGTGGCAGGTGTTAACCGACTACGTTAAACCACTGGCAGTGCGTCTGATACTGCAACTCGTTATTGTTGTTGCGCTGGTGGTTTACGTCATCTATGGATTTGTTGTGGTGTGGGGTGTGTAATGAAACTGCCAGTCAGAGAATTTGATGCTGTTGTGATTGGTGCCGGTGGCGCAGGTATGCGCGCGGCGCTGCAAATTTCCCAGAGCGGCCAAACCTGTGCGCTGCTCTCGAAAGTCTTCCCGACCCGTTCCCATACCGTTTCCGCGCAGGGCGGTATCACCGTGGCGCTCGGCAATACCCATGAAGATAACTGGGAATGGCACATGTACGACACCGTTAAGGGGTCGGACTACATTGGTGACCAGGATGCCATCGAATATATGTGTAAGACCGGACCGGAAGCGATTCTGGAACTGGAGCACATGGGGCTACCGTTCTCCCGTCTTGATGATGGACGTATCTATCAGCGCCCGTTCGGCGGGCAGTCGAAAAACTTTGGCGGCGAGCAGGCGGCACGTACCGCGGCGGCGGCTGACCGTACCGGTCACGCCTTGCTGCACACGCTGTATCAACAGAATTTGAAAAACCACACCACGATTTTCTCCGAATGGTATGCGCTGGATCTGGTGAAAAACCAGGATGGCGCGGTGGTGGGGTGTACCGCACTGTGCATCGAAACCGGTGAAGTGGTGTACTTCAAAGCCCGCGCAACGGTGCTGGCGACTGGCGGCGCAGGCCGTATCTACCAGTCCACCACCAACGCTCATATCAATACCGGTGACGGTGTCGGTATGGCGCTGCGTGCCGGTGTCCCGGTGCAGGACATGGAAATGTGGCAGTTCCACCCGACCGGCATCGCCGGGGCGGGCGTGCTGGTGACAGAAGGCTGCCGCGGCGAAGGCGGTTACCTGCTGAACAAACACGGCGAGCGCTTTATGGAGCGTTATGCGCCGAACGCCAAAGACCTGGCGGGTCGTGACGTGGTGGCGCGTTCCATCATGATCGAAATCCGTGAAGGCCGCGGCTGCGACGGCCCGTGGGGGCCGCACGCTAAACTGAAACTGGATCACCTGGGTAAAGAGGTGCTGGAATCTCGCCTGCCGGGTATCCTGGAGCTGTCCCGCACTTTCGCCCACGTTGACCCGGTGAAAGAGCCGATTCCGGTTATCCCGACCTGCCATTACATGATGGGCGGTATTCCGACTAAAGTGACCGGTCAGGCGCTGACCGTGAACGAGCAGGGCGAAGACGTGGTCATTCCGGGGCTGTTTGCGGTAGGCGAAATCGCCTGTGTATCGGTTCACGGCGCCAACCGTCTGGGCGGTAACTCACTGCTGGATCTGGTGGTCTTTGGCCGCGCGGCGGGGCTGCATTTACAGGAATCCATCGCCGAGCAGGGCGTGCTGCGCGACGCCAGCGAGTCTGACGTTGAAGGTTCTCTGGAGCGCCTGAATCGCTGGAACAATAACCGCAATGGCGAAGATCCGGTGGCTATCCGCAAAGCGTTGCAGGAGTGTATGCAGCATAACTTCTCCGTATTCCGTGAAGGCGACGCGATGGCGAAAGGGCTTGAGCAGTTGAAAGTGATCCGCGAGCGTCTGAAAAACGCCCGTCTGGATGACACGTCCAGCGAGTTTAATACCCAGCGTGTTGAGTGTCTGGAGCTGGATAACCTGATGGAAACCGCTTACGCCACTGCCGTATCAGCCAACTTCCGGACGGAAAGCCGCGGCGCGCATAGCCGCTTCGATTTCCCGGAGCGTGATGATGCCAACTGGTTGTGTCATACCCTGTATCAGCCGCAAACGGAATCCATGACGCGCCGAAGCGTCAATATGGAACCGAAACTGCGTCCGGCGTTCCCGCCGAAGATTCGTACTTATTAATTGCGGAGACAGGATGATGAAACTCGAATTTTCGATTTATCGTTATAACCCGGATGTCGATAACGCTCCGCGTATGCAGGATTACACCCTGGAAGGCGAAGAAGGGCGCGACATGATGCTGCTGGATGCGTTAATCCAGCTTAAAGAAAAAGATCCCAGCCTTTCTTTCCGCCGTTCCTGCCGCGAAGGTGTGTGTGGTTCTGATGGTTTGAATATGAACGGTAAGAATGGTCTGGCCTGTATTACCCCTATTTCGGCGCTGAACCAGCCGGGTAAAAAGATTGTGATTCGCCCGCTGCCCGGTTTGCCGGTGATCCGCGATTTGGTGGTAGACATGGGGCAATTCTACGCACAATATGAGAAGATTAAGCCTTACTTATTGAATAATGGGCAAAATCCACCGGCTCGTGAGCATCTGCAGATGCCGGAGCAGCGTGAAAAACTCGATGGGCTGTATGAATGTATTCTTTGCGCCTGTTGCTCAACATCCTGCCCGTCATTCTGGTGGAACCCGGATAAGTTTATCGGTCCGGCGGGTCTGCTCGCGGCGTATCGATTCCTGATCGATAGTCGTGATACCGAGACCGATAGTCGTCTGGAAGGGATGAGCGATGCATTCAGCGTATTCCGCTGTCACAGCATTATGAACTGCGTCAGTGTATGTCCTAAGGGACTGAACCCGACGCGCGCTATCGGCCATATTAAGTCGATGCTGTTGCAGCGTAGCGCATAAGTAGTTGTAGTGGTTGCCGGATGGCGACGTACCGTCTTATCCGGCCTACGGGTTACGTATTCTGTAGGCCTGATAAGCCAGGCGCCATCAGGCAATAGAAGTGCAGGAAACCTCTAAAAACTGCCATATGATTAGTAATAATCGAGATGTTCAGAGCGAGACAAGGCGCGGTCTGAACGAATCTTCGGGAGCATAGTTAACTATGTGACCGGAGTGAGCGAAGGCCGCAACGCAGTCGTAGCCTGAACAGCGAAGATTATTAGACAGTTTTTAAAGGTTCCTTAGCGGACGCAGATGACACGACAGTCCGCAACAAGTGAACCCCGGCACGCATACAGCGTATGCGTGGTTAGTATCCACGGCGAAATACTCGTCATAGTTCACGTTGCATGTGCGTTGGCTGCACTTGCTCACCCCGGTCACTTACTGGATGTAAGCTCCCTGGGATTCGCAAGCTTGCCGCCTTCCTGAAACGTGACCTATTTAGAGTATTAAATAAGCAGAAAAGATGCTTAAGGGATCACGATGCAGAACAGCGCTTTGAAAGCCTGGTTGGACTCTTCTTACCTCTCTGGTTCGAATCAGAGCTGGATAGAACAGCTCTATGAAGACTTCTTAACCGATCCTGACTCGGTAGACGCTAACTGGCGTTTGACGTTCCAGCAGTTACCTGGTACCGGAGTCAAACCGGATCAACTCCATTCAAAAACACGTGAATATTTCCGGCGGCAGGCGTTGGCTGGCTCACGTCACTCTTCTACGATTTCCGACCCTGACACCAATGTGAAGCAGGTTAAAGTCCTGCAGCTTATCAACGCTTATCGTTTCCGTGGCCATCAGCATGCAAACCTCGATCCGCTGGGTCTTTGGAAACAAGAACGCGTGGCGGATCTGGATCCTTCTTTCCATGATTTGACCGAGGCCGATTTCCAGGAAACCTTCAATGTCGGCTCCTTTGCCAGCGGCAAAGAGACGATGAAGCTGGGCGAGCTGCTCGACGCGCTCAAACAGACCTACTGCGGCCCGATTGGCGCTGAGTATATGCACATCACCAGCACCGAAGAGAAACGCTGGATCCAACAGCGCATCGAATCCGGTCGTGCGGCCTTTAGCGCTGACGAGAAAAAACGCTTCCTGAACGAACTGACCGCCGCTGAAGGGCTGGAACGTTATCTGGGCGCCAAATTCCCGGGTGCGAAACGTTTCTCGCTCGAGGGGGGAGATGCGCTGATACCCATGCTGAAAGAGATGGTTCGCCATGCGGGTAACAGCGGCACTCGCGAAGTGGTGCTGGGGATGGCGCACCGCGGTCGCCTGAACGTGCTGATCAACGTACTGGGTAAAAAACCGCAGGATCTGTTCGACGAATTTGCCGGTAAGCATAAAGAACATCTGGGTACCGGCGACGTGAAGTATCACATGGGCTTCTCGTCAGATATCGAAACCGAAGGCGGTCTGGTTCACCTGGCGCTGGCGTTTAACCCATCGCATCTGGAAATTGTGAGCCCGGTGGTGATGGGCTCCGTGCGCGCCCGTCTGGACAGACTGGACGAACCGAGCAGCAACAAAGTGTTGCCGATCACTATTCACGGCGACGCCGCGGTGACCGGCCAGGGCGTGGTTCAGGAAACCCTGAACATGTCGAAAGCGCGCGGTTACGAAGTGGGCGGTACGGTACGTATCGTTATCAACAACCAGGTGGGCTTCACCACCTCTAACCCACTGGATGCGCGTTCAACGCCTTACTGCACCGATATCGGTAAAATGGTCCAGGCGCCGATTTTCCACGTCAATGCGGACGATCCGGAAGCCGTCGCTTTTGTGACCCGTCTGGCGCTGGACTTCCGTAATACCTTTAAACGCGATGTCTTTATCGATCTGGTGTGCTACCGCCGTCACGGCCACAACGAAGCCGACGAGCCAAGCGCAACCCAGCCGCTGATGTACCAGAAAATCAAAAAGCATCCGACGCCGCGTAAAATCTACGCCGACAAACTGGAAGCTGATAAGGTCGCAACGCTGGAAGATGCCACCGAAATGGTCAACCTCTATCGCGATGCGCTGGATGCAGGCGAATGCGTGGTGAAAGAGTGGCGTCCGATGAATATGCACTCGTTCACCTGGTCGCCGTATCTAAACCACGAATGGGATGAAGCATACCCGAACAAGGTAGAAATGAAGCGTCTGCAGGAGCTGGCAAAACGTATCAGCACCGTGCCGGAAGCCATTGAAATGCAGTCTCGCGTGGCGAAAATTTATGGCGACCGTCAGGCAATGGCGGCAGGCGAGAAATTGTTTGACTGGGGCGGCGCGGAAAATCTGGCTTACGCCACGCTGGTCGATGAAGGCATTCCGGTGCGCCTGTCCGGGGAAGACTCCGGTCGCGGCACCTTCTTCCATCGTCATGCGGTGATCCACAACCAGACGAACGGCTCAACGTATACGCCGCTGCAGCATATTCACAGCGGTCAGGGACAGTTTAAAGTCTGGGACTCCGTGCTGTCTGAAGAAGCGGTACTGGCTTTTGAATACGGTTATGCCACGGCGGAACCACGTACCCTGACTATCTGGGAAGCGCAGTTTGGCGATTTTGCCAACGGCGCGCAGGTGGTGATTGACCAGTTCATCTCCTCCGGCGAGCAGAAATGGGGCCGGATGTGCGGTCTGGTGATGCTGTTGCCGCATGGCTATGAAGGGCAGGGCCCGGAGCACTCTTCCGCGCGTCTGGAACGTTATCTGCAACTTTGCGCCGAGCAGAATATGCAGGTTTGCGTGCCGTCCACCCCGGCGCAGGCCTACCATATGCTGCGCCGTCAGGCGCTGCGCGGGATGCGTCGTCCGCTGGTGGTGATGTCGCCGAAATCGCTGCTGCGTCACCCGCTGGCGGTTTCCACGCTTGATGAACTGGCGAACGGTTCCTTCCAGCCGGCCATTGGCGAAATTGACGAGCTGGACCCTAAAGCCGTAAAACGCGTGGTAATGTGTTCTGGTAAGGTTTATTACGACCTGCTGGAACAACGGCGTAAAAACTCACAGAAAGATGTCGCTATCGTGCGCATCGAACAGCTCTATCCGTTCCCGCATAAAGCGGTGCAGGAAGCGCTGCAACCACACGCTCACGTCCATGATTTTGTCTGGTGCCAGGAAGAGCCGCTCAACCAGGGCGCATGGTACTGCAGTCAGCATCATTTCCGTGAAGTGATTCCGTTTGGGGCCGCTCTGCGTTACGCAGGTCGCCCGGCCTCCGCCTCTCCGGCGGTAGGGTATATGTCCGTTCACCAGAAACAGCAACAAGATCTGGTTAATGACGCGCTGAACGTCGATTAAATAAAGGATAAATAATGAGTAGCGTAGATATTCTTGTTCCCGACCTGCCTGAGTCCGTAGCGGACGCGACCGTCGCCACCTGGCATAAAAAACCGGGTGATGCGGTTGTTCGTGACGAAGTGCTGGTAGAAATCGAAACTGACAAAGTGGTACTGGAAGTACCGGCATCAGCGGACGGCATTCTGGATGCGGTTCTGGAAGAGGAGGGGACGACTGTCACCTCTCGCCAGATCCTGGGTCGCCTGCGTGAAGGCAACAGCGCGGGTAAAGAGACCAGCGCCAAATCTGAAGAGAAAGCGTCTACGCCGGCACAGCGCCAGCAGGCGTCGCTGGAAGAACAAAACAACGATGCGCTCAGCCCGGCGATCCGTCGCCTGCTGGCTGAACACAATCTGGAAGCCAGCGCCATTAAAGGCACTGGTGTGGGTGGGCGTCTGACCCGTGAAGATGTGGAAAAACATCTGGCGAAAGGCGAGTCTAAAGCACCCGCTGTTGAACCTGCAGCACAACCCGCTCTGGGCGCGCGCGGCGAAAAACGCGTGCCAATGACCCGCCTGCGTAAGCGCGTGGCCGAGCGTCTGCTGGAAGCGAAAAATTCCACCGCCATGCTGACGACCTTCAATGAAGTCAACATGAAGCCGATTATGGATTTGCGTAAGCAGTATGGCGAAGTGTTTGAAAAACGTCATGGTATCCGCCTGGGCTTTATGTCCTTCTACGTGAAAGCGGTAGTAGAAGCGCTGAAGCGTTATCCGGAAGTGAACGCCTCTATCGACGGCGATGACGTGGTGTACCACAACTACTTTGATGTGAGCATGGCGGTGTCTACGCCGCGCGGCCTGGTCACGCCGGTCCTGCGTGACGTGGATACGCTGGGCATGGCTGACATTGAGAAAAAAATTAAAGAACTGGCTGTCAAAGGCCGCGACGGCAAGCTGACCGTAGAAGACCTGACCGGCGGTAACTTTACCATTACCAACGGCGGCGTATTCGGTTCGCTGATGTCTACCCCGATCATCAACCCGCCGCAGAGCGCGATTCTGGGAATGCATGCTATTAAAGACAGGCCGATGGCGGTGGATGGCAAGGTGGAAATCCTGCCGATGATGTACCTGGCGCTCTCTTACGATCATCGCCTGATCGATGGTCGCGAATCCGTGGGCTTCCTGGTCACCATCAAAGAGTTGCTGGAAGATCCGACCCGTCTGCTGTTGGACGTGTAGTCAGCAAGAGCATCACCTGCTACCTGTAGGCCGGATAAGGCGTTCACGCCGCCATCCGGCGATGGTGTAATGCCTGATGGCGCGCAGCTTTCAGGCCTACAGGTCTAAAGATAACGATTACCTGAAGGATGGACAGAACACATGAACTTACATGAATATCAGGCAAAACAACTTTTTGCCCGCTATGGCTTACCGGCGCCGGTGGGTTATGCCTGTACTACTCCGCGTGAAGCCGAAGAAGCCGCGTCTAAAATCGGTGCCGGCCCGTGGGTAGTGAAATGTCAGGTTCACGCTGGCGGCCGCGGCAAAGCGGGCGGTGTGAAGGTAGTAAAAAGCAAAGAAGAGATTCGCGCCTTTGCGGAAAACTGGCTGGGCAAACGTCTGGTGACCTATCAAACAGACGCTAATGGCCAACCGGTAAACCAGATTCTGGTTGAAGCGGCGACCGACATCGGCAAAGAACTGTACCTCGGCGCGGTGGTTGACCGTAGTTCTCGTCGCGTGGTCTTTATGGCGTCTACCGAAGGCGGCGTGGAGATCGAAAAAGTCGCGGAGGAAACCCCGCATCTGATCCATAAAGTCGCGCTCGATCCGCTGACCGGCCCGATGCCGTATCAGGGACGGGAGCTAGCGTTCAAATTGGGTCTGGAAGGTAAACTGGTGCAGCAGTTCACCAAAATCTTTATGGGCCTGGCAACCATTTTCCTTGAGCGCGACCTGGCGCTAATCGAAATTAATCCGCTGGTGATTACTAAGCAGGGCGATCTGATTTGCCTCGACGGCAAGCTGGGCGCTGACGGCAACGCGCTGTTCCGCCAGCCGGATTTGCGTGAAATGCGTGACCAGTCTCAGGAAGACCCGCGTGAAGCGCAGGCGGCGCAGTGGGAGCTGAACTACGTCGCGCTGGACGGCAACATCGGTTGCATGGTGAACGGCGCGGGCCTGGCGATGGGCACCATGGACATCGTTAAGCTGCATGGCGGCGAACCGGCTAACTTCCTTGACGTGGGCGGCGGCGCAACCAAAGAGCGCGTCACCGAAGCGTTTAAAATTATCCTCTCGGATGACAACGTGAAAGCGGTTCTGGTTAACATCTTCGGCGGTATCGTCCGTTGTGACCTGATTGCCGACGGTATCATCGGCGCGGTGGAAGAAGTGGGCGTGAACGTTCCGGTGGTGGTGCGTCTGGAAGGCAACAACGCCGAACTCGGCGCGAAGAAACTGGCTGACAGTGGCCTGAATATTATTGCAGCGAAAAGTCTGACGGATGCAGCTCAGCAGGTTGTTGCCGCAGTGGAGGGGAAATAATGTCCGTTTTAATTAATAAAGATACCAGGGTTATCTGCCAGGGCTTCACCGGTAGCCAGGGGACTTTCCACTCCGAACAGGCGATTGCTTACGGTACGCAGATGGTCGGCGGCGTAACGCCGGGCAAAGGCGGCACCACGCATCTGGGTCTGCCGGTGTTCAACACCGTGCGCGAAGCGGTAGAAGCCACCGGTGCGACCGCATCCGTTATCTACGTCCCGGCGCCGTTCTGCAAAGACTCCATTCTGGAAGCGATCGACGCAGGCATCAAACTGATTATCACCATCACCGAAGGTATTCCGACGCTGGATATGCTGACTGTGAAAGTGAAGCTGGACGAAGCAGGCGTACGCATGATCGGCCCGAACTGCCCAGGTGTGATTACCCCGGGCGAATGCAAAATCGGCATCATGCCGGGTCACATTCATAAGCCGGGTAAAGTGGGTATCGTTTCCCGTTCCGGTACGCTGACCTATGAAGCGGTTAAGCAGACCACCGACTACGGTTTCGGTCAGTCCACCTGCGTGGGTATCGGCGGCGACCCGATTCCGGGCTCTAACTTCATCGACATCCTGAAACTGTTCCAGGAAGATCCGCAGACTGAAGCGATCGTGATGATCGGTGAGATCGGCGGTAGCGCGGAAGAAGAAGCGGCGGCTTACATTAAAGACCACGTGACCAAGCCGGTTGTTGGCTATATCGCGGGTGTTACCGCGCCGAAAGGCAAACGTATGGGCCACGCTGGCGCCATCATTGCCGGTGGTGAAGGCACTGCGGATGAAAAATTCGCCGCGCTGGAAGCCGCGGGCGTGAAAACCGTTCGCAGCCTGGCCGATATCGGCGAAGCGCTGAAAGCAATTATAAAATAAAACTCTCTGTTCCTGCGGGAACAGATAAATGTCCGTTTTCGACATGGTTGGCCACCTTTACGGTGGCCTTTTTTATGGCTTTATTGTTTGTGGCAAAGTACGGGTGAAGCATCCGGGATATAAAATTATTGGCTTTGTAAATATTGAACTATAGGAAAATGATGCCTCATTAAAAAACATGGTGGAGTCTGAAAATAATTGATAATAACCGTCTGGTAGCGGCAGTAAATTTACTCAGTTTGCTGGTTAACACTTTTGCAGCAAATACAGATGCTGTCTTAGTGAAAGACCTGCCGACCTCATTGGAGACGGATTATGCGCTTTCCGCCATGAAAAAAACGCATTGCAGCATTACACTATGTTGACGCTAACCTCTATAGTAAATTGACGCTTGACTCTGTGGCCGCGCATGTTTGCCTGAGCGCGAACTACACGTCTCCTCAGATGTATCGCGCTTACACAGACTGCTTGTTTAATGGCAGAATAAAACAGCTATTTTAATCATAAGAGTACCGGCATTATTTTCCTGAAGTATTAAAGATATCGTTTAATAAATTATATGAACTTTTGCTGGTTAAAAGAGGTTAACTTTAAAAATTATTAAGAACTTATTGACACTATGCGTTCGTGATTAATCATGTTTAAAGGGTATTTATGGCTGCGAATAAACAGAATTATCACTATGAGTGACGTAGAAATTAAGGGTTAAGCTGTGAAGGTGATAACAGAATCTTCGCTATAATAATTATGGAGAGGTAAATACGGTGTTGTTGAAATAAAGAAAAAGTAGCGAATAAAATGTTTGTTTGATCCTGGCTATCTGGAAAGCTTATTAGCGATAATTAAGACGATAACCCGGCAAGATGATCCTGGCCATTAGTCGTCGGGAAAGGGAAGTTCGGGCAGGGTAATCCCGGTGGGATGATGGCGCGTGTGCAATGAGATAGTTTCTTTGCGGTGTTAATTATAAGTAAAATAAAAATAGACTAAATGTATAAAATAATAAGTATTGATAACCTGCAGAAAAAATCTGTGAGCTATTTAGCAATAATTGAACATCAATGTGGAATGTTTTTTACGGGATGCGGGGCAGTAAAAAACGCACAAAATGTTTAGCCTTACCGAATAAGCCTCTTTTTGCAGAGGGTTGGAAATTACTCTTTGTAAAAACAAAAAGTTAACAAAAAATTCACCATGCATTCAATGAATAAACATTATTAACATTAACTTCAAAAATTGATTTTAATCAATATTTAAATGTTGGAAAAGAGCATCAAAACTGGTTAAATTGTCCGTGATCAAATTCCCTGAAAAGCGATAGATTAGCCATAAATTGATCGCTGTCGAAAAAAGCAAATCTGACCCACTAAAAACCTGTTTATTGTAAGGGTTTTACGGCGTAATATATTTGCGGGATCAATTTGGGTTTTTTATTAACATGTTTGTAACCTTTCATCATTACTGTTTCCTTCCCGAGGGGATAGTACGATGAGAGGCCGCAAATAAATTTGTATTGGGGCATGCGTGTGACCCTTTCTAACGGGGTTCACTCTCGGAGTCTTCATGCGATGAGCAAGGAGTCATGATGTTAGATATAGTCGAACTGTCGCGCTTACAGTTTGCCTTGACCGCGATGTACCACTTCCTGTTTGTGCCGCTAACGCTCGGTATGGCGTTCCTGCTGGCCATTATGGAAACGGTATACGTCCTTTCCGGCAAACAGATTTATAAAGATATGACCAAGTTCTGGGGCAAGTTGTTTGGTATCAACTTTGCTCTGGGTGTAGCTACCGGTTTGACCATGGAGTTCCAGTTCGGGACAAACTGGTCGTACTACTCCCACTATGTTGGGGACATCTTCGGTGCGCCGCTGGCCATCGAAGGTTTGATGGCCTTCTTCCTCGAATCCACCTTTGTAGGTCTGTTCTTCTTCGGCTGGGATCGTCTGAGTAAAGTTCAGCATATGTGCGTCACCTGGCTGGTGGCTCTGGGGTCCAACCTCTCCGCGTTGTGGATTCTGGTAGCGAACGGCTGGATGCAAAACCCAATCGCTGCGGATTTCAATTTCGAAACCATGCGTATGGAAATGGTGAGCTTCTCTGAACTGGTGCTGAACCCGGTAGCACAGGTGAAATTTGTTCACACTGTGGCGTCCGGCTATGTCACCGGCGCGATGTTCATCCTCGGTATCAGCGCTTACTACATGCTGAAAGGTCGTGACTTCGCCTTTGCTAAACGCTCCTTTGCTATTGCCGCCAGCTTCGGTATGGCTGCCGTACTGTCCGTTATCGTACTCGGTGACGAATCCGGTTACGAAATGGGCGACGTGCAGAAAACCAAGCTCGCTGCGATTGAAGCTGAATGGGAAACGCAACCTGCTCCGGCCTCCTTTACCCTGTTCGGCATTCCTGACCAGGACAAACAGGAAAACCATCTGGCGATTCAGATCCCTTATGCGCTCGGCATTATCGCTACGCGTTCCGTGGACACGCCGGTTATTGGCCTGAAAGATCTCATGGTTCAGCATGAAGAGCGTATCCGTAACGGGATGAAAGCTTATGAGCTGCTGGAGCAGCTGCGCGCCGGTTCTACCGACCAGGCCGTTCGCGACCAGTTTAACAGCATGAAGAAAGATCTCGGTTACGGCCTGCTGCTGAAACGCTATACGCCTAATGTGACTGACGCGACCGAAGCGCAGATCCAGCAAGCGACGAAAGATTCTATTCCTCGCGTTGCGCCGCTGTACTTCGCTTTCCGTATCATGGTGGCGTGCGGCTTCCTGCTGCTGGCGATTATCGCACTTTCCTTCTGGAGCGTGATTCGTAACCGCATCGGTGAGAAAAAATGGCTGTTGCGTGCGGCGCTGTACGGTATTCCACTGCCGTGGATTGCGGTTGAAGCAGGTTGGTTCGTCGCCGAGTATGGTCGTCAGCCGTGGGCGATCGGCGAAGTGTTGCCGACAGCCGTGGCGAACTCATCGCTGACCGTGGGCGATCTGCTGTTCTCCATGTTTCTGATTTGCGGCCTGTATACCCTGTTCTTGGTGGCAGAATTGTTCCTGATGTTCAAATTTGCACGCCTTGGCCCAAGCAGCCTGAAAACCGGTCGCTATCACTTTGAGCAGTCCACCGTGACTTCTCAGCCGGCACGCTAAGACAGGAGTCGTCAAATGATCGATTATGAAGTACTACGTTTTATCTGGTGGCTGCTGGTTGGCATTTTGCTAATTGGTTTCGCTGTCACCGATGGGTTCGACATGGGGGTGGGGATGCTCACCCGTTTCCTCGGTCGTAACGACACCGAACGTCGAATTATGATTAACTCTATCGCCCCGCACTGGGACGGTAACCAGGTGTGGTTGATCACCGCGGGCGGCGCGTTGTTTGCTGCCTGGCCGATGGTTTACGCCGCGGCGTTCTCCGGTTTCTATGTGGCGATGATCCTGGTGCTGGCGTCTTTGTTCTTCCGTCCGGTCGGTTTTGATTACCGTTCCAAGATTGAAGACCCGCGCTGGCGCAACATGTGGGACTGGGGCGTGTTCATCGGTAGCTTTGTGCCGCCGCTGGTGATTGGCGTGGCCTTTGGCAACCTGTTGCAGGGCGTACCGTTCCATGTAGATGAGTATCTGCGTCTGTACTACACCGGTAACTTCTTCCAGTTGCTGAACCCGTTTGGTCTGCTGGCGGGTATCGTAAGCGTAGGGATGATCATCACGCAGGGGGCGACTTACCTGCAAATGCGCACCGTTGGCGAACTGCACCTGCGCGCGCGCGCCACCTCGCAGATTGCGGCGCTGGTGACATTAGTGTGCTTTGCGCTGGCGGGCGTTTGGGTAATGTATGGTATTGATGGTTATGTCGTTACATCCGCGATTGACCATCATGCCGCCTCTAACCCGCTGACTAAAGAAGTAGCGCGTGAAGCTGGCGCCTGGCTGGTGAACTTTAATAATGCTCCGATCCTGTGGTTGGTTCCGGCGCTGGGCGTGGTTCTGCCGCTGCTGACTATCCTGACTTCCCGTATGGAGAAAGGCGCGTGGGCATTCCTGTTCTCTTCGCTGACCCTGGCCTGCATTATTCTGACGGCGGGTATCGCTATGTTCCCATTTGTGATGCCGTCCAGCACGATGATGAATGCCAGCCTGACCATGTGGGATGCGACATCCAGCCAGATGACGCTGAATCTGATGACCTGGGTTGCGGCGGTGTTCGTACCGATCATTCTGATCTACACCAGCTGGTGTTACTGGAAAATGTTCGGTCGTATCACTAAAGAACATATTGAAAGCAACACCCACTCTCTGTACTAAGTAAGGAGCTTAAAATGTGGTATTTCGCATGGATTCTGGGAACGCTTCTTGCCTGTGCATTCGGGATCATTACCGCCCTGGCGCTTGAGCACGTTGAAGCGGGTAAAACCGGTCAAGAAGAAAGCTAATGATTCATATTGTCGCTATGCAATATACAAAATCATTTAAGTTGCATCGCGGCGGCAAGGCTGCGAATCCCCAGGAGCTTACATCAGTAAGTGACTGGGGTAACAAATCTGTCAGGAACAGATTTGAACGCTGCTTGCAGCGGCCCTGTAAGGGGGTGGCCCAGGGATGGGCCGACTAACAGCCGCAGCCAACAAAGAGGCAGCTTAGAGGATGAAGTATATTTATGCGGTAATGGACAAGCGCCCCTTAAGGGCGCTTTCCTTCGTGATGGCGATAGTGCTGGCAGGATGTATGTTCTGGGACCCGTCACGGTTTGCCGCCAGGACCAGCACGCTTGAAATCTGGCACGGATTATTGCTGATGTGGGCGGTTTGCGCAGGCATAATCCACGGCGTGGGTTTTCGCCCTGAATCCGTACACTGGCAAGGGATTTTTTGTCCGCTCCTTGCGGATATCGTCCTTATCGTCGGCCTGATTTTCTTCTTCTTGTGAATAAGAAACCTCCTTAAAAATATAGGGGCTTGCATAAGCCCATATATTTTTACTCTCCCTTAACTTCCCCCCATTCCCAAGCCTCATTCCCACGCGTATAGTAGCAACGTTTAAAAGCTCTACTTTTGTTGCATTACCGGGATGTAAAGTGAATACAAGGCGATATACAACGGCATTCTTGAGGCATTACGGCGGCAAGCGGATGACGCCAACAAAGAGGCTGCAGGGATGAATAAGTATATGTTTCGATGGCCAATTCGAGTTTATTACGAAGACACGGACGCCGGCGGTGTGGTTTATCACGCCAGCTATGTCGCTTTTTATGAAAGAGCGCGCACGGAGATGCTGCGTCACCATCACTTCAGCCAACAGGTGCTGCTGGCGGAGCGGGTCGCCTTTGTGGTGCGCAAGATGACGCTGGAATACTATGCGCCTGCGCGGCTCGACGATATGCTTGAAGTTCAAACAGAAATTACGTCAATGCGTGGCACCGCTTTGGTTTTCACGCAACGCATTGTCAACGCAGAGAACACGCTGCTAAATGAAGCAGAGGTTCTGATTGTTTGCGTTGATCCACTCAAAATGAAGCCTCGTGCGCTTCCTAAGTCTATTGTCGCGGAGTTTAAGCAGTGACTGACATGAATATCCTTGATTTGTTCCTGAAGGCAAGCCTTCTGGTTAAACTTATCATGTTGATTTTGATTGGTTTTTCAATAGCATCCTGGGCCATCATTATCCAGCGAACGCGTATCCTGAACGCCGCTGCGCGTGAGGCGGAAGCGTTTGAAGATAAATTCTGGTCCGGAATCGAACTATCGCGTCTGTACCAGGAAAGCCAGGGGAGACGCGATAGTCTGTCGGGCTCGGAACAAATCTTTTATAGCGGGTTCAAAGAGTTTGTCCGGCTCCATCGCGCCAACAGCCATGCGCCGGAGGCAGTGGTAGAGGGGGCGTCGCGTGCGATGCGCATCTCCATGAACCGAGAGCTGGAAACGCTGGAAACGCATATCCCGTTTCTTGGCACGGTAGGCTCTATCAGTCCTTATATCGGTCTGTTTGGCACCGTATGGGGGATTATGCATGCGTTTATCGCCCTGGGCGCGGTGAAACAGGCGACTCTGCAAATGGTTGCGCCGGGTATTGCCGAAGCATTGATTGCCACGGCGATTGGTCTGTTTGCCGCCATCCCTGCGGTTATGGCTTACAACCGACTGAATCAGCGCGTGAACAAGCTGGAACTGAATTACGACAACTTTATGGAAGAGTTCACCGCGATTCTGCACCGCCAGGCGTTTACCGTAAGCGAAAGCAACAAGGGGTAAGCCATGGCCAGAACGCGTGGACGAGGTCGTCGCGAACTTAAGTCCGAAATCAATATTGTACCGCTGCTCGACGTACTGTTGGTGCTGCTGCTGATCTTTATGGCAACCGCGCCGATCATTACCCAGAGCGTGGAAGTCGACTTGCCGGAGGCGAATCAGTCGCAGGCGGTCAGTAGTAACGACGATCCACCGGTCATTATTGAGGTTTCCGGAGTAGGGCAATACAGCGTAGTGGTTGATAAAGATCGAATGGATCAACTGCCGTCTGAACAGGTGATCGCAGAAGTAAAGCGTCATCTGCAGGCTAATCCGAAAACAGTCTTTTTAATCGGCGGCGCGAAAGAGGTGCCGTACGATGAAATAATTAAAGCGCTGAACTTGTTACACAGCGCGGGCGTAAAATCGGTTGGCTTAATGACGCAGCCAATCTGAAGTCTGCGTCCCGTTGGCTTGAAAGACGACGAGTAACAGGCGAACAGTTTTTTGGGAACCGAGAGTGTCAAAGGCAACCGAACAAAACGACAAGCTCAAACGGGCGATAATTATTTCAGCCGTGCTGCATATCATCTTATTTGCAGTGCTGATCTGGAGTTCGTTTGATGAGCATATAGAGGCTTCTGCCGGCGGCGGCGGCGGTTCCGCTATCGACGCGGTGATGGTCGATCCTGGCGCCGTTGTGCAGCAGTACAACCGTCAGCAGGATCAACAGGCCAGCGCCAGACGCGCGGAAGAAGAGCGTAAAAAGCTGCAACAGCAGCAAGCAGAGGAGCTGCAGCAGAAGCAGGCTGCCGAACAGGAGCGGTTGAAACAACTTGAGAAAGAACGTTTAGCGGCTCAGGAGCAGCAAAAGCAGGCTGAAGAAGCGGCAAAACTGGCGCAACAGCAGCAGCAACAGGCCGAAGAAGCGGCGGCAGACGCGAAGAAAAAAGCGGAGGCCGAGGCGGCGAAAGCGGCGGCGGACGCGAAGAAAAAAGCAGAGGCCGAGGCGGTAAAAGCGGCGGCGGACGCGAAGAAGAAAGCGGAAGCCGAAGCGGCGAAAGCGGCGGCGGACGCGAAGAAGAAAGCAGAGGCCGAAGCGGCGAAAGCAGCGGCGGAGGCGAAGAAGAAAGCGGAGGCCGAAGCGGCGAAAGCAGCGGCGGACGCTAAGAAGAAAGCGGATGCCGAGGCGGCGAAAGCGGCGGCGGAGGCGAAGAAGAAAGCGGATGCCGCGGCGGCGAAAGCAGCGGCGGACGCTAAGAAGAAAGCGGCTGCCGAAAAAGCGGCCGCCGCAGAAGGCGTCGACGATCTGCTTGGCGATCTCAGCTCGGGTAAGAATGCGCCGAAAACCGGCGGCGGCGCGAAAGGGAATGGTCAGCCATCGAAAGATAGCGGTACATCGGGCGCTAACGGTGGGACGGCAGGCGCTGATATCAGCGCCTACGCGAAACAGATTCAGGTCGCCATTCAGAGCCGTCTGTATGATGCGAGCCTGTATCAGGGCAAACAATGTGTCTTGCATATTAGCCTGGCGCCGGATGGCTCATTAAAAAGCATTACGTCTGAGGGCGGCGATCCGGCGCTTTGTCAGGCGGCGTTAATGGCGGCAAAAACCGCGAAAATTCCTAAACCGCCAAGCCAGGCTGTTTATGAGAAAATAAAGGATGCCAAACTAGACTTTAAACTGTAGATACTTTTCTTTATGGAAGTTGGAGCGGTTGAGTTGTTACTGGTCCTGGTGGTTTTGTGTATTTGAGTTTGTTAACATTCTGCTAAATTATCGTGGGTCGCAGGCCCAGGTATGGGAGATATGATGAAGCAGGCATTACGAGTAGCATTTGGTTTTCTGATGCTGTGGGCGGCAGTGCTGCACGCAGAAGTCCGTATCGAGATCACCCAGGGGGTGGACTCGGCGCGACCGATTGGCGTTGTGCCTTTTAAATGGGCCGGGCCGGGCGCTGCGCCTGAAGATATCGGCGGCATCGTGGCGGCAGATTTACGCAATAGCGGTAAATTTAATCCGTTAGACCGGTCCCGACTGCCGCAGCAGCCAGCCACCGCTCAGGAAGTTCAGCCTACCGCATGGTCTGCGCTGGGTATTGATGCCGTCGTCGTTGGGCAGGTAACGCCGAATCCGGACGGTTCCTACAATGTTGCTTATCAGCTGGTTGACACTGGCGGCGCGCCGGGGACTGTACTGGCGCAAAACTCTTATAAAGTGAACAAGCAGTGGCTGCGTTATGCAGGCCATACCGCCAGTGACGAAGTCTTTGAAAAACTGACGGGCATTAAGGGCGCGTTCCGTACTCGTATCGCCTATGTGGTACAGACTAACGGCGGTCAGTTCCCGTATGAACTGCGTGTGTCGGATTACGATGGTTACAATCAGTTTGTGGTGCACCGTTCTCCGCAGCCGTTGATGTCTCCGGCGTGGTCTCCGGACGGCTCAAAACTGGCTTACGTGACATTTGAAAGCGGTCGCTCCGCGCTGGTTATCCAGACGCTGGCAAACGGCGCAGTGCGTCAGGTTGCGTCCTTCCCGCGTCACAACGGCGCGCCGGCCTTCTCGCCGGATGGGACGAAACTGGCGTTCGCGTTATCGAAAACCGGAAGTCTGAACCTGTACGTCATGGATCTCGCCTCCGGCCAGATTCGTCAGATAACGGACGGGCGTAGCAACAATACGGAGCCGACCTGGTTCCCGGACAGCCAGACTCTGGCTTTTACCTCTGACCAGGCTGGACGTCCGCAAGTGTATAAAATGAACATTAACGGCGGTGCGGCGCAACGTATTACCTGGGAAGGTTCGCAAAACCAGGATGCGGATGTCAGCAGCGACGGTAAATTTATGGTAATGGTAAGCTCAAATAACGGGCAGCAGCACATTGCCAAACAAGATCTGGTGACGGGTGGCGTACAGGTTCTGTCGTCAACGTTCCTGGATGAAACGCCAAGTCTGGCACCTAACGGCACGATGGTAATCTACAGCTCTTCTCAGGGGATGGGATCTGTGCTGAATTTGGTTTCTACAGATGGGCGTTTCAAAGCGCGTCTTCCGGCAACTGATGGTCAGGTGAAATCGCCTGCCTGGTCGCCGTATCTGTGATAATAATTAATTGATTACTAAAGGAATTAAAGAAATGCAACTGAACAAAGTGCTGAAGGGCCTGATGATTGCTCTGCCTGTTATGGCAATCGCGGCATGTTCTTCCAACAAGAACGCCAGCAATGACGGTAGCGAAGGCGGCATGCTGAACGGCGCCGGCACTGGTATGGACGCTAACGGCAACGGCAACATGTCATCTGAAGAGCAAGCGCGTCTGCAGATGCAGCAGCTGCAGCAGAACAACATCGTTTACTTCGATCTCGACAAGTACGATATCCGCTCTGACTTCGCGGCAATGCTGGATGCGCACGCTAACTTCCTGCGTAGCAACCCGTCTTACAAAGTCACCGTAGAAGGTCACGCGGACGAACGCGGTACTCCGGAGTACAACATCTCCCTGGGCGAACGTCGTGCTAACGCCGTTAAAATGTACCTGCAGGGTAAAGGCGTTTCCGCTGACCAGATCTCCATCGTTTCTTACGGTAAAGAAAAACCTGCCGTACTGGGCCACGACGAAGCGGCTTACGCTAAGAACCGTCGCGCTGTACTGGTTTACTAAGAGAATTGCATGAGCAGTAACTTCAGACATCACCTGTTGAGTCTGTCGTTACTGGTTGGCATAGCGGCCCCCTGGGCCGCTTTTGCTCAGGCGCCAATCAGTAGTGTCGGCTCAGGCTCGGTCGAAGACCGCGTCACTCAACTTGAGCGTATCTCTAACGCTCACAGCCAGCTTTTAACCCAACTTCAGCAGCAGCTCTCCGATAATCAGTCCGATATCGATTCTTTGCGCGGCCAAATCCAGGAAAATCAGTATCAACTGAATCAGGTGATGGAGCGCCAGAAGCAAATTATGCTGCAGCTGGGGAGCTTGAATAATGGCGGCGCAGCGCAGCCAGCAGCTGGTGACCAGAGCGGGACGGCAACCACTGCGACCCCCGCCCCGGATGCCGGTACGGCAACCTCAGGGGCGCCGGTACAAAGTGGCGATGCGAATACCGATTACAATGCGGCAATTGCGCTGGTGCAGGATAAGTCTCGCCAGGATGATGCGATTGTGGCGTTTCAGAACTTCATCAAGAAATACCCTGATTCTACTTATCAGCCGAACGCCAATTATTGGCTGGGCCAGTTGAATTACAACAAGGGTAAAAAAGATGATGCCGCCTATTATTTCGCCTCGGTAGTAAAAAACTATCCTAAGTCGCCGAAGGCTGCGGACGCGATGTACAAAGTTGGCGTTATCATGCAGGACAAAGGTGATACGGCAAAAGCGAAAGCGGTTTATCAGCAGGTGATTAACAAATATCCTGGCACTGATGGCGCGAAACAGGCGCAAAAGCGTCTTAACGCGATGTAATGCGTACCATGCGACCAGAAAACGCCTTTTTTCTGGTCGCGTCGTGCGATTCCTAAGCAGTTGAGCCCTCTGCGTCGAAATTTTTGTTGCGCTCAAATCTGAAATCAGTAATATATGCCGCCGTTGCCACGGGATATTAAACAACTCGAAAGCAACGTAAAAGTGGGTCGTTAGCTCAGTTGGTAGAGCAGTTGACTTTTAATCAATTGGTCGCAGGTTCGAATCCTGCACGACCCACCAATCGTTCGGTGGAAACGAGAATAAAACGTGAAGGATAACGTTGCGTCAGCAACGGCCCGTAGGGCGAGGCAAAGCCGAGTCATCCTGCACAACCCACCACTAACTTCGGTTAGTCAGTAATATCCAGCGTAGTATCGGGTGATTAGCTCAGCTGGGAGAGCACCTCCCTTACAAGGAGGGGGTCGGCGGTTCGATCCCGTCATCACCCACCACTTGGGT
Source organism: Salmonella sp. 32100201201700099SM (assembly GCF_017572645.1). Taxonomy (NCBI): domain Bacteria; kingdom Pseudomonadati; phylum Pseudomonadota; class Gammaproteobacteria; order Enterobacterales; family Enterobacteriaceae; genus Salmonella; species Salmonella sp. 32100201201700099SM. Next base: position 165,140 of record NZ_JAGERQ010000005.1, on the reverse strand, counting down.
CGTTAGCTCAATTGGTAGAGCAGTTGACTTTTAATCAATTGGTCGCAGGTTCGAATCCTGCACGACCCACCAATTTAACATCAAACTCAGATGTTGAACGTGAAGGATAACGTTGCGTCAGCAACGGCCCGCATGGCAAGGCGAAGCCGAGTTATCCTGCACGACCCACCATCTTTAGATGGTCCGAGTAAAATCTTTCAGGCAGCACCCGTATGGGTCGTTAGCTCAGTTGGTAGAGCAGTTGACTTTTAATCAATTGGTCGCAGGTTCGAATCCTGCACGACCCACCAATATACAAGGTGGTAACTGGTAGAGAACGTGAAGGATAACGTTGCTTTAGCAACGGCCCGAAGGGCGAGGCGAAGCCGAGTCATCCTGCACGACCCACCATCCTGAATGATTGAAGCAGTAACCCTTATCCAAGGGGGTCGTTAGCTCAGTTGGTAGAGCAGTTGACTTTTAATCAATTGGTCGCAGGTTCGAATCCTGCACGACCCACCAATTTAACATCAAACTCAGATGTTGAACGTGAAGGATAACGTTGCGTCAGCAACGGCCCGTAGGGCGAGGCGAAGCCGAGTCATCCTGCACGACCCACCAATGTAAAAAAGCGCCCTAAAGGCGCTTTTTTGCTATCTGCGATATGGAAGATTCGAACCTGCCGCAGGTTCGGGTCGAACGCAGTGAGACAACGGAGCCGTTTACGGCGACGGCCCGAAGGGCGAGCGAGGCGAGTCATCCTGCACGACCCACCAGTGTAAAAAGGCGCCTTAAAGGCGCCTTTTTGCTATCTGCAATATGGAAGATTCGAACCTGCCGCAGGTTCGGGTCTTGCCTGATGCGCTGCGCTTATCAGGCCTACAGACGGCACCGCTCACGTAGGCCAGATAAGACGTTACGCCGCCATCAGATACGGGGCTACGTAATTATTGTGACTTTCCTTATTGAATCAGCTATCTTGTTTAGCATATAAAACAAATTAACCGACTGTGGCGTTTATTACGCTTTCATTCGGTTGTTTCGTTAAGTCAGTAAAACGAGAAGCCACGATGAGCGTAATGTTTGACCCACAAGCCGCAATCTACCCGTTCCCGCCGAAACCAACGCCGTTGAACGACGACGAAAAGCAATTTTATCGTGAGAAAATCAAGCGGTTGCTCAAAGAGCGCAATGCCGTCATGGTGGCGCACTACTACACCGATCCGGAAATTCAACAGTTAGCAGAAGAAACCGGCGGCTGTATTTCCGACTCGCTGGAAATGGCCCGTTTCGGCGCGAAGCACGCCGCATCCACGTTACTGGTAGCGGGCGTACGGTTTATGGGGGAAACCGCCAAAATCCTCAGCCCGGAAAAAAACATTCTTATGCCTACGCTGGCGGCGGAATGTTCGCTGGATTTAGGCTGCCCAATAGACGAATTTAGCGCTTTTTGTGATGCGCACCCTGACAGAACCGTAGTGGTCTATGCTAACACCTCGGCTGCTGTTAAAGCGCGTGCGGACTGGGTTGTGACCTCCAGTATCGCCGTAGAACTGATTGAGCATCTGGATAGTTTGGGGGAAAAAATTATCTGGGCGCCGGACAGACACCTGGGGAATTACGTGCAAAAACAGACCGGGGCCGATGTACTGTGTTGGCAAGGGGCGTGTATCGTGCATGACGAGTTTAAAACCCAGGCGTTGACCCGTTTAAAAAAAATCTATCCCGATGCCGCTCTTCTGGTTCACCCTGAATCGCCGCAGTCCATTGTCGAGATGGCCGATGCGGTGGGCTCCACCAGTCAGCTTATTAAGGCGGCAAAAACGCTGCCGCACAGACAGCTTATCGTGGCGACCGATCGCGGCATCTTCTACAAAATGCAGCAGGCGGTGCCTGAAAAAGAGCTGCTTGAAGCGCCCACGGCTGGCGAGGGGGCGACCTGCCGTAGCTGCGCGCACTGTCCGTGGATGGCGATGAATGGCCTGAAAGCCATTGCTGAAGGGCTGGAGCAGGGAGGCGCGGCGCATGAAATACAGGTTGATGCGGCGCTACGCGAGGGCGCATTACTGCCCCTCAACCGGATGCTGGATTTTGCGGCTACACTTCGGGCGTAAAGACGGAAATCTTTGGGGGAGAGAATGGATTTTTTTAGTACGCACAACATACTGATTCATATTCCGATTGGTGCTGGCGGGTACGATCTCTCGTGGATCGAAGCGGTAGGAACCATCGCCGGCCTGCTCTGTATTTGGCTTGCCAGTCTGGAGAAGATCAGCAACTACTTTTTTGGGCTGGTTAACGTCACCCTGTTTGCGATTATTTTCTTTCAGATCCAGCTTTATGCCAGCCTGTTGCTGCAACTCTTTTTCTTTGCCGCCAATATTTATGGCTGGTATGCGTGGTCGCGGCAAACAAAGGATAATCAAGCCGAGCTTAAAATCCGCTGGCTGCCGTTGCCAAAAGCAATGGCATGGCTGGCGATATGTGTGATAGTTATCGGTTTGATGACGCGATATATCGATCCCGTATTCGCCGTCCTGACGCGCGTGGCCGTCGCCATTATGCAGATGCTGGGGTTACAGGTGACAATGCCTGTACTGCAACCGGACGCTTTCCCGTTCTGGGACTCTTGCATGATGGTGCTGTCTATCGCGGCGATGATTCTGATGACATGCAAATATGTCGAAAACTGGCTCCTGTGGGTGGTAATCAACGTGATCAGTGTGGTGATTTTTGCTTTGCAGGGCGTCTATGCGATGTCGCTGGAATATCTGATCCTGACATTTATCGCCGTGAACGGTAGCCGCCTGTGGATAAACAGCGCGCGGGAGCGAGGATCGCGCGCGCTTTCCCGTTAATGGTGATGAACATGCCCGGATGACGTCTGATTCAGATGACAGTCCGGGCCGTGACACACTTGATATTCCATCTGAATCGTAGCGTGCGCAATATGGTATTCGTGCATCAGGAAATCCTGGATACGTTCCAGCAGCGCATCATGGTCGTGTGGCGGAATGACCTGAGCGTGCAATGTCATGACCGGTTTTTCGCCGACCATCCAGACATGCACATGGTGTACGTTGCGGACTTCGGGGATTTCCCGGCTTAAATGGCGCTGTAAGTCATTAATATCCAGTGAAACCGGTGCGCCTTCCAGCAATTCGTTGACGCTATCTTTTAACAAACGCCAGGCGCTGCGTAGTACCAGTACCGAAACCAGAATAGAGAGAATCGGGTCCGCTGGCGTCCAGCCCGTCCAGATAATGATCAACGCGGCGACTATTGCGCCGACGGAACCCAGCAAATCGCCCATCACATGTAGCGCGGCAGCGCGCACGTTCAGGTTTTTTTCATCGCTTCCCCGATGGAGTATCCAGAACGCAAACAGGTTCGCCAGCAGACCCGCGACCGCAATCACCATCATCAGATTGCCCGCCACCGGACGTGGCGTGTAAAAGCGCTCTATCGCTTCCCAGACAATGAGAAGGGTAATGACCACCAACGCAATGGCATTCACAAAGGCCGCCAGTGTGGTGAGTCTTAGCCAGCCAAAAGTGTGGCGAACAGTCGGGGGGCGACGGGAAAATTGAACCGCCAGCAGCGCAAAGAGAAGAGCCGCCGCGTCGGTGAGCATATGTCCCGCATCCGCCAACAACGCCAGAGAGCCGGAGAGTATCCCGCCCACCACCTCAAGGAGCATAAATCCGGCAGTGACGATAAAGGCGAAAAGCAGGCGACGAGCATTATTATCTTTCGGCAGGTGTGAATCGGCATGAGAGTGTGAGTGCGCCATAACGTCATTCCTTTGTTATTCTCATCAATACTGTAGACATCATACTGATTTTTCGCTGACAAAATAAAAAGGAGAGCGAAAGCTCTCCCGTTATCAGACTTTTTTCTGAATTACTGCGTGGTACCGTCGGTTTTGGTATTCACGTCATTATTGACGCCATTACCGGTTTCCACTTTTTTATTAATATCCGGGCAGCGACCATCTTTACACATGGTATTTTTATGCTCTTCATCCTTGGTCATTCCGTCATGATTCATGGTTGAACCGTCTGGATGCTGCATCGTGCTGTTAGTATTGCCGTTGGTATTGATGTCGTTGTTATTCACATCATTCGGCGCCACATTCTGGCGGGCGTCCGGGGCAACCTGACCGGCATTTGCCGCCGAGTTCGCCTGGCCATTACTGGATTGCGCGTTAGATTCAGCAGCTAACGCTGCGCCGCTGGCAAGGCCGAGGGTAGCGGTGAGTAAAAGCGTAGTCAGTTTTGTCATTTTCATAAGATGCTCCTGTTATGGTGGATATGTCGGATAACCTCTTCCAACAGTGCACGTGTCAGTCAAATCCTCAAATAAGGGATAAAAAGCGTTCGCCGCCGCGGGTTAACGCAGCAGAGAATCTTGCAATAATTCATAAACAGAGTGGTTACCGTTAAAAAGTGTAGGTTAGATCCCATTTTTCGCTACATTTGTGCGTTTTTTTCCTTAATTCTAGGATTATTCCGTTCAAAGTGTAAAAGCTCGTTTACACTATTTAATTGAAGAGATAGATTGGAGGGATTGCATTCATTGGGATAAGTACGGCAACACTGGAATAAACATGAATTATCAGAACGACGATTTACGCATTAAAGAAATCAACGAGTTATTACCTCCGGTCGCGCTGCTGGAAAAGTTTCCCGCCACGGAAAATGCAGCAAATACCGTTGCTCACGCGCGCAAAGCCATCCATAAAATTCTCAAAGGCAATGACGATCGTCTGCTGGTGGTGATCGGTCCTTGTTCAATTCATGATCCGGCAGCGGCGAAAGAGTATGCCGCCCGTTTGCTGGCGCTACGCGATGAGCTTCAAGGCGAGCTTGAAATCGTCATGCGCGTCTATTTTGAGAAACCGCGTACTACCGTCGGCTGGAAAGGGCTGATTAACGATCCGCACATGGATAACAGCTTCCAGATTAACGACGGTCTGCGTATTGCGCGCAAACTGCTGCTGGATATTAACGACAGCGGTCTGCCTGCCGCCGGCGAATTCCTCGATATGATCACGCCGCAATATCTGGCCGATCTGATGAGCTGGGGCGCCATTGGCGCGCGGACTACTGAATCCCAGCTTCATCGCGAACTGGCGTCTGGCCTCTCTTGTCCGGTCGGTTTTAAAAATGGTACTGATGGCACGATTAAAGTCGCCATTGACGCCATTAACGCCGCCGGCGCGCCGCATTGCTTCCTCTCCGTCACTAAATGGGGTCATTCGGCGATTGTGAATACCAGCGGCAACGGCGACTGCCATATCATTCTGCGCGGCGGTAAAGCGCCAAACTATAGCGCGCAACATGTTGCTGAGGTAAAAGAAGGCCTCATCAAAGCGGGACTGACGCCGCAGGTCATGATCGATTTCAGCCATGCCAACTCCTGTAAGCAATTTCAAAAGCAGATGGAGGTTTGCGCCGATGTCTGTCAGCAGATAGCGGGCGGTGAAAAAGCGATTATTGGCGTGATGGTAGAGAGTCATCTGGTAGAAGGAAACCAGAGTCTGGAAAGCGGTCAGCCGCTGACCTACGGTAAAAGCATTACTGACGCCTGTATTGGCTGGGAAGATACCGATGCGCTGCTTCGTCAGTTGTCGGCAGCGGTAAAAGCCCGTCGAGGTTAATCTTCATTACGTCTTAAACCGGCCCGCAAGGCCGGTTTTTTACTGGAGACCGATGAGATAGCCCACCGTGTCATCAATCGAAATATAAATAAATATATAACGAAATAATTCGGCGCTATAATTCTCCTCTGATTAATAACGTAGCCCGAACCATGACCTGTCAGGACAAATCACTTTTAGCCCCCGGTCTCGCTTCCACGCCCGTCATTCCGCGCTATCGCCAGATCATACGCAAACGGGCCGTGCTCATGTTAGCTATTGCGCTGGCGATGATGGCTTCACTGATGGTGGATGTAACCTGTGGGTCTTCTGGTTTACCGCTCAGTGCGCTGTGGCAGGCGCTTTTCCAGCCGGAAAAGGTGAATGCGGGCATACACGTTATTGTCTGGGATATCCGCTTACCCTATGCCCTGATGGCGCTGCTGGTAGGCATGGCGTTAGGGTTAGCGGGCGCCGAAATGCAAACCATTTTAAATAATCCGCTGGCGACGCCGTTTACCCTCGGCGTATCGTCCGCGGCGGCTTTTGGCGCTGCGCTGGCGATTGTGTTGGGGATCGGTATTCCCGGTATTCCTGCCGCCTGGTTTATCCCGGCCAATGCGTTCATCTTTGCGCTTTTATCCGCGTTACTCCTGGACGGTATTACCCGTTGGACAGGCGTCGCCGCATCCGGAGTGGTGTTGTTTGGTATTGCGCTGGTATTCACCTTTAACGCGTTGGTCGCCATTATGCAGTTTGTGGCTGATGAAGATACGCTGCAGGGGCTGGTATTCTGGACGATGGGGAGCCTGGTCCGCGCGTCGTGGGAAAAATTGGGCGTACTGGCCGTGGTGTTTATTGCTGTGCTTTTTTGCGCGTTACGAAGCGCCTGGCAACTCACGGCATTACGTCTGGGCGAAGAGAGGGCGATGAGCTTTGGGATTCATGTCCGCCGTTTACGCCTGCTGTCATTGTTGCGTATCAGCTTGTTATCAGCGCTGACGGTAGCTTTCGTCGGGCCGATTGGTTTTATTGGTCTCGTTGCGCCGCACATTGCGCGAATACTTTTGGGGGAAGATCACCGTTTCTACCTTCCGGGCAGCGTGCTGATAGGCGGGCTGGTGTTATCGCTGGCCTCTATTGCGGCGAAAAATAGTGTTCCGGGTGTCATGGTGTCGGTGGGGATTGTCACCTCGCTGGTCGGGGTTCCGTTCTTTTTAAGCATTGTATTGCGACATCGGGGGAGTCTCTGATGCGCGGGTTAATGCTCCGGTCATTTAGCGCCGGCTATTCCACTCAGCCGGTTATTGCAGATCTCAACGTTCCCTTACTGCCGCGCGGGAAAATTACCATTTTGCTCGGGCCGAACGGCTGTGGTAAATCGACGTTACTACGTTCGCTGGCCGGGCTGAATAACGCCGATGGCGAGGCGCTGCTTGATGGCGAAGATCTCATGTCGTTATCGTTTGCCGAGCGGGCGCAGAAAGTTGTGTTTTTGCCGCAGTCATTACCGCAGGGCGTACATCTGCATGTACTGGAGTCGATTATCGTGGTACTGCGGGCATCAGGCGGCAGAGACAATGCGCAGGGCAGAGCGCAGATACTGGCTATCCTTGAGCAATTGGGCATAACGCATCTGGCGTTGCAGTATCTCGACCAGCTTTCCGGCGGTCAGCGGCAGTTAGTGGGTCTGGCGCAATCGCTGATTCGTCGCCCTGAACTTCTGTTGCTGGATGAGCCGCTCAGCGCGCTGGATTCAAACTATCAGTTTCACGTAATGGATCTCGTGCGTCGGGATACCCGGGCGCAAAATAGGGTGACGATAGTCGTGGCGCATGACATTAATATTGCACTGCGTCATGGTGACCATGTCCTGATGCTAAAAGACGGCAGGCTGGTCGCCAGCGGCGCGCCGGAGACGGTGATTACTGCGGAGCGTCTGGCTGAAGTGTACCGGGTACGAGGACGCGTGGAGCGCTGTTCGCAGGGGAAATTGCAGGTGGTGCTGGACGGCGTGATCGCTGTTTAAGACATATTGCCTGATGGCGCTGCGCTTATCCGGCCTACCCATTGCTCGTAGGCCGGATAAGGCAGTTATACCGCCATCCGGCAAAGGTGATTACTTCGCTTTACCCTGATTCGCCACGGCAGCCGCTTTCGCAGCGATTTCGTCAGCGTTGCCCAGATAGTAATGTTTGAGCGGCTTGAAGTTTTCGTCGAACTCATACACCAGCGGCACGCCGGTCGGGATGTTTAACTCAAGGATCTCATCTTCACTCATGTTATCAAGGTATTTCACCAGCGCACGCAATGAGTTACCGTGAGCGGCGATGATCACGCGCTCACCGCTCTTCATACGCGGCAGGATGGTGTCGGTCCAGTAAGGAATAACGCGGTCGATGGTCAGCGCCAGACTTTCGGTCAACGGCAGCTCTTTCTCGCTCAGTTTGGCATAACGTGGATCGTGACCCGGATAACGCTCATCATCTTTGGTCAGTTCCGGCGGCGTCACGGCAAAACCGCGGCGCCACTGCTTAACCTGCTCGTCACCATATTTTTCGGCCGTTTCCGCTTTATTCAGCCCCTGCAACGCGCCATAGTGACGTTCGTTGAGTTTCCAGGATTTTTCCACCGGCAGCCACGCCTGATCCAGTTCATCCAGTACGTTCCACAGCGTATGGATAGCGCGTTTCAGTACGGAAGTGTAGGCAAAATCAAAGCTGAAACCTTCTTCTTTTAGCAGTTTACCCGCTGCTTTTGCTTCGCTTACGCCTTTTTCAGACAGGTCAACATCATACCAGCCGGTGAAACGGTTCTCTTTGTTCCATTGACTTTCACCGTGACGTACCAGAACCAGCTTAGTTACAGCCATACTCTCACTCCTATAAATCATATGTAATGATAATAATTCTCATTATATTGCCGCGAGGTGTTGGCGGCAATGCTTACGCATAACCATAGCGAAAATAGTGGCGCAGTGTAAGGTTCTTGTGAACTCAGAGTTGCGATTTTGTCTTTAAGTGGTGGAGGTTTGAGCAGGGCAATGGCGCGTAGGCCCGATAAGCTTGCGTCATCGGGCATGTAGCGGCATATCGTTAGAACGGAATAAACTGATACTCGGTCAGGCTGGCGTATTCCTCGCCAGGACGAAGGATACAGTCAGGCTGCGGCCATTCAGGATGATTCGGGCTGTCCGGCAGCAGTTCGCTTTCCAGCGCCAGCCCCTGCCAGTCGGCATAAGGTTCCGGCCCGCGGGAAGGTGTACCCGCCAGATAATTGCCGGAATAAAACTGTAGCGCCGGGGCGGTGGTGTAAACCATCATTTGTAGCTTTCCATCCTGTGACCACAGACGGGCCGCCGGCTTTTTGCCATCACCCTGTGTCTGTAGCAGGAAAGCATGATCGTAGCCTTTAACCTTGCGCTGATCGTCATCGGCGAGAAACTCGCTGGCAATGACTTTTGGCATCCGGAAGTCAAACGAGGTATTGGCTACCGATTTTAGCCCCTGGCGTGGAATACCGGATTCATCTACCGGCAGATACTCATCCGCCAGAATTTGCAGCTTATGTTGGCGCACGTCGGTCCGATCGCCGTCCAGATTAAAATAGACGTGGTTGGTCAAATTCACCGGACAGGGTTTATCGACCGTCGCCCGGTAGGTGATGGAGATTCTATTGTCATCGGTCAGACGATATTGCGCCGTGGCGCACAGATGGCCAGGAAAGCCCTGGTCGCCGTCATCAGAGGTGAGCGCGAATAATACCTGGCGATCGTTCTGGTTCACAATTTGCCAGCGGCGCTTGTCAAAGCCTTCCGGTCCGCCGTGTAGCTGGTTCTCGCCCTGGCTTGGGCTTAACTGTACGGTTTCGCCGGCAAACGTATAGCGGCTATTGGCGATACGGTTCGCGTAACGGCCAATAGAGGCGCCGAGGAACGACGTCTGTTCAGGGTAGTGTTCCGGGCTGGCGCAGCCCAGTAATGCTTCCCGAACGCTGCTGTCAGACAGCGGAATACGGGCGGAAAGAAGAGTGGCTCCCCAGTCCATCAGCGTTACCACCATCCCTGCGCTGTTGCGCAGGGTTAGCAGGCGGTACGGTTGACCATCGGGGGCCAGTGCGGGCGTTTCATTTAGCACTGTCCTGCTCCTTGTGACGATTTGCATACATAAAAGGTTTCTTTGATTCCGGTTTTCGCTTCGTACTGTTGCGCAACGGCCTGCTGCACAGCGGGAACCAGATCTTCCGGGATCAGCGCGACAACACACCCGCCAAAGCCGCCGCCGGTCATGCGCACGCCGCCTTGATCGCCGATGGTCGCTTTGACAATGTCTACCAGCGTGTCTATCTGCGGGACGGTAATTTCGAAATCATCGCGCATTGAGGCATGGGACTCCGCCATCAGTTGGCCCATACGTTGCAAATCACCTTTCTCCAGCGCGCTTGCCGCTTCAACGGTGCGCGCATTTTCGCTCAATACATGGCGAACGCGTTTTGCGACTACCGGGTCCAGTTCGCTGGCAACGGCATTGAACGCCTCAAGGCTGACATCGCGCAGGGCCGGCTGCTGGAAGAAACGGGCGCCGGTTTCGCACTGTTCACGGCGGGTATTATACTCGCTGCCCACCAGCGTGCGCTTAAAGTTACTGTTGATGATCACCACGGCGACGCCTTTCGGCATGGAAACCGCTTTGGCGCCGAGCGTACGGCAATCAATCAGCAACGCATGATCTTTTTTGCCGAGCGCAGAGATGAGCTGATCCATAATGCCGCAGTTACAGCCAACAAACTGGTTCTCGGCCTCTTGTCCGTTGAGCGCAATTTGCGCGCCGTCCAGCGGCAGGTGATAAAGCTGCTGGAAGACGGTGCCCACCGCCACTTCCAGCGAGGCGGAGGAGCTTAACCCGGCGCCCTGCGGCACATTGCCGCTGATGACCATATCCACGCCGCCAAACGCGTTGTTACGCTGCTGCAGGTGTTTCACTACGCCGCGCACATAGTTAGACCACTGCTGGCTATCGTGGGTCACGATCGGCGCATCCAGTGAAAATTCGTCCGCCTGATTGTCGTAATCGGCGGCAATCACCCGTACGGTACGATCGTCGCGCGGCGCACAGCTAATGACGGTCTGGTAATCGATAGCGCAGGGCAGAACAAAACCATCATTGTAATCAGTGTGCTCGCCGATCAGATTGACGCGGCCTGGCGCCTGAATCGTGTGGGTGGCAGGGTAGCCGAAAATTTCAGCAAACAGCGCGCGCGTTTTCTCTTTCAGATTCATTTTTATACTCCGGATTCGCGAAAATGGATGTCGCTGACCGCGCGCAGGCGTTCAGCCGCTTGTTCTGCGGTTAAATCACGCTGGGTTTCCGCCAGCATTTCATAGCCGACCATAAATTTACGGACGGTCGCAGAGCGCAGCAGCGGCGGATAAAAGTGTGCGTGCAACTGCCAGTGTGCGTTTTCTTCACCGTTAAACGGCGCGCCGTGCCAGCCCATTGAGTAGGGGAAGGAACACTGAAACAGGTTGTCATAACGACTGGTCAGCTTTTTTAACGCCAGCGCCAGAGAGTCGCGCTGCTCGTCGCTTAAATCGGTAATGCGCAGGACATGCGTTTTGGGTAACAGTAACGTTTCGAACGGCCACGCCGCCCAGTAAGGCACCACCGCCAGCCAGTGTTCGGTTTCGACCACGGTGCGGCTGCCGTCCGCCAGTTCTCGCTGGACATAATCCACCAGCATTGGCGAGCGCTGCTCGGCGAAGTAGGCTTTTTGTAAACGATCTTCGCGTTCGGCCTCATTCGGCAGGAAGCTGTTGGCCCAGACCTGGCCATGCGGATGCGGGTTCGAACAGCCCATCGCCGCGCCTTTATTTTCAAAGACCTGCACCCACGGATAGGTTTTGCCTAACTCGGCGGTCTGTGTTTGCCAGGTTCTGACGATTTCCGTCAGCGCGGGCAGGCTCAACTCCGGCAGCGTTTTACTGTGATCGGGAGAAAAGCAGATCACGCGGCTGGTGCCGCGCGCGCTCTGACAGCGCATCAGCGGATCGTGGCTGCCCGGCGCATCCGGCGTATCGGCCATCAGCGCCGCGAAATCGTTAGTAAAGACGTAAGTCCCTTTGTAATCGGGATTTTTATCGCCGGTGACACGCGTATTGCCCGCACACAAGAAGCAGTCCGGATCGTGGGCCGGCAGCATTTGCTGAGACGGCGTTTCCTGCGCCCCCTGCCAGGGGCGTTTTGCGCGATGCGGCGAAACCAGAACCCACTGGCCGGTAAGCGGGTTATAACGGCGATGCGGATGATCGATGGGATTAAATGGGGTCATAACAACGTCCTTAATCTGGGTATCCCTGCGGATGGCGTGACTGCCAGTGCCAGGTGTCCTGCGCCATTTCGTCAAGCGTGCGGGTGACGCGCCAGTTCAGCTCGCGATCGGCTTTGCTGGCATCCGCCCAATACGCCGGGAGATCGCCGTCGCGACGCGGCGCGAAGTGGTAATTAATGGGTTTACCGCAGGCTTTACTAAAGGCGTTGACCACATCCAGGACGCTACTGCCGACACCCGCGCCGAGGTTATAAATATGTACGCCGGATTTGTCCGCCAGTTTTTCCATCGCCACGACGTGCCCGTCGGCTAAGTCCATAACGTGAATGTAATCGCGTACGCCGGTGCCATCCTCGGTCGGGTAATCGTTGCCGAAAACGGCGAGCGATTCGCGACGACCCACGGCGACCTGGGCGATATAGGGCATCAGGTTATTCGGAATACCTTGCGGATCTTCTCCCATGTCGCCCGACGGGTGCGCGCCGGCCGGATTGAAATAACGCAGCAGCGCAATACTCCACTCCGGCTGGGCTTTTTGCAGATCGGTGAGGATCTGTTCTACCATCAATTTACTTTTGCCGTAGGGGCCTTGCGGCGTGCCGGTAGGAAAACTTTCGACGTAAGGAATTTTGGGCTGATCGCCATAAACGGTGGCGGAGGAGCTAAAAATAAGGTTTTTAACGTTGGCCGCACGCATGGCGCTGACCAACCGCAGCGTACCGTTGACGTTGTTGTCATAGTACTCCAGCGGCCTGGCGACCGATTCGCCGACGGCTTTCAGGCCGGCAAAGTGAATCACGGTATCAATCGCGTGATCGTGCAGAATTTCGGTTATAAGCGCTTCGTTGCGAATATCGCCTTCGACAAAGGTCGGGTGCTTACCGCCCAGACGTTCAATAACGGGCAGCACGCTGCGCTTGCTGTTGCAGAGGTTATCGAGGATGACGACGTCATGACCATTTTGCAGCAATTGTACGCAGGTATGACTCCCAATGTAACCGCTACCACCTGTAACCAATACTCTCATAATTCGCTCCGTTAAGCCTATGGTATGGAATAACCATAGCATAACAAAGATGCGAAAAGTGTGACATGTAATAAATTAGTGGAATCGTTTACACACTGGTGATTTTACGCATTTGTATCAATTAAATGATTACAAATCATCTTGTTTGAGAATGCTTCTGCTTTTTATCCGAAAAAGAGGCGCTTTACGCGCCTGGGAATGAAACGGACGGGGCAGGGGCTGTCAGTCTTTTTTACGCGAGAGTAGCTTCCTGGCGAGCGCACCGACGGCAACGACGCCGATAGCGGTCACTTTCCAGAATTTAAGTAACGCGATACCGAGCATAGCAAGCAGTCCTACTTTTTTGGCCGCGATACCGCCAATCAGCGCGGCGAGCCCATACTCCGCTATTTTGTCCGTTGATTCGTTGAAGTCAGCGTAGCGTTGTCCAGAGTTGAACTTGACGGCACTGAGAATTCTTTTCGCCAGCGGGATTTCATGGTCAACAGAACCTCTGTCAGTCACCAGATTTAAAGAAAAATAGCCTTCACGTCCCAGCAGATAGGTGTTGTAGTTCACGCCTTGTTCATTCAGTGGTTCGTTGGTGCCGATATCCTGGATGGCGGCGGACCAGATCAGACGATGATTGGTTGCATCGTAGGTAGGCTTCTCGATCCAGCCAATAATTTCTATCGGCTCAATGCCTTTTGCAATACGATCTTTATTTGCTTCTTTTGTGCCTTTGCGCAGGTTATCCATTAATTCATCGGCATCCCAATTTTTTGCATCATCATCTTTTACATAACCAGAATCATCATATTCGATAGAAATAAATCCATTCATTTCCTTTTTAAATACGAGACCGTAAAAATATTCATCGTCAACATAGTTACCAATTTCACGCATAAATACCGCCGCTTCTTTTGCGGGTATCCAGGTAAATCCTTCCGGCAGATTAAGCGTGGCTTTATCACCTAAACTAATCTTTGTCGGACCCGCAACGGCGGCGCGACTCATGCCTTCAACAGCGACCTCAACGGCGGTTTTACGCGCTTCCTGCGCAGCGGTCGGCTTTTGCTCAGCATAACTGCTGGGGCAAAATAACATGGCTGCCAGTAAAAATAGTATTATTTGTGGAAAACGAAAAGCCATAATGAATCCCTTATATTCACATACGACATCATTGTCGAAAATTTCAGGATTATTATGACAATGAGGCGGTCAGCGATTCAAGAGATAGTAAACTGATCGACCGTTATTATTATTCTTAATAAAAGGAGAGTGGTTCCAGAATGGCGCGCGGCGCCATTCTGATAATACATTTAATTATTGCATCGTCCGGAAACGTACTTATAACGTTCGCCCTCTGGTACAAATTCCAGCCGGTGGGTAATACAGGTAGGCGCATCCTCTGCATGATGGGAAACGAACAGCAGTTGAGTCTCTCCCTGGCGAATTAATACATCCACAAAACGACGTACCAGTTGGCGGTTCAGCGGGTCCAACCCTTGCAGCGGCTCATCCAGAATCAACACTGTCGGATGCTTAACCAGCGCGCGCACGATCAGCGCTAGCCGCTGCTGTCCCCAGGAGAGACTGTGGAAGGGGGCATCCGCCGTACGCTTATCGATTCCCAGAATATCCAGCCACTGTTGCGCCAGTTTTCGTTGCCTGTCTGAAACGGCCTGGTAAATGCCGATAGAATCGAAATAGCCGGAGAGAATGACATTGCGCACCGTGGTACTGACGCGGTAATCCAGATGTAAACTGCTGCTGACGTAGCCGATATGTTTTTTGATATCCCAGATTGTTTCGCCGCTTCCTCGCCGCCGCCCGAACAGCGTGAGATCGTTGCTGTAGCCTTGCGGATGATCGCCAGTAATAAGGCTAAGCAGCGTAGACTTACCCGCCCCGTTAGGACCGACGATCTGCCAGTGTTCGCCTGGATTTACTCGCCAGCTTAGGTGGTGGAGGATAGGGCGATCGTTATACGAGACTACGCCATCGTTAAGTACGATCCGTGGTTCGCCATCGGGCAACGCATGGCGGGCGGAAGGTTCGTCCGGTTCGGGTAATTGTACGTCGGCCAGACGCTCGCTGTGCGCGAGTTGAGCGACCAACGCCCGTTGCAGCAACTCTGCCGTCGTTCCGGTCTCCGCCAGCGTACAGTTGGCAAGCACGCCGGCAAACTGCACGAAGTCCGGGATTTCATCAAAACGGTTGAGTACCAGCGCCAAGGTAATGCCCGCCTGGTTCAACGCCGTCAGGCGTTGCGCCAGTTGGTGACGGGCGGCCACGTCAAGCCCGTCGAACGGTTCATCAAGGATCAATAACTCCGGCTCAGACATCAGCGCCTGACACAGCAGCGCTTTTCGCGTCTCGCCGGTAGAAAGGTATTTAAAACGCCTGTCGAGTAAAGCGGAAATGCCGAACTGCTGCGCCAGCATCGCACAGCGGGCAGGATGGTGAACTTCATCCTGAATAATTTCCGCGGTAGTGCGCCCGGTATCGTCTTCGCCAGGACTGAGCATATCGGTGTTATTACGTTGCCACTCATCGCTGACCAGCTTTTGCAATTGTTCAAAGGACAGACGAGTAATGCGGGTAAACCGACACTGGCGCTCGCCTGTTAATAACGGCAGTTCACCCGCCAGCGCGCGGGCGAGCGCCGACTTCCCGCTCCCGTTAGCCCCAACGAATGCCCAGCTATCGCCCGCATTGAGCGTCAGCGAATCCAGATGAAGTGTTTTTGTATCGCTCAGACGAAACGTGCCTTGCGAAATTTGCAACGATGACATTTTGCATCCCATTTTTTGCAGCGATAAATGACAGGGATACGTCTTTCGGCAACGGATGTCAATGTGCTTAGCACAACGTTGCAATAATCACTCTGTCCGCATTAAACCAGGCAATCACGTCATCGCCTTCCTTTAACGTGGCGGCATCCGCAGTCGGTATCGTGGCGCACAGCGTCTGGCCGTCCGGCAGCGCCATCAACACTTCACACTGTTCCGCGCCGCGCTCGATATGGCTGATCGTTCCCGACAACTGATTGTCAGCGGCGCGTGCAACGGCTGCATCCCGGGTAATGCCAACCCATGGCGCTTTTAGCAGGATCAGCACTTCTTTACCTTCCTCCAGGCCGAGACGCTCGCCGCTTTGCGCCGTCAGCGCGACTTTGAGCCGCGTTTTGCCGTCGGCCAGCAGCACGTCGACATGCTGTTGCACCTGATTGCGATCGCGGGCGGTAATGGTGCCGAACCACTGATTTCGGGCGCTGGTTTGCAGTGAAAAGCGGGAGATAGCGGCCAGCAGACTGTCAAGCGGCAGGGCGTCATCGTCGCTTAACACATCGAATGCTTTTTGCTGAATTTGGCCCAGCAAATCGTAAAGCTGGATCAGACGCTGGCCATAGCGGGTTAATACCGCGCCGCCGCCGCCTTTGCCGCCCGTTGCGCGTTCAACCAGCATATGTTCGCTAAGCTGGTTCATGTCGTTTATCGCATCCCAGGCGCTCTTATAGCTGATTCCCGCGTCTTTCGCGCCCTGACTAATCGAGCCGGAAAGCGCAATGTGTTTCAGCAGAGAGATACGTCGGGGATCGGCAAAAAGCTTTTGCTGAAGTTTCAGGGTAAGAAGGATTTCGGCCTGCATAACCAGCTCCTGGTAAAAAGACTATTGTGACTGAAAAGTGCGTCAGCGCAAAGCCGACCGCACAAAAGGGGAGTGCTTTTCTGTGTGATGCGGTTAAAATACAAAAAGGACTATATCTGGAGTTGCCCATGTTAGAGTTATTAAAAAGTCTGGTATTCGCCGTCATCATGGTACCGGTAGTGATGGCCATCATCCTCGGTCTGATTTACGGTCTGGGTGAGGTGTTCAACATTTTTTCCGGTATCGGTCAGAAAGACCAGTCCAGACAGAACCGCTGATTTCCCCAAACGCCCGCTCAGTCGGGCGTTTTTGTTACTCAAGATCCTGCTTTTCCTGCCGATATTTTCTGTGTTTAATCGTTAATGGGTATGAATAACCGCTGGGAAACCCCTGAGATTATCGTTATATTGTCGTTTACATAACGAAACGCACAAGGAGTTACAGATGGCGCATTCCTGGTTACGCCTGGTCGCAGGGGCGACATTATCTTTCGTCATCGCTGGTCATGCGCTGGCGGATGAAGGCAAGATCACCGTATTTGCCGCCGCGTCGCTAACGAACGCGATGCAAGACATTGCGGCAGAATATAAAAAAGAGAAAAATGTGGATGTGGTCTCCTCATTCGCCTCCTCTTCAACGCTGGCGCGCCAGATAGAAGCGGGCGCGCCGGCGGACCTGTTCATCTCTGCTGATCAGAAATGGATGGATTACGCAGCCGATAAAAAAGCGGTGGATACCACGACGCGCGAAACATTGCTTGGCAATAGCCTGGTAGTGGTAGCGCCGAAAGCCAGCGAGCAGAAACCGTTTACCATCGACAACAAAACGGACTGGATTCATCTGCTGAACGGCGGGCGTCTGGCGGTGGGCGATCCGCAACACGTACCGGCGGGAATTTATGCCAAAGAAGCGCTGCAAAAGCTGGGCGCATGGCAAACGCTTGAACCGAAACTGGCGCCGGGCGAGGATGTGCGCGGCGCGTTGGCGCTGGTCGAACGTAACGAAGCGCCTTTAGGCATTGTATACGGTTCTGATGCGGTCGCCAGCAAGGGGGTCAACGTGGTGGCGACGTTCCCGGAAGATTCACATAAAAAAGTGGAATACCCCATCGCTATCGTGGAGGGGCATAAAAATGCGACCGTCAGCGCGTTCTATGATTACCTGAAAGGACCGCAGGCCTCGGCAATCTTTAAACGTTATGGATTTACGACGAAGTAATGATACTGACCGATCCAGAATGGCAGGCTGTCCTTCTTAGCCTGAAAGTGTCTTCCCTGGCCGTGCTGTTTAGCCTGCCGTTTGGGATCTTTTTTGCCTGGTTACTGGTGCGATGCCGGTTTCCGGGCAAAGCCTTACTTGATAGCGTCCTGCATCTGCCGCTGGTGCTGCCGCCGGTGGTGGTCGGCTATCTGCTGCTGGTGTCGATGGGGCGACGCGGGTTTATTGGCCAGTGGCTGTATGACTGGTTCGGTCTCACGTTTGCCTTTAGCTGGCGCGGCGCCGTGCTGGCGGCGGCGGTGATGTCCTTCCCGCTGATGGTGCGGGCCATTCGGCTGGCGCTGGAGGGGGTGGATATCAAGCTTGAACAGGCCGCCAGAACGCTGGGCGCCGGGCGCTGGCGCGTTTTTCTGACTATCACCTTACCGCTTACCTTGCCGGGTATTATTGTCGGTACGGTGCTGGCGTTTGCCCGTTCGCTTGGCGAATTTGGCGCGACCATTACCTTTGTTTCCAATATTCCGGGCGAAACCCGCACCATACCTTCCGCCATGTATACCTTGATCCAGACGCCGGGCGGGGAGAGCGCGGCGGCGAGGCTGTGCGTGATTTCGATTGTATTAGCGCTGATTTCGCTGTTGATTTCTGAATGGCTGGCGCGGATTAGCCGTGAACGGACGGGGCGCTAACCATGCTGGAGCTTAATTTTTCCCAGACGCTGGGAACGCACTGTTTAACCCTCAACGAAACGCTGCCAGCCAGTGGGATCACGGCTATCTTTGGTGTCTCCGGCGCGGGAAAAACCTCGCTGATTAATGCCATCAGCGGTTTGACTCGCCCGCAAAAAGGACGCATCGCGCTGAATGGCCGGGTGTTGCATGACGCGGAAAACGGTATCTGTTTAACGCCGGAAAAGCGCCGCATCGGTTATGTTTTCCAGGATGCGCGCCTGTTCCCCCATTACAAAGTACGCGGCAATTTGCGCTACGGCATGGCGAAAAGCATGACCGGCCAGTTTGATAAGCTGGTGTCGCTGCTGGGAATTGAAGCGTTGCTTGATCGCCTGCCGGGGAGCCTGTCCGGAGGAGAAAAACAGCGCGTAGCGATAGGCCGGGCATTGCTCACCGCCCCGGAGTTGCTGCTGTTGGACGAACCGTTGGCCTCGCTGGATATCCCGCGAAAACGCGAATTACTGCCGTACCTGCAACGGCTGGCGCGGGAAATCAATATTCCCATGCTGTATGTCAGCCATTCTCTCGATGAAATTCTCCACCTGGCGGATAAAGTCATGGTGCTGGAGGATGGACAGGTTAAAGCGTTTGGCCCGCTGGAGGAGGTCTGGGGAAGCAGCGTTATGCACCCGTGGCTGCCGAAAGAGCAACAGAGCAGTATTCTGAAAGTCAGCGTGCTGGAGCATCACCCGCATTATGCCATGACCGCCCTGGCGCTTGGCGACCAGCACCTGTGGGTAAATAAACTCAATCAGCCGCTGCAATCCACACTGCGTATTCGTATACAGGCGTCGGATGTCTCGCTGGTACTACAGCCGCCGCAGCAGACCAGTATCCGCAACGTATTGCGGGCAAAAGTGGCGAATTGTTATGACGATAACGGGCAGGTGGAAGTTCAGCTTGAGATAGGCGGCAGAACTCTGTGGGCGCGAATAAGCCCGTGGGCCAGGGATGAGCTGAATATCAAGCCTGGCCTGTGGCTTTACGCGCAGGTGAAAAGCGTTTCTATCACCGCCTGACTATAGCAGGTGGGTGTAAATAAATTTGGCGATGCTATCGGTAGTGTTATCGCCGATCACAACGTCAGCGCGCGCTTTCACCGCCTCATCGGCGTTGCCCATCGCAACGCCGGTGCCTGCCGCCTCCAGCATACTGATGTCGTTGTAGTTATCGCCGAAAGCGATCACATTTTTCATTGACCCTCCCTGCGCTTCTATCCACTGGGTAAGGCGCTTGCCTTTACTGTTGCCTTTGCGCGCGATATCCACCTGATCGTGCCATGACCATTCGCACTCCAGGCCAAGCGCCTGTTCAACATGCTGACCGAACCGCTGTAGCTTGGGAATATCTTCATCGGTAAGCGCAAACTTCCACACGGCATTCACGTCGCGCGCCGCCTGCGCCAACGAAGAGACCTGTGCAAAGGTCGGACGTTGCTCCGGCGGCAAGGTCTGCGCCCACCGGGAGGTACGCACGACGTGACCGGTTGGGTGCTCGTAAAGCATAGCGTCATCAACATACATCAGGCCGTGAATCTGATGCTCATCCAGTAAATCAATCAACTGCAACGCCTTATCCACGGGCATAGGATCGGCATCCAGGACAGTTTTAGCTTGATAATCATACAAATAGGTGCCGTTGCAGCAAATAGCAGGTGTTTCCAGCGCCAGCGCCTGATAAAAAGGATGAATAGCAACGTGATGGCGACCCGTGACAATGATAAGTTGAAAGCCCGCCTCTTTAGCGCGTGATAGCGCGTCAAGCGAGGAGGGGAGTAAGGTTTTATGCGGGGTTAATAACGTTCCGTCTAAATCGAGGGCAATCACGCGTGCAGTCATAATTTTTTCCAGATTAAGAGTAATAATTCCGTCTGTCGGCATGGTACACCGGGACGGTAAGCAGACAAAATTCTGCGTCTGAATTCAGCATTCGCCGTCAAAAGCGACTACGTTAAGCTGTGTCCTGTTATTGCAGCTACATGCCATATGCAAAGGAGTATTCATGAAACAAACAGTCTATACCGCCAGCCCTGAGAGTCAGCAAATTCACGTCTGGAGCCTGAACCACGAAGGGACGCTGACGCTGGTGCAGGTCGTGGATGTGCCCGGTCAGGTTCAGCCGATGGTGGTCAGTCCGGATAAACGCTACCTCTATGTCGGCGTGCGCCCGGAGTTTCGTGTCCTGGCGTATCGTATTGCGCCGGATGATGGCGCGCTGACGTTTGCCGCCGAATCCGCCCTGCCGGGTAGCCCGACCCATATTTCTACCGATCATCATGGTCGTTTTGTCTTTGTCGGATCGTATAACGCCGGTAATGTCAGCGTGACGCGCTTACAGGATGGCCTGCCGGTTGAGCTGGTGGATGTGGTGGAGGGGCTGGACGGCTGCCACTCGGCAAATATTACGCCGGATAACCGTACCCTGTGGGTGCCTGCGCTAAAACAGGAGCGCATTTGTCTGTTTACGCTAAGCGATGACGGCCATCTGGTGGCCCAGGAGCCGGCGGAAGTAAATACAGTTGAAGGGGCAGGCCCGCGTCATATGGTCTTCCACCCGAATCGACAATATGCGTATTGCGTCAATGAACTGAACAGTTCGGTGGATGTCTGGCAGCTTAAAAATCCGCATGGCGAGATAGAGTGCGTACAAACCCTGGATATGATGCCCGCCGATTTTTCCGATACCCGCTGGGCGGCGGATATTCATATTACGCCGGATGGACGGCATCTGTATGCCTGTGACCGCACCGCCAGTCTGATTACCGTCTTTAGTGTCTCCGAAGATGGCAGCGTACTGAGCGTTGAAGGCTTCCAGCCGACGGAAGCCCAACCGCGCGGCTTTAATATCGACAATAGCGGAAAATACCTGATTGCTGCGGGTCAAAAATCACATCATATCGCGGTCTATGAAATTACGGGCACTCAGGGGTTGCTGACGGAAAAAGGCCGTTATGCCGTCGGCCAGGGGCCAATGTGGGTTGTGGTGAACGCGTACTAAAGCGCTGTGTGCCGAAGGGCGGCGGGCTGGAGCTCATCAAGGCGGGATGCCTGATTAATTTCAATAAACATCGCTTGCAGTAAAACCACGGGCCGCCACATCTGCTGCGGCGGCCCGTTTATAAGCCTGAACCGGAACGGCGATTACTGCTTAGGTTCCGCCACCACTTTACTGCCTACACCGCGGTTGTTGTATTCCCACATGCGGTTGTAGTTAGTGTCGTTCAGATTACGCTGCACCTCGTCTTTGTCATCCACGGTTCCCGTATTTCCGGCAAACGGACGTTTCGAGATGACCGCGTCGGCCCATGGTTTGGCAACGTTGAAGCCCTCGTTAATCACGCTGTCGCGGATCACGACCTGACCGTTGGTGTTAGCGTCGACATCCAGCGAGCGGCCAAGCTGCGCAACGCCATCGCCGGAGGCGTTAAAGCGGCTGTTGATCGCCAAAAAGCCATAGTAAATATTGGACAGCGTCGCCGGGGCGAAGACGTAGGCTTCCTGCTGTGTGCGGGAGTTGACGACCTGGAAGTTGGTGTTATCGAACACCACGGCGCCGCGTCCGGAAACCATATCCACATCGCCTTCAATATAGCTGTTCGTCACCAGCGTACGCGGCTGACGATCGGTTTGCAGACGGTTCTGCACGCCGCTGTTGGTCACAAAGAAGGTGTTCTGGCGGCCAAGGATATTGACCTTGTTAATCTGGACTTTGTCGCCATCGGTACGCAGCGCCACCGCCGGATGGTTTCCGGCATCGACGCTGTCGCCCAGCGTGTTCTCGATGGTCAGATTTTGTAGCTGCAGACCGTTATTCTGCGACCAGAACGCGGCAGAACACATCACACCGATCGTCGCGGCGTGTTTGCTTTGGCAGTTATCGAACATATACCAGGCGGGTTTACCAGGCATATATTTCCCGCCGGGATTCACCGCGCGGCGCCAGTCAGCGACACTCATTTCACCATCAATCGCCATCCCAATTTTCACATCGATCGGTTTTTCACCGGTCCCGTACAGGGTCAGACTTCCCGGCGCGGCGGGAACATACACGGTCCCCTGATAGTCGCCCGGCATAATAGCAATGTACTGACGTTTGTTCGTGCGTTTAACCATTGCCGCATCGACCGCGGCCTGAATTGAGGTGTGCGTAACGCCTGGCGTACCTGCCGGCCCCACCACAAAGTCAGGCTGTGCGGGCAGGGTAATCGGCGACGGCGACCACGGGGCGGTATTCGGTGTCAGGGAGGCAAAATAGCGCGCCGCAACGAAGTTTTTCGCTTCATTTGCCGACAGAATTGGGCGCGAGGCGGTGCCAGGCGCGGTTTGATCGGAAGGGATCTGATCGGGTGGCGTAGAGCTACAGGCGCTCAGCGTCACGCCAAAAGCCAGTGCCAGCGCCAGACGGGAAACCGATAATGTATTCACAGGTTGCTCCGGGCTTGAAAAAGTTAAATGACATCCATTGAAGCCTGCTTTTTTATACTAAGTTGAACGAAACGGGAAGGCGAAAAGGTAAAAAGTTCCTTTTCAGGCTGGAAACACCTGTAGCATCAGATAGTTTTATCACAATTAAGCAACAACTTTCGCGCTTTGAGTTGACAATCCGGAGCAGAAAGAAAATAAATGTCTATACAACTCATGACAGGCAAGAGAGCGACAGGAATGCGGCAACTTTTACCGGGCGATACTGTCTGGCGAAACATCAGGCTGGCGACAATGGACCCGCAGCGGCAAGCCCCGTATGGGCTGGTGGATAACCAGGCGCTGATTGTACGTGAAGGGCATATTTGCGATATCGTGCCAGAGACGCAGCTTCCTGTCAGCGGGGACAATATCCATGATATGCAGGGACGACTGGTAACCCCGGGACTTATCGATTGCCACACGCATCTGGTGTTTGCCGGTAACCGCGCCGCAGAGTGGGAACAGCGGCTTAACGGCGCGTCATACCAGCATATTAGCGCTCAGGGCGGCGGCATTAACGCGACGGTATCAGCGACCCGCGCCTGTGCGGAAGAGACACTCTACCAGCTTGCGCGCGAACGCATGATGCGCCTTGCCAGCGAAGGCGTTACGCTGCTGGAGATTAAATCCGGCTATGGTCTGGAGCTGGCGACAGAAGAAAAGCTGTTGCGCGTCGCTGCAAAACTTGCCGCCGAAAACGCTATCGACATTAGCCCCACGCTATTGGCCGCTCATGCTACGCCAGCGGAGTATCGTGACGACCCGGACGGCTACATCACTCTGGTCTGCGAGACGATGATTCCGCAGCTCTGGAAAAAAGGGTTATTTGATGCGGTAGACCTCTTTTGCGAGAGCGTCGGTTTTAATGTGGCGCAGAGTGAGCGCGTATTGCAGACGGCGAAGGCGTTAGGTATTCCCGTTAAAGGCCATGTTGAGCAGCTTTCGCTGTTGGGCGGCGCGCAGTTGGTGAGTCGTTATCAGGGTTTATCGGCGGATCATATCGAATATCTTGATGAAGCGGGCGTCGCGGCGATGCGTGACGGCGGTACTGTCGGCGTATTATTGCCCGGCGCGTTTTATTTTCTGCGCGAGACGCAGCACCCGCCGGTAGAACTGCTGCGCCGCTATCAGGTACCTGTCGCCGTCGCCAGCGATTTCAATCCCGGCACCAGCCCGTTTTGCAGTTTGCATCTGGCGATGAATATGGCCTGCGTACAGTTTGGTCTGACGCCGGAAGAGGCATGGGCGGGCGTTACGCGCCATGCCGCTCGCGCGCTGGGAAGACAGGCGACGCATGGGCAGCTCAGGGCCGGCTACCGGGCGGATTTTGTGGTGTGGGATGCTGAACAGCCGGTAGAGATTGTGTATGAGCCGGGGCGTAACCCTTTATATCAGCGGGTATACAGAGGAAAAATCTCATGACGCAATGGTATCCGGCTTCTCCGGCGCTCTGGCAGGGGCGCGATGACAGTATAGAAGCGCCGGATGCGCGGCGTCTGTTTCAGGCCATCACGCGCAGCGAGGCCTTTTCCCCCGAAAACTGGCAGCAAAAGATCGCGTTAATGGGATTTGCCTGCGACGAGGGGGTAAAACGCAATGCAGGTCGTCCCGGCGCGGCAGGCGGCCCGGACGCGTTGCGTAAAGCGCTGGCGAATATGGCCAGCCACCAGGGACATGAACGGCTGGTGGATTTAGGCAATTGGGTTGCGCCGACGCCCGATCTGGAAGGCGCGCAGCAGGCCTTGCGCGATGCGGTAAGCCGCTGTCTGCGGGCCGGGATGCGCACGCTGGTGCTGGGCGGCGGGCATGAAACCGCATTTGGACACGGCGCGGGGGTGCTGGACGCGTTTGCGCAGGAAAGCGTAGGGATCATTAATCTTGATGCGCATCTGGATCTCCGTCAGACCGACCGGGCAACATCCGGGACGCCGTTTCGTCAACTGGCGCAGCTATGCGACGCGCAGAGCCGCGCGTTTCATTATGCCTGTTTCGGCGTGAGCCGTGCGGCGAATACGCAGGCGTTGTGGCGGGAAGCGCAGTGGCGGAATGTTACCGTGGTGGAGGATCTTGACTGCCATGACGCGCTGGCGCAGATGACGCAGTTTATCGACAAGGTGGATAAAATTTATCTGACTATCGATCTTGACGTATTGCCTGTCTGGGAAATGCCGGCCGTCTCCGCTCCCGCGGCGCTGGGCGTGCCGCTGATACAAGTTCTGCGTTTAATTGATCCGGTTTGCCGCAGCGGAAAATTACAGGCGGCGGATCTGGTTGAGTTTAATCCACGCTTTGATGAAGATGGCGCAGCGGCGCGCGTGGCGGCGCGGCTTGGCTGGCAAATCGCGCACTGGTGGCGTTAATCTGTCATCCGGAAAACACTCTCCGCATAAGGAAGGCTTCACGCATGTATTCATCCCGCTCCCGTTCTGCACCTGCGCCTTTTTACGAAACGGTGAAACAGGACATCTGTAAAAAAATAGCCGGCGGCGTCTGGCAGCCGCACGATCGCATTCCGTCGGAAGCAGAACTGGTCGCCCAGTATGGCTTTAGTCGAATGACCATCAACCGGGCGCTGCGTGAGCTGACGGATGAAGGGTGGCTGGTGCGTTTACAGGGCGTGGGGTCGTTTGTCGCCGAACCGAAAGGCCAGTCCGCGCTGTTTGAAGTCCGCAGTATCGCCGAGGAGATTGCCGCCCGCCGCCATCAGCATCGTTGTGAGGTGCTCACGCTGGAGCGCGTGCGGGCAAACGCCATCCAGGCCAGCGCTCTCAACGTCAATGAGAGCGATGTCATTTTCCATTCCATCATGGTGCATTATGAAAACGATCTGCCGGTACAAATTGAAGATCGCAGCGTGAATGCGGATATTGCCGTGGATTACCTGACGCAGGATTACCGTCAGACCACGCCGCACGCTTATTTGTCGCGGAACGCGCCGCTAACGGAAGGGGAACATATTGTGGAGGCGGTGCGCGCCACGGCGCAAGAGTGCGCGTGGTTAACTATCAAAGAGCATGAGCCTTGTCTGCTCATTCGTCGTACGACCTGGTCCGCGTCGCGGATTGTTTCTCACGCCCGTTTACTTTTCCCCGGGTCGCGCTACCGGCTACAGGGACGATTTATCTCCTGAGCGGGCCGCTGCCGGAAAACGTGATTGCTGACACAATATAACAAAATTGTATCATTTTTGTTAATTCTATTCTTGTGCTTACTTGTATAGATAAGTATATGTCTGATTCTTATCTGTGGGTCTGCGGCGGTGCCTGATAGTGGCGTTTTAGCGTTATTTGGCGATGGCAGACCGATAATAATGAGGAGTCATTGCTATGCCTGAAAGCAAGTATCGTCAGCAGACTATCCGCGCGCCCAGAGGCACGGTATTAACGGCGAAAAGCTGGCTGACAGAAGCCCCGCTGCGGATGTTAATGAATAATCTCGATCCTGACGTGGCGGAAAATCCGCATGAGCTGGTGGTCTACGGCGGGATTGGTCGCGCCGCGCGCAACTGGGAATGCTATGACGCTATTGTTGATGCGCTCACCCGGCTGGAGGCGGACGAAACGTTGCTTATTCAGTCTGGCAAACCGGTCGGCGTATTTAAAACGCACGACAACGCGCCGCGGGTATTAATCGCCAACTCCAACCTGGTTCCCCACTGGGCGACATGAGAACACTTTAACGAACTGGATGCGAAAGGGCTGGCGATGTACGGTCAAATGACGGCCGGAAGCTGGATCTATATCGGCAGTCAGGGAATCGTGCAGGGAACATACGAAACCTTTGTCGAGGCGGGGCGTCAGCACTATAACGGCACGCTGGCGGGACGCTGGGTGCTGACCGCCGGGCTGGGCGGCATGGGCGGCGCGCAACCGCTAGCCGCGACGCTGGCCGGAGCGTGTTCGCTGACGATTGAATGCCAGCAAAGCCGTATCGATTTTCGTCTGCGTACTCGCTACGTGGATGAGCAGGCCGCCACGCTGGATGACGCGCTGGCCCGCATTACGCGCTACACCCGCGAGGGGAAAGCCGTGTCCGTCGCCCTGTGCGCGAACGCGGCGGATATCCTGCCGGAACTGGTTAATCGCGGCGTGCGCCCGGACCTGGTGACCGATCAGACCAGCGCCCACGATCCGCTACATGGCTATTTGCCCTCCGGCTGGTGCTGGGAGGAGTATCAGAAAAACGCGCAATCCGATCCCCACGGGACGATGCAGGCAGCGAAACGTTCCATGGCGGTGCATGTTCGGGCGATGCTGGCGTTCAGTCAAATGGGCGTGCCGACCTTTGACTATGGCAACAATATTCGCCAGATGGCGAAAGAGATGGGGGTGGAAAACGCCTTTGATTTTCCGGGATTTGTGCCAGCCTATATTCGTCCGCTGTTCTGTCGTGGCATCGGGCCGTTTCGCTGGGTGGCGCTGTCCGGCGATCCGCAGGATATCTATAAAACCGATGCCAAAGTCAAAGAGATAGTGGCTGAGGATAAACATCTGCATCACTGGCTGGATATGGCGCGTGAGCGCATTCATTTTCAGGGGCTACCGGCGCGTATCTGCTGGGTAGGCCTGGAGTGGCGGCAAAAACTGGGGCTGGCGTTCAACGAAATGGTGCGTTGCGGCGAGGTATCCGCGCCCATTGTGATTGGCCGCGATCACCTGGATTCCGGTTCTGTCGCCAGCCCTAACCGTGAAACCGAAGCGATGCGCGACGGTTCCGACGCGGTTTCCGACTGGCCGCTGTTAAATGCGTTGCTGAATACCACCAGCGGGGCGACATGGGTATCGCTCCATCATGGCGGCGGGGTGGGGATGGGTTTTTCGCAACACGCCGGTATGGTGATTGTCTGTGATGGCACTGACGAGGCCGCCGCGCGTATTCGCCGCGTGTTACACAACGATCCGGCGACGGGCGTCATGCGTCATGCCGATGCCGGATATGATCTCGCGGTGGAATGCGCTGTTGAGCAAGGTCTGAATTTACCGATGGTTGCGGCGACGCAGGGGAAAGGCTGATATGAACACCATGACACTCACTCCGGGGCAGTTAAGCCTCTCTCAACTGTACGATGTCTGGCGTCATCCGGTACAGCTTCGGCTGGACGCCAGCGCCATTGACGGCATTAACGCCAGTGTCGCGTGCGTCAATGATATTGTTGCCGAAGGGCGTACCGCCTACGGCATCAACACCGGTTTCGGCCTGCTGGCGCAGACGCGCATCGCTGATGAAGACTTGCAAAATCTACAGCGATCGTTGGTGCTGTCTCACGCCGCGGGCGTAGGCGACCCACTGGATGACGCGATGGTGCGTCTGATCATGGTATTGAAAATCAATAGCCTGGCGCGCGGGTTTTCCGGGATTCGGTTGAGCGTGATAGAGGCGCTCATCGCTCTGGTGAATGCCGGCGTGTATCCGCTGATTCCGGCAAAAGGGTCGGTTGGCGCGTCAGGCGACTTAGCGCCTCTGGCGCATCTGTCGCTGACGCTACTTGGCGAAGGAAAAGCGCGCTGGCAGGGCGAATGGCTTCCGGCGCAGGCGGCGCTAAAAAAGGCCGGACTGGAACCTGTCGCGCTGGCGGCCAAAGAGGGGCTAGCGCTGCTTAACGGCACCCAGGCGTCGACGGCCTTCGCGCTGCGCGGTTTGTTTGAGGCACAGGAATTATTTGCCTCCGCCGTCGTCTGCGGCGCGCTGACTACCGAAGCCGTACTGGGATCGCGCCGTCCTTTTGATGCGCGCATTCATGCCGCGCGCGGACAACAGGGGCAAATTGACGCCGCGCGGTTGTTCCGGCATCTGTTGACCGATACCAGTGCTATTGCTGAATCACATCACCACTGTCATAAAGTTCAGGACCCGTATTCCCTTCGCTGCCAGCCGCAGGTAATGGGCGCTTGTCTGACCCAGTTACGTCAGACGAAAGAGGTACTGCTGGCTGAGGCCAACGCGGTATCCGATAATCCGCTGGTCTTTGCCGATGCGGGGGAGGTGATCTCCGGCGGTAACTTCCATGCTGAACCGGTTGCCATGGCGGCGGATAATCTGGCGCTGGCGATAGCGGAAATCGGCGCGCTATCGGAGCGGCGCATCGCGCTGATGATGGATAAACATATGTCGCAGTTACCGCCGTTCCTGGTAAAAAATGGCGGCGTTAATTCCGGTTTTATGATTGCCCAGGTCACCGCCGCGGCGCTCGCCAGCGAGAATAAAGCGCTGGCGCACCCGCACAGCGTGGATAGCCTGCCGACCTCGGCGAATCAGGAAGATCATGTCTCAATGGCCCCGGCGGCAGGGCGGCGACTCTGGGAAATGGCGGCGAATACCCGCGGCATCATTGCCGTGGAGTGGCTGGCTGCCTGTCAGGGGATAGATTTACGGGAAGGGTTAACCTCCAGCCCGTTACTGGAACAGGCGCGGCAGACACTGCGCGAGCGGGTGGCGCACTATACGCAGGATCGTTTTTTCGCGCCCGATATTGAGTGTGCGACGACGCTGCTGGCGCAAGGCGCGTTACAGCGTCTGCTGCCGGACTTTATGTGAATGCTGCCGGATGGCGCGGCGCGTATTCGGCTTACCCAACCCGTTGGCAGGGTAAGACGTTTACGCCGCCATCCGGCACAGCGTTTAACTGAACATCGCCGTGATCGAGGCGCTGGCGAGCGAATGGAAATGCACGTTAAAGCCGACCATCGCGCCGCTGGCGTCTTTATCAACGTCAAGACGCTCGACGTCCAGCGCGTGAACCGTAAAGATATAGCGGTGCGTTTCCCCTTTAGGCGGCGCCGCGCCGCCGTAGCCCGCTTTACCGAAATCGGTACGCGTCTGAATGACGCCGTCTGGTACGGCCACCAGGCCTGAGCCGAACCCCTGGGTCAGTACGCGCGTATCCGCCGGGAGGTTCACCACCACCCAATGCCACCAGCCGGAGCCGGTCGGCGCGTCGGGATCGTAACAGGTCACGACAAAACTTTTGGTGCCCATCGGCACGTCGTCCCAGGCCAGATGCGGCGAAATATTATCGCCATCATAGCCCATACCGTTAAAAACGTGGCGATGAGGAAGTTTATCTCCATCGCGCAAATCGTTGCTGATAAGTTTCATGCGCTCTCCTTTTGACTCACCAGAAGTGTAGCCAGAAGCAGCATCGCTTACCGCTGATTAATGGCTAAAAAATGTTTCATTGTGTACCGCGTCATTGACCGCCTGGGTCAAACGGCGCAGTTGATCCGGACGAATAATGTAGGGCGGCATCAGGTAGATTAGCTTGCCGAACGGCCTGATCCAGACGCCTTGCCCGACGAAGAAGCGTTGAAGCGCCGCCATATTGACCGTGTGCGTGGTTTCAACCACCCCAATCGCGCCCAACACCCGCACATCCGCCACCCAGGGCGAACTTTGCGCGGGGGCTAACTCAGCGCGTAACTGAGACTCGATAGACGCCACCTGCTGACGCCATTCGCCGCTTTCCAGCAGCGTCAGGCTGGCGCAAGCGACGGCGCAGGCCAGCGGATTCCCCATAAACGTCGGGCCATGCATAAAACACCCCGCCTCGCCGTTGCTAATAGTCTCTGCAACCTGGCGTGTCGTGAGCGTTGCCGAGAGGGTCATGGTGCCGCCGGTTAAGGCTTTGCCGAGACACAGAATATCCGGCGCGATCCCGGCGTGCTCGCAGGCGAACAGTTTGCCGGTACGGCCAAACCCGGTGGCTATTTCATCGGCAATCAGCAGAATGCCTTCGCGATCGCACATGTTACGAATACGCCTGAGCCATTGTGGATGATATATGCGCATCTCGCCCGCGCCCTGAACGATAGGTTCCAGAATCACGGCGGCTATTTCATGGCGATGCGCGGCCATCAGGCGGGCAAATGGCGCGATGTCGCTTTCATCCCATTCGCCATCCATCCGGCTTTGCGGCGCCGGCGCGAACAGATTTTCCGGCAGATAGCCTTTCCACAAGCTGTGCATGGAGTTATCCGGATCGCACACCGACATCGCGCCGAACGTGTCGCCATGATAACCGTGGCGAAACGTCAGAAAACGCTGACGCGATTCGCCCCGCGCCTGCCAGTATTGCAGCGCCATCTTCATGGCCACTTCTACCGACACCGAACCAGAGTCGGCCAGAAAGACACACTCCAGCGGCTCAGGCGTTATCGCGACCAGCTTACGGCACAGATTCACCGCAGGTTGATGGGTTATGCCGCCGAACATGACATGCGACATGGCGTCAATTTGCGCTTTCATCGCCGCGTTCAATTGCGGGTGGTTATAACCATGAATGGCCGCCCACCAGGAGGACATCCCCTCAATCAGGCGTTCGCCCGAGGCGAGAACCAGCTCGCAGCCTTCGGCCCGCTCAACGGGATATACCGGCAGCGGCGAGGTCATGGAAGTGTAAGGATGCCAAATATGGCGTTTATCGAAGGCCAGATCGTCCGTTGTCATAATCGACTTGTAAACCAAATTAAAAAGATTTAGGTTTACGAGTCTACACCATATCAAAAACAAACAACATATTTTGGAGAGGCCCGATGGCTCGCCACCCACGCTGGACACTGTCGCAAGTAACCGAATTATTTGAAAAACCACTGCTGGAATTGCTGTTTGAAGCGCAGCAAATTCATCGCCAGCATTTCGATCCGCAGCAGGTACAGGTTAGTACGCTGTTGTCGATCAAAACCGGCGCCTGCCCGGAGGATTGTAAATACTGCCCGCAGAGCTCGCGCTATAAAACCGGGCTGGAAGCCGAGCGTTTAATGGAGGTAGAGCAGGTACTGGACTCCGCCCGTAAAGCGAAAAACGCTGGTTCGACCCGCTTCTGTATGGGGGCGGCCTGGAAGAATCCGCATGAACGCGATATGCCTTATCTGGAGCAGATTGTACAGGGCGTCAAAGCGATGGGGCTGGAAACCTGTATGACGCTCGGCATGTTGAACGAGAGCCAGGCGCAGCGTCTGGCTAACGCCGGGCTGGATTACTACAACCACAACCTCGATACCTCGCCGGAGTTTTACGGCAATATCATCACTACCCGTACCTATCAGGAGCGCCTCGACACGCTGGAAAAAGTCCGTGAAGCAGGGATTAAAGTGTGCTCCGGCGGCATTGTGGGTCTGGGCGAAACGGTTACCGATCGCGCCGGACTGTTGTTGCAGTTGGCGAACCTGCCGACGCCGCCGGAAAGCGTGCCAATCAACATGCTGGTGAAGGTGAAAGGCACACCGCTTGCGGATAACGATGACGTGGATGCGTTTGATTTTATTCGTACTATCGCCGTGGCGCGCATCATGATGCCGACCTCATACGTGCGTCTTTCCGCAGGGCGTGAACAGATGAACGAGCAGACCCAGGCGATGTGCTTTATGGCCGGGGCGAACTCGATTTTCTATGGCTGCAAATTGTTAACTACGCCAAATCCGGCAGAGGACAAGGATCTGCAGTTATTCCGTAAGCTGGGGCTGAATCCGCAGCAGACTAGGGTGCTGGCGGGCGATAACGAGCAGCAGCAACGTCTGGAGCAGACGCTGATGACGCCTGACACCGATGATTATTACAACGCGGCAGCCTTATGAGTTGGCAACAACGCGTCGACGATGCGCTGACGGCGCGTCGGGCGACGGATACGTTGCGCCGCCGCTATGTGGTGTCGCAGGGCGCCGGACGCTGGCTGGTAGCGAACGGGCGACAGTATCTTAACTTCTCCAGCAATGATTACCTCGGCTTAAGTCAACACCCGCAGATTATTCGCGCCTGGCAACAGGCAGCGATACGTTTTGGCGTCGGCAGCGGCGGGTCGGGTCATATCAGCGGTTATTCCGTGGCGCACCAGGCGTTAGAGGAGGAACTGGCGCAATGGTTAGGATATCCACGCGCGCTGCTGTTTATCTCTGGCTTTGCGGCGAATCAGGCGGTCATTACCGCCTTAATGAAAAAAAATGACCGGATTGTGGCCGACAGGTTGAGTCATGCTTCCCTGCTGGAGGCCGCCAATCTGAGTCCGGCGCAGCTTCGCCGCTTTATCCATAACGATACGCAGCATCTGTCGCGTTTACTGCAATCGCCCTGCGTGGGCCAGCAACTGGTGGTGACAGAAGGTGTATACAGCATGGACGGCGACAGCGCGCCGCTGGCGGAAATCCAGCACATTGCCCGCAGGCATCATGCCTGGCTGTTGGTTGATGATGCGCACGGCATCGGCGTGACTGGCGATGAGGGGCGGGGCACCTGCTGGCAACGGGGGGTGAAGCCTGAGTTGCTGGTGGTGACTTTCGGTAAGGGGTTTGGCGTCAGCGGCGCAGCGGTGCTCTGCTCGGAAAGCGTCGCGGATTATCTGCTGCAATTTGCCCGTCATCTGGTTTACAGCACCAGTATGCCGCCCGCCCAGGCGCAGGCGTTAAGCGCCTCGCTGGCGGTGATCCGTAGCGATGAAGGTCGTGAACGGCGCGAAAAACTCGCCGCTCTGGTTCAGCGCTTTCGGGCCGGCGTTAACGCGTCCCGATTTACGCTACTGAATGCCCATAGCGCCATCCAGCCGTTAATCGTGGGCGATAACAGCCGTGCATTGCGCCTGGCGGAGGCGCTGCGTCAACAAGGATGCTGGGCGACGGCGATTCGTCCGCCGACGGTGCCTGTCGGTACGGCGCGCCTGCGCTTAACGTTAACGCAGGCGCATGAAGCGTGCGATATAGACCGTCTGCTGGAGGTGCTGCATGGCGCAGGTGAATAAGCAGGCTATTGCGGCGGCGTTTGGCCGGGCCGCATCGCAATATGAACAGCACGCCTCTTTACAGCAACACAGCGCGGATGCGCTGCTGACGCTGTTGACAGGCCGCCAGTTTACCAGTGTGTTGGACGCAGGCTGCGGCCCCGGACGTATGAGTCGTTACTGGCGAGAGCGGGGGAGCGAAGTGACCGCCCTGGATCTTTCGCTGCCGATGCTGCAACAGGCTCGCGATCGTCAGGCGGCGCATCACTATTTGCTGGCGGATATCGAAGCGATTCCCCATGACGCCGAAGTTTTTGACCTGGCCTGGAGCAATCTGGCGGTCCAGTGGTGCGGCGATTTACGCGATGCGTTGAGCGAGTTGTATCGGGTTGTACGGCCCGGCGGCGTGGTGGCGTTTACCACCTTGTGCCAGGGGTCGTTGCCGGAGCTGCGTCAGGCATGGCAGGCCGTCGATAATCGCGCTCACGCGAATAGCTTTTTGCCGGAAGAGGCCATTGACCACGCGCTACGCGGCTGGCGGGCGTCTCGTCATACTCAG
The DNA here is from genome assembly GCF_017572645.1 of Salmonella sp. 32100201201700099SM. NCBI lineage: Bacteria > Pseudomonadati > Pseudomonadota > Gammaproteobacteria > Enterobacterales > Enterobacteriaceae > Salmonella > Salmonella sp. 32100201201700099SM. The sequence goes on along the minus strand of NZ_JAGERQ010000005.1, from coordinate 130,860 downwards.
GCGATGACATTGTGGTTTGAGGATGCCCTGAGCGCGATGCGTTCGCTCAAAAGCATTGGCGCCACCCATCTTCATGAAGGGCGGGAGTCGGATGTGTTAACCCGCGCCCGGCTTAGACAGATTCAACTGGCATGGCCGCAGCGGCAGGGGAAATATCCGCTGACGTACCATCTTTTTATGGGAGTGATTGAACGTGACTAAACGCTATTTTGTGACCGGTACTGATACTGAAGTCGGTAAAACGGTTGCCAGTTGCGCCTTATTGCAGGCCGCAACGCAGTTAGGTTATCAAACCGTAGGCTATAAGCCCGTCGCTTCCGGCAGCGAAATGACAACCGACGGGCTACGCAATAGCGATGCCCTGGCCTTGCAGCGTAACAGCAGCCTGCCGCAACCTTATTCCGCTATCAATCCTTATACTTTTGCCGAGCCTACTTCTCCCCACATCGCTAGCGCCGACGAAGGCCGGGCGATAGACGCGGCGGTGTTATCACGCGGATTACGAACGCTGGAGGCGCAGGCAGACTGGGTGTTGACAGAAGGGGCGGGCGGCTGGTTTACACCGCTCTCTGCCACGCTGACGTTTGCCGACTGGGTACAGACGGAGCAGCTGCCGGTGATTCTGGTTGTTGGCGTCAAGCTGGGCTGTATTAATCACGCCATGCTGACGGCGCTGGCGGTAGAACAGGCCGGATTACCACTTGTCGGATGGATAGCCAACGACATACAGCTGCCGGGCGCGCGTCATGGTGAATATCTCGCGACGCTTCGCCGCGTCATACCGGCCCCGCTGTTAGGGGAAATCCCGTGGCTGGGCGTTTCTCCATCGCAGGCGGCGACAGGACAGTATCTGGACCTTAGCCCCCTGGAACGCGCCTGACCGCGCTTAAAAACCGCCTTCTTGCAGGATCAGACGATCCTGCTGCTCTTTCGCCAGCCCCTCCTGACGTCGCCATGCTAAGAATGTGCAAAATGTGAGCGTCTACGCCTCAATTTTTGCCTTCTCGTTAGCCAATAATCTGCCAAAAATAGCGATAATTTTTTTTTATCGCCCGGCGAAAACGTCAGGGGCTGATTTTGCCAGGCGGCAGGGGATACGGGCTGGAAGCAGTTATCCACTATTCCTGTGGATAACCTTGTGTATTAGAGTTAGAAAACACAACGTAAGCGAGAGGCGACGCGGCCTGCGACTAAATTGGCGCGAAAGACGGCTTGAGAAAATATCCCTTTTTAGACAGCAAGTTATATAAAATCAATGGTTGTAAAGGAAGGGGGATACGTTGACATAAAACTTTCATCATCCGACTTGACAAATGTTAAAAAAGACTCTGGTCTGGGGATAACCAGCACACTGCTGGAATTTTACCCCGCGACTGTCTATGTTTTACCTCTAAATAGCGTGGGGTATCTGCCGATAGCCATTATACAATGGAGTGTTACTGTTTTTTCATCCAGTATTTTTTATTGGCAATATTCACCGTCGAGAGTAAAATTACACCCCTGCCCGCTCACTCCTTCAGGTAGCCGCTCATGAGTAAACCGTTCAAACTGAATTCCGCTTTTAAACCTTCTGGCGATCAGCCGGACGCTATACGTCGTCTGGAAGAGGGGCTGGAGGACGGGCTGGCGCATCAGACGTTATTGGGCGTGACCGGCTCCGGGAAGACATTCACCATTGCCAACGTCATTGCGGACTTGCAGCGGCCAACGATGGTGCTTGCGCCCAATAAAACCCTGGCGGCGCAGCTCTACGGCGAAATGAAAGAGTTTTTCCCGGAAAACGCGGTGGAGTATTTCGTCTCCTACTATGACTACTATCAGCCGGAAGCGTATGTGCCAAGTTCGGATACGTTTATCGAAAAAGACGCTTCGATAAACGAGCATATTGAGCAGATGCGGTTGTCGGCAACGAAAGCGTTGCTAGAGCGACGCGATGTCGTGGTGGTGGCTTCCGTGTCCGCGATTTACGGTCTGGGCGATCCGGATCTCTACCTGAAAATGATGCTGCATCTGACGGTGGGAATGCTGATTGACCAGCGCGCGATTTTGCGTCGGCTGGCAGAATTGCAATACACCCGTAACGATCAAGCTTTTCAGCGTGGTACTTTTCGCGTGCGCGGCGAAGTGATCGACATCTTCCCGGCTGAATCTGACGACATCGCGCTACGCGTTGAGCTGTTTGATGAAGAAGTGGAACGCCTGTCGCTGTTCGACCCGTTAACCGGGCAGGTAGAGTCAACGGTGCCACGTTATACTATCTATCCCAAAACGCACTACGTGACGCCGCGCGAGCGTATTCTGCAGGCGATGGAAGAGATAAAAGATGAGCTGGCGGACAGGCGTAAGGTCTTGCTGGCAAATAATAAGCTGCTTGAAGAGCAGCGATTAAGCCAGCGCACGCAGTTCGATTTAGAGATGATGAACGAGCTGGGCTACTGCTCAGGCATTGAAAACTATTCCCGCTTTCTGTCGGGCCGCGGGCCGGGCGAACCGCCGCCAACCTTGTTCGATTATCTGCCCGCCGACGGACTGCTGGTGGTGGATGAGTCTCATGTCACCATCCCGCAGATAGGCGGTATGTACCGCGGCGACCGGGCGCGCAAAGAGACGCTGGTCGAGTATGGCTTCCGTCTGCCTTCGGCGCTGGATAACCGTCCGCTGAAGTTTGAAGAGTTTGAAGCCTTAGCGCCGCAAACTATCTATGTTTCCGCCACGCCCGGCAACTATGAGCTGGAAAAATCTGGTGATGAGGTGGTGGATCAGGTCGTGCGACCGACCGGGCTGCTGGACCCGATTATTGAAGTGCGTCCGGTGGCGACCCAGGTGGACGATCTGCTGTCCGAAATTCGTCAGCGTGCGGCCATTAATGAGCGTGTCCTTGTCACTACGCTCACCAAACGGATGGCGGAAGATTTGACCGAATATCTGGAAGAGCACGGCGAGCGCGTGCGTTACCTGCACTCAGATATTGATACCGTGGAGCGCATGGAAATCATCCGCGATTTGCGTCTGGGCGAGTTTGACGTTCTGGTGGGGATTAACCTGCTGCGCGAAGGGCTGGATATGCCGGAAGTCTCGCTGGTGGCGATTCTGGACGCTGATAAAGAGGGGTTCCTGCGCTCCGAGCGCTCCCTGATTCAGACCATAGGACGCGCGGCGCGTAACGTTAACGGTAAAGCGATTCTGTATGGCGATAAAATCACGCCGTCGATGGCGAAGGCGATTGGCGAAACCGAGCGACGTCGCGAGAAGCAGCAGAAGTACAACGAAGAGCACGGTATCACTCCGCAGGGGCTGAACAAAAAAGTGGTCGACATCCTGGCGCTGGGGCAGAACATTGCGAAAACCAAAGCGAAGGGGAAAGGCAAGGGCCGTTCTACGGCGAAAGCCGGAATTGTCGAACTGGATATGACGCCGAAAGCGTTGCAGCAGAAAATTCATGAACTGGAAGGGCAAATGATGCAGCACGCGCAAAATCTGGAGTTTGAAGAAGCCGCGCAAATTCGTGACCAGTTGCACCAGTTACGTGAGTTGTTTATCGCGGCGTCCTGACAATGTGTCGATCGCCAGCGAGTTATCGTTACCATGGCTTGCTTTTAAGAATTTCAGTGCAATAGTAAGGGCTAAGTCAGTCAGGAATGAAAAATAGTGACAGGCTTTGACTAATGAGATTGTCGAAAAAGTCAAAACATCAATGGGGTAGCTAGTTTAATCACAACTGAAGAAAATTAGCGTTGAGGCTGAACCCAACGCTAATTTTCCCTCTCTCCTTGGCTATGAAAAAAACGCCCCGTATTATCGGTATAGCTATCCTTATGATCGTCATTTTAATTTTATGTGAGTTCGTTGAAAGCGTGTCATGGCAACAGATAACATCATCCTACGTAAAAAAGAGGTGATGGAAGCGCGAGCATTTATAAGTCAAGCGCTGCAAATACTGAATGATTTGTCCGAAATAATGACGACTATGACCTCTTGTTTAAAGTTGAGAATATCCTTATCTGTTACTTTAAGTTACGTTCAGATCAGGTAGGGAAAATATGTTTAATATTACTAATATACACTCTACGGCAAGGCATCAAAGTATTAGCAATGAGGCCTCAACAGAGGTGCCTTTAAAAGAAGAGATATAGAATAAAATAAGTGCCTTTTTCTCTTCAGAACATCAGGTTGAAGCACAAAGCTGCATCGCTTATCTTTGTCATCCACCTGAAACCGCCTCGCCAGAAGAGATCAAAAGCAAGTTTGAATGTTTAAGGATGTTAGCTTTCCCGGCGTATGCGGATAATATTCAGAGTAATAGAGGGGGGACAGACCAATACTGTATTTTGAATGAAAATAGTCAGGAAATTCTGTCTATAATTTTTAATACAGAGGGTTATACCGTTGAGGGAGGGGGAAAGTCAGTCACCTATACCCGTGTGACAGAAAGCGAGCAGGCGAGTAGCGCTTCTGGCTCCAAAGATACTGTGAATTATGAGTTAATCTGGTCTGAGTGGGTAAAAGAGGCGCCAGCGGAAGAGGCAGCAAATCGTGAAGAAGCCGTACAACGGATGCGTGACTGCCTGAAAAATAATAAGACGGAACTCCGTCTGAAAATATTAGGACTTACCACTATACCTGCCTATATTCCTGAGCAGATAACTACTCTGATACTCGATAACAATGAACTGAAAAGTTTGCCGGAAAATTTACAGGGAAATATACAGACCCTGTATGCCAGAAGTAATCAGCTAACCAGTATCCCTGCCACGTTACCGGATACCATACAGAAAATGGAGCTGAGCATTAACCGTATTACTGAATTGCCGGAACGTTTGCCTTCAGCGCTTCAATTGCTGGATCTTTTCCATAATAAAATTAGTTGTTTACCTGAAAATCTACCTGAGGAACTTCGGTACCTGAGCGTTTATGATAACAGCATAAGGACACTGCCAGCACATCTTCCGTCAGGGATTACCCATTTGAATGTGCAGAGTAATTCGTTAACCGCTTTGCCTGAAACATTGCCGCCGGGCCTGAAGACTCTGGAGGCCGGCGAAAATGCCTTAACCAGTCTGCCCGCATCGTTACCACCAGAATTACAGGTCCTGGATGTAAGTAAAAATCAGATTACGGTTCTGCCTGAAACACTACATCCCACGATAACAACGCTGGACGTTTCCCGTAACGCATTGAGTAATCTACCGGAAAACCTCCCGGCGGCATTACAGATAATGCAGGCCTCTCGCAATCACCTGGTCCGTCTCCCGGAGTCGTTACCCCATTTTCGTGGTGAAGGACCTCAATCTACAAGAATAATCGTAGAATATAATCCTTTTTCAGAACGAACAATACAGAATATGCAGCGGCTAATGTCCTCTGTAGATTATCAGGGACCCCGGGTATTGTTTGCCATGGGCGACTTTTCAATTGTTCGGGTAACTCGACCACTGCATCAAGCTGTCCAGGGGTGGCTAACCAATCTCGAGGAGGAAGACGTCAACCAATGGCGGGCGTTTGAGACGGAAGTAAACGCGGCAGCCTTCAGCATGTTTCTGGATCGTCTTAGCGATACGCAGAACACCCGACATTCGGATTTTAAGGAACAAGTTCTCCGCCTGGCTAATGCGCCTGGCTGATGATAGCGCACTAAGAGAAACCGCATTTATTATAGCGATGGATGCAACGATAAGCTGTGAAGATCGGGTCACACTGGCATACCATCAAATGCAGGAAGCGACGTTGGTTCATGATGCTGAAAGAGGCGCCTTTGATAGCCACTTAGCGGAACTGATTATGGCGGGGCGTGAAATCTTTCGGCTGGAGCAAATAGAATCGCTCGCCAGAGAAAAGGTAAAACGGCTGTTTTTTATTGACGAAATCGAAGTATATCTGGGTTTTCAGAATCAGTTACGAGAGTCGCTGTCGCTGACAACAATGACCCAGGATATGCGATTTTATAACGTTTCGGGTATCACTGAGTCTGACCTGGACGAGGCGGAAATAAGGATAAAAATTGCTGAAAATAGGGATTTTCACAAATGGTTTGCGCTGTGGGGGCCGTGGCATAAAGTGCTGGAGCGTATAGCGCCAGAAGAGTGGCGTGAAATGATGGCCAAAAGGGCTGAGTGTATTGAAACGGATGAGTATCAGAGCCGGGTCAATGCTGAACTGGAAGCGTTAGGAATAGCAGGTGATCCTGACGCAGAGCGCATGGCTGGAATGCGGATAATGGAAGAGATCAATCAGACCCTCTTTACTGAGATCATGGAGAATATATTGCTGAAAAAAGAGGTGAGCTCGCTCATGAGCGCCTACTGGTGATAGCTGAACGCAGTTTATCAGAAGAGGGAGAGAGCCTGTTTACCCTTCGGTGTAAACAGGCTTCTGATAAGCGCAGCGTCGTCGGTAAACAGGCTTAACCCAACGCCTGTAGCGCTTTTTCCAGCGCATTGTGTAATAACTGACGATCGTGGCGATAGGGGATATCGCTGGCCTCCAGCACTTCCTGAATCACCAGCCGATCGTTCACCGCACTGACGTCAACTCGCGGCCCAACCACTACTGCGTCAATGACTTTTTTGCCAATATATTGCTCCATCATCGCCAGCTTATCGACCAGCGTTAAACTGGCGGCGGGCAGACTCAGTTCGCGACCCAGATTGCCGATATACACCATTGGCGCTGGGGTGCGCCGCAGCGCCTGCGCCAGTTCATCCAGCAGCAGGCAAGGCATCAGGCTGGTATAAAAACTGCCAGGGCCAATCAGAATCAGATCCGCGTCATTAATGGCCTGTACCGCTTCCCGCGTCGCCGGAACGTTTGGCGTTAACATGATCTCCTGCGGCGGCGTCGCTAACTGATCGATATTCACCTCGCCATAAATCTCATGCCCCTGATCGTCAATCGCCATCAGATCTACCGGTAGCTCCGACATCGGGATCAGCTGCGCGTCCACTTTAAGCAGATTACGAATTAAATTAATCGCTTCCAGAGGCCGCACGCTCAGGTGATCTAACGCCTTTAACATCAAATTTCCGAGGTTATGACCAGAAAGTTCGCCATTACCGCCAAAACGGTACTCAAACATAGCGGATGCGACGCTGGGTTCGGTAATTAACTGATTCAGACAGTTGCGCATATCGCCCCAGGCGATCCCGCCTTCCGAGCGGCGAATACGGCCAGTTGACCCCCCGTTATCTGTGGTAGTCACAATGCCGGTCAGGCGCGAACCTAATGAAGAAAGCGAGGAGAGGACGCGTCCTAATCCATGCCCTCCGCCGAGGGCAACGACACGATCAAGGTCAGCCAGCGTACGATTGCGCATAAAAATTCCTGAAGTCAAATAAGCAGCGCTACAGTAGCGCAAGTCGCGGGTTTTCAGCAATTAGCCGACCGGCTAAAAGACAATTAATTATTCCCGACTACCCCTTTATAGCGAGGGCGTTACCACGGCTAAATGATATATATCAATATAAAAGTGTGATTTTCACGTATTCTGTCGCTAAATAGCACGATCATATCGCTATGTATATGTTTATATAGCGAAAGCGTGATGGCGAAATTGTCATTTACACGCTAGTATCGGCGTAACCACAATAAACACTCTAGCCTCTGCACTTGGGTCATTTTTGATATGGTGCTTTGGCCGTGACAACGTTTAACGTTTGCCACCAGGGCGCAGGAAGAAATGACTCCGCCTCCCGTATTTGGAAAGGTGTACATGGCTTCACAACTTACCGATGCTTTCGCGCGTAAGTTTTACTACTTGCGTTTGTCGATTACCGATGTGTGTAACTTTCGTTGCACCTACTGTCTGCCGGATGGCTACAAACCTGGCGGCGTCACTAACAACGGTTTCCTTACCGTCGATGAAATTCGTCGCGTTACGCGCGCTTTTGCCAGTCTTGGCACGGAAAAGGTGCGTCTTACCGGCGGCGAGCCTTCATTACGCCGCGATTTTACCGACATCATTGCCGCCGTGGGTGAAAATGATGCTATTCGCCAGATCGCGGTGACCACTAACGGTTATCGACTGGCGCGCGATGCCGCGAACTGGCGCGAAGCGGGGCTGACGGGCGTCAATGTTAGCGTGGATAGTCTGGATGCGCGTCAGTTCCATGCGATTACCGGTCAGGACAAATTCCGCCAGGTGATGGCGGGCATCGATGCCGCCTTTGACGCCGGTTTCGAAAAGGTGAAAGTCAACACCGTGCTGATGCGCGACGTGAATCACCATCAGTTGGATACCTTCCTTGCCTGGATTCAGCCTCGCCCCATTCAGCTACGCTTCATTGAACTTATGGAGACGGGCGAGGGGAGCGATCTCTTCCGCAAACATCATATTTCGGGTCAGGTATTACGTGACGAGCTGATTAAGCGCGGTTGGATCCACCAGCTCCGCCAGCGTAGCGATGGTCCGGCGCAGGTTTTTTGTCACCCCGATTACGCCGGTGAGATCGGTCTCATTATGCCGTACGAAAAAGATTTCTGCGCCACCTGTAACCGCCTGCGTGTTTCGTCCGTCGGTAAGCTGCATTTATGTCTGTTTGGCGACGGCGGCGTGAGTTTACGCGACCTGTTACAGGATGATGCGCAGCAATACGCGCTTGAGGAACGTATTTCCGACGCGTTGCGGGAGAAAAAGCAGACCCATTTCCTTCACCAGAGCAATACTGGTATTACGCAAAATTTATCTTACATTGGCGGTTAATCCTTAATAAGGAGATTTCAGATGAGTCAGGTCAGCGCTGAATTTATCCCGACCCGCATCGCTATTCTTACTGTTTCCAGCCGACGCGGCGAAGAAGACGACACCTCCGGTCATTATCTGCGTGATTCGGCGCAGGAGGCCGGGCATGAAGTGGTGGCGAAAGCCATCGTTAAAGAGAACCGTTACGCGATTCGCGCCCAGGTTTCCGCCTGGATCGCCAGTGATGAGGTGCAGGTCGTATTGATAACTGGCGGGACCGGTTTGACCGAAGGCGATCAGGCGCCGGAAGCGCTGTTGCCGCTGTTCGATTGTGAAGTGGAAGGATTTGGCGAAGTGTTTCGCATGCTCTCGTTTGAAGAGATCGGCACCGCAACTCTGCAGTCGCGCGCGGTAGCTGGCGTGGCGAATAACACCTTGATTTTCGCCATGCCGGGCTCCACAAAAGCGTGCAGAACCGCATGGGAGAATATCATTGCGCCGCAGCTGGATGCCCGTACACGCCCATGTAATTTTCACCCTCATTTAAAGAAATAACGATGTCGCAATTAACCCATATAAACGCCGCAGGCGAAGCGCACATGGTGGACGTTTCCGCGAAAGCGGAAACCGTTCGTGAAGCACGGGCGGAAGCATTCGTTACCATGCGTAGTGAAACGCTGGCGATGATTGTTGATGGCAAACACCACAAGGGCGATGTTTTCGCGACTGCTCGTATTGCCGGTATTCAGGCCGCTAAACGCACCTGGGAGCTGATCCCGCTGTGCCACCCGCTACTGCTAAGTAAAGTGGAGATTCAGCTTCAGGCCGAGCCGGAGCATAACCGTGTACGTATTGAGTCTCTGTGCCGTCTGACCGGTAAAACCGGCGTCGAAATGGAAGCATTAACCGCGGCGTCCGTCGCGGCGTTAACCATCTATGACATGTGCAAAGCGGTACAAAAAGATATGGTAATTGGTCCGGTGCGTCTGCTGGCGAAAAGCGGCGGCAAATCGGGGGATTTTAAGGTGGATGCGCATGATTAAAGTGCTTTTCTTCGCCCACGTTCGCGAGCTTACAGGAACTGATGCGCTGGATCTTCCAGCAGATTTTTCCACCGTTGAGTCGCTGCGACAGCATCTGGCGACAAAGAGCGATCGTTGGGCGCTGGCGCTGGAAGACGGCAAGCTGTTGGCGGCGGTCAACCAGACGCTGGTAAGTTTTGACCATCCGCTGACGGCGGGCGATGAAGTGGCGTTTTTCCCGCCAGTCACGGGGGGCTAACATGCACGAAACGCGAATTGTAGTCGGCCCTGCGCCGTTTAGCGTCGGGGAGGAATATTCCTGGCTGGCGGCGCGCGACGAAGACGGCGCGGTCGTCACCTTTACCGGAAAAGTGCGCAATCATAACCTGGGCGATAGCGTTAAGGCGCTGACGCTGGAGCATTATCCCGGCATGACTGAGAAAGCTCTGGCGGAGATCGTCGCGAAGGCGCGTTCCCGCTGGCCGCTGGGGCAGGTCACGGTGATTCATCGCGTTGGCGAATTATGGCCGGGCGATGAGATTGTGTTTGTCGGCGTCACCAGCGCGCACCGCAGTAGCGCGTTCGACGCCGGTCAGTTCATTATGGATTATCTGAAAACCCGTGCGCCGTTCTGGAAGCGTGAAGCCACGCCGGAAGGCGATCGCTGGGTCGAAGCGCGCGACAGCGACCAGCAGTTGGCGAAACGTTGGTAGCAGAATGTGATACGCTTTAGGGTATCATTTCCACACAGGAGTTCATCATGGACAGATTTCCACGATCTGATTCAATAGTGCAGGCGCGGTCTGGCCTGCAGACCTATATGGCGCAAGTGTATGGCTGGATGACGGTCGGACTGTTACTGACCGCGTTTATCGCGTGGTATGCGGCTAATACGCCAGCCGTCATGATGTTTGTCTTTTCCAGTAAGATCACCTTCTTTGGCTTAATCATTGCTCAGCTTGCGCTGGTATTTGTTCTGTCGGGACTGGTGCATAAACTTAGCGCCGGAATGGCGACGACGCTGTTTATGCTCTATTCGGCGCTAACCGGATTGACGTTATCCAGTATTTTTATCGTTTACACCTATTCCTCCATCGCCAGCACGTTTGTGGTGACGGGGGAAATGTTTGGCGCCATGAGCCTGTATGGGTACACCACTAAACGCGATCTTAGCGGTTTCGGCAATATGCTGTTTATGGCGCTTATTGGTATCGTTCTGGCCTCGCTGGTCAATTTCTGGCTGAAGAGTGAAGCGCTGATGTGGGCGGTAACCTATATCGGGGTGATGGTGTTTGTCGGTCTGACCGCCTATGACACGCAGAAACTGAAAAATATCGGCGAGCAAATAGATACCCGCGATAGCGCTAATCTGCGTAAGTATTCGATTCTCGGCGCGTTAACGCTGTACCTGGACTTTATCAACTTGTTCCTGATGTTACTGCGTATTTTTGGCAATCGCCGCTAATCATATTGATCTCTTAAAATCCTGGCCCTGCGCCAGGATTTTTTTTAGGACTATATTTAGGGCAAAACAGCATAAACATCTTAGAAATATTTTCCTGCGCTTGCCATTCTTATTACGGTGATAATAAGAAGAGTGATAAATGACAAGTGGGACCTCTGGCTGCAATACGTATACGGCAAATAGCATTTATTCCCGCGACAATGTTATCCCTTACCTATTGGTATACTGCGCTGGGACTATGGTGTACCGCCGGTATTATATGGTTAACGTTGTATAGTCATTTTTTGATAACTCACGTTCAACCTGTTGTTGTTTTGTGGATATCAGCACTTTTGCTTGGCCTGGGGTATGGGGCCGTTACCTGTCTTTCCCGCTTTGGCACTGTTGTCGCAACGTTGATATATATTGCCATCATTACGCTTACCGGCGTGTCATTAGCTTACCTTTTCTCAGGTGGCGCGACCATTTTCGTGATTGTTGGAATCATGTTTAGTCTTAATGCCTTATTTATTTTCTACCTGAATATCAGTTCTGGTCTATTCAGGCCGTTAATTTTTATGGCGGTAAGCGGGATCATCGCTGCGATAGTTGTCAATAGCCTGGTGGCCAGTAGCACTCTGGTCTGGATAGTCAGTGTGCTGACGGTATTGGTATGGACATTGATTACAGCACTAGAAAAATCGACACTTCATGGTTATGCCCGCATGTTATACCACAACGAGTTTTCATCCCTGCCTCGTTGCGCTTTATTTGGCGCGCTGACGCTTTACCTTGGCATTATTAATGCTGTGGTTACGCTGTGTCGTTATATCATTTTGATGATTCTGGAAATACTATTATCTTTCAGGCCGTAGGTGTTGCAGGTTTTTTATTCAGGTTGGTGATGATGGGTATAATGAGTAAATTATGTGGCAAACAATTTTGGTTAGCGTTTTGTGAAGCTAAAGACGTCACTCGCGCCATTAAAAATGGCGGTGAGGATTTTAATAAGAAATGCCCGCCAGCGCTGATTTCTCATTTCATTACCGGATTGTCATGGGAACATGAGCGGGGTCATTATTTACCGCTATGCGTTATTGCTGGCCATTATTTCCGTTACGTTGGCAACGTTCTGTACCCTGTCATCAGTATTCATGGGCGAGTTTCACGAAGTGCTCCTGCTGCTGTTTAGCTGGTCATTGCTGCTTTTTTCCCGCTTACAGATGAATACGTCTTTTTTCTCAGCATATGTTTATTTTTACCGGATAAAACGCGTTGTGCTGGAAAGCGAAAACGCGTCTGCTTAAATTTATTTCGCCATCGCCCGCTCGTTTTTCGCCCGCAGCTTCTTCGCCCGGCTCTCCAGGATCAGATAGCACACCAGCGCCAGCAACAGGGGAATAAAATAGTAAAGCACGCGGTATGCGAGCAGGGCGGCGATAATCGTGCCTTGCGACGTATGTTCGCCCGCCAGCAACGCAAGGAATACGGCCTCCAGCACGCCGATGCCTGCCGGAATATGCACGATGACGCCCGCGATACTGCTCACCAGCAGTACGCCCAGTACAAAGAAATAGTTCACATCCTGACCCATCAGCAGCCAGATGATGGCGCCCATCGCCATCCAGTTCGCGCTGGAGATCGCCATCTGCGCCAGCGCGAATTTCCATGACGGCAGCACCAGTTTCTGCCCTTTAATCGTCATATGCCGCCGCTTCGCAAAGGCGCAAAACCACAGATAGATCGCGATAACCAACAATAAAACGATACCGAGAATACGTAGCGTGCCTTCATCGATATACCAGTGGTCGGGAAGCTGGACAATGCCGAAGGTAAAAATGATGCCACCAAGCAGAATATAGCCCAGCCAGTTAGTGGTAATGCTGAGTGAGAAAATGCGCGTAATAGTACTGCCGGGCAACCCGAGGCGAGAGTACAGTCGGTAACGCATCCCGATCCCGCCGACCCAGGTGCTGAGCGTCAGGTTAAAGGCATAGCAGACGAACGATACCAACATCACCTGTCGCTTCGCCAGCTTATGGCCGCAATAAAGCCGTCCAAGCAGGTCGTAGCAACCGTACAGAAGATAGCTAACGATCACCAGTCCTACAGCGCTTAAAAGCGCCGTGCGGTTATAGTCGCGGATGACGGTCCAGACATCGCCCCAGTCGACCTTTTTAGCATAAACCACCAGCAGAACGACGACCGCAATAAAAAACAGCCAGGTCAGCACTTTTTTAGCCAGCCGCCAGCGCGGATGCGATTTAGCCATTAGGGCTTCACTCCTGTATTTTCTGGATCAACGCGATCCTGGGTTTCCATTTCCGGCTGGGCAGGCGGGGGAACCTGCGCCAGATGCGGGGTATGCGCCGGTAGCCAGCCGACCAGCGCCGGGAAATGGCGTAAAAAGTGGAACACCAGCACGCTTTTGGTCAGGTTCCACCAGGTGCGTTTCGGCAGCATAGACTCATCGACCTGCTTACAATCATTCACGATGATGCCTTGTAAGTTATCGCGCAGGGTCTGGTTAAAAGTACGATCGTGAATGATCAGGTTAGCTTCAAGGTTAAGCGACAGGCTGAGCGGATCGAGATTACTCGACCCCACCGTAGCCCAGTGATCGTCCATCAGCGCCACTTTGCCATGCAGCGGACGGCGTCGGTATTCATAAACCTGCACGCCGCCCTTCACCAGATAGTTATAGAGCAACCGCGCGCCGACTTTGACTATCGGCATGTCTGGTTCCCCCTGGACAATCAGTTTTACGCTCACGCCACGGCGGGCGGCTTTACGCATTGCGTGGAGCAAGCGATAGCCGGGGAAAAAATAGGCGTTAGCGATAATCACTTCACGCTTTGCCTGGGTCAGCATTTTCAGATAATGACGTTCGATATCGTCGCGGTGCTCTTCATTATCCCGCCAGACAAACAGCGCCTGCGCTTCGCCGGGGTGGCGATTTTCTTCAGCCTGATGATGGCGCTTCCACCAGCGGCGCGCGGGGCTTTGCCCCGGCAGATTCTCGACTTCGAATTGCAGGATATCGGCCACTACAGGCCCTTCGACCCGTACCGCGTAGTCTTGTTTCGCCTGCGGGCCGTAATCCGACATATGTTCGGCGGAGTAGTTAATGCCGCCGACAAAAGCAATACGATCATCAATCACCACAATTTTGCGGTGCATTCGGCGGAAGATATTGGTTCGCAATCCCAGTAGACGCGGGCGGGGGTCGTAATAGCGGAAAATCACGCCCGCCGAGGTTAATTCGCCGACAAACGCGTCGCTGAGATCGGGAGAGCCGTAGCCGTCGAGTAATACTTCGGCTTTTACGCCGCGCTGTGCGGCTTTTAGCAGAGCGGCATGGAGTTTTTTACCCACCTCATCTTCAAACAAGATAAAGGTTTCCAGAATGATTTTTTGCTGTGCCTGAGCGATAGCCTCAAACACGGCAGGATAGAACTGGTCGCCGTTTTCCAGTAGCTGAATTTGATTACCTTCACGCCAGCCGCATTTCATAGATGGATCTCCGCGCTAAGGGGGGCATGGTCTGATAAATGTCGCCAGTTCCGCAGCGGCAGCGCCGTAGGAGAACTGGCGTTCGCATTCTTGACGTAAATGCGATCGAGTCGCAGCAGCGGCATACTCACCGGGAATGTGCGCGCCGGTCGGCCATGGGCACGGGTGAATATCTCCTCCAGCCCGGCCGCGTTTAACGGCGGGCCGGCCTTTTGCCGCCAGTCATTAAAGTCTCCGGCCACCAGCACCGGTTCTGATTCCGGCAAGGCATTCACCCATCCCGCCAGCATGGTTAACTGTGCCTGGCGGTGGCTCTCCCGCAGGCCGAGATGTACGCACATGACGTGGATAGGGCGGTTGAGCATGGGCGGCGTAATGCGGCAATAGAGCACGCCGCGTTTTTCGCTACCGCCGACCGAGACGTCGCGATTTTCATAATGTTCAATGGGATAGCGAGAAAGAACCGCGTTACCGTGGTGGCCTTCCGGATAGACCGCATTGCGGCCATAGGCGAAATCGCTCCACATGGTGTCGGCCAAAAATTCATAGTGGGTAGTGTCCGGCCAGTTTTCGATATGCAGCGGATGTACTTCATGCGCGCCCATCACTTCTTGCAGACAGACGATATCGGCGCCGACCGTTCTGACGGCGTCGCGCAGCTCCGGCAGGATGAAGCGTTTATTAAAGGCGGTAAAACCTTTGTGCGTATTAATTGTGAGCACTTTGAATGAAAAATTTCGCGTGTGTTGAGTCATTTTCTTCCTGTCCGCGTCACTATCCTGATTGAAATAGTGTAGTCGTCGTCACAAAAAGATGCGGTCTTACGGAATTTTCCGTAAAGTTCGGTACTCTGAATAATGAGAGAAAAATGCTTCAGGAGAAAAGCCATGAAGTGGCAACAACGCGTTCGTGTCGCAACCGGCCTCGGTTGTTGGCAGATTATGTTGCATTTACTGGTAGTGGCGATGCTGGTAATAGGCTGGATGAGCGGCACATTAGTGCGCGTCGGCCTGGGATTATGCGTGCTTTATGGCGTGACGGTACTGCTGATGCTGGCGTTGCAGCGCCATCATGAGCAACGCTGGCGCGATGTGGCGGATGTGCTGGAAGAGCTGACTACCACCTGGTACTTCGGCACCGCGCTGATTGTCCTCTGGCTGCTATCCCGCGTCTTGCAAAACAATGTCTTGCTGGCGCTGGCGGGGCTGGCTATCCTGGCCGGGCCCGCCGTGGTCTCGCTACTGGCGAAAGATAAAAAGCTACATCACTTTGCGTCTAAACATCGCATACGCCGCTGACCCCGTGGTGGCCGCTATCACCAGTAGCGGCCACAAACTTCCCCAGACAATTCCCAGACTCGCATCCTTAAGATAAATTTGCTTGGTAATATCAGTAAAGTGGCGGATAGGGTTTATCCACGTCAGGTTTTGCAGCCAGACCGGCATGTTTTCCACCGGCGAGACATAACCCGAGAGCAAAATCGCCGGCATCATAAAGACAAAGACGCCGATAAACGCCTGCTGTTGCGTGGCGCAAAGCGATGATATCAGCAAGCCAAAGCCTACCAGCGACAGCCCGTAAATCACCATCGTGAAATAAAACAGCGCTAATGAACCGGCGAAGGGAATTTGGTATGCCCAAATGCCGATAGCTAGCACGATCGTGGCCTGGAAGGTCGCGACAATCAGCGCCGGCACCGCTTTACCAACGAAAATCTGCCAGGTGGTGAGCGGAGAGACCAGCAGCTGATCCAGAGTGCCTTGTTCACGCTCGCGGGCGACGGACAGCGAAGTGACGATCATCACGCCGATAGTGGTGATCATGGCGATCAGCGAGGGCACCACAAACCACTTGTAGTCCAGATTCGGGTTATACCAGTTGCGTACCACCAGTTCGCTATTGTTGGGCTTTGGCTTGCCGTCCATCAATGTCTGCTGATACTCCTTGACGATCTGTTGCAGATAATTGGCGGCAATTTGCGCGCTGTTGGAGTTACGTCCATCAAGAATGAGTTGCATCGGCGCAGGCTGGAAGGTATCCAGATTCCGCGAGAAATCCGCCGGGAAGCGCACCAGCAGCAGCGCTTTTTGCGTATCGATAGTCGGCTGGATCTCCTGCGGACTGTTCAGCAATAGCACATGGGTAAACGCTTTCGCGCGGGCAAAGCGCTGGGTAAGTTCTACCGAATGTTTGCCGTTATCTTCGTTATAGATGGCGATAGTCGCGTTAGTGACTTCAAGCGTCGCGGCGAACGGAAACAGTATGACCTGAATCAGCACCGGCAGAATCAGGATCGCGCGCGTTTGCGGTTCGCGTAAAAGCGATTGCAGTTCTTTGCGAATTAACGTCCATAAACGATGAAACATGTCCGTCCTCTCAGTCCAGTTTGTAGGCCTGATAAGCAAAGCGCATCAGGCATAATGCCGGATGGCGGCGCAAGCGCCTTATCCGGCCTACGACGACAATTATCCATACACATATTTAATCCAGCCGTCGTTTGGTTTTTAGCCACGTCAGGCCAATAAACATCACCGCCGAGGCGATTAAAAACAGTACGTTAACGCCTAACACGACCGGAATATTGCCGGCCAGAAACAGACTTTGCAGGGTGCTAACAAAATAGCGCGCCGGAATAATATAGGTCACCGCGCGGATCACCGCAGGCATACTGTCTATCTGGAAGATAAACCCGGACAGCATAATCGAGGGCAAAAATGCGGCGTTCAGCGCCACCTGCGCGGCGTTAAACTGGTTGCGAGTGATGGTGGAAATCAACAGCCCCATCCCCAGCGTACTCAGTAAAAACAGACTGGTGATGATAAACAGAATCACCAGCGAACCGCGATACGGCACGCCGAGAATAAACACCGATACCAGCATACAGAGCAGCATCGCCAGCATACCGAGAAAGTAATAGGGAATAAGCTTACACAGCAGCAGTTCAACACGCGTCACTTCGGTTGAGAGCAGCGCCTCCATCGTGCCGCGCTCCCATTCGCGGGCAACGACCAGCGAGGTGAGGATTGCGCCAATTACCGTCATGATAATGGTCACCGCCCCGGGAATAATAAAATGCTGACTGATCGCCGCCGGGTTAAACCAGTAGCGCGTCTGGACGTCGATGAGCGGTTCAAAGGTGTCGCCGCGATCTTCCGCCCGCTGCTGTTGCCAGATTTGCCAGATGCCTTCCACATAACCCTGAACGAAGTTGGCGGTGTTTGGCTCGCTGCCGTCGGTAATCACCTGAATCGGCGCGCTGTCACCGTCGCGCGCCATTTGCTGCGCGAAATCCACCGGAATCACCACCAGTCCGCGAATGCGTCCGGCCTGCATTTTTTCAATTAATTCATGGCGATTATCGCTAATGGTCGCGTCGATATAGGGTGAACCGGTCATCGCATGAGTGAAATCCAGCGCCTCCTGGCTTTGCTGTTCAAGCAGAATCCCCACCCGCAGCTTGCTGGAGTCAAGGTTAATGCCGTAACCAAAAATAAACAGCAACAGCAGCGGGATCACCACCGCAATCAGCCAGCTACTGGGATCGCGCACGATCTGGCGCGTCTCTTTGACGCACAACGCACGCACGCGGCGCCAGGAGAGAGACTTACTCATGCGTATGCTCCTTATCCCAGTCATTGATGAGAGTGATAAAGGCCTGCTCCATCGTCGGATCGGCCTGTTGCTCATCGGCGGCCTGCGCTTTGAGATCGTCCGGCGTACCGCTGGCGATAAGCTTCCCACGATAAACCAGTCCGATGCGATCGCAATATTCCGCCTCATCCATAAAGTGGGTCGTCACCATTACCGTGACCCCTTTTTCCACCATGCTATTAATGTGCAGCCAAAATTCACGGCGGGTGAGGGGATCAACCCCGGACGTTGGTTCATCAAGGAATAAAATATCCGGTTCGTGCATCAGCGAGCAGGCCAGCGCCAGTCGCTGTTTAAAGCCCAGCGGCAGCGCATCGGTGGGATGCGACGCGATGCTTTTCAGACCAAACGCTTCACTCATGCGCTGAATTTTTTCATTTTGCGCGCGGCCCCGCAAACCGTAGACGCCGGAGAAAAAACGCAGGTTCTGCTCAACCGTCAGGTTGCCGTAAAGCGAAAATTTTTGCGCCATATAGCCCAGATGCTGACGGGCTTTGCCGGAGCTGACTTTCAGATCCATATCCAGCACCAGCGCCTTGCCGGACGTCGGCACCAGCAGGCCGCACATCATTTTAAAGGTGGTTGATTTACCCGCGCCGTTCGGGCCGAGCAGGCCAAAAATCTCGCCGCGCTGTACGACGAAATTAACATGGTCCGTGGCCGCGAAATCGCCAAATTTTTTCGTCAGTTCCTGCGCTTCAATCACCGTTTCGCCGGCAGTGCCTTCAACCGTATGCAGGATTGAACCCAGCGGAGACTCCGAGGTTCCCGCTCCGCCAAGCAGATCGATAAACGCATCTTCGAAGCGCGGCGCGGTCTCATTGAGGGTGATTTCCGGCATTCCTTCGGCCTGACGAATATCTGCTGCGGTCGCCTCTTTTTTCAGGATCAGGCGTACCGAACGTCCCTGAATCATGCCGTCGCTCACCTGCGGCAGTCTGAGCGCTCTCTGTAGCAACTTACGGTTGTTTTCCTGTGGACTGCTCATCAGAAAGCTACGACCGGCCATCGTTTGCGTCAGCGCTTTAGGTTCGCCCTGATAGAGCAGCTCGCCTTCATTCATCAGCAGCACATCGCGGCACTGTTCGGCTTCGTCGAGGTAGGAGGTGCTCCAGAGGATTAGCATCCCGTCGCCCGCCAGCTCGTGGACCATCTGCCACAACTCGCGCCGTGAAATCGGGTCAACGCCAACGCCCGGTTCATCCAACAGCAGCACTTTCGGTTCGCCGACCAGCGTACAGGCCAGCCCCAGTTTTTGCTTCATCCCGCCGGACAATTTTCCTGCCAGACGGCCAGTGAAAGGGCCGAGGGCGGTAAACTCCAACAAACGGGCAAAGGTCTTTTCCCGTATCTCGCCGGTAACGCTGCGTAAATCGGCATAGAGATTAAGGTTCTCCATGACGGTAAGATCTTCATACAGACCGAATTTCTGCGGCATATAGCCCAGAACCGCGTGCAGCTCGCTGTCGTTTTGTATCGGGTCGAAGCCCAATACGGACGCGCTGCCGCCATCGGCTTTGAGCAGGCCCGCCAGCATACGCATCAGCGTGGTTTTTCCTGCGCTGTCCGGCCCTACCAGCCCGGTGACATAACCGGAATGAATGGTACAGTCGAGCGGCGCGACGGCGGGTTTATCCATTCCCGCAAAGCGCTTCGTCAGACCGTGCAGCGTAATAACGGCCTCACTCATGCCGTACCTCGTCATTAAATTTCACCGTGACTGGCATCCCCTGGCGTAACGCATCGTCCGCATCGGTGACGATAATGCGCAGGCGATAGACAAGATCGGTACGCAGATCCGGCGTTTCGACGGTTTTCGGCGTAAATTCCGCGGTGGGCGAAACGAAACCAATCTTGCCGTGGTAAGGTTTGTCAGGACGACCGTCGGTATACAACAGAATGTCGCGCCCCGGTTGCGTCTGACTGAGGTTGCGTTCATCAACATAGGCGCGCACCCAGACGGGGCGGGTCAGCGAGAGTGTTAATACCGTGCTGCCGGCGTTCAGCATACTACCAGGCTCGACCGCGCGGGTGAGCAAGGTTCCGTTGGCAGGCGCGATAAGCGTGGTGTCCTGCAAATCAAGCTGCGCCTGCGCCAGTTGGGCCTTTGCCTGTTCCAGACTGGCTTTCGCCTGGGCGATATCCTGTTCACGATTACCGGTACGGTACTGGCTCAGTTTATCCTGCGCGGA
Organism: Salmonella sp. 32100201201700099SM; assembly: GCF_017572645.1. Classification (NCBI taxonomy): domain Bacteria; kingdom Pseudomonadati; phylum Pseudomonadota; class Gammaproteobacteria; order Enterobacterales; family Enterobacteriaceae; genus Salmonella; species Salmonella sp. 32100201201700099SM. The sequence goes on along the minus strand of NZ_JAGERQ010000005.1, from coordinate 110,364 downwards.
CTTCAGCGTCGCCTGTGCCTGATCGCGCGATGAGCGGGCGTTTTCCAGATCGTTAGCGGAAATGGTGCGGCTTTTCCACAATCCTTGCTGACGGTTATAAAAGTTTTGTGCGTAGTCATAGGCGGCTTGCGCCTGTCTGACGGCGGCGGCGGCCTGGGCTATCTCTTCATCGCGATAGCCTGCCAGCATCAAATCATATTGCGCCTGCGCGACCGACACGCCAGCTTTCGCCTGCATTAGCGCGTTTTCGTATGGCGCGTGATCCAGTTCGCCGAGCACCTGTCCGGCTTTGATGGCATCGCCTTCATCAACATTCAGCGACGCCAGCCTGCCGCCGACACGAAAGCTGATATTGACGGTACGGATATCGACATTACCGTATAGCGTCAGCCCATCGTCCTGCCGACTTTGATACCACCAGGTTCCACCGGCAATCACAGCGACGATCGCTGCGATTGCCAGTCCGATAACGACAGGTTTTTTCATCAGTCCAGACTCCTTTGCGTTAAACCGTGCAGAATAAGATCGATGTGGCAGGTTACCGTCTGGTAAATCAGCTCCGCTTTTTCTTCATCAAACTGCGGCCAGCCGGTACGTAACAGAATAGTTTCTTTGCCGAGACGAAACGCCAGCACTTCGCCCAGTAAGGCATGGGTATGCAAAATCATGCGCGTATCATTGGCGTCGCAGCCGGTATAAGCGGCAACCAATCTTGTCAGATGGGTGTGCAACGGATCGATAACCTGTTCATGAACCAATTGATAGGCCGACGTGGGAGAGAGCTGCTCGCGTGAAATAAATTTGCTCAGATTAACGGTGTCTTCCTGCGTCAGCAGCATAATCATGTTCTTGCAGGCGAGCAGAATGAGCTCGCGTATGGCGTCCCGGTCAGGGGCAGGCTGGCTAAACAGACGTTCCGCTTTTTCAGCATGGGGGCGAAATTTTTCGCCAAGAAAATCGGCAATCCACTGGGCGCAGGCGAGGTATAAATCCTCTTTTGAGCCGAAATAGTAAGTAATAGCGGCAATATTTTGCCCCGCCAGCGCGGCGATATCGCGCGTGGTGGCATGGAGGCCATACTCGCCAAACTGCGCCAGTGCGGCGGCAATGAGCTGACTTTTCGCCTGCTCGCCCTTGGTGGTCGTGGTGGGGATATTCATCACACGCCCTAATTATTAATCAATCGATTGATTAAGATTATGACTCATAATGGCACTTGTCCAGTGTGGTCGATTAATTTGTCTTTGCCACCTTTCGGGATAATTTATGCGCCGCATCACAAAAACTGCTACACTCCGCCCCTTCATGACATTGTGGTTTTTGTCATTCCAAATTTGAGCATCTCCCTGAAAACTACACCGGTAACGGTCGGGGCGGTCCGGAGTAGTTATGTCTTTTGATTCCCTGGGATTAAACCCTGATATCCTGCGCGCCATTGCTGAGCAGGGTTACCGTGAACCTACCCCTATTCAGCAACAGGCGATTCCCGCCGTGCTGGAAGGCCGCGATCTGATGGCCAGCGCCCAGACCGGAACCGGTAAAACGGCGGGTTTTACCCTGCCATTATTGCAGCATCTGATTACCCATCAGCCGCACGCTAAAGGTCGTCGCCCGGTGCGCGCGTTGATCCTCACGCCAACCCGCGAGCTGGCGGCGCAAATTGGCGAAAACGTCAGAGATTACAGTAAATATCTCAACATTCGCTCGCTGGTGGTATTTGGCGGCGTAAGCATCAATCCGCAGATGATGAAACTGCGCGGCGGCGTGGATGTGCTGGTGGCGACGCCGGGACGTCTGCTCGACCTGGAACATCAAAATGCCGTGAAGCTGGATCAGATTGAGATTCTGGTACTGGATGAAGCCGACCGTATGCTGGATATGGGCTTCATTCACGACATTCGTCGCGTGCTGGCGAAACTGCCGGCGAAGCGTCAGAATCTGCTGTTCTCCGCCACGTTTTCCGACGACATCAAAGCGCTCGCCGAAAAGCTGTTGCGCAACCCGCTGGAAATCGAAGTGGCGCGCCGCAACACGGCCTCAGAGCAGGTGACGCAGCACGTGCACTTTGTCGATAAAAAACGCAAACGTGAACTGTTGTCGCAGATGATTGGCCAGGGCAACTGGCAGCAGGTGTTGGTCTTCACCCGCACCAAGCATGGCGCGAACCATCTGGCGGAACAGCTTAATAAAGACGGTATTCGCAGCGCGGCTATCCACGGTAATAAATCGCAGGGCGCACGTACCCGCGCGCTGGCCGATTTTAAATCCGGCGATATTCGCGTGCTGGTGGCGACGGATATTGCGGCGCGTGGTCTGGATATTGAAGAGCTGCCGCACGTGGTCAACTATGAACTGCCGAACGTGCCGGAAGATTATGTACACCGTATTGGCCGTACCGGTCGCGCGGCGGCAACTGGCGAGGCGCTGTCGCTGGTCTGTGTTGACGAGCATAAACTGTTGCGTGATATCGAAAAATTGCTGAAAAAAGAGATCCCACGCATTACGACGCCGGGCTATGAGCCGGACCCGTCGATTAAAGCGGAGCCGATTCAGAACGGTCGTCAGCAGCGCGGCGGCGGCGGTCGTGGACGCGGACAAAATCAGGGGGGAGCGGGGCGCAGTCAGCAGCCGCGACGTCAGGATAGCGGGGCGGCGAAGGCGAAACCAAAACCGCGCACAGGCGAGGGGAAACCCGCTGGCGACAAAGCACGTCCACCGCGTCGCCCGCGCAGAATCACGCCTGCCCAGTAAATTTTATCCGGCAACATGCCGGTGGCGCGACGCTTACCGGGCCTACGGACTATGCAAATACGTAGGCCGGGTAAGGTGCTTGCACCGCCATCCGGAAAAATACACATCGCGTTGCGAGCCGCCTTCCAGAACCGGCAAAAAAGGTACTTCCCGCCCCTGAAATGTGACACAATAGTGGCTGTTTATACAGTACTTCAGGTTTTCTCATGGCATTGACCGCTGCGCTGAAAGCGCAAATCGCCGCCTGGTATAAGGCGCTTCAGGATCAGATTCCCGACTTTATTCCCCGTGCGCCGCAGCGGCAGATGATTGCTGACGTCGCCAGAACGCTGGCCGGGGAAGAAGGGAGACATCTGGCTATTGAAGCGCCGACCGGCGTCGGGAAAACCCTCTCCTATCTTATTCCCGGTATCGCCATTGCCAGGGAAGAGCAAAAAACACTGGTGGTCAGTACTGCTAACGTGGCGTTACAGGATCAGATCTTTAGCAAAGATTTGCCGCTGTTACGAAAAATCATCCCCGATCTGCGCTTTACCGCCGCCTTTGGCCGCGGGCGTTACGTGTGTCCGCGAAACCTGGCGGCGCTTGCCAGTAGCGAGCCTACGCAGCAGGATCTGCTCGCCTTTCTTGATGACGAACTGACGCCTAACAACCAGGAAGAGCAAAAGCGTTGCGCCAGGCTGAAAGGGGATCTTGACGGTTACAAATGGGATGGTCTGCGGGATCATACCGACATTGCTATTGACGACGATCTGTGGCGGCGATTAAGTACCGATAAAGCCAGTTGTCTGAACCGCAACTGTCACTATTACCGCGAATGTCCATTCTTTGTCGCCCGACGTGAAATACAGGAAGCGGAAGTCGTGGTGGCGAATCACGCGCTGGTAATGGCGGCGATGGAAAGTGAAGCCGTACTGCCGGAACCAAAGCATCTGCTGTTGGTACTGGATGAAGGTCATCATCTGCCCGATGTCGCTCGCGATGCGCTGGAGATGAGCGCGGAAATTACCGCCTCCTGGTATCGCTTGCAACTGGACCTGTTCAGCAAACTGGTGGCGACCTGCATGGAGCAATTTCGCCCTAAAACCACGCCGCCGTTAGCGAATCCTGAGCGACTTAACGCCCATTGCGAGGAGGTGTACGAACTGATCGCCTCGCTCAATGCCATTCTTAATCTGTATATGCCCGCAGCGCAGGAGGCGGAGCACCGTTTTGCAATGGGCGAGTTGCCTGATGAGGTCATGGAAATCTGCCAGCGACTGGCGAAGCTGACCGAGACGCTGCGTGGGCTGGCGGAATCCTTTCTCAACGATCTCAGCGAAAAAACCGGGTCGCACGATATTATGCGTTTGCATCGGGTGATTTTACAGATGAACCGGGCGCTGGGAATGTTCGAGGCGCAAAGTAAATTATGGCGGCTGGCTTCGATGGCGCAGTCTTCAGGCGCGCCGGTGTCCAAATGGGCGACGCGTGAAATACGCGAAGGGCAACTCCACGTCTGGTTCCATTGTGTCGGTATCCGCGTCAGCGAGCAGTTGGAAAGATTGTTATGGTGCAGCGTACCGCACATTATTGTCACCTCGGCGACACTGCGCTCGCTCAATAGCTTTTCGCGCCTGCAGGAAATGAGCGGCTTAAAAGAAAAAGCCGGCGACCGCTTTGTGGCGCTGGATTCGCCGTTTAATCATGTGGAGCAGGGGAAACTGGTGATTCCTCAGATGCGCTACGAACCCACCATTGATAACGAAGAGCAGCATATTGCCGAAATGGCGGCCTATTTTCGTGAGCAACTGGAGAGCAAAAAACATCATGGTATGCTGGTACTGTTTGCCAGCGGGCGGGCGATGCAGCGTTTTCTGGAGCATGTCGCTGATGTGCGCTTACTCCTCCTGGTTCAGGGCGACCAGCCGCGTTACCGGCTGGTGGAGCTACACCGTAAACGGGTGGAGAGCGGCGAACGCAGCGTGCTGGTTGGGCTTCAGTCTTTTGCCGAAGGGCTGGATCTTAAAGGCGAGCTGCTGACGCAGGTCCATATCCATAAAATTGCCTTCCCGCCGATCGACAGCCCGGTCGTGATCACCGAAGGCGAATGGCTAAAAAGTCTGAATCGTTATCCGTTTGAGGTACAAAGTTTACCAAGCGCGTCTTTTAATTTAATTCAGCAGGTAGGGCGATTGATCCGTAGCCATGCCTGTCGGGGAGAAGTGGTCATTTATGATAAGCGTTTGTTGACCAAAAACTACGGACAGCGTTTACTGAATGCCTTACCTGTTTTTCCGATAGAGCAGCCTGCCGTGCCAGACGTTATAGTAAAACCAAAAGCAAAACCTGCACGCCGCCGACGGCGTTAATGCTGTGAGCACACTTCAAGGAGCTTTCAATGGATTATCGCAAGATCATCAAAGAGATCGGGCGAGGTAAAAATCACGCCCGCGATCTGGATCTGGATACCGCGCGCGGTTTGTATACCCGAATGCTGAATGGCGACGTCCCCGACCTGGAGATGGGCAGTATATTGATGGCGCTGCGTATTAAAGGCGAAGGCGAAGCCGAAATGCTGGGCTTTTATGAAGCCATGCAGAATCATACCATCAAACTGACACCGCCCGCAGATAGGCCGTTGCCGGTCGTTATTCCCAGCTATAACGGCGCGCGTAAACAGGCGAATTTAACGCCGTTGCTGGCTATCCTGCTGCATAAATTGGGCTTTCCAGTTGTAGTACACGGCGTCAGTGAAGATCCGACCCGCGTACTGACGGAAACTATATTTGAGCTGATGGGGATTGTGCCCACCCTACACGGCGGACAAGCGCAGGCCAAACTGGACGGGCGCCAGCCGGTGTTTATCCCGGTGAGCGCGCTCTGCCCGCCGCTGGAAAAACAACTGGCGATGCGCTGGCGGATGGGCGTGCGCAACAGCGCGCATTCACTGGCCAAGCTGGCGACGCCATTTGCTGAGGATGCCGCGCTGCGTTTATCAAGCGTTTCTCATCCTGAATATGTCCCGCGTGTGGCGACCTTTTTTAGCCGCATTGGCGGGCGGGCTTTGCTGATGCATGGTACCGAAGGCGAAGTCTATGCCAACCCGCAACGCTGTCCGCAAATCAGCCTGATTGATAGCCGTGGCGTGCAGGTACTGCATGAGCGTCAGAGCGACACGCACGACGAGCCGCTTTCACTGCCTGCGACTAAAGATCCTGAAATCACCGCGCGCTGGATTGAGCGCTGCCTTGCCGGCCACGAGCCGGTGCCGCAATCATTAAAAACGCAAATGGCCTGTTGTCTGGTTGCGACGGGAGAGGCGGCGACGTTAGAAGACGGGCTTGCGCGCGTCGAACAGGCTTTTAGCGAATAAAAAAAGCCCGTCCAGTGACGGACGGGCAAATAAGGGTAACAAACAGGGTTAATGAGGGTTGGAGCAGTGGGTCTGTTGGCAAACAGACGAGGGTAATACCCGTCAGAATTCAAACAACAGCGATGTTACAGCCTGAAATCTGGCGGGCAGGTAAATTATTTATAAATCACCGCAGTGCCGCTCATTTTGTCATTACCCACGGCGGAGGTGATGTTATAAGCGCTTGCGCCAGCAGCGGCGGCTTTTTCAGCCAGTTTAGCTTCCAGGCCATCCAGCGTGGTGGCGCCATCGGCAGACACTACGCCGATTTTATGCAGGTTTTGCGTCTGAGACGCGCTAACCGGTTCTGCGGCAAAAACGCCAAAAGAAAGGGTGGAAAGCGCGATGGCTGCAACAGCATATTTAATGGTTTTCATGATTAATCTCTCGCAGGTTATTCTGTTTATGGGATGATGTTCCGTCGATGTGATGAGTATCACGGTTTTTTGCGAAAGATAAAATCGAATAGAATTGACGGCCTTGCTCAAAATTTTTGAATGACAAATAACCTATTGATTATTAATTAATTCAACGGTGGAATTTACCGTTCTTGTCATCTGGCTTTACAGAGTCGAGGTTAACGGCACATTCTGCGACGCAGAACGCTAAAAAGCATGAGCGTAAAGGAATGGATGATACTGGCGGTTTTGGTAAAGAAAAGTCAGCGTAACTGGCTGTCTTTTGAACCTCTGCGATTATATCCTGAAAATGTTGCGTTATGTAAATCTTTCTCCTGCTGGCAGGATATGCATAACCGAACGCCCGGTACGGCTTTACGCCGCGCTTCAGGGATAGGGTCGCCGCAAGATTCGCATTCGTCGCGACTTTCGCCGTGGGGAAGTTCGCCGCGAGCGCGGGCAACGGCATCTTCAATGGTATTGTTGATTTGTTCATTCACTGCGTCGTCATTTGCCCAGCCGGATGCCATCACGCTCTCCTGATTTTAGGGTACCTGAGGTTAAGTGTAGCGCCGTCAGGTGAAAAAATCGCATCGCGCGATCTTTTCAGACCATGAGCAGAGCCAATGTCATTCAGATATCCGATCAAACGAGCGAGGCAGGGAATTCGCGGTGGTATATTTACCCCGTGGCGTTATACGGGTATCTTACGCCGCTGCTAAAAGGAGAATGCCATGTCCGCCCAGAAACCGGGGTTACACCCGCGCAACCGCCATCAACACCGTTATGATCTCGCCGCACTGTGTCAGACCACGCCGGAATTGACGTCCTTTCTTATCCGCACGCCCGCCGGTGAACAGAGCGTTGATTTTGCTAATCCGCAAGCGGTAAAAGCGCTCAATAAGGCATTGCTGGCGCATTTTTATGCCGTCACACACTGGGACATTCCGCCAGGGTTTTTATGTCCGCCGGTGCCTGGTCGTGCGGATTATATCCATCATCTGGCGGATCTGCTTGGCGAAACGACAGGGAGTATTCCGGCACAGGCAACTATTCTGGACGTGGGCGTGGGCGCGAATTGTATTTATCCGCTTATCGGCGTCCATGAATATGGCTGGCGATTTACCGGTAGTGAAGTCAGCGACGCAGCGATGTCCAGCGCGCAGGCTATCATTCAGGCTAATACGGGGTTAAGCCGCGCCATTCGTCTGCGTCGGCAAAAAGATCCGGCGGCCATTTTTACCGGTATTATTCATAAAAATGAATTTTATGACGCAACGCTTTGTAACCCGCCTTTTCACGACTCCGCCGCCGCAGCCCGCGCGGGCAGCGAGCGTAAGCGCCGCAATTTGGGGCAGAATAAAGATGATGCGCTGAACTTTGGCGGTCAACAGCAGGAGCTATGGTGCGAAGGCGGCGAAGTCGCCTTTATTAAAAAAATGATTGCTGAAAGCCAAACCTTCCGCCGTCAGGTGTTGTGGTTTACGACGTTGGTGTCGCGCGGCGAGAATTTACCACCGCTTTACCGGGCGTTGACGGAGGCTGGCGCGGTGAAAGTGGTGAAAAAAGAGATGGCCCAGGGGCAAAAGCAAAGCCGCTTTATCGCCTGGACCTTTATGGATGACGACCAGCGTCGCCGTTTTATCACCCGTAAACGCTAAATCGTCGGTTCGCGCGGCGGCAGTGAATCAGGCGGCGGGCCGCCGGCGGGGGCGGGCAGAACCTGATACGTTTGCACCGGCGCGCGAACATTGGCCAGATCAAAATGCTTTTTCACCTGGCTATCAAGGGCAAAACGCACCGTCCACTGCTTGAGCGGTAGCGTGGTGAACGACACGCGTAAAGTAAACGCCGTGTTCGTTAAACCGACAATACCGGCGAACGTGGGTTCGCCGATAATCAGCCCGCGAATATCCTCCGTCTCCATCAGCGCCGTTACCGCGTCTTTCAGCGCCTGATTCGCTTTATCCGCATCCTCATGGCGATCCACGTCATAGTTGGCGACAACAGAGCCGATACTGCGCACAAAGTTGGCGAAAGTGGTGATCGAGGACCACGGGATAATATGGTATGCCCCGGTATCCTGCCGCACGCCGACGGAACGAATCGACATTCTTTCGACCGTCCCCGTCAGCGGGCCTATGGTGACTAAGTCGCCGGTATTCATCCCGTTTTCAAACTGAATAAAAACGCCGGTAATAATATCTTTCACCAGGGTTTGCGAACCGAAAGAGATAGCCAGACCTAACGCCCCCGCGCCAGCCAGCAACGGCGCGATATTGACGCCGATTTCCGATAACACGATCATGATGGTTATGGTACTGATAATCACTGCCAGCGCATTGCGGAACAGCGTCAGCAGCGTGCGCGTGCGGGCGCTGGGTAGCGGGCGACCATGAATATCGGAGGCCAGGCGATTCTCAATCAGACTGGCGAGAATCGTCCATCCCACGGCGGAGAAGAATAAGATTAACGTGATACGGATGAGGATATCGACCATCTTTTCCCCCGCGCCATAATGTAGCCAGTGCCAGAAATCGAATAGCCCCCAGGCGTTGAGCAACAGCATAACGGCGACGCAGACGGTCAAAAAGCGTGCGACTTTTAGCGCCGAGGAGAGCCAGCCGTTAAGCCGCTTTTGTAATTCCGGGTAATTGCGCTGCGTATGGGGCGACAGGGTGATGGTTTTCGCTATCCAGCGGGTAAACATACCGGAGATAAACGCGGCGATGCCAATAATCGCCAGACTGCGCACGGTCGCGCCCATCATAAACTTCAGGCTATTGCCTGGGTCGAATAACGAGAAGAAAAACAGCACGATAAAGTAAGCGCTGGCCAGCCAGTGCCACACCAGCGCAAAGGCGCGGATAAACAGGCTAAAAAAGGCTAATGATCGTTCCGCCAGACTTAATAAATGTTGCGTAATCTCCGCTTTGTTTTTAAAGATCAGGTACAGCGCCCAGATGGTGATGCAGAGCATGATCGCCACGTTCGCCATCGCCCCGACCTGAACATTCACTTGGTTGGAAATAATCGGAACGGCAACAATCAGCCCGTAGCCAATCAAACTGCTAAGGGAACTCATACGGCGATTCCAGTAACGCGCTGTCGCATCCTGAATCGCGAATGGGCGTAATTCCGGTACATTAGGGCAAAAAATAAGCCGCAGAATCGCTTTAAAGAACTCTATCAGCGCGAAGGCATTCAGGAACAGGCTTTGCTGAAAAGCGATAGTTCGACTTCCGGCATGGAAATTATCACTGAGCATCTGACCGATAAATAAGGTGAGCGCCAGTAGCAGCAGGTCGATAATAAACGCGCCGGCGATCATCGCCGGGAGCTGTAACCAGTTGCTGCGTTCACGGTTTTTCTTGCGCGCCCACAGGCCCATTTTTCGATATAACGGCAGGGCGCAAAGCCGTATCACGCTATAAAAACCAAATACCGCGACGGCCAGAAATAAAAAGTGGGTTAACGCGTTGGTGAAGGTTTGCGAGTTAAACGGCTTGTGCGGCGCATCGGTGATGTTGCGATAAAGCTGGGCGAAACGGGTAGCGAAAGCATCGCCGTACTGACGGGTAACGATGGTGACGTTCTCCAGTACCGTTTTCTCATCTTTGGCCGCAGGCGGCGCAAGCGCTGGCGCTGGCTCGGTCGGCGGCGTGGTTGAGGCTTCGCGGAGTTGCGCTATCAATTCGTTACGTGAAGCCTCGTTCTCCAGTACGTCAGCCAGGGCCGCATAGGCCGCTTTTTTTTGTTCAGGACTGGGCTCTGGCGCTGCTTGCTGGCTGGTTGATGTCCCCGTGGTCACGCCGGGTATGGCGACCGCATGGGCAGGCGCGCCCAGTAGACAAAAAAGGATGAACAGGGTCCACCGCATGACTCCTCCAGTGAGAAAAGAGACGCAAAACACTAAGTATAGATGGCGCAGGGGAGGGAAAATGAAATGGGACTATTCCATGATGCCCTTCCTGCCGCAGGGCAGGAAGGGCGATATCTCAGGAGACGTGCTGTAAAAATTCCTGTAAACGTGGGCTTGGCGGGTTTTCGATCAACGCCTGCGGACTGCCATCTTCGGCAATACGGCCTTTATCGATGAAAATCAGCCGTGAGGCGACTTTTTCGGCAAAGCCGATTTCGTGAGTGACAATGACCATGGTCATGCCTTCTTCCGCCAGATCCTGCATGACTTTCAGCACTTCATGGCGCAGTTCAGGGTCCAGAGCGGAGGTTGGCTCGTCAAAGAGCATCATTTTCGGCTTCACGGCCAGCGCTCGGGCAATGGCGACGCGCTGTTGTTGACCTCCGGAAAGCTCGGAGGGGTAGTGGTGCGCCCGTTCCGCCAGTCCAACTTTCGCTAACAGAGCTTTCGCCTGTTTTTCCGCTTCTTCTTTCTTTACGCCGCGCACGCGCAGAGGACCGAACATCACGTTTTCGAGCGCGGTCAGATGCGGGAACAGATAAAACTGTTGAAACACCATGCCGGCTTCCTGGCGAATCAGCCGTTCGTCTACTTTCGGATCGTTGACTTTCAGACCATCGACAATCAGATCGCCGGAGGTGATCTCTTCCAGTTTATTGATACAGCGTAATAACGTGGATTTACCCGAACCGGAAGGGCCGATAATCACAACCACTTCGCCCTGACGGATGTTTAAATCAATGTTATGCAGCACCTGGGTGGGGCCAAAGTGCTTGGAGACGTTTTTAAATTCAATCACAGGATTTTCATCCTTCTTTCAAGACGACGCAAAATAAAGCTCAGCACCAGCGTAATGATCAAATAGAAGACGGCCACGGCGCTCCAGATTTCCAGGGCGCGAAAGTTACCGGCAATAATTTCCTGGCCCTGACGGGTCAGCTCGGCTACGCCGATAACAATAAACAACGAGGTGTCTTTGATGCTAATGATCCACTGGTTGCCCAGCGGCGGCAGCATACGGCGCAGAGCAAGCGGTAAAATAACATGGCGGATGGTTTCCCGGCGAGAAAGGCCCAGCGCCAGACCCGCTTCGCGAAAACCTTTGTGAATGGATAGTACTGCGCCGCGAGTAATTTCCGCGATATAAGCGCCGGAGTTAATCATAATTGTCACGACCGCTGCGCTGAACGGATCAATACGCAAATCATTAAATGCCATCGGCAGGGCAAAGTAGATAAACATGACCTGGACAACGATAGGCGTGCCGCGAATAATTTCAATGAAAACCAGGGCGATGTGGTTAGCGAACCAGCCGCCAAACGTACGGGCAAAACCTGCCGCCAGTCCAATAACCAGGCCGCCAGCCAGACCGAGGACCGAGATCCACAGGGTCATTTTAGCGCCCTCAAGCAAAAGCGGAATGGCGGGCCAGATGGCGCTCCAGTCAAACTGCATATGTCGTTCCTGTTACCGTGGTGTAAATAGTCAAATGCTCTATCCGGCGCGGAAATGGCGTGAAAGTGTCTTATCCGTCACGGAAAAGAGCTGTAGGCCCGGTGAGCGTCCTCACTACCGGGTCACAAGCCAACATCAGGTCGTTTTATTTAGGTTCTGTACCGAACCATTTTTTGTAGATTTCGTTATAGGTGCCATTCTCACGCAGCGTTTTCAGCGCGCCGTTGACTTTCTCGCGCAGTTCATCGCTGCCTTTCGGGAAGGCAACTCCGTATTGCTGTGCTTCCAGCGATTCGCCTACCGCCTTGAACTGGCCGTTGCCTGCGGTTTTGATAAAGTACAGGATGTTCGGCGTATCGTGCAGAACAGCGTCTGCGCGGTTGGTGCCTAATTCCATGTACGCGTTATTAATGTTCGGGAACTGACGCAGGTCTTTGGTTTTGATATTCGCTTTCGCGTAATCCACCGACCCGGTTCCGCTCTTCACGGCAACGACTTTGCCATCGAGGTCTTTAACGCTTTTAATATCGTTATTGTTGGCTTTAACCATCACGAGCAGACCGCTTTTGTAATAGCCATCGGAAAAGTCGATCGCTTTTTTACGTTCGTCCGTAATCGTAATACCCGCCAGCGCCAGATCGATATTTTTGGTTTGTAATGCCGGAATAATGCCGCTGAAATCCATCGGTTTCAGGGTGTAGTCCAGCTTCAGTTCTTTCGCGATAGCGTCCCACAGATCAACATCAAAACCGACGTATTTGTCGCCCTGTTTAAATTCAAACGGAACGAACGCCGTATCGGTTGCCACAACGAGTTTCTTATCCGCGGCGTGCGAAGACACCGCAAAAGCCAGGGTAAGTGCAGCCAGTGAAACTTTTAATAGAGACTTCATAGCATTTCCTTTTCTATCCACGGGGCGATCCCCTGCGAGAACATGTAGCATAATGAAAAAATCATGCCAATTATGTAACTCATTGTTTTAACAGAAGCGTGAATCATTTCTGTGCACAATAAGTCGGGCAAAACCAGTATGCCGCACCGTTTTGGGGCACTGATTTAGTGCATGAATAACAAAGTAGAGATGCAGGGTCTATTTAGCGTAAAAATTGTTGTTAAAACAATCTTTAATTAACGATTGTGTGATGTAATTATTACAAATAATTCACTTTTATCGAAGGGAAGTACAAGACATGTGCACTATTTAAGTGCAAAACCCCTGTGCCAGGCAGGGGTATAGGGATGACTTATATACCTGTGTACATCAAGTTGCAGGTGCGTTCGCTTCAGTGACCGACGGAAGTCAGGCTCCTGCGGATTCGCTGCGTTTGTACCTTCCTGCAACTCGAAGTATTCAGGGTAGAGATAGATTTATTCGATGTTGGATTCGATAAACCACAGGAATTTATCGAGGTCGCGTGATGCGGCGGTAAAGATATCGGCAGTGTCTTCATCTTTGGCTTCACCGATAGCTTTGCGAACATCATTAGCGACAACAGCGTAGCGATCGGCCAGTTCTTTTAAGTGATCCTGCACGTTATGGATGTCGAGCGGATAGCTTTTCAGTGGAGTTTTGCTGTTGATAACTTGCGTGGTGCCTAACGCTACACCGCCAAGCTGTACGGCGCGCTCGGCCATAGTATCCAGATGATCGGTCAGTGCGGTACGGAAGCCATCCAGCATCTCATGAACGGCAATAAAGTTAGCACCGCGCATGTTCCAGTGGGCCTGTTTCGTGATCAGCGACAGGTCAATGAACTGGATCACCTGACGATTAAGCAACTCAACCGTCGCTTTTTTATCGCTCTCTGATACATCGTTACGGGTATAAAGCAGATTAGACGCTTTTGTTTTTACCAGTTTAGCGGTACTCATAATCTCATATCCTCTTGATGTTTGTGTCCCAGGTAATTAACGAAAATAAGTATAGCACCGGTTTTTAACTTCGCTTTTTTGAATTTACCTATCACTTTAATAGTACAGACAAGATTTAATATTTATTTTGGTTATGAATCAATTGGTTAGATGAGTTTGTTGTTTGGTGGGTAATAATTCTCATTTTAATGTAAAAAATGAGAAAAAATATGACAAAAAATGACGAAGTAATAGCGCGATAATAAAAGGTGAATAACGAGGTGATATTCTGCATGATTATGCACATCATGCAGAATAAGAAACTATTTTACGTCAACTTGTTTAATTTGCGGTTCGCGGCGAATCGTTAGGGTAGAACCCATTGAGGCGGCAATGATGGCGCACAGGGCCAGGATTTGTATGCCCGTAAGCGTTTCGCCCAGAAAAATCATCCCGGAAACGGCGGCCAGCGCGGGTTCCATGCTCATCAGCGTACCGAAGGTGCGGGTTGGCAGACGCGTCAGCGCAATCATTTCCAGTGAATAAGGCAGCGCCGTAGAAAGCACAGCGACCGCTAACCCTAAGGGAAGAATCGACCAGTGTCATAGCGCATCGCCAGCCTGAACTGCGCCAATCGGCACGAAAATGATGGCGGCAATCAGCGAGCCTACCGCCACCGTGGCCGGACCATGTTCCGCGCCTGCTCGCTGGCCGGTAAGAATATAGACAGCCCAACAGGCACCAGCGCCGAGCGCTAACGCGGCCCCGGTAAGATCGACGTGAGACATATCTTGTCCTAATGGCAGCAGGAACCAGAGTCCAAGCACAGCCAGTACGACCCAAATAAAATCTACCGGACGCCGGGATGAAAACAGCGCGACCGCCAGAGGGCCGGTAAATTCCAGCGCGACCGCAATACCCAACGGCACCGTCTGAATCGACAGATAGAATAGATAGTTCATCCCGCCCAGCGACAGACCATAAAACAGTAAAGGCAGCCGCTGCTCTTTGGCAAAATGCAAACGCCAGGGTTTGAAAAAGGCGATAAGGATAAGCGTTCCCAACGCCAGACGAAGCGCCGTTACACCCGGCGCGCCGACAAGAGGAAATAACGATTTTGCCAGTGAAGCGCCACTCTGAATAGAGGACATGGCAATGAGCAAAACCAAAATGGGCAACCAGACTGGTAGTTTACGTGTTGACCCCGGCATCCTTTCTCCTGTCAAAAAATGTCAGTACGAGTAAAGGTGGCAGTGTAATGGAAATTCCCCGGAGCGGTTGAGGATTCGTTGAAAAAAATTTCCAGGATTCCATAAAATGAACTTAAATTGATGGATAAATAGACTGTTAGTTTAGGAATAATCTGGATGAATGTATCGCGCCACACGCGCATTATTGGTGCAATCAGCCGGAAAAATGATGTTAATTGAATAAGATAGCGCGTTATGGAAACGTTCTGTTACATGAAAGGCGCCCTTAGACACCGTGAATCGCAAAGAGTTTCCCATTAATTTTTGATATATTTAAAACTTAGGACTTACTTGAAGCACATTTGAGGTGGTTATGAAAAAAATTGCATGTCTTTCAGCACTGGCCGCTGTTCTGGCTTTTTCCGCAGGTACTGCAGTAGCTGCTACTTCTACCGTTACCGGTGGTTACGCTCAGAGCGACGCGCAGGGCGTAGCGAATAAAATGAGCGGTTTCAACCTGAAGTATCGTTACGAGCAGGACGACAACCCGCTGGGTGTAATCGGTTCCTTCACCTACACCGAAAAAGATCGTACTAACGGTGCGGGCGATTACAACAAAGGTCAGTACTACGGCATCACTGCCGGCCCGGCTTACCGTCTGAACGATTGGGCGAGCATCTACGGTGTAGTCGGTGTGGGTTACGGTAAATTCCAGACGACCGATTACCCAACCTACAAACATGACACCAGCGATTATGGCTTCTCCTATGGCGCTGGTCTGCAATTCAACCCGATGGAAAATGTTGCTCTGGACTTCTCTTACGAGCAGAGCCGTATTCGTAGCGTTGACGTTGGCACCTGGATTGCTGGCGTAGGTTACCGCTTCTAATCACGTCGGTGAAAATGAAAAATCCGCCTTTCGGGGCGGATTTTTTTTGCCTGAAACGTGCATTATTTTAGTGAAAAAATATCGCTGCCCAGATGGTTATAGTCCACTTTTTGTAATTTGAAATTGGTGATATAAACGGGCCCGGCTTTCTGCTCCGAAATAAATCGATAGCGATTTTTGATCTCTTTAGCGCTAATTCCTGTCCATTGCGAGAAAAAACTCAGGAAATCGTTCGCGGAACGGCGAGCTTTAATGATCCGATGCGCTTTACTGTCGCTGGATAGCACCATAAACGGCACCTGGAAGTTTTGCTGGAATTTGTCGTCATGCGCCAGGTACTGTACCGCTTTGCCGCGCTCTTTAAACGCCAGCCCGTGATCGGAGAAATAGACGAGCGAAAAACTGTCGCCGCTATGACGAAGCTGAGTATAGAGCTGACGGAGCAAATTGTCGGTTTGCGTCATGGTGTATAAATAACAAGACGTCTCTTTCGACTGGACAAACGTCGCGTATTTTCCCTGAGTACGGTCGCAGGCCTGGGGATGCGATCCCATTAAATGCAACACAATCAACTGCGGTTGCGTGCGTTCTGTCGCCAATACCTGCGCCGTCATGGTTAACAGCGCGTCGTCGCGAGTATTTTTATCCGCTTCAAAATCGCCGTTTTTCAGGAAATGCGCTTCATCGGCGCGTTTGGCGATACTGGCGATGGCCGTGTCGTATTCGCCGATTTGCCCCTGATTGGAAAACCACCATGTCTGAAAACCGGCGCGGTTAGCCAGCGTGACGAAGTTATCCTGATACTGCGGTTTGTTATCCACCACGCGATTGAGCGTTAAACCAAGCGATTTTTGCGTTGAGCCGCTGGCGGCGATGTAATCCATAAAGAAGTCGCCATTCACATGGCTGGCGAAGGGGGTATTATCCCAGTGGCCGCCGAAAGCGCCCATGGCATCCCGTCGCGCGCTTTCACCAATCACCACGACATAGATGTGATATCTGGGTTTCACCGCAGTAACCGTCCAGCTATCTTTTATGCCGGATAGCTGTGCCATACGGTGCTGCTCTTCAATGACTTCGTTGTTATTGACGATAACGTCTTTGGCGAAGCGAAAAACCGGATAGCCGGTATCAATAACCTTAAAAACGCCGCCCCACGCCAGATTTTGTACCGGCGCGACGAAAAATGCCGCGACGCTAATCAGCAGGCACAGGCTGTCGAGGCTATTCCAGCGCGGCTTGACCTCTTCTTTTCGGCGGCGAAGCGCAATAATACCCAGCGCAAAAATAAAAAGTCCGGTCAGGTAGCTATACCACGGGAAGATGGTCAGGATTTCGCTCGACTCTTCCATATTGGTGGAGTGCAGCGCCAGCAGCGTATTAAAGTTCGGCGCGCCGTAAGCCTGGCCAAAGGGAAAATAGCAAGCAGCTACCAGCGAACAGATGCCGAGCAGCGCTTTTTGTCCGCGGGGCAGGTAGCGCCAGAGCAACAGCAACAGGCAGGTAAACGCCGCGGTATAAAGCAGGCTAAAGGGGTAGCCGAGCGCGAGGTTAATCAGCAGCGACTGTAAAAAGTAGAGGCCCGCCCACGGGCTTACAGCCCGACGACGGGCCAGAAGTGAATCGATAAGGGTTGAATTCATATGCCACTATTGCAAAAACGCCATGTGCTAACCCTGGCGCGAAGGGTCATTACCTGCCTGATTATGCGTAAAAAAGGTATTGGGTTCGCAACGGCGAGTCGCAAAATATTCAGGGCTGCCAGAAGATAGAGCGTGCGGGTAAGAAGGTCAACCGCCGGAAAGAAAATGTTTTGCGAAGAGAATAGCAAAACCACAAAAAAACAGGGGAAATGGGCGCCATTTCCGTTGAGGATGCAAAATAAAGCGGCGTACCGCACCGCCGCCTTATTTCGTGGAAGGGTTATCCTGCTCCGGTTTGCCGTTGATCATATCGCACAACATAGAGAGCAGCATTAACCGGACTTTAAAGGGAGAGTGACTGAACACGCGTATACACCTCTTAAATTCGTTCATATAAACCTCCTGATGTTTCTATCCCATCGATCCGTGAGGGATGTCTGCATTATATACAGATATAGCACAGGCTATGTTTTATAGCTATTGCTAAAACGTTAATTTTTTGTGCCCGGACAACTCTGGTTTACAATGAGCGCTCTGTCAGCTGACGCGTTAACGCGTCACAGAAACGAGGAAGCAAAATGGGTCGTCGCGCAGGTACGCCAACAACAAAAAAAGTGACGCAATTGGTGAACGTAGAAGAACACGTTGAAGGATTTCGTCAGGTCAGAGAGGCGCATCGCCGTGAGTTGATAGACGACTACGTTGAGCTGATTTCCGATTTAATTATTGAGGTAGGGGAAGCGCGTCAGGTGGATATGGCGGCGCGGCTCGGCGTCTCCCAGCCGACTGTGGCCAAAATGCTTAAACGCCTGGCATCGTTAGGATTTATTCAAATGATCCCCTGGCGCGGCGTTTTTCTGACACCGGAAGGGGAGAAGCTGGCGCAGGAAAGCCGCGAGCGGCATCAAATTGTCGAAAATTTTTTACTGGTATTAGGCGTAAGCCCGGAAATCGCGCGTCGTGATGCGGAAGGGATGGAACACCATGTCAGCCAGGAGACATTGGATGCCTTTTTGGCCTTCACGCAACAGCATGGAACATCTGCAGAATGAATCTGGCCTTTTTACGGGCGCTGCGGCGTGACCGTTTTTTTCAGTTGTTGATCATTGTGGGGATGGCGTTAAGCCTGTTTGTTCCTTTTGCGCCTCGCGCCTGGCCTGGCGCGATTGACTGGCACACCATTATTACCCTCAGTGGGTTAATGTTGCTCACTAAAGGCGTTGAGCTGAGCGGCTATTTTGATGTGCTGGGACGCAAGATGACGCGCCGATTTCATACCGAGCGGCAACTGGCGATGTTCCTGGTGCTGGCTGCGGCGGCGCTGCCGACCTTTCTGACAAACGATGTCGCGCTGTTTATCGTTGTGCCGCTGACGATAACGTTGAAAAAACTGTGCGCGATTCCGGTCAACCGATTGATTATTTTTGAAGCGTTGGCTGTGAACGCCGGTTCGCTGCTGACGCCTGTCGGTAATCCGCAAAATATTCTGTTGTGGGGACGCTCCGGCTTAACCTTTGCTGAATTTAGCGGGCAAATGGCGCCGCTTGCCGTCATGATGATGCTAACGTTACTGCTCCTGTGCTGGTTTTGTTTTCCGGGTAGGGCGTTACAGTACCATACCGGTACGCGTTCGCCGCAGTGGCAGCCCCGTCTGGTGTGGAGTTGCCTGGGATTATATGTCGTTTTTCTTACCGCGCTGGAGCTCAGGCAAGAGTTATGGGGACTGGTGTTGGTGGCTGCTGGGTTTATTGTGCTGGCGCGCAGGGTGATAGTCAGCGTGGACTGGACGCTGCTGTTGGTATTTATGGCGATGTTTATTGATGTCCATCTACTAACGCAATTGCCGGCGTTGCAGGGCGTTTTCAACCAGGTTGGCGCACTGTCTCACCTGGGACTTTGGCTAACCGCTATCGGCTTGTCTCAGGTTATCAGTAATGTGCCCAGTACCATTCTCCTGCTGAACTATGTACCGGCCTCGACGCTGCTGGCGTGGGCGGTGAATATCGGCGGGTTTGGTCTGCTGCCGGGGTCGCTGGCAAATCTTATTGCTTTACGGATGGCGAACGATCGCCGAATCTGGTGGCGGTTTCATTTCTATTCGCTGCCGATGCTGGCATGGGCGGCGCTGGTGGGATATGGATTATTGCAACTGATGCCGTAAGAGAAGCCCGATAGTGTCTATCGGGCTTCGCAGGCAGAGTCTGTCAGTTCAGACGAACCGGCATCCCGGAACGATCCTGAACCGCCTGTTGTACGACGGTCTGATCAACGTCAGGCTCGTTGGTAACGGCCAGGATACTCTTATTAAGCGTGATCGGCACAGCTTCCTTACCTTCAAACTGCGCCTCCGTCGTTGACAGCGGGTTATGCACCTCAATGTAACGGCTACCGTCCGGCTCGGTGGTGGCTTTTACCGGTTCATCGATAAACTGCACGCGGGTACCGACCGGCACATTTTCAAACAGGAATTTGATATCGTCGTTGCGCAGACGCACGCAGCCGTGGCTCACGCGAAGCCCGATGCCGAAGTTGGCGTTGGTGCCGTGAATAGCATACAGGCGACCGATGTACAGCGCGTACAGGCCCATCGGGTTATCCGGGCCCGCAGGCACGACGGCAGGCAGCGGCTCGCCGGCGGCGCGATATTCAGTGTGCATTTTTGCCGTAGGCGTCCAGGTCGGACCGGCTTTTTTACGTTCAACTTTGGTCGTCCAGTTGATAGGCGTGTCTTTACCTAACTGACCGATCCCAATCGGCAGGACGATAACGGTGTTTGTGCCTTTCGGGTAGTAATAGAGGCGCATTTCCGCGCTATTAATGATAATGCCTTCGTGTACGGTATCCGGCAGGATCAGCTGCTGCGGAATATTCAGCACGGTACCGCCCTTCGGCAGGAAGGTATCCACGCCCGGGTTGGCTTCCAGCATGTTGGAGAGCCCCATCTGATACTCCGCGGCAAAATACTCCAGCGGCTGGGTATTGCCCTCCGGAACGGTGATGACCTGATTTTGCCCAATTAAACGGCTACCATCGGTAGGCAGCGGGTAAGTGACTGCTGAGGCTGTTTTACAAAAACCAACTACAGCGAAAGCCGCCGCGAAAAGCGTTGTTAATTTCATATTCATGTTATGCGAGATTCTGTGCCAAGCAGGCTAGTAGGTTGAGAATTCTGTCATGTTGGGAGCGCATTATAGGTGCATTCCAGTAAACAGGGAATTCAGATGTGTACGAAATCACGTTTTTTTCCCCTTACGGTTCAGTGTAGCCCTTTGTACAGGGCGCGATCTTATTTCAGACTTGTGGCATAATAAGCGGTTTGTCACATCTTTTTTCAGGATAAGCCTGTGTTAGTTTCCAGCAACGTTACCATGCAGTTCGGCAGTAAGCCGCTGTTCGAAAACATTTCCGTCAAATTTGGCGGCGGCAACCGTTACGGCCTGATCGGCGCCAACGGTAGCGGAAAGTCCACTTTTATGAAAATCCTCGGCGGCGACCTGGAGCCGACGCTGGGCAATGTTTCCCTCGATCCGAATGAGCGCATCGGTAAGCTGCGTCAGGACCAGTTCGCTTTTGAAACATTCACCGTACTTGATACTGTCATTATGGGGCATGGCGAACTGTGGGAAGTCAAGCAGGAGCGCGACCGTATCTACGCTTTGCCGGAAATGAGCGAAGAAGACGGCTATAAAGTCGCCGATCTGGAAGTAAAATACGGCGAGATGGACGGTTATTCCGCTGAGGCGCGCGCGGGCGAACTGCTGTTGGGGGTGGGCATCCCGCTGGAGCAGCATTACGGTCTGATGAGTGAAGTCGCGCCAGGCTGGAATTTGCGTGTGCTGCTGGCGCAGGCGTTATTCTCTAATCCGGACATCCTGTTGCTCGACGAACCGACCAACAACCTGGATATTGATACTATCCGTTGGCTGGAGCAGGTGCTGAACGAGCGCGATAGCACGATGATCATCATTTCGCACGACCGTCACTTCCTGAACATGGTTTGTACGCATATGGCGGATCTGGATTACGGCGACTTGCGCGTCTATCCGGGTAACTATGATGAGTATATGACGGCGGCGACCCAGGCGCGTGAACGTCTGTTGGCCGATAATGCGAAGAAAAAAGCGCAAATTGCCGAGCTGCAATCTTTTGTTAGCCGTTTTAGCGCCAATGCCTCTAAATCGCGTCAGGCAACGTCGCGCGCGCGGCAGATTGATAAAATCAAGCTGGAAGAGGTGAAAGCCTCCAGTCGTCAGAACCCGTTCATCCGTTTTGAGCAGGATAAAAAACTGTTCCGTAACGCTTTGGAAGTGGAAGCGTTGACGAAAGGTTTTGATAACGGTCCGCTGTTTAAAAATGTCAATTTGCTGCTCGAAGTCGGCGAGAAGCTGGCAGTACTCGGCACCAATGGCGTGGGTAAATCTACGCTGCTGAAGACGCTGGTTGGCGATCTGGACGCCGATCATGGCACCGTTAAATGGTCGGAAAACGCGCGTATTGGTTACTACGCGCAGGACCACGAATATGAATTCGAAAATGACCTGACGGTGTTTGAATGGATGAGTCAGTGGAAGCAGGAAGGCGACGACGAGCAGGCAGTGCGCAGTATTCTGGGCCGCCTGCTATTTAGCCAGGATGATATCAAAAAGCCTGCGAAAGTCCTCTCCGGTGGCGAGAAGGGCCGTATGCTGTTCGGCAAACTGATGATGCAAAAGCCGAATATCCTGATCATGGACGAACCGACTAACCACCTGGATATGGAGTCGATCGAATCGCTGAATATGGCGCTGGAGCTGTATCAGGGCACGCTGATCTTTGTTTCGCACGACCGTGAGTTCGTCAGCTCGCTGGCAACCCGCGTCATTGAAATTACGCCGGAGCGCGTGGTGGACTTCAGCGGCAACTACGACGATTATTTGCGTAGTAAAGGGATTGAAAGCTAAACACTGACGCCCGGTGGCGTTGTACTTACCGGGCCTACGTATCCTGGCGCGTAGGTTCGGTAAGACGGGTGCGCCCAGGTAAAGGGCACACCGCAGGTGAGCGGGCAGGGCGGTACGACCGTCAAACATCTATACCTAATGCCCGTTTACCGTGAATATTCAGATCGCGCAGCGTGAAGCGCCCTTCCCAGGTGGTTTCATAGTCCTCGCGCGGGAAATCGCCCGGTGATGCGCCTGTCTCCAGCGCCGCCTTCACCTTACGCGCATAGGCCAGATTTTTCTCACACATTGGCGCGGCAGGAATGTACATCACATTGCCCCAGCCCTGCTGATTTTCGACGGGGGCGACGGAGTGGATGACATCGCAATGCCACCACACGGAATCCCCGGCTTCCAGCGGCGGAATGCTGGTTAACGCCGCCATCAGTAAAGGATGCCACTGTTCAGAAATCGGCAGCACCCGGCCCGGCGCGAC
This sequence comes from Salmonella sp. 32100201201700099SM, assembly GCF_017572645.1. Lineage (NCBI taxonomy): Bacteria > Pseudomonadati > Pseudomonadota > Gammaproteobacteria > Enterobacterales > Enterobacteriaceae > Salmonella > Salmonella sp. 32100201201700099SM. The sequence continues at coordinate 87,456 of NZ_JAGERQ010000005.1, read as the reverse complement.
GCCGCATAATTCATCTTCCGGGACATCATCCAGCAGCGGGCGCAGCAGAATATACGCCATCGCCTCCGGGATAGGGACGACATGAAGCAACCCCTGACCGGGCAGCATATCGGAGAGCGCGGTCCAGCCCTGGAAGGTGCGAAATACCGAGCATTTGGTGGTGTTATCCACCGTATACTCTTCAACTTCGGTACGGTGCGCCGCATTCCACGGATCGTACTGCTCGACGTTGCCGTTAAACACGCTGGCGAATACCTGCTGATAGGCTGGCAGCAGCCAGCGTTCCAGCGCGCCGGAGTCGGTATGCGCTCCCAGTCCTTTGGATGTGGTGCCCGGCGGGCGGCGACGGATGCGATCCGGGTAAATGATGCTGATATCCGGATTAAACCATCGCTTGCCGTCGTGCTCTACCTGCCATAGACGGTTGAGGAACGACTGCGCCAGCGCCATCTCTTCACTTTGGCGGGCCTGCATTTGCGCCTGCGACCAGTAGACAGGATAGATTTCAGGCCGGGAGGCGCTCAGCGTACCGAAAAAATTATCCCCCGGTCCTTTATACACCTCGTCAAAATGGTTCTTGTCCAGATAATCGAGCATCGACTGGTCCCATGCCAGCGCCTGTTCGCGTGGAAAATGACCTTTAATCACCGCGCACCCGCGGCGCTTAACCTCGGCGCGGGTGGCATCGCTAATGTTGCCCGTCGCCAGTTCGCTAAAAGGGATAATTGGCCATACCGGCTGTCCCTGCGCCTTCAGATCGTTAATTTCCGCCACCCGGGCTGCTATGGTGGCGCTCAAACGGTCGAACACCGCCTGTACGTCGCCGATTTGCGCGCGTAGCGCCTGCTTCATCTGACGAATGGCCGCTTTTGGGTCGGCGGGCAGCGTTTCGTAGGTAAAAGGAGTCGTCATATCAACCTCACCATCTTTCGTTCGAAAGTAAAATTAGTTACATGTGATACTTTAAGTTAAAATAAGGTTAATGCAAGTTTAAAATATTGCAGGGGCGCACAAGGAGGGAAGCGAGAGGAAAACGTAAGGTGGCCAGGACGCCTTAATGTCTTATGCGGCTATTCCTTTCGTTCAGCCACTTTTCATTCGAAATAAATTTGTGGTTCTGCTCACATTGTTATTAAAATGTTTCTGGTCGCAGTTACAGCCAGGAGCTTAAGTATGACCGTTAACGTTGTCGTTACCGATATGGACGGCACTTTTCTCGACGATGCCAAGCAGTACGATCGTGTACGCTTCATGGCGCAATACCAGGAACTGAAAAAACGTAATATCGAATTTGTGGTCGCCAGCGGTAATCAGTACTATCAGTTGATCTCCTTCTTCCCCGAGCTGAAAGACGAAATTTCCTTCGTCGCAGAAAATGGCGCGCTGGTGTATGAACATGGCAAGCAGTTGTTTCACGGAGAGCTAACCCGGCATGAATCGCGTATTGTGATTGGCGAACTGCTGAAGGATAAGCAGCTTAACTTCGTCGCCTGCGGTCTGAAAAGCGCTTATGTCAGCAAAAACGCTCCCGAGACTTTCGTGGCGCTGATGGCCAAACATTATCACCGCCTGCAGCCGGTAAACGATTATCACGACATTGACGATATCCTGTTTAAGTTCTCCCTGAATTTGCCCGATGAACAAATTCCGCTGGTTATCGACAAACTGCACGTATCTCTGGATGGCATCATGAAGCCCGTCACCAGCGGCTTCGGTTTTATCGACCTGATTATCCCGGGACTGCATAAAGCGAATGGCATCAGTCGTCTGTTAAAGCGCTGGAACAGGTCGCCACAGAATGTCGTCGCCATTGGCGACAGCGGTAATGATGCGGAAATGTTGAAAATGGCGCATTACTCTTTTGCCATGGGCAATGCCGCAGACAATATCAAAGCGCTTTCACGTTATCACACTGATGATAATAACCATCAAGGCGCGCTCAACGTCATTCAGGCCGTGCTTGACGGCACCGATCCCTTCTGATTAACAGGCCTGCGTAGGCCTGTTAAGCGTAGCGCCATCAGGCAGTTCGGACATATTGCCGATGGCGCCTGGGCAAATTACAGCATATTTTCGGTACGGGCGATGATATCGTCCTGCGCGTCCGGCGACAGCGCGGTGAAGAAGGCGGAGTAGCCTGCCACACGCACGACCAGATCGCGGTACTGGTCCGGATGTTTTTTCGCATCCAGCAGCGTTTCGCGTGACACGATGTTGTACTGAATATGCCAGCCTTTATGCACCTCAAAGAACGTCCGTAGCAGAACCATCAGTTTCTGTTTGTCGGATTCGTTTTCCAGCGTCGTTGGGTTCAGTTTCTGATTGAGCAGCACGCCGCCGAGAATGGAACCGGTAGGTAATTTGCCTACGGAACCAATCACCGCCGTCGGGCCGAGATGATCCGTACCCGATGCAGGGCTTGCGCCTTCCGCCAGCGGTGTATGCGCTTTGCGACCATCCGGGGTAGCCATAGTTGCGGCGCCAAATGGCACGTTTGCTGAGATAGAGGACGTACCGGCGTAATAGTTGCCGCCCACAGGGCCACGACCATAGCGCGGGTTATGGTATTGCTTCAGCTCATCAATATAGGTCTGATAAGCGCGCGCCAGCAGGGTATCGACACTGTCATCGTCGTTACCGTACTTCGGCGCGCCGTTAATCAGACGCTGGCGCAGCTGCTCATGGGTCAGCCCGTCAAAGTCATTGGCCAGCGCGGCGGCAAGCTGCTGTTGACCGATAACGCCCTGTTCGAAGACCAGTTTTTTCACGGCGGCGAGGCTGTTACCCAGGTTGGCGATACCGACCTGAAGACCGGATACCCAGTCATATTTAGCGCCGCCTTGCTTGATACTCTTCGCGCGTTCAATACAGTCGTCTACCAGCGCTGAGCAGAGAATATCGTGGACATTCTCTTCCAGCATGGTGTCGACCACATACTCAATTTCGATCGATTTGCGCGTGTAGTAGCGAATTTGGGTATCCCAGGCGGCCATCACTTCGTCAAAATTGTTAAAGTTGCCTGCGGAGAGCGCCTTTTCCTGCGGCAGAAATACCTTACCGCTGGTGGCGTCGCGACCGCCTTCCAGCGCCGCCAGCATGACGCGGGCGAAGTTAATAAAGCTCATGCCGGTGCAGCGATAACCCCATTTCCCGCCGACGGCGGTTTCGATACAGCCGATCGCCGCGTAATCGTAAGCGTCCTGCGGTTCGATCCCCAACTTGATAAATTCCGGGATGACGATTTCATCATTGTTAAACGCCGGCATCCCAAAGCCGCAGCGGATGACCTGGACGCAGGCGTCAAGGAAATCGTTACTCATTCCGGCGTGATAACGCACACTGAGGTTGGGCTGGGTAGAACGCAGACGTCCGCAGGACTCCAGAATGGCGTAAGACAGTGGATTCACTGCGTCCATTGGCTGACCGTTGATGAGATTCTGACCGCCAATGGTGACGTTTTGATACAGCGGGCTGCCCGCGGAAGCTTTAGAGTGCGAACCGGAACGGATCTTGTTTACTTCCAGCAGCTTCAGCCAGCAGCTGTGCAGCAGTTCAATGGCGTGCTCACGATCCAGCGTCTGGTTTAGTTCGACATCGCGACGATAATAGGGGTAAAGATACTGGTCCATACGACCAAATGACACCGAGTGACCGTTAGACTCAATTTGTAGAATCAGTTGGATGAAGTAGCACAATTGCAGTGCTTGCCAGAAGGTCTGCGGCGGTTCGTGAGCGATCACCTCGCAGTTTTCCGCGATGGTGAGTAGCTCTTTACGACGGCTTTCACGGGACTTTTCGCCCGCCATCTGGCGCGCCAGCGCGGCAAAGCGCGTGATGTGCTGGCTTACCGCGTCCAGCACTATATCAATCGCCTTCAGGAACTGCTCGCCATGCAGATCTTCCAGCACGGTCAGGTTGATGCGTGAGCGGCGCTCGGCGACTTTATCGCGCAGGCCATCAAGCCCTTTTTCCAGCAGCAGCGGGAAGTTCACCGCCAGGTGCGCATCGCCGGAAGTCATATTGCCTTCGGCTTTGATAATGCCAGTCGCCAGAAGCCCTTTTTGTTCATCGGTAAACATGCCGTAGCAGCGATCCTGGACGGTTTGACCGCGCCACCACGGACAGACGTCGTGCAGAATACGTTTGTTTTCTTCACTTACGGAAAAACCTGCGCCGGGCCGGTCTGCCAGGTCGTCGATCTCTTTTTCAATCCACGAGACGGTATATTCTGGGAAAATCGGCGCGGCCCGGACTTCACTTGCCTGGTTGCCGACGATCAGTTCATCGTGTTTTATCCAGATAGTGCGTTCCGCCAGGTGATGGGCCAGCGCCAGCGCGCGGCGTACCGGAATCGGTTTATCCAGATGTTGCTGATACATTTCGGTATAATGTTGCGCGCGCTCGGTACAGACCGGCGGTTTCACGATATGTACCAGCGCGGTTTTGTGCGCCTTAATGCGGTCACTGAGCGTGTCCAGTTTCAGTTGGGTCATGATAATTATCCTCGTAGGGTCGCGGTTAAACCTTTTTGGCAGGCGTACTTCTGGGCAAAATCAAGTAACGCCGGCGCATCCAGTGGTTTATCCGGGGCATGATAGGGCTGACTGAGTAAGTGGTATTTATTGATGCCCAGCGTGTGGTAGGGCAGAAAATGAATTTCCCCGACGTGCAGTTCGTCGGCGGCAAAGTCGGTAATGGCTTTAATGGTCTCCTCATCGGCATTAAATCCCTGAATCAGCGGGACGCGAATCACCATTTTTTTGCCCGCGGCGGCGAGTTTCCTGAGATTTTCCAGCACCCGCGAGGCGCTGCCATCGGTCCACTGCTTAAACGGCCCGTCGGCGACGTGTTTCAAATCAGCCAGAAACAGATCGATATAAGGCAGTGAGGGCGCAATGTATTTCCATGGGACATGCAGACAGGTCTCAACCGCTGTATGAATACCGGCGTCATGGCTGGCTTTAAACAGCTCTGCCGCCAGCTCCGGCTGCATAAACGGTTCGCCGCCGGAAAGCGTAAGACCGCCGCCGCTGCGATCGTAAAAAGGTTTATCGCGCAGTACCGTCGCCATGATCTCATCCACGCTTTTTATTTCGCCGCACACGGTTAACGCCTGTGTGGGGCAACAATGCGCCAGGACGGAAAAATGGGCGTCGGTCAGTTTCTCGCGATGGATGAGCAGGCCGTTTAGCGCGCGCTCAATGATGTCCGGCGCGGCTTGCGCGCACAGGTCGCATCCTTCGAGACACAGCCGCGCATCGTATAACAGATCCTGAGCGCGGGCGCGGCTTTCCGGGTTCTGGCACCAGCGACAGCCCAACGAACAGCCTTTGAGAAATACTACGGTACGGATACCGGGGCCATCGTGGGTAGAATAGCGCTGAATATTGAAGATCATAAACGGCCTCTCTTGTTTCATATAAAGATTAAATTACTTTCGAATGAAAGTTATCTTGATGTGCGTCAACGAATGGAGAGGTTCTGACAAAGAGGCGTTAAATGAGGTACAACATCACGGTTTGAGGCTGTGGTATGGCGTTTAAGATGATGCCGCGCTGCTTGAGCCGATCGTCAGTCGGAGCTTGGGTAAGCTGGCTTTGCGTCTGATGGCAGTAATTATCTGTTGATACAGCACGGCCATAAACCGTGCTTCGGTATGTTTATCCGTAAAGTGACTACTGCCCGCAGACCTCACAGCCGGGGTTGCGCATCAACTTCATTTCGCGGAACTGACAGGTCATCGCATCGTACATGACGATTTTTCCGCTGGCAGGTTGACCGTAATGCGCCAGCAGCTTAATGGCCTCCATTGCCTGTAGCGAACCGATCACGCCAATCAGCGGCGCCATCACCCCTGCCTCTACGCAGGTCAGAGCGTTTTCGCCAAACAGACGGCTCAGGCAGCGGTAACAGGGTTCGTTTTCCCGATACGTAAAGACGGTAACTTGTCCTTCCATACGAATGGCCGCGCCGGAGATTAGCGGCACTTTCGCGGTATAGCACCCGGCGTTAAGTTGATTACGTACGCTAACGTTATCAGTACAGTCCAGTACCAGCGAATGCCCGGCAATCAGGCTGGTCATAGCGTCGTCGTCCAGCCGCGCGTTAACGGGCGTAATGGTAATATGCGGGTTGATTCGCGCCAGCGCGTCGCGGGCGGACTCAACCTTTGGCTGCCCGACCGTGGCGTCGCTGTGCAGGGTTTGACGCTGGAGATTGGAAACGGAAACGGTATCAAAATCGAGTAGCGTCAGTTGCCCGACGCCAGCGCCGGCCAGATACTGCGTTGCCGCGCAGCCGAGTCCGCCCAGCCCGACCACTAATACCCGCGCATCTTTTAACGCTTCCTGCCCTTCAAAATCGAAGCCGCGCAGAATAATTTGTCGGTTATAGCGCAGCATCTCCTGGTCGCTAAGTTCCGCCATTACAGGCCTCCGAACAGAGCATTAAACGGCTCGACTTCCACCCATTCTCCCGGCTCAACATTGCCGCGTTCACGCTCCAGCACAATAAAGCAGTTGCCCAGACTAAACGAGCTGAAAATATGTGAGCCCTGGTGTCCGGTGGTCGTGACCTCCAGTTCGCCGTTGGCGCTACGTTGCAGGATGCCGCGCTGGAAATCGAGACGCCCTGGCGTTTTCTTCAGGCGAGATGTTGTGCGTACACGCTGGCGCGGCGGTACAGCGCTTGCCGTATTGCCGCCAAGCTTCGCCAGTAAGGGCTGAACCAGTTGATAAAACGTGAGCGCCGCAGAGACTGGATTCCCCGGCAGGCCACAGAACCAGCTATTACTGAGTTTGCCGAAGGCAAACGGTTTGCCTGGCTTGATAGCCAGCTTCCAGAAGGCGATTTCGCCCAGCTCCTCAAGGATGGTTTTGGTATAGTCCGCTTCACCAACCGAGACGCCGCCGGAGCTTATCACTACATCGGCCTGGCTGTCGGCGTCGATAAATGCGGCGCGAAGCTTACCGGGATCGTCAGGAATAATGCCTAAATTGATCACTTCGCAGCCAAGCTGTTGCAGCATCAAATGTATAGTTAGACGGTTAGTGTCATAAATTTGTCCCGCCTCCAGCGGCTGGCCCGGAAGCTGGAGCTCGTCGCCGGTCGAGAACAGCGCTACGCGTACTTTACGTACAACCTGCGCATCGGCAATTCCCAGCGACGCCAGCACCGGCAGTTCGGCAGTAGTCAGGCGCGTACCGGCCGGAAAGACCACCGCATCCTGGCGAATATCCTCGCCGCGGCGGCGGATGTTTTGTCCGCAACGAACATCGGCGGTAAAACGCACGCCGTCATCGGTTTGTTCCGTCTGCTCTTGCATGACTACCGCCTCGCAACCTGCCGGTACCGGGGCGCCGGTCATAATGCGAATGCAGGTTCCCGCAGGCCACTCTCCCTGGTAGGGCTGACCGGCAAATGCTTTGCCGGCGACGGGCAGCGGCTTATCGGCGGACAAATCCGCCACGCGTACCGCATAACCATCCATAGCTGAATTATCAAAGCCGGGGACATCGAGGGGAGAAACGATATCGGTCGCCAGGATGCGGCCAAAGCAGTTCACCAGCGGCAACGTTTCTACAGCGGTGAGCGGGGTTATACGTGAAAGCATCTGGGTCAGCGCCGTTTCAAGCGGCATTAATCCGGCGGAAAATTCCATGAACATACTCCTGCGAGGCAAAATCGAATCCGGCTATTATGTCAGAAAACAGAGGCGGGCAGTATGCTACCTCGGTCTTAGAGACGGCCTTGCGCCTTTACATACCTTACGCATCTTTCTATATTCAAAAATCGAATGAATAACTCACAACAATTCTGATAGTTATAGTAAAAGTTGTGTGCCACCGTTAATGGACCCTAAAAATGAATAAAGCAGTGATTGCGATTCACGGCGGCGCAGGCGCGATTGCTCGCGCGCAAATGAGCCATGAGCAGGAGCTACGCTATATCCAGGCGCTGTCAGAGATTGTCGAAAGCGGGCAAAAGATGCTGGAAGCGGGTGACAGCGCGCTTGATGTAGTGACGGAAGCGGTGCGCCTGCTGGAAACGTGTCCGCTCTTCAATGCGGGTATCGGCGCGGTCTATACCCGAGACGGAACTCATGAACTGGATGCCTGCGTGATGGACGGCAATACCCTGAAAGCCGGAGCCGTCGCGGGCGTGAGTCATGTTCGCCATCCTGTGCTCGCCGCCAGACTGGTGATGGAGCGCAGCCCGCATGTACTCATGGTGGGGGAAGGGGCGGAAAATTTTGCCTTTTCACAGGGGATGGCGCGCGTTTCGCCGGATATCTTTTCCACCCCGGCGCGTTACGAGCAATTGCTGGCGGCGCGTGCGGCGGGTGAAATGGCGCTCGATCACAGCGGCGCGCCGCTGGACGAAACGAAAAAAATGGGTACAGTCGGCGCAGTGGCGCGGGATAAATTCGGCAATCTGGCGGCGGCAACGTCTACCGGCGGGATGACCAATAAATTGCCCGGGCGCGTCGGCGACAGCCCGCTGGTCGGCGCCGGGTGTTATGCCAACAACGCCAGCGTCGCCGTTTCCTGTACCGGAACGGGAGAGGTCTTTATTCGCACGCTCGCGGCTTACGATATCGCCGCATTGATGGAATATGGCGGACTCAGCCTTGCCGACGCCTGCGAGCGCGTGGTGATGGAAAAATTACCGGCGCTGGGCGGCAGCGGTGGATTAATCGCCGTTGATCACGAAGGTAATGTCGCGTTGCCGTTTAACAGCGAAGGGATGTATCGCGCCTGGGGATATGCCGGGGATACGCCGACCACAGGAATTTACCGGGAATAAGGAGCCGCAGGTGCCGCACAGCGATGAACTGGATAGCCGCGATGTTCTGTCCGTCAGTGGCCTGAATATCGCGTTTCACCACGAAGGGCAACAGATAGACGCCGTGCGTAATGTGTCATTACGCCTGAAGCGTGGAGAGACTCTGGCGATTGTCGGCGAGTCGGGCTCGGGAAAATCGGTGACGGCGCTGGCGTTAATGCGGCTGATTGAGCAGTCGGGCGCGAACGTGCGCTGCGGCGAAATGCTGTTGCGTCGGCGTAATCGCCAGGTGATTGAGCTGTCTGAGCAGAGTGACGCGCAGATGCGGCGTGTGCGCGGCGCGGATATCGCCATGATTTTCCAGGAGCCAATGACCTCGCTCAACCCGGTATTTACCGTTGGCGAGCAAATTGCCGAATCTATTCGTTTGCATCAGGGCGCCAGCCACGAAGAGGCGCTGGCGGAAGCGAAACGTATGCTCGATCAGGTACGGATCCCGGAGTCGCAGGCGATTTTATCGCGTTATCCGCATCAGCTTTCCGGCGGGATGCGCCAGCGAGTCATGATCGCGATGGCGCTATCCTGTCGTCCGGCGGTATTGATTGCCGATGAACCCACCACGGCGCTGGATGTCACTATCCAGGCGCAAATTCTGCAACTTATCAAAGTGTTGCAGCAAGAGATGTCGATGGGCGTGATTTTTATCACCCACGACATGGGTGTCGTGGCGGATATCGCCGATCGCGTGCTGGTGATGTATCAGGGCGAGGCCGTGGAAACCGGCAGCGTAGAGCAGATTTTCCATGCGCCGACGCATCCTTATACCCAAACGTTACTGGCCGCCGTCCCTCAGCTTGGCGCGATGCGCGGCCACTCGCTGCCACGCCGTTTCCCGTTGATTTCCGCTGACGAACCGGCCCTTTATGAATCGCAGATTGAGCAAGACACGGTGGTGGAAGGCGAACCTATTCTCCAGGTTCGGGGGCTGGTGACGCGATTCCCGCTGCGTAGCGGTCTCTTTAACCGCGTTACGCGTGAAGTTCATGCCGTTGAGAATATCAGTTTCGATCTCTGGCCCGGCGAAACGTTATCGCTGGTGGGCGAGTCCGGTAGCGGAAAATCGACGACCGGACGCGCGTTGCTGCGGTTGGTTGAATCCCGGCAGGGGGAGATTATCTTTAACGGCCAGCGCATTGACTCGCTGTCTGCGGGTAAACTCCAGCCGTTGCGCCGCGATATTCAGTGTATTTTCCAGGACCCTTACGCCTCGCTCGACCCGCGCCAGACCGTGGGGTATTCCATTATGGAACCTTTACGGATTCATGGCCTGGGGCAGGGAGACGCTGCGGCAAAGCGCGTGGCCTGGTTGCTTGAGCGTGTCGGATTACGTCCTGAACATGCCTGGCGTTATCCGCATGAGTTTTCCGGCGGTCAACGTCAGCGCATCTGCATTGCTCGCGCGTTGGCATTGAATCCTAAAGTGATTATTGCCGATGAGGCGGTCTCCGCGCTGGATGTTTCCGTTCGCGGGCAGATCATTAATTTACTGCTCGATTTACAACGGGAAATGGGGATCGCCTACCTGTTTATTTCGCATGATATGGCGGTCGTGGAGCGAATTAGCCATCGCGTGGCGGTGATGTATCTTGGTCAAATTGTTGAGATGGGGCCGCGGCGCGCCGTTTTTGAAAATCCGCAGCATCCTTATACGCGTAAATTGATGGCGGCGGTGCCGGTTGCCGATCCCTCCAGACACCGGCCGCGGCGCGTTCTGCTATCAGATGATATACCCAGCAATATTCATAAACGTGGCGAAGAGACGCCCGCCGTTTCATTACAGTTGGTCGGGCCGGGACATTATGTTGCGCGACCGCTGCAGGATAATGCGCTCTCGCGCTTATAACATTCAGACTGGCAGGGTTTCAGGAGAACAACATGACGCAATTTATTACGCATAAATGGCTGGCGGCGCTGGGACTGGCCTCATCCATTGCGGCTTTTCCGGCCCTGGCGGCCAAAGATGTGGTGGTGGCGGTAGGGTCTAATTTCACCACGCTCGATCCGTATGACGCCAACGATACGCTCTCGCAGGCGGTGGCGAAGTCATTTTATCAAGGTCTGTTTGGCCTGGATAAAGACATGAAGGTAAAAAACGTCCTGGCGGAAGGCTATACCGTTTCTGATGACGGTCTGACCTACACCATTACCCTACGGCAGGGGGTGAAATTTCAGGACGGCGCGGATTTTGATGCGGCGGCGGTGAAAGCGAATCTCGATCGCGCCAGCAATCCGGATAACCACCTCAAGCGTTATAACCTGTATAAAAATATCGCAAAAACGGAGGTTGTCGACCCGGTAACGGTAAAAATTACCCTGAAACAGCCGTTCTCCGCTTTCATTAATATTCTGGCGCACCCGGCGACGGCGATGATCTCGCCGCAAGCGCTGGAAAAATATGGCAAGGATATTGGTTTTCATCCGGTCGGTACCGGTCCATACCAGCTTGAAACCTGGAATCAGACCGACTTTGTCAAAGTGAAAAAGTTCTCCGGTTACTGGCAGCAGGGCTTACCCAAGCTGGATTCTATTACCTGGCGTCCGGTTACTGACAACAATACCCGCGCGGCGATGCTGCAAACCGGCGAAGCGCAATTTGCTTTTCCTATCCCTTATGAGCAGGCCGCGTTACTGGCGAAAAATAAAAACCTCGAACTGGTCGCCAGCCCGTCCATTATGCAGCGTTATATCAGTATGAATGTGACGCAGAAGCCGTTTGATAATCCTAAGGTGCGTGAGGCGTTGAATTACGCTATCAATCGTCAGGCGCTGGTTAAAGTGGCGTTTGCCGGATACGCCACGCCGGCGACGGGCGTGGTGCCGCCGTCGATAGCCTATGCGCAAAGCTATCAGCCGTGGCCCTATGATCCGGCTAAAGCGCGCGAACTGTTGAAAGAGGCGGGGTATCCAGACGGTTTCAGTACCACGCTGTGGTCATCGCATAACCATAGCACCGCGCAAAAAGTGTTGCAGTTTACCCAACAGCAACTGGCGCAGATTGGCATTAAAGCCCGGATAACCGCGATGGACGCCGGCCAGCGCGCCGCGGAAGTTGAGGGCAAAGGGCAAAAAGAGAGCGGCGTGCGAATGTTCTATACCGGCTGGTCGGCGTCGACGGGCGAAGCTGACTGGGCGTTATCGCCGCTCTTCGCATCACAAAACTGGCCGCCGACGCAGTTTAATACCGCTCTTTACAGCAACAAGCAGGTCGACAGCGATTTGGCGGCGGCCTTAAAAACCAACGATCCGCAGGAGAAAACACGATTGTACAAAGAGGCGCAGGATATTATCTGGAAAGAGTCGCCCTGGATACCGTTGGTGGTGGAGAAATTGGTTTCTGCGCACAGTAAAAATTTGACCGGTTTCTGGATTATGCCGGATACCGGTTTCAGCTTTGACGATGCGGATTTGAAGTAAGTAATGCGATGGGGCTGGATGGCGCGCGCGTTGTCCGCCATCCGGTAAAAGGTTCGTGTGATGCTTAACTATGTTCTCAAGCGCCTGCTGGGATTAATTCCTACGCTGTTGATTGTGGCAGTGTTGGTGTTTTTATTTGTTCATTTGTTGCCCGGCGACCCGGCGCGGCTGATAGCCGGACCGGAAGCCGACGCGCAGGTGATCGCGCTGGTTCGTCAGCAGTTGGGACTTGATCAGCCGCTTCATGTCCAGTTTTGGCGTTACATCACCCATGTTTTACAAGGCGATTTCGGGACGTCAATGGTTTCCCGCCGCCCGGTTTCTGAGGAGATCGCCAGCCGCTTTTTGCCGACGCTGTGGCTGACGATAACCAGTATGATATGGGCGGTGCTGTTTGGCATGGCGATCGGCATCGCCGCCGCCGTGTGGCGTAATCGCTGGCCTGACCGGTTAGGAATGACGCTTGCCGTGACCGGCATTTCTTTTCCGGCTTTTGCGCTGGGAATGTTGTTAATGCAGATTTTTTCCGTGGATCTGGGCTGGCTACCGACCGTGGGGGCGGATAGCTGGCAACATTATATTTTACCCTCCCTGACGCTTGGCGCGGCGGTGGCATCCGTCATGGCGCGTTTTACGCGCTCCTCGTTTGTCGATGTGCTGAGCGAGGATTACATGAGGACCGCGCGGGCGAAAGGCGTCAGTGAAACATGGGTGGTGTTAAAACATGGCCTGCGCAATGCAATGATCCCGGTCGTCACCATGATGGGACTGCAATTTGGCTTTCTGCTTGGCGGATCGATCGTCGTCGAAAAAGTGTTTAACTGGCCGGGGCTTGGGCGGTTACTGGTCGACTCCGTCGACATGCGCGACTACCCCGTGATTCAGGCGGAAGTGCTGCTGTTTTCTCTGGAATTTATTCTTATCAACTTAGTGGTGGATGTCCTCTATGCCGCCATTAATCCGGCTATCAGGTATAAGTAAGGATGCGATTATTTAACTGGCGCCGTCAGGCGATTTTACATGCTATGCCGGTGGTAAAACCCGACCAGATACGCACGCCGTGGCGGGAGTTCTGGCGTCGTTTTCGCCGCCAGCATGTCGCGTTGGTCGCCGGGGGATTCGTACTGGCGTTAATTCTGGTGGCGATTTTTGCCCGTTGGCTGACGCCCTACGATGCGGAAAACTATTTTGACTACGATAGCCTGAACAATGGCCCCTCTTTGCAGCACTGGTTTGGCGTTGACTCGCTGGGAAGAGACATCTTTAGCCGGGTTCTCGTTGGGGCGCAGATCTCACTGGCGGCGGGCGTGTTCGCGGTATTTATCGGCGCGATAATCGGCACGGTGTTGGGATTGCTGGCAGGATATTATGAAGGCTGGTGGGATCGTTTCATTATGCGCATTTGCGATGTGCTGTTCGCCTTCCCCGGCATTTTGCTGGCGATTGCCGTTGTGGCGGTGTTAGGCAGCGGTATTGCTAATGTGATCGTTGCGGTGGCGATTTTCTCTATTCCGGCGTTTGCACGTCTGGTGCGCGGAAATACCCTGGTCTTAAAACAGCAGACGTTTATTGAGTCTGCCCGCAGTATCGGCGCCAGCGACACGACGATTTTGTTTAGCCATATCTTGCCGGGAACGGTCTCGTCAATTGTGGTTTTCTTTACGATGCGTATCGGTACGTCAATTATTTCCGCGGCAAGCCTGTCATTTCTCGGATTAGGCGCGCAGCCGCCAACGCCGGAGTGGGGAGCGATGCTCAATGAAGCGCGGGCGGATATGGTCATCGCGCCGCACGTAGCGCTCTTCCCGGCGGTGGCGATTTTCCTGACTGTGCTGGCGTTTAACCTGTTAGGCGACGGGTTGCGCGATGCGCTGGACCCGAAGATTAAGGGGTAAGCCAGCCCGGTGGCGTTGACGCCTGGCGGGCCTGGAACGGGCTCGCCAGGCGGGATAACACATCCGGCACCCGCGCCGGGTGAGGTGGCGTTAAACCCGGCTGCCCCACAAATCATATTCGTCGGCGTTTTCCACTTTCACGCGCACGATATCGCCCGGCTTGACGTTGGTTTCGCCGTTCAAATAGACCGCGCCGTCAATTTCCGGCGCATCCGCCATGCTACGCCCGATAGCGCCTTCTTCGTCAACCTCATCGACGATCACCAGAATTTCGCGGCCCACTTTTTCCTGCAAGCGCTCAGCGGAGATTTGTTGTTGCAGTTGCATAAAGCGGTTCCAGCGCTCTTCTTTCACCTCTTCCGGCACCTGATCCGGCAGCTCATTCGCGCCTGCGCCTTCCACCGGGCTGTACTTGAAGCAGCCTACACGATCGAGGCGCGCCTCTTTCAGGAAGTCGAGCAGCATCTGGAAGTCTTCTTCCGTTTCGCCGGGGAAGCCGACAATAAAGGTGGAGCGTAAGGTCAGTTCCGGGCAGATTTCGCGCCACTGCTTAATGCGCGCCAGCTGGCGGTCAACGGAACCAGGACGTTTCATCAGTTTAAGAATCCGCGGGCTGGCATGTTGCAGCGGAATGTCCAGATAAGGCAGGATTTTGCCTTCCGCCATTAGCGGAATCACATCATCAACGTGTGGGTAGGGGTAGACGTAGTGCAGACGTGTCCAGACGCCCAGTTTTGATAACTGTTCGCACAGGCTCACCATACTGGTTTTCACCGGTTCGCCATTATGGAATCCGGTGCGGTGCTTCACATCTACGCCGTAGGCGGAGGTATCTTGCGAAATCACCAGAATCTCTTTGACCCCGGCATCAACCAGACGTTTCGCTTCGCTTAATACGTCGCCAATCGGACGGCTGACCAGATCCCCGCGCATCGACGGGATGATGCAGAACGTGCAGCGGTGATTACAGCCTTCAGAAATTTTCAGATACGCATAATGGCGCGGCGTCAGTTTTACACCCTGTTCCGGTACGAGGCTTAAAAATGGATTGTGCTTCGGCTTCGGTACGTAATGATGTACGTGCTGCAGAACTTGCTCATAGCTATGCGGCCCGGTGATTTCCAGTACTTTCGGATGCACTTCGCGGATCTGATCTTCTTTTGCGCCCAGGCAGCCGGTGACGATTACCTTACCGTTTTCGTTCAGCGCTTCGCCAATGGCTTCCAGTGACTCTTGTACCGCGCTGTCAATAAAGCCACAGGTATTAACGATAACCATATCCGCATCGTCATAGCGTGGCACAACGTCATAGCCTTCGGTACGCAGCTCAGTCAGGATGCGTTCCGAATCAACGAGGTTTTTCGGACAGCCCAGGGAAACGAAGCCGATCTTTGGCTGGTGGGTTACATTACTCATAGCTTAAAAAGTGTTCATTTATTGGAATGGTCAGGGCAGGGATTCTACAGATATCCGAACAAAAATTGTATCGCAATCTCATCGGGAGCGGCGGCATCAACCGTTGTGGTTGTCAGCAAAAGGTGAAAAAGGGCAATTCTAAGAAAATTCTTGATCTCTGACACCCCTTTGTCTAAAAAACGACCATACTATTAAGTTGAACCCTGGTAGAAAAGAGGAGGAAAAAAGGTATGGTCGTTGACAGACTGAGAACCGATCTTCTCAACAAGCTGATAAACGCGCGTATCGATCTTGCCGCTTATCTGCAATTGCGAAAAGCGAAGGGGTATATGTCAGTCAGCGAAAGTGACACTCTGCGTGACAATTTTTTTGAACTGAATCGCGAGCTCCACGATCACGCTTTACGGCAGGGACTGCATCTCGATCAGGAAGAGTGGAACGCGCTGCGCCGTGCCGAAGGCGCGCTTGCAGCCGCCGCCGTTTGTTTAATGAGCGGACACCATGATTGTCCGACCTTTATTGCCGTCAACGCAGATAAACTTGAAAACTGTCTGACAACTTTGACGCTGAGTATTCAGAGTCTGAAAGCACATTCACCGCTTACACAGGTCTGAATAAGGGGGAGGCGACTCCCCCTTTTTACCGGACCGCGCCGCTTAATGTTTTGTAAAAATAAACCGACCTCTTGCGATGCTGACTACGCTTTAACGCAGAGCCCTGAAGGAGGCGGTATGCGTCGAATACTTCTCGCGATAGTTTCATTCTCTCTTTTCTCTTCATGGGCGAACGCCAATCTTGCGCCGGTGAACGTTGAGGTGCTGCAAACCCGACTCGATCACCCGTGGTCGCTGGCTTTTTTGCCGGATAACCGTGGGATGCTCATTACCCTGAAAGGGGGACAACTGCGCCACTGGCAGACGGGGAAGGGACTTTCCGATCCGCTGGCTGGCGTACCGAAAGTGTGGGCAAACGGGCAGGGAGGTTTGCTGGACGTCGTGCTAGCGCCTGACTTTGCCCAGTCGCGCCGCGTCTGGCTGAGCTATGCTGAAGCTGACCGCGAAGGAAACGCCGGTACGGCAGTCGGTTTTGGACGGCTGAGCGACGATCTTCAGCGTCTGGAGCATTTTCGTACCGTGTTTCGCCAGATGCCTAAGCTGTCTACCGGCAACCATTTCGGCGGACGTATGGTATTCGATGCGCAAGGGTTTCTTTTTATTGCCCTGGGTGAAAATAACCAGCGCGCTACCGCGCAGGATTTGGATAAATTACAGGGTAAGCTGGTGCGCCTGACCGGGCAGGGCGAAATTCCGCCGAATAATCCGTTTGTGCATCAGGCGGGCGCGCGTCCGGAAATCTGGTCTTACGGTATTCGTAATCCGCAGGGGCTGGCCATCAATCCCTGGAGCGGCGCGCTATGGCTGCATGAACACGGTCCGCGCGGCGGCGATGAAATTAACATCCCGGAAAAAGGCAAAAATTATGGCTGGCCGCTGGCCACATGGGGCGTCAACTATAGTGGTCTGAAAGTGCCGGAAGCCAAAGGTGAAATTGTCGAGGGAACGGAGCAACCGGTTTACTACTGGAAGGATTCTCCGGCGATCAGCGGGATGGCTTTTTATGCCAGCGACGTTTTTGCGCCGTGGCGGCACAAACTGTTTATCGGCGCGCTAAAAGATAAAGAGGTCATTGTGATGCGCGTCGATGGCAATACGGTGACGGAAGAAGGCCGTATTCTGGGTGACAGAAAGCAGCGTATTCGGGATGTGCGTGTCGGACCTGACGGCTACTTATATGTGTTAACCGATGAGTCCGACGGGCAGTTACTCAAGGTAAGTCCTTCACTTGAGGCCGCGGCTACGCGTTAGGTCACCGGGATCATCACCACTTTGCGAAAAGCAGGGCGCTCGGTAAGCTGTTGATACCAGCGCTCCAGATTCGGGCGCGGCGTCCATTTCAGACCCACGTTCAACAGGTTATAGACGAAAGGCGCAATAGCGATATCGCCGGTGCCAAAGTTATCCCCGGAGAACCACGGCTGGTGGGCCAGCGCATCATCAAGCAGCGCAAACAGGCTGTCACACTTTTCGATACCGGCTTCAATTGCCGCCTGGTCGCGTTTTTCCGGCGGGGTTCTGACCAGTCCCATCAGGATCACGCGGTGCGCCGGGCTTAACGTTTGATTCGCCCAGTCCATCCATTTTTCGCCCTCCGCACGCCGCGCCGGATTATCAACCCATAGCCGGTTCTGGCCGTATTGCGCCGCCAGATAGCGGACAATGGCATTGGATTCCCACAATAGCAGGTCGGTTTCATCATCTTTAAGCAGCGGCACCAGCCCATTAGGATTCATCGCCAGATAGTCGGCATCCTGGTTAACGCCGAATTTTCCGCCTGCCAGAATTTGATCGTATGGCAGTTCCAGCTCTTCAAGCGTCCACAACACTTTTTTAACATTAGTCGAGTTGTTCCGGCCCCACAGCGTAATCATATTAACCCCTTCTGTTTTATCAGGATGATGACAGTAATCGGCCTACCGTGAGATAAACCTAACATTTACACAATGGTCTGTAAAAAAATCGTTATGAAGGAAGCGTAACGGGATGTTATTGCATAAACTTTAAAAACTTTACCAAGTTACGGTTTCTTTAACGTCGTGAGTGCGTTATTACTCACCGCACTTATTACACGGTGGTGTGACGTGTGTTTTTGGAATGGATACTCGGGTGGTACTATGACGCAATACGCTTCTTCCCTTCGTAGCCTCGCGGCAGGTTCGGTTCTCTTATTCCTTTTCGCTTCGCCTGTAAAGGCAGAAGAACAAACGATCGCGCCGCCGGGTGTTGATGCGCGAGCCTGGATCTTAATGGATTACGCCAGCGGTAAAGTACTGGCGGAAGGCAACGCCGATGAGAAACTCGACCCTGCCAGTTTGACAAAAATTATGACCAGCTACGTGGTGGGCCAGGCGCTGAAGGCAGGGAAAATCAAGCTGACCGATATGGTGACGGTGGGCAAGGATGCCTGGGCGACGGGGAACCCGGCGCTACGTGGGTCGTCGGTGATGTTTCTGAAGCCAGGCGATCAGGTGTCGGTTGCGGATCTTAATAAAGGCATCATCATTCAGTCAGGTAATGATGCCTGTATCGCGCTTGCCGACTACGTCGCCGGAAGCCAGGAGTCCTTTATCGGCCTGATGAACGCCTATGCGAAACGACTGGGGTTAACCAATACAACCTTCCAGACGGTACACGGTCTTGATGCGCCAGGGCAGTTCAGTACCGCTCGCGATATGGCGTTGCTCGGCAAGGCCTTGATTCACGATGTGCCTGACGAATACGCCATTCATAAAGAGAAAGAATTTACTTTTAATAATATTCGTCAACCGAACCGCAACCGCCTGTTGTGGAGCACCAATCTGCATGTCGACGGCATGAAAACGGGGACAACGGCTGGCGCTGGATATAACCTTGTCGCCTCCGCCACCCAGGGCGATATGCGCCTGATCTCTGTCGTGCTGGGGGCGAAAACGGACCGTATTCGTTTTAATGAGTCAGAAAAACTGTTGACCTGGGGTTTCCGTTTCTTTGAAACGGTCACGCCGATTAAACCTGACGCGACATTCGTGACGCAACGGGTCTGGTTTGGCGATAAGCGTGAGGTCAATTTGGGGGCGGGCGATGCGGGGTCTGTGACGATTCCGCGTGGGCAGCTTAAAAACCTGAAGGCCAGCTTTACGTTGAACGAACCACAGCTCACGGCGCCGTTGAAGAAAGGGCAGGTTGTCGGCACCATCGATTTCCAGCTTAACGGAAAATCCATTGAGCAACGCCCGTTAATAGTGATGGAAAACGTCGAGGAGGGGGGATTTTTCAGCCGGATGTGGGATTTTGTGCTGATGAAACTCCATCAGTGGTTTGGCAGTTGGTTCTCGTAAAATAACTCCGTTGCCGGGTGCGCGTCGCATCCGGCTACGGGCGGTTAATACATCAGAGTAATTTGTTGCGCTTTAGCGTAGGCCACAAAGGCCTCATCGGGACGGCGGTCGCTGATAATCGTATCAAAGCGTGATAATTCCCCCATCCGCGCCGGACGTACCTTGCCGAATTTACTGTGATCCACCACCAGTACATGGCTCTGTGCCATTGTCATGGCCCAATGTTTTACCGGCAGCTCTTCCAGATTAAAGCAGGTAGCGCCTTTACTGGTATGAACGCCGGCGGCGGAATAAAACGCGATATCCGGACAAATATTGTTTAACGTTTCATGGAAATCAAGCGGTTTGAAAATGGCGTTGCTGGCGTGAAACTCCCCGCCGCTGAGGATGGCGCGGCAATGGGGTTTGTCCTGCAGCGCCAGAAAGGTATTAAGTGAATAGCACACCGCTGTAAAGGGAAGGTCATTATCAATGGCTTCAATGATCCACGGCGTGGTGGTGCCACAGTCAATAAATACCGTCTGATGCGCTTGTACCAGGCCCGCAGCCAACTGAGCGGCTCGGCGTTTTTCTTCCACCAGACGAGATTTTTGATCGCTTAACAGATAATGGCTGGCGCTGCGGGGCTCCAGTACGATATAGCCGCCCAGCAATACGACAGGCGCGCTTTTATGGTTCAGGTCGCGACGAATGGTCATTTCAGAGACGCCCAACAGGGTCGCGGCTTCTTTAAGATGAAGTTTATCGCTGCGTTTTAAGGCCTGCAGCAATTGACCAATACGCTCGTCGCGTCGCGTTTCCATAGTTCCCCTGGAGAGTTAAATAAGCGCTCCGCACCATACAGAGCGCTTAATATTACTCTTTTTTTCGCTATTTAGTCACGTACCCAGCCTTTTCGAATGGGCAATGCGAAACAGAAACGGTAACAACGTTGCAGCGCCTGGTAGAGCGGCGCGCCGTACCATTGCCAGATCAGCTGTGCGCTCAGGCAGCCAAGCATCGCTACCAGCAGCGCGCCAATCATATCTAACGGCCAGTGTACGCCGAGATAGACGCGCGACCAGGCGATGGTCATGGCTATCGCCATCATCACGATGCCTGACCAGAGGCGGTGCCAGAACAAAAACGCCAGCGCAAAGGTAAAAATCACCGTACTGTGATCGCTGGGGAACGAGTCATCGGCGGCATGATGCAGGAAGTTATAGCCGATATGATCGACAAACGGACGGTCGTGCGGGAAAAGGTGTCCCATTGTCCAGGAGACCGCCAGACTGATAATCAGCGCGATGCCGATTTTAACGATCAGCTGACGCTGGGCGCAGACCCGATCGCGGGGACCCCACAGCCAGAGTACCACGGCTAAGAGCGGGACGATGTTGATGACATCTTTGGCGATAAAGATAGCGAGCGAAATCGTCCACTGCGCGGAATCAGGCGTGGCGTTAATAAAATAAAACAGCGAGTTGTTAAGGTTTTCCAGCATAACATCCAGGCTCGGAGCAATGAAATCAAAAGGGATAGCCAGCTCATCCCCGTGCAAACTGAGCATAAATGCAGCGTAACAGAGAGGAAAAGCAGTATTGTCTTATTTGGCGGCAACATGAAGAGATTTAAGACAATGGCATAAAATAATGTCGATGATAACGGCGCAAACTTAAATTAACCTTAAAGTACGCAAGCGCTAAGCGGCTTTCTGTAAAAATGTGCGCTATTTCCCTTGCAGCCTCATAATTCGCTATCTCAGTTCCCCGACTTTCATTACACTCTGCGCGGTTTTTATTGGCGAAGAGATGGTATGCAGAATCGTTTACAATCAGGCGGCAGGCTGGGACGTCAGGCGCTGCTTTTTCCTCTCTGTCTGGTGCTGTACGAGTTTTCTACTTATATTGGCAACGACATGATCCAGCCGGGTATGCTGGCGGTGGTTGAGCAGTATCAGGCGGGCCTGGACTGGGTTCCGACGTCCATGACCGCTTATCTGGCGGGCGGTATGTTCTTACAGTGGCTGCTTGGCCCGTTGTCTGACCGGATTGGCCGTCGTCCCGTGATGCTGGCGGGCGTCGTGTGGTTTATTGTCACCTGCCTGGCGACGTTACTGGCGAAAAACATCGAACAATTTACATTCCTGCGTTTTTTGCAAGGGATTAGCCTGTGTTTTATCGGCGCTGTAGGGTATGCCGCGATTCAGGAATCCTTTGAGGAAGCGGTGTGTATAAAAATTACCGCGCTGATGGCGAACGTGGCGTTAATCGCGCCGCTACTGGGACCACTGGTTGGGGCTGCATGGGTGCATGTTCTGCCGTGGGAGGGGATGTTTATTTTATTTGCCGCACTGGCCGCTATCGCCTTTTTCGGGCTACAGTGCGCAATGCCGGAGACCGCCACGCGGCGGGGCGAAACGCTGTCATTTAAGGCGCTGGGCCGGGATTATCGGCTGGTGATAAAAAACCGGCGGTTCGTCGCAGGGGCGTTAGCGCTGGGATTTGTCAGCCTGCCACTGTTGGCCTGGATTGCGCAGTCGCCGATTATCATCATTAGCGGCGAACAGCTCAGCAGCTATGAATATGGTCTGCTGCAGGTGCCCGTTTTTGGCGCGCTCATTGCCGGTAATCTGGTGTTGGCGCGTTTAACCTCCCGACGTACGGTTCGCTCGCTGATCGTGATGGGCGGCTGGCCTATCGTCGCGGGGCTGATCATCGCCGCGGCGGCGACGGTGGTTTCATCCCATGCTTATTTATGGATGACGGCGGGATTAAGCGTATACGCTTTTGGCATTGGGCTGGCGAATGCCGGACTGGTGCGTCTGACGCTCTTTTCCAGCGATATGAGTAAAGGAACGGTCTCGGCGGCGATGGGAATGCTACAAATGCTGATTTTTACCGTTGGCATTGAAGTAAGTAAACACGCCTGGTTAAGTGGCGGCAATGGGCTATTTAGCCTGTTTAATCTGGCAAACGGTATTCTTTGGCTACTGCTGATGCTGGTCTTCTTAAAAGATAAGCGGACGGGGAATTTGCAAACAGTCTGAGAGAGCGGCTACGCCTGATAAGCTTTCTGTTATCAGGCGTAGAGAGGCATCCGCTAGACGTTGAACGGCGGCTCGTTGTTTAATACGCTGTCGATGATATCCAGCACGCCTTCCTGATTGTTCGATCCGGCGCGGTATTTCGCCGCCGCCGCGACCGCTTCGCTGGCGTGCGACATGGCAAAACTAAACCCGGCCTGACGCAGCATCTCAATATCGTTGCCGCCGTCGCCGAATACCACCACTTCACTATCATGAATGCCCCAGCGCTGCTGTAACAGACGCAGGCCGTTGGCTTTATGCACGCCGGGAATTATTAAATCAATACTGCCATAGCCAGTATGAACGGGGACCATGATATCGCCAATGGCGTCGTGCAGCGCCGCCTGTACTTCCGGTATCCGTTCATCGGTAATATTAAGGCCGAATTTGAAAAAGATATCGTTGATATTATTAAAATTATCCACAAACTCCAGACGATGATAATACATTGCCGCAACGGCTTTTAACGCATCGTCGTAGCGTTTCAGCGTGTAGGCGCTGTTTTTTCCACAGGCGATGATCTCCACATCGGCGCGTGTGAGCAGGTGTTCGACAACCGCCTGGAAGTCGGCTTTTGTCAGCTCGCCGTTAAAAATATCCTCGCCTTCGCTGACCACCCAGCCGCCGTTTTCCGCGACAAAAGCGATTTCGTGCGCAATTTCCGGAAAGAACGAGATTAACTGGTAATACTGGTTGCCGCTGGCCACGACAAAGCGAATGCCTTGCCGCTTCATTTGTTGGTACTGCGCCATAAACCGGTCACGGTTATAGGTTTTTTGATCGCTCAGAAACGTGCCGTCCATGTCGACGGCGATTAATTTAATACTCATGCGTTATGCTCCATCACCGGTTGCGGAGTCGATACAGGTTTGGCGACGGCCTTCGCCACCAGCGCCGCCAGAATAACCAGCGCCAGCACAACCATCATGGCGCTGCGTAATCCATAATGCTCTCCCAGATAGCCCAACAGCGGCGGCCCGACCAAAAACGCCAGATAGCCGGTCGTGGCGACAACGCTCACGCGCGTCGGCGCGTCGGGACCGGTATCGCTGGCGGCGGAAATGGTCAGCGGGAAGCCGAGCGAAGCGCCTAAGCCCCAAAGAATGACCGAGACGCCGGCAACCCAGTCGCTATCGACAAAAATAATCAGGCCAATGCCCAACGCTCCCATCAACGCGCTGGCGCGAACAACCGTCACCCGGCTATAGCGGTCAATAAACCAGCCGCCGGTAAAGCGGCCAACGGTCATACCAAGCGTGAAACCGGCGTAGATCAGAGAGCCGGAGGTTGGGCTAAAACCGTGTCCGTCTACCATCAGTAGCGGTAGCCAGTCATTCGCAGATCCTTCGGCGAATGCCATTGCCAGCACCACCACGCCAATAAGCAAAAGCTGGATGTCCCGATAAAAAGGTAATCCTTTTTCCTGAAGGTGAGCATCTTCCGATGCGTTTTTACCCGTACCGTCAGGGATCGCCCGAATGGCGATGAAAATGGGCGCGATCGCCACGGCAGCCGCGAGGATGATATGGATGTTAGCCGGGACGCTTAATGCGGTTAACGCCATGCCGACACCAGCGCCCGCCAGCGTGCCGAAACTGTAAAAACCATGCATCATCGGCAGAACGGTTTTATTCAGCTCGCGTTCGACTGCCGCGCCTTCGACATTAATCGCCACTTCGGCGGCGCCAAAACTGGCGCCGAAAACGGCTAATCCAAGGGCAAAAATCAGCGGCGAGGCGCACCACAGCGCGACGCTAAGAATAACCATCCCGCCTACTGCGCAGGTCATCGTCGTGCGAATAACCTTCCGGGTGCCAAATCGTTTCACCAGCCAGGCGGAACAAAGAATACCGCTCATTGAACCGATAGAAAGCCCGAATAAGACCGCCCCCATTTCCGCGGTAGAGACGGAAAGAATATCCCGAATAGCAGGCGTTCGGGTTGCCCAGGAGGCCATCAGCAGTCCGGGTAAAAAGAAGAACATAAACAGCGCCCAGGTACGGCGTTTTAAGGCGTTACGTGAGGAGAGGACGGTCATAGCGTCAGGCCAGAAAATAGAAGCGAGAGGTAAACATTAGCAAGCTTGTGTACATTTGTACATATCATCGTCATACTTCATTGTGCAGACAGTTTTTACTGTCTGTTTTTTCAGCGTAAACGGCAGGCTACTATCGCCTGCATCCTGAATGAGATGTGGAACTCATCATGAAAGAAAATGCCGTAAGACGCGCCAATGATCCTAAGCGACGGGAAAAAATAATCCAGGCCACACTGGAAGCGGTAAAGACCTATGGCGTTCATGCCGTGACGCACCGGAAAATCGCCGCTATCGCTCAGGTGCCGCTTGGCTCGATGACCTACTATTTTGCCGGTATGGATGCGTTATTGAGTGAAGCTTTTACACTTTTCACCGAGAACATGTCGCGTCAATACCAGGACTTCTTTGCGCAGGTGACGGATGCGGAGGGGGCGTGCCAGGCGATAACGGAAATGATTTACGGCTCGCAGGTTACGACGCCGGATAATATGGCGTTAATGTATCAGTTATATGCCTATGCCAGCGATAAGCCAGCGTTAAAAATAGTCATGCAAAACTGGATGCAGCGTAGCCAGAATACGCTGGCGCAGTGGTTTGACGCACAGACCGCCCGCGCGCTGGATGCGTTTATCGAGGGGATGACGCTGCATTTTGTAACGGATCGAACGCCGCTGGCGCGTGAAGCGATTTTACAGATGGTAAAGCGAATCGCCGGAGCGTCAATGTCGTGTCACTCTGCGTCAGGCAACAAAAAACCCACCAACCTTGAACCGAAATGGCGGGGTTGATGGGCTCCACAAAATGGGGACATCAAAGAAAAGCAGTGGCAATAGGTATGACTGATGCTTTAACGAAAAGTTCGACCTATTGGCAAAATTTTTTCACTTAAAGGCAAACTTCAGTTTTATCCTAACCCCGGCCAGATGATGACAATAAGCGTCCCCGCCAGCGTTAGTAGAACGTTGGCGATGGCGTAAGTCCCCGCATAACCCAGCGCTGGAATATTACTGCGCGCCGTATCGCTAATGATTTCCATCGCCGGGGCGCAGGTACGCGCGCCCATCATGGCGCCGAACAGCAGCGCCCGGTTCATGCGCAGCACATAAGCGCCAAACAAGAAGCAGATCACCACCGGTACCAGGCTGACGACAAGCCCGGCGATCAGCATTTGTCCGCCGACCGCGCCCAGACCGTTGCTGATACCGCTGCCGGCGCTTAAACCAACGCCTGCCATAAACACCATCAAGCCGAATTCTTTCACCATATTAAGCGCGCCCTGCGGAATATAACCAAAGGTAGGATGGTTAGCGCGCAGGAAACCGAGCATGATCCCGGCGAACAGCAATCCGGCCGCGTTGCCGATGCCGAAACTAAAATTGCTGAACTGGAAGGTAATCATCCCGATCATTAACCCGATGATAAAAAAAGCGCAGAAGGCGAGCAGGTCCGTCACCTGACTATGAATCGAAATAAAACCAATGCGATCGGCAATGGTTTTTACGCGTCTGGCGTCGCCGCTCACCTGTAACACGTCGCCTTTATTCAGCACAACGTTATCGTCGATAGGCATTTCGATCTGGCTGCGGATGACGCGGTTAAGGAAGCAGCCATGATCGGTCAGCTTGAGCTGAGCGAGGCGGCGACCGACCGCATTGTGGTTTTTCACCACAATTTCTTCCGTCACGATGCGCATATCAAGCAGATCGCGATCAAACACTTCCTTACCATTACGGAAGCTGGGATCGAGCCTGGCGTGCGCGTCCGGATAGCCGACCAGCGCAATCTCATCGCCCATTTGCAGCACCGCATCGCCATCCGGGTTCGCCAGAATACCGTTACGGCGAATACGTTCGATATAGCAGCCTGTCTGGCGGTAAATACCCAGCTCGCGCAGGTTTTTACCGTCAGTCCAGGCCACCAGCTCCGGACCAACCCGATAGGCGCGGATAACCGGCAAATAAACTTTGCGATTAGCATCGGTATCCAGACCGCGCTCGCGAGCAATTTGCTGGGCGCTGGTTTGCAAATCCTGATGCTGTAGTTTAGGCAAGTAGCGCGCGCCCACGATCAGACTGACCAAGCCAATCAGATAGGTCAGGGCATAGCCCAGGCTCAGATTATCAAGAGCGGAGGAGAGTTGGGTGCTGGCGATGCCGGAATGTCGCAGGGTATCGCCTGCGCCAACCAGCACGGGCGTGGATGTCATTGAGCCGGCCAGCATACCGGCCGTCAGGCCGATATCCCAGCCGAATAGCTTACCAAGGCCTAAGGCGATTAGCAGAGCGCTACCGACCATGACCAGGGCAAGCATCAGATAGTTTTTACCGTCGCGAAAAAAAATCGAAAAAAAGTTGGGGCCAGCCTCGACGCCGACACAAAAAATAAACAGCATAAATCCCAGATTTAGCGCGTCGGTGTTAATACTGAAGTGTTGCTGCCCTAATAATAGAGAGACCACTAAAACGCCAATGGAATTACCAAGTTGGACTGAACCCAGACGTAACTTGCCAAGACACAGGCCAAGAGCCAGGACCACAAATAATAACAGGATGTAATTCCCATTTAACAAATCTGCGACGTTTATATTCACGGAGACTAACTTCTTGTTTACGAGTAAGCTGTTGAAAGAAATGGTAATTTACGCTACTGTTTTTATCATGAATTAAGGGTGCAATCGTATTGCATACAGCATCCAAATAAAAACAACACAACAATATATCCTGCTAGTTTAATCTTATTGCGTACTAACGGCTATAAGAATCGTGCAGGTGTGTTTTTGGCATGGAATGCCACATGACTTTATCTGACTGGATGCCTCACGGCGGAAAGCGTGTTCGATAGAGAGTGTCAGGAGGAACGATTGAAACATAAACACGGGTGGGCAAGCGTTGTCTGCTGCTTTGTACTCTTTATTGTGGTGTGTCTTTCATTAACTATGCATGTACAAGGCGCTTTTCGCGCGGCAGGGCATCCTGAGATTGGACTGTTATTTTTTACGTTGCCTGGTGCGGTGGCCAGTTTTTGTTCTCACCGACGCGAGGTGATCCGACCGCTGATCGGGGCGATGCTGGCGGCGCCGTTTTGCCTGGTGTTAATGCGCGTGGTATTTATGCCTACCCGATCGTTTTGGCAAGAACTGGCGTGGTTATTTAGCGCCGTATTCTGGTGTGCGTTAGGCGCGCTCTGTTATTTGTTTATTAGCAGCCTGTTTAGCCACCGGCGAAAAAAACGCCGATAGCGCCCTCCGGTAGAGGGCGTTGCCAGAGCAATCAGGCGAAAAGATTCAGATTTTCTTTTGCCCATGCTTCAAAATCCGTACAGCCGCCGATATGTTTTTGATCGACAAAAATCTGCGGTACGGTTTCTACAGGTTTACCTACGGTTTTTTCCAAATCCGCTTTAGTAATGCCTTCAGCATGGATATCAATATAGCGGTAGTTAAAATCGTCGCGTTCTTTGCTCAGTTTTTCCGCCAACTCTTTTGCACGCACGCAATAAGGGCACCCTGGGCGGCCAAAAATAACAGTAAACATATCTCTCCTCGAACATAAAGCCAGACGGCGAACAGGTGTTATCATGCCGCGATTTACGGCAGATGAAAAGCAGGTTACGCCTGTTCCTTTGATAACCCAGGGCTATATCTGTTAAGCACGCCGGACCAGAACGTTCTACACTGTGCGTCAGTTAACCGGGAGGCTTGATATGCGC
Organism: Salmonella sp. 32100201201700099SM; assembly: GCF_017572645.1. NCBI lineage: Bacteria > Pseudomonadati > Pseudomonadota > Gammaproteobacteria > Enterobacterales > Enterobacteriaceae > Salmonella > Salmonella sp. 32100201201700099SM. The sequence goes on along the minus strand of NZ_JAGERQ010000005.1, from coordinate 59,140 downwards.
ACGATTGGCGTGTTACCCATACCCAAAAGCATACTGATACTGGAATGCCTCGGTATGATTTTGCTGGCGCTTGCTCTGCTATCGCTTAATCATTACCTTACGCTGCCCGCGCCGTTCAATACGTCGCTGGCTGGCGTATTGATGGTTTTCCTGGGCGTCGTGTTGATCCTCCCCGCCGCGGTGGCGATGATGTGGCGTATTGCGCAGTTACTGGCGCCGCAGTTGATGAAACGTCCACCCGACATTTCTTCCCGTTCAGATAGAGAAAAGCATAATGAGTCCGACCATTGAACTTCTTTGTGGCCATCGTTCTATTCGCCATTTCACCGATGAACCCGTGACTGACGCGCAGCGAGAGGCCATTATTGCCGCCGCGCGCAGCACGTCCAGTTCCAGTTTTTTACAGTGCAGCTCTATTATCCGTATTACCGATCGGGCGCTGCGCGAGGCGTTAGTGCCCCTGACGGGCGGGCAAAAGCATGTGGCGCAGGCCGCTGAGTTCTGGGTATTTTGCGCCGATTTTAATCGTCATTTGCAGATCTGCCCTGACGCGCAGTTGGGGCTTGCCGAACAACTGCTGCTCGGTGTCGTCGATACGGCGATGATGGGGCAAAATGCGCTGACGGCGGCGGAATCACTGGGGTTAGGCGGCGTATATATCGGCGGCATCCGTAACAATATTGAATATGTTACAGAACTATTAAAATTGCCGAAGCATGTATTGCCGCTCTTTGGCCTGTGTTTGGGATGGCCTGCGGATAATCCGGATTTGAAACCGCGCCTGCCTGCCGAGCTTGTGGTTCATGAGAACCAGTATCAACCGCTTGATGAAAAGCTGCTGGCGCGCTATGACGAGCAGTTGGCTGAGTATTATCTGACCCGCGGCAGTAATACGCGACGCGATACCTGGAGCGATCATATCCGCCGCACCCTGATTAAAGAAAATCGCCCATTTATCCTTGAATATTTGCATAAACAGGGCTGGGCGACGCGCTAAAACCTGCGGGCCAGTGTATGATACGCGGGCTTTTCAGGGTTTTCAGCGAGGTGCAGGGTGAAAATTGCCATATTGTCCAGGGATGGAACGCTCTATTCTTGCAAACGTCTGCGCGAAGCGGCGATGCGGCGCGGCCATCTGGTCGAGATACTCGATCCTCTTTCCTGCTATATGAATATTAATCCGGCAGCGTCGTCGATCCATTACAAGGGGCGTCGTCTGCCCCATTTTGACGCCGTTATTCCCCGTATTGGTTCGGCCATTACCTTTTATGGTACCGCTGCGCTACGTCAGTTTGAGCTATTGGGTAGCTATCCGCTGAATGAATCCGTCGCCATTACCCGTGCGCGCGATAAGCTGCGATCGCTACAACTTCTGGCGCGCCAGGGGATCGATCTTCCCATTACCGGGATCGCCCATTCGCCGGATGATACCAGCGATCTTATTAAGATGGTTGGCGGGGCGCCGCTGGTCGTGAAGCTGGTAGAAGGCACGCAAGGGATCGGCGTGGTATTGGCGGAGACGCGTCAGGCTGCTGAAAGTGTTATTGATGCGTTTCGGGGGCTGAATGCCCATATCCTGGTTCAGGAATACATTGCCGAAGCTAAAGGATGCGATATCCGTTGTCTGGTCGTCGGCAATGAGGTTGTGGCGGCGATTGAGCGGTGCGCGAAAGCCGGTGATTTTCGCTCCAATCTTCATCGTGGCGGGGTGGCCAGCATCGCGACGATCACGCCCCGTGAACGGGATATCGCCATCAAAGCCGCACAGACGCTGGGGCTGGATGTGGCGGGCGTCGATATTTTACGCGCCGCGCGCGGGCCGCTGGTGATGGAGGTGAATGCCTCGCCGGGTCTGGAAGGTATCGAAAAGACTACGGGCGTGGATATCGCGGGGCGAATGATTCAGTGGATAGAACGTCACGCTACGCCTGAATTTTGCCTTAAAATCGGCGGCTAATCGCAATCGTGGATTCCGCCGTAGTACGAAGCACGCTTTTTGCGTAAGCTGTGCCGGTAATTTTTTCATCGTCATCGTAAGAGGTAGCACATTATTATGATATCACTGGTCGTTCCCACTCTGGATACGTTGCGTCAATGGCTCGACGACCTGTGCATGAATTTCTTCGAATGTGATACCTGCCAGGCGCTGTATTTGCCGCATATGCAGAATTTTGACGGCGTCTACGATGCTAAAATCGATTTGGTGGACAACACCGTTCTTTTTTCCGCGATGGCGGAGGTCAGGCCTTCCGCGTTGCTGCCGCTGGCGGCCGATCTCTCTGCTATCAACGCCAGTTCGTTGACGGTAAAAGCCTTTCTCGATATGCAGGATGATAATCTGCCAAAACTGGTTGTGTGCCAGTCTTTATCCGTTATGCAAGGCGTCACCTACGAACAGTTCGAATGGTTTGTTCGCCAAAGTGAAGAGCAGATTTCTATGGTGATCCTTGAGGCCGGGGCGCATCAGCTTCTGTTTAACGCGGAAGAAGACGCGCAAAAAACCAGCGTGGTTGACCATTTTCTTCACTGATCCCTCCCGATAATCAGGCAGTCGCTGCCAGCGCGGCTGCTGTTTACGTTTTTTTATGCTGCTGTTAACCTTTATTTAAAGAATTATTTACCTCCTTTCTGACCATTTCGCTTTATCACATAGACAAAACCTGCATAAAAAATTGATAAAAGGCGTTTTTTAATCTGGGCTATAGCCTCAAACCTTAGCTAAAGTTATTCTTGCGAAGCTTCTATAGCGAGCTTGATGGCAGAGAGGGCGACCTCTCTTCTTCATTTGTATCAAATGAAAAGGTATGCACATTTCAGGCATGTTTTAAACCACGCCTAATGGGTTCATTTGTTAACGGATTTCAGAAGGAAAGCGATGATGACCGCCTTAAAGAAAAAATGGCTATCGGGTCTGGTTGCGGGTGCTCTGATGGTCGTCTCTGTCGGCACGCTCGCTGCCGAACAAAAAACGCTGCACATTTATAACTGGTCAGATTATATCGCGCCGGACACGGTGGCGAACTTTGAAAAAGAGACCGGGATTAACGTTATCTATGATGTCTTTGACTCTAACGAAGTGCTGGAAGGCAAGTTAATGGCAGGCAGCACCGGGTTCGATCTGGTGGTGCCATCGGCCAGTTTTCTTGAGCGCCAGCTCACCGCGGGCGTTTTTCAGCCGCTGGATAAAAGCAAACTTCCCGGCTGGAAAAACCTCGATCCTGAACTGCTGAAACTGGTAGCGAAGCACGATCCTGACAACAAATACGCCATGCCCTATATGTGGGCCACGACGGGCATTGGCTATAACGTTGATAAAGTGAAAGCGGTGCTGGGGGATGATGCGCCAGTGAATAGCTGGGATTTAGTCCTCAAGCCGGAAAATCTGGAGAAGCTAAAAAGCTGCGGTGTCTCTTTCCTTGATGCGCCTGAAGAAATTTTTGCCACCGTGCTGAACTATCTGGGTAAAGATCCGAATAGCAGCAAAGCGGATGACTACACCGGCCCGGCAACCGATCTGTTGTTGAAGCTACGGCCAAACATTCGCTATTTCCACTCCTCGCAATACATTAACGATCTGGCTAATGGCGATACCTGTGTGGCCATCGGCTGGGCGGGCGATGTCTGGCAGGCCGCTAACCGAGCGAAAGAGGCGAAAAATGGCGTCAATATCTCTTTCTCGATCCCCAAAGAGGGGGCAATGGCGTTTTTTGATGTGTTTGCCATGCCGGCTGACGCCAAAAATAAAGACGAGGCCTACCAGTTCCTTAATTATCTGCTGCGCCCTGATGTGATTGCCCATATTTCCGATCACGTTTTCTACGCCAATGCGAATAAAGAGGCGACGGCGCTGGTCAGCCAGCAGGTGCGCGATAACCCGGGAATTTATCCGCCGGCGGATGTGCGGGCCAAGTTGTTTACCCTGAAAGTGCAGGAGCCGAAGATTGATCGCGTCCGCACCCGCGCATGGACGAAGGTGAAAAGCGGTAAGTAATTTATTAACAGTATGGCCTGATAAGCGTGCGCTATCGGGCATTCCACCGTTTGTATCGTTTGATTGTGTTATGCCGGAGAGCGCCTTGTGAATGATGTCCCCAACCGCCCGCAGGTGAAAGCCCGTAAAGCGCTGACGCCGCTTCTGGAAATTCGCAACCTGACGAAGTCATTCGACGGGCAACATGCTGTCGATGATATCAGTCTGACTATCTATAAAGGCGAGATTTTTGCCCTGCTGGGCGCGTCAGGTTGTGGAAAATCGACTCTGCTACGGATGCTGGCAGGTTTTGAACCGCCGAGCAGCGGGCAAATTATGCTCGACGGCGTCGATCTGGCGCATGTTCCGCCGTATCAGCGTCCGATTAATATGATGTTTCAGTCCTATGCGTTGTTTCCGCATATGACGGTAGAGCAGAACATCGCTTTTGGTCTGAAGCAGGACAAACTGCCGAAGGCGGAGATTACTAGCCGCGTCAATGAGATGCTGGGTCTGGTGCACATGCAGGAGTTTGCGAAACGTAAGCCGCATCAGCTTTCCGGCGGTCAGCGTCAGCGCGTGGCCCTGGCGCGCAGCCTGGCGAAACGTCCTAAGCTGCTCTTGTTGGATGAACCGATGGGCGCGCTGGATAAAAAATTACGCGACCGGATGCAGCTTGAAGTAGTTGATATCCTTGAGCGCGTCGGCGTGACCTGCGTCATGGTGACGCACGATCAGGAAGAAGCCATGACGATGGCGGGGCGCATTGCCATCATGAACCGTGGAAAATTTGTGCAAATTGGCGAACCGGAGGAGATTTACGAGCATCCGACGACCCGCTATAGCGCCGAATTTATCGGATCGGTAAATGTTTTTGAGGGCTTACTGAAAGCGCGTGAAGAGGACGGTCTGGTCATTGACGCGCCCGGTTTGGTACATCCGTTAAAAGTCGATGCGGATGCCTCTGTCGTTGATAATGTGCCGGTATATGTGGCGCTACGTCCGGAAAAAATCATGCTGTGTGAGTCGCTGCCCGCCGATGGCTATAATTTCGCCGTCGGCGAAGTGGCGCATATTGCGTATCTCGGCGATCTGTCTATTTATCATGTGCGGCTAAAAAGCGGGCAGATGATCAGCGCTCAACTGCAGAATGCGCACCGTTACCGGAAAGGGTTACCGACCTGGGGCGATGAAGTGCGTTTGTGCTGGGAAGCGGATAGCTGCGTGGTCCTGACGGTATAAGGGGGAAACATGAGCACACTTGAACCTCCGGCACGCATCAGTAAACCTGGCGGCGCGGCGCTATGGTTGGCGCGAATGCAAATGAAACATGGGCGTAAGCTGGTTATTGCTTTGCCTTATATCTGGCTCATTCTGCTGTTTTTATTGCCGTTTCTTATCGTCTTTAAGATAAGCCTGGCGGAAATGGCGCGGGCGATCCCGCCGTATACCGATCTGCTGGAATGGGCTGACGGTCAGTTGTCGATTACGCTCAATCTCGGTAATTTTTTGCAACTGACCGACGATCCGCTTTATTTCGAAGCCTATCTGCAATCGTTACAAATTGCCGGTATTTCCACAATCTGCTGCCTGCTGCTGGGCTACCCGCTGGCGTGGGCGGTGGCGCACAGCAAGCCCTCCACGCGCAATATCCTGCTGCTGTTGGTGATCCTGCCCCCGTGGACGTCTTTTTTAATACGCGTCTATGCCTGGATGGGCATTTTGAAAAACAACGGTGTGCTGAACAATGTGTTGCTGTGGCTAGGGGTTATCGATCAGCCGCTGACGATCCTGCACACTAACCTGGCCGTCTATATCGGCATTGTTTATGCGTATCTGCCGTTTATGGTTCTGCCCATTTATACCGCATTAACGCGTATTGATTATTCGCTGGTGGAAGCGTCGCTGGATCTCGGCGCCCGACCGCTGAAAACATTTTTTAGCATCATTGTCCCGCTCACCAAAGGCGGAATCATCGCCGGCTCGATGCTGGTTTTTATCCCGGCGGTGGGCGAGTTTGTGATCCCGGAACTGCTTGGCGGGCCGGACAGTATCATGATTGGTCGCGTCCTGTGGCAGGAGTTTTTCAATAACCGCGACTGGCCGGTGGCTTCTGCGGTCGCCATTATTATGTTGCTGCTGCTGATAGTACCGATCATGTGGTTCCATAAACATCAGCAAAAAAGTGTGGGGGAGCATGGATGAATAACTTACCGGTCGTTCGCTCGCCCTGGCGCATTCTGATTCTGGTGCTGGGGTTTACTTTTCTCTATGCGCCAATGTTAATGTTGGTGATTTACTCGTTTAACAGTTCGAAGCTGGTGACGGTGTGGGCGGGATGGTCGACGCGCTGGTATGGCGAGCTCTTTCGGGATACCGCCATGATGAGCGCAGTAGGACTAAGCCTGACAATTGCCGCCTGCGCGGCGACGATGGCGGTGGTGCTCGGTACTATCGCCGCGGTGGTGATGGTGCGATTTGGACGATTTCGCGGCGCAAACGGCTTTGCGTTTATGATCACCGCGCCGCTGGTGATGCCGGATGTGATTACCGGGCTGTCGCTGCTGCTGCTGTTTGTCGCGCTCGGTCATGCTATCGGCTGGCCCTCCGATCGCGGGATGCTGACCATCTGGTTGGCGCACGTCACGTTCTGTACCGCCTACGTGGCAGTGGTGATCGCTTCGCGATTACGCGAGCTGGATCGTTCGATTGAAGAGGCGGCGATGGATCTTGGCGCGGCGCCGTTAAAGGTCTTTTTTGTCATTACATTACCGATGATCATGCCAGCGGTGATCTCGGGCTGGCTGTTGGCCTTTACGCTTTCCCTTGACGATCTGGTGATTGCCAGCTTCGTTTCCGGTCCCGGCGCCACCACGCTACCGATGCTGGTTTTCTCCAGCGTGCGCATGGGCGTGAACCCGGAAATCAACGCGCTGGCGACGTTAATCCTCGGCGTGGTAGGAATCGTCGGATTTATTGCCTGGTACCTGATGGCGCGAGCGGAAAAACAGCGGATTCGCGATATCCAGCGTGCAAGACGCGGCTGAAGCCACTAAAATCTTCCACTATGGCAATGCGTTGCCGCGCGGGTCGCGGCATCATTTTCAGGGAAGACATTCATTGGGATTTATAAAGCAATCAACCTCATCACATGCCCGTTTAAATGTGCCTACGCTGGTGCAGGTTGCGGCTATGGCGATTATTTTGATTCGCGGTCTCGATGTGCTGATGATTATGAATACCCTCGGCATACGCGGGATGGGCGAGTTTATTCATCGCAGTGTGCAGACGTGGAGCTTAACCCTGGTCTTTCTGGCCAGCTTAGTGCTGGTCTTTGTTGAAATTTATTGTGCGTTTTCGCTGGTGAAAGGCCGTAGCTGGGCGCGCTGGGTGTACCTGGCGACACAAATTATTGTGAGCGGATATCTGTGGGCGGCGTCGTTAGGCTACGGGTATCCGGAGTTGTTTAGCATCGCGGGAGAATCGAAGCGTGATATCCTGCATTCCCTGGTCATGCAAAAACTCCCCGATCTTTTAATTCTGTTTCTGCTGTTTATTCCCGCTCCCAGCCGTCGGTTCTTCCGGCTGCAATAATGTGTATAATCGTCGCCCCGGATAATATGAAGGTTTTTTGGTATGCAGTGCGCACTCTATGACGCGGGTCGCTGCCGTTCCTGTCAATGGATTACGCAGTCGGTTAACGAACAACTTTCCGCAAAAACAGCCGATTTACATCGTTTGCTCGCCGGGCTGCCTGTTGAACAGTGGTGCGCGCCGACTGGAGGCCCGGAACAGCATTTCCGCAACAAAGCGAAAATGGTCGTGAGCGGTAGTGTAGAAAAACCGCTCTTCGGGATGCTGCATCGCGACGGTACGCCGGTCGATCTTTGCGGCTGCCCGCTGTATCCCGCCTCCTTTGCCCCCGTATTCAGCGCGCTAAAACCTTTTATTGCCCGTGCCGGACTCACGCCTTATAACGTGGCGCGAAAACGCGGCGAACTGAAATACCTGTTGCTGACGGAAAGTCAGTTCGATGGCGGCATGATGCTACGCTTCGTGTTGCGTTCAGAAACCAAACTTACGCAACTGCGCGCGGCGTTACCGTGGCTGCGCGCGCAACTGCCGCAGCTCAGAGTGATCACCGCGAATATCCAGCCGGTACATATGGCGATTATGGAAGGGGAGACGGAAATCTACCTGACGGATCAGCAGGCGCTGGCGGAACGTTTTAACGATGTGCCGCTGTGGATTCGTCCGCAAAGTTTCTTTCAGACCAACCCTACGGTCGCCAGCCGATTATATGCGACGGCGCGCGACTGGGTAGGGCAATTGCCGGTACGCCATATGTGGGATCTTTTTTGCGGAGTGGGCGGATTCGGCCTGCACTGCGCGACGCCGCAGATGCAATTAACCGGTATTGAGATCGCGCCGGAGGCGATTGCCTGCGCGAAGCAATCCGCTGCCGAGCTGGGATTAACCCGCCTTCATTTCCAGGCGCTGGATTCCACCCAATTCGCCACCGCACAAGGCGAAACGCCCGATCTGGTGTTGGTGAATCCTCCCCGCCGCGGCATTGGCAAGCCGTTGTGCGATTACCTTGCACAAATGGCGCCGCGTTTTATCATTTATTCGAGCTGTAACGCGCAGACGATGGCGCAGGATATTCGCCATCTGCCGAACTACCGTATTCAACGTGTTCAGCTTTTCGATATGTTCCCCCATACCGCGCATTATGAAGTGTTAACATTGCTGTGCAGGCAGTAGCGGCAAAAGCCAGGCATACAATATATCTATACTAACTGTTTAATTATCCATAAATAATAATAACCATGATCGATCGATGAAAAACTCCGATCGATCATGGTTATATATTACCCTATTTTTGCAAATCAAATCACAAATAATCACTTTAAATCTTTTAATGACTAATTTTGATTATTACAGTGCGTGTAAGGCAAAATTAGACAAGGTGGTTTATCGGGTAACTTTCAATAGCATCAGCGAAGCAATACGTAACGTCAGTAAAGGGGTCAATTATGACAACGAATAGACACGCTTATGGAGGGCGTTCAGACGATGTTTGCCAAATTTATAGATGTTATTCAAACGTTTTTAACTGAACCGGCAATATTAATTGGGATATTAGTCGGTGTTGGCTATGCGCTGGATAAAAAGACGCCTATAAAAATTATCACCGGTATGATCAGCGCGATGGTCGGTTTAATGATGGTGTTATTTGGCGGCTTTCAATTTTCAGCCACTTTTAAACCGGTTGCAGAAGCAGTCAGCAAGGCTTATGGAGTACATGGATACTTAATGGATTCATACGCCATGAAAGCTGCGACGCAAATAGCGCTGGGCGATAATTTCGGCTATGTAGGATACGTTTTTGTACTGGCGTTTTTTACTAACCTGATATTAGTTTTATTTGGCCGTTATACCGGCGCGAAAGGTATATTTCTTACCGGTAATACCGGGGTCTCTCATTCACAGGCGGTACTGTGGTTAATCGTCTTCTGGCTAGGGTTCGGTTGGGTACAATCCATTGTGATTGCCGGGGTATTGACCGGGGTTTTTTGGGCGTTTTCAACCACGCTTATTGTTAAACCCATCGCCAAAGTGACCAATAACGCCGGTTTTACCATCGCGCATAACCAGATGCTGGGGCTGTGGTTTTTCTCGAAATTCGCGCATAAATTCGGCGATCCGCAAAAGCATGACGCCGAAAACCTGAAACTTCCCGGTTGGTTAGCCATTTTTAACCACAACGTGACGGCAATCGCCATTGTGATGACGCTCTTCGTTGGCGGTTTTCTATTGGCGACAGGGATCGATAACGTACAGTTAATGGCGAAAGGCAAACCCTGGTATATCTATATTATCAATCTGGGCCTGCAATTCTCTATGTATATGGTCATCTTGCTGCAGGGCGTGCGGATGATGGTAGGTGAAATTAACGGTTCGTTTAAAGGATGGCAGGATCGCTTTATTCCTAACGCCATACCGGCTGTGGATGTTGCTGCTTTATTACCTTTTTCGCCGAACGCGGCCACGCTGGGATTCGTCTTTTGTACCTTCGGCACGATTTTTTCCATGGGCATTCTGCTGCTCATCCATAGCCCTATTATGGTATTACCTGGTTTTGTTCCGCTCTTCTTTTCCGGCGGTCCCATCGGCGTATTAGCCAACCGAATGGGGGGATATCGTTCCGTTATTATTTGTACTTTCCTGTTAGGGATTATTCAGACTTTCGGTACGGTATGGGCCATTCCTTTAACCGGGCTGGCAAAAGAAGGCGTGGGCTGGACGGGAATATTTGACTGGGCGACTCTGTGGCCTGCAATTTGTGAATTACTGAAATTTATTGCTTCAACGTTCCATCTTGGTCCTTATTCCATTTAATTGATTCGGTTTATATAAAGGATTTTATTATGAAAGATTCTGTAAATATTTTATTCGTATGCGGTTATGGTGTAGGCAGTAGCGTAATGTTACAGACTGTTGTTAAAAAAGCGTTAGCAAAATATGACTTCTCTTTTGATATGGAGCATACGGCAGCGGGAGAAGTCGGTGGATTTACCGACTGGGCAGATATTTATGCGATTTCGAAAAAATTGCTTGATGTTGTTAGCCTCGATCCTAAACACGGACAATATCTCATTCCCATTGAAAATATCATGGATGGCGAATCAATAGGCAAACAGATTTACGATGTGGTAGAGAAAAATTTTCCGCACCTGCTCAACAAATGAGGGTGAGTCATGAAAGCGATTATTCTGCTGTTTGACAGTCTGAATAAAAACTATTTGCCGCCCTATGGTGATTTGCTAACGAAAGCGCCTAACTTTCAACGCCTGGCGGCACATGCCGCCACCTTTGACAATAGTTATGTCGGCAGTATGCCCTGTATGCCAGCCCGTCGGGAACTGCACACCGGGCGCTATAATTTCCTGCATCGTGAGTGGGGCCCGCTGGAACCCTTTGATGATTCCATGCCGGAATTATTGAAAAAAGCGGGGATCTACACCCATCTTATCAGCGATCATCTGCATTACTGGGAAGACGGCGGCGGTAACTACCATAACCGCTATAGCTCCTGGGACGTAGTACGCGGTCAGGAGGGCGATCACTGGAAGGCGAGCGTTGGCGAGCCGCCCATTCCGGAAGTACTGCGCGTTCCACAAAAACAAACCGGAGGCGGCGTTTCCGGGCTATGGCGTCATGACTGGGCGAACCGCGAATACATCCAGCAGGAAGCCGATTTTCCCCAGACGAAAGTTTTTGACGCAGGGTGCGATTTTATCCATAAAAATCATGCCGAAGATAACTGGTTATTGCAGGTTGAGACGTTCGATCCGCATGAGCCGTTTTATACCACCGAGGAATATTTATCGCTCTATGACGATGAGTGGCAAGGCCCGCATTATGACTGGCCGCGCGGCAAAGTCAGTGAAAGTGAGGAGGCGATAGCGCATATTCGCTGTCGTTATCGGGCCCTGGTTTCCATGTGCGACCGCAATCTGGGACGTATCCTTGATCTGATGGATGAACACGATCTCTGGCGCGATACGATGCTGATTGTCGGTACCGATCACGGCTTCTTGCTGGGGGAGCACGGTTGGTGGGCTAAAAATCAAATGCCCTATTATAACGAGGTGGCGAATAACCCGCTGTTTATCTGGGACCCGCGCAGCGTGGTATGCGGAGCGCGACGGCAGTCGCTGGTGCAGATGATTGACTGGGCACCAACGCTACTGAATTATTTTCAGCAACCTATTCCCGCAGATATGCAGGGCCAACCGCTGGCGAAAGTCATTGCCAGTGATGAACCCGTCAGGGAAGGCGCGCTGTTTGGCGTGTTTAGCGGACATGTTAATGTTACCGACGGACGCTATGTTTATATGCGGGCCGCGCAGCCGGGGCGTGAGCATGACATTGCGAACTACACGTTAATGCCGATCAAGATGAATGCGCGTTATGACGTGGATGAACTGGGAAAATTATCTCTGGCACCTCCGTTTAACTTTACTAAAGGGCTTCAGGTATTACGTATTCCGGCCAGGGAAAAATATAAAGGTGTGAATAGCTTTGGTCATCTCTTGTTTGATCTCAGAGACGATCCGCAGCAGCAACATCCTATTCATGATGAGGCCATCGAAGCAAGGATGATCAACTTACTTATCCGTTTGATGAAAGAAAATGATGCTCCGGCGGAGCAGTATCGCCGTCTGGGTCTGGATGTTATCTAAAACGTAACAATGTTGTAAGCCGGGTACGCGTCAGCGTCACCCGGCAAGTATTAGTCCGAATCGCCTGTTGATGCAGGCGTTTGAGACTGATGACAAACTGTAGAATGCTCAATGGCGCTGCGCTTATCAGGCCAGGATAGTTTCCGATGGCGGCCCGTGGGCTGAATAAGGTATTTATACTGCCATTTCGCAACACGGTGGGCTAATCACATATATTTTACTGCGGGAACCACTGATCGCTGATTTTCTGATAAGTGCCGTCCGCTTTAATGGCGGCCAGCGCATTATTCAGTTTTTCCAGCAACGCCTTATTGTCCGGGCGCACCGCGATGCCAAGTCCGGTACCGAAGTATTGCGGATCGGTCACTTTCTCTGTTGCCGGACCCAGTTGCGGATTCGTTTTCAGCCACTCATTGACCACTGCGGTATCGCCAAAGACGCCGTCAATACGGCCATTTTTCAGGTCGATAATCGCATTCTGGTAGCTGTCGTAGGCCACGGTTTTGACCTCCGGATGTTTATCCTGGAGATATTTTTGATGCGTGGTGCCATTTTCCATACCGATACGCTTACCTTTTAGATCGGTAAAGGTTTTATAGGTGTCTTTTTTGGCAATCACCAGCGCGGAGTTCGCATAATAGGGATTGCTAAAGGCGACCTGCTTACTGCGCTCCGGGGTAATGTCCATTCCAGAAATGACGGCATCATATTTTCTGAATTTCAGCGCCGGGATAAGACTATCGAAAGCATGATTGGTAAAAGTACATTCTGCCTGCATTTGCTTGCATAATGCGGTTGCCAGATCGATATCGAAGCCCACAATTTTATTACTCGCATCCAGGGATTCAAACGGGGGATAGGTGGCGGAAACCCCGAAATTGATTTTTTCAGCGGCGATGCTGCCAGTGGCGAAAGAGGCGAGTAATGCAGCCAGAACTAACTTTTTCATGATGTCACTCCCGTAATCTTATGATTATGCGCCGTGTCTGCGGCATAGATTTACAATGCCATTAATTGAATTTGTATGCAATAAAAATGATTAAATATTTTGAAATGGATAAAAAAAGACGGACAAGTTAACCACTTGTCCGTCGGGTTTATTCAATATTATGCATCGTAGGTTTGATAAGCGCAGCGCCATCTTACCATTGTCGAACGGCGGCGAGAATGCCTTATCCTGCCTGGTTAATTGCGCCGCTCAAACGCCAGGGCTTTACGCTCAATCAACCGCATCATCAGCGTCAATAGACCGTTGACGACCAGGTAAATTACGCCTGCCGCGCCAAATACCACCACATCGTAGGTACGACCATAGAGCAACTGACTGTACCCCATGACTTCCATCAAGGTGATGGTATAGGCCAGCGAGGTACTTTTGAAGACCAGTACCACCTCATTAGAATAGGAGGAGAGGGCGCGTTTAAACGCATAGGGCAACAAAATCGCCAGCGTATCTTTCTTACTCATCCCCAGCGCGCCGCAGGACTGCCACTGACCTTCCGGAATCGCGCGAATCGCGCCATAAAATAGCTGCGTGGTATAAGCGGCGCTGTTTAGCGACAACGCGATCAGTGCGCACAGCCACGGTTCAGACAGTAGATGCCAGAGTAGCGGATACTCTTGCAGTGTCGGGAATTGACCGGGTCCGTAGTAGATCAGGAAAATTTGCACCAACAACGGCGTACCGGTAAACAACGTGATATAGCCGCGCACCAGCCACACCACGAACGGCGTTTTTAGCGTCAGGATGATGGTAAAAACTAACGCCAGCACCAAAGCGACGGCAATAGAAGCCACGGTCAGCGTCAGGCTGGTGTGTAGCTCTTTTAGCAGTTCAGGTAAGTACTCAAGCATTAGTCCGGCCTCCGCTCAAAACGTGTCGCGCGCAGGTCTATGCGTTTGAGAATGTACTGACTGATCAGCGTAATGACCAGGTAAATAGCCGCCGCAATAATGTACCAGTTAAACGGTTCCTGGGTGCGTGTGGCAATACTTTTGGTCTGCAACATCAGATCGTTAACGCTGATAAGGCTGACCAGAGCCGTATCTTTTAGCAACACCAGCCACTGATTACCCAGCCCTGGCAGGGCGTGACGCCACATCTGCGGCATCACCAGACGGAAAAAAATCGCCGTCTTTGATAATCCCAGTGCCTGACCCGACTCCCACTGACCAGACGGAACGGCTTTCAGCGCGCCGCGTAGCGTCTGCGACGCATAGGCCGCATACAGCAGGGACAACGCAATCACGCCGCACAGGAACGGACTGACGTCAAAGTTCTCAATCTCCATTTGCACCGGGATCTGCGTAAAGCCGAGATGGAGGGTAAACCCGTCAGACAGCGTAAGCAGGAGTTGCGAGGAGCCGAAATAGATAAACAGCACCACCAGAATTTCCGGCAGGCCGCGCAAAATAGTGACCAGCGCGGAGCCTATCCAGGCAATCGGACGCCATTTTACGGACTCCCAGACGGCAAAGAACATGGCTAACGCGAGGCCAATGATCAGCGCGCAGACGGCAAGGCCGACGGTCATCCCAGCGGCGCTTGCTAAAGGAAAAAATTCGTTCATCAAAGATTACTTCTGGAACCATTTGTTATAGATGGTCTCGTAAGTCCCATCTTTCTTCACTTTTTCCAGCGCAGTATTGAATTTCTGCTGCAGCTCAGTGTTGCCCTGACGTACCGCGATACCCAGGCCGGTGCCGAAATAATCTTTATCGGTGACTTTATCGCCGACCGGCACCAGCTTAGGATTGGCTTTCAGCCATTCGGTCACGACCGCCGTGTCGCCGAAAACAGCGTCGATACGACCATTTTGTAGATCCAGCTTCGCGTTCTGATAGCTGTCATACGGTACGGTGGTGATTTCCGGATGCTTATCCATGATGAATTTCTGGTGCGTCGTGCCGTTCTGTACGCCGACTTTCTTGCCTTTTAGTTGATCAACGCTGGTGTATTTGCCCTGCTGACCCACAAACAGCGCGGAGTTGTCGTAATATGGCGTGGTAAACAGCACCTGCTTTTCACGTTCCGGCGTGATATCCATTCCCGCCATTACAGCGTCGAAGCGGCGGAATTTCAGGCTGGGGATCAGGCTGTCGAACGCCTGATTGGTAAAGGTACAGGAGGCGTCGATCTCTTTACATAGCGCGTTGGCCAGGTCGACGTCAAAGCCGACAATCTTGTTATTAGCATCCATCGATTCGAACGGCGGATAGGACGCTTCGGTCGCAAAACGAATGGTCTGGGCTGCTGTAGCGGAAAGGCTAAAGCCTGCAATTAGCGCGGCAATCAGAACTTTTTTCATTGTCATTGTCCCGAATCTTAGTGAGAGAGATAGTTTTTGAACGCTTCGGTCTGAGGGTGGGCAAAGCAACCCGCATCACCGTGCTCGACGATGTGACCATTTTCCATATAAATCACACGACTGGCGGTCTTACGCGCCACTTCGACTTCATGCGTAACGATCACCTGAGTAATGTTCGTTTCCGCCAGCTCATGAATAATACTGACGATTTGAGCGGTAATTTCCGGGTCCAGCGCGGCGGTCGGTTCATCAAACAGCAGCACCAGCGGTTCCATCATCAGCGCGCGGGCAATCGCGACGCGCTGCTGCTGACCGCCGGAAAGGTGCAACGGATAACGATCGCTATAGGGCTTCAGACGTAGACGCTCCAGCAGCTTTTCTGCGCGCGCCAGCGCCTGATCTTTTGTCAGACCCAGTACGCGGCAGGGCGCTTCAATCAGATTCTGCACAACGGTGAGATGCGGCCAAAGATTATATTGCTGAAAGACCATTCCGACATTTTGACGTAGCTCACGAATCGCCTTATCGGACGGCGTTTTCGTAAAGTCAAAATGGTTCCCGGCGATAGTCAGAGTGCCGGAGCGCGGCATCTCAAGCAGATTGAGTACACGCAGCAGCGAACTTTTACCCGCCCCGCTTGGGCCAAGCAACACCAGCGTTTCGCCTTCGGGGCAATCCAGCGTGATATCGAACAGCGCCTGATGCGCGCCGTAAAAGCAATTAATGCCGTTTAATTGAATACTCATTGACACTCGTATACAGGCAGTCTGATAGCTATTGAAGCCGCAGATAGTACCTTTCGCAGAATAGTTATGCAATATTTATGCGTTAAAAGTTAAATATATCCCACATTCTTCCCTAAACATAGCACAAAATAGCAGGAGGAATAGTAGGTAAGAAGAATTGTCGGCATCCCGGGCAGAATGCCAGACAATTTACGGGGTTATGAGTGCAAAAGCGGGGAATACTGTCTGTTAACGGTTTTCTATCGACTGGCGCAGCGTACCGGCAGGGGCATGGACATCTCCGCCCAGATAGCGAACGTCGTCAATCACCCAGCATGAGCCTTCGTGAATCATAAGCACTTCATCCTGCCAGCTTTGATCGCCCTGTTTTAACGCTACCCGCAGAGGAATGTTGCGCGCATCTCGGTTCGAGATGGTTGATGCGCTGGCGACGTTGGCGCTATCCGGCAGCGTAGCGCGGCTGGAGAACAGATCGCCGCTCATCAACTGACGGTGTTCCGTATCGCGGCTGGCGTCGGTCAGCAATTTCGCCAGGTTATCACTCAAGTAGGGGCGAAGCGCGGCGATATCATTGCTGTGGTGTTGAATACAGTAGTCGTAAAATTGTTGAGCCACGCTGTCCGGGCCGCCTTCCACACACGCGCCGATACGCGGGCCATTATCTTTGTAGGCGGGAGTGACTGTCGTACAGGCGCTAAGCAGAAGCGCGCACGGGATGAGCAAAGAGAGTTTAGAATAGCGCATGATGATTTCCTTATAGGCGATCGAGCAAAAACCGATCTACGATAATCAATTATATCCTTTCAATGATAGCGTATCAGCTTGATAATGCGTTTGAGATCGTGTGCTTAGCTAACCCGGGAGATTCACTATGCAGTTTTCAACAACCCCAACGCTGGAAGGGCAAAGCATCGTGGAGTATTGCGGTGTGGTAACGGGCGAAGCCATTTTAGGCGCCAATATTTTCCGCGATTTTTTCGCCGGCATTCGGGATATCGTCGGCGGACGTTCCGGCGCGTATGAGAAAGAGCTGCGTAAAGCGCGTGAAATCGCTTTTCAGGAACTTGGCGAGCAGGCTAAAGCGTTGGGCGCCGATGCGGTGGTAGGCATCGATATTGATTACGAAACTGTCGGCAAGGATGGCAGTATGCTGATGGTCAGCGTCAGCGGAACGGCGGTGAAAACGCGCCGATGAGAGCGCTACTGTGGCTGGTTGGTCTTGCGTTGCTGTTAACAGGCTGCGCGAGCGAAAAAGGAATTATTGATAAAGAGGGATATCAGCTTGATACCCGACATCGGGCGCAGGCGGCCTATCCGCGCATTAAAGTCCTGGTGATTCACTATACGGCGGAAAACTTTGACGTTTCGCTGGCGACGTTAACGGGCCGCAACGTCAGTTCGCATTACCTGATTCCCGCAACCCCGCCATTATATGGCGGTAAACCGCGCATCTGGCAACTGGTGCCAGAACAGGATCAGGCCTGGCATGCGGGCGTCAGTTTCTGGCGAGGCGCCACGCGTCTCAATGATACGTCTATTGGCATTGAGCTGGAAAATCGCGGCTGGCAAATGTCCGGCGGGGTGAAATCTTTCGCGCCGTTTGAATCCGCGCAAATTCAGGCATTGATTCCTTTAGCGAAGGACATTATCGCGCGCTATAACATCAAACCGCAGAATGTGGTGGCCCATGCGGATATCGCGCCGCAGCGTAAAGACGATCCCGGCCCGCGCTTCCCGTGGCGCGAGCTTGCGGCGCAGGGGATTGGCGCCTGGCCTGACGCCCAGCGTGTGGCGTTTTATCTGGCTGGACGCGCGCCGTATACGCCAGTCGATACCGCAACGGTGCTTGCGTTACTCTCGCGCTATGGCTATGAAGTCAAAGCCGATATGACGGCGCGCGAGCAGCAGCGGGTGATTATGGCGTTCCAGATGCACTTCCGTCCGGCGCAATGGAACGGTATCGCAGATGCCGAAACGCAGGCGATTGCTGAAGCATTACTGGAGAAGTACGGCCAGGATTAACGCGGTAAATTTCCGTGATCGCGCAGCCAGGCGGCGGTGCGCTCAATGCCTTCGTCCAGCGTGACGATGGGCTGGTAGCCCAGCTCGTCCTGCGCGCGAGTCGTATCGAGCGTAAAATCAAAATTCAGTTTTGACACGCCGTAATGCGTTAGCGGGGGCTCTTTGGCGGATTTTTTGCCGAAGCGCTCCATACTGCGGGCGATCATATCCAGCATCGGGTAAGGCACAGAGCGAATGCGGCAGTCGATAGTCAGTTCATCAATTAACTTTTGTACGATGCTGCGTAAGGTGCGGTTTTCGCCGTTAGTGATGTTATAAGCGCGGCCAGAAGGCAGATGATCGCAGCCCGGCTGGCTGGCCAGCCACATGGCGTGGATCGCATTTTCATAGTAGGTCATATCGACCAGCGCGCTGCCCCCGTGCGGTAATAAGACGCTACCGTAATGGTGCATCATATGCGCCAGACGTGGGATAAATACTTTATCGTGCGGGCCAAACAGGCTTTGTGGACGCAATACCGTAAAATGTGTTTGCGGATTGGCCTGCGCCAACAGATTAATCACCTCTTCGCCGGCGGCTTTACTGCGGGCGAACTCATTGGCAAACCGATGCGGGCGGAAATCTTCTTTGATATCACGGTGATGGTGGTAATCAAAATAGAGCGAGGGAGAGGAGATATGAATAAAATTGCGCACGCCCCAGGCGACCGCCCATTCTCCCAGACGGCGGGTGGCGCGAACATTCGCCAGATCGAAAGCCTGTTGGGTTCCCCAGGGCGAGGTAAAGCTGGAGCAGTGCCACAACGTGTCGATCCCGGCAAGCATCACTTTAGCCTGCGAGGAGACCAGTTCGGTTAAATCCGCATGGACGAATTCCGCGCCCATTTTTTCAAGCAGCTTGCCCATCGCTTCATTGCGACCCGTCGCTCTGACGCTGATGCCTTTATTGCGCAAAAATTCAACCGCGTTTCGACCTAAGCCGCTGGTGGCGCCGGTAACCAGTACCTTCATATCAATCCACTGTGTTTAATAAACCGTCGTGCGCATTCTTCCGTGAATTACGTCGGTATGCAATGGGAAACACGAAAGAATACAGCAACTTTTTCTCATTTTTCTGTGATTTGTTCTGCAAGTCGGGCAATACGCCTTGCCATTCCCCGGAAAATAAACAGGTGCGCCGGGATCATCAGTAGCCAGTAAATCAGGCCCGGCATTCCGTGTGGATGCCACCAGGCGCGCACGTCAATTTCGCGGTAGCGACCTTTATCGTGCAGCGTGAAGCTAAGCCGCCCCAGACCCGGCGCTTTCATGCCAAACAAGAGCGTGAGCTGTTTTTCTGGCTCGACAATGATCACTTTCCAGCTATCTACCGTATCGCCAGGCTTGAGCAAAGTATGCGACGGGCGGCCTTTCGCCAGTTTATGCCCCACCAGACGGTCCATCGCGGCGCGCGTCTGCCACAAAATATTGCCGAAAAAATAGCCCTCTTTGCCACCCAGCCGATTTACGACCTGCCAGAGCGCTGATAGGCTGGCCGGGGTCTGCGCGGTAAAGCCCGCCTGCTTTGGAAAATAGCCGTATTCGGGACGCCAGCGGGCGAAGGCCAGCGCGTCGTAGCCCCAGTCGCTGGAGTTCACCAGTTTTTCTTCTTCTTTCAGCGTGCGGCGAACGGCGTCGTCAAAGGTGATAAGCGTTTGGGGGATCAACTTTTTTAACGCGGCGTCATCGGCCAGCAAATCGTGCCTTAACCCCTGGATTAAGGCTTTTGCGGTAGTCGGCGGCACGGAGGTAATAACGTTTAAAAACCAGACCGAAATCCAGCGGGTCGGAAAAGGCACCGGGATCAGCGGACGCCGTTTACCGCTGACGGCCATAAAACGTTCAAACTGCTGCTGATAGCTTAATACCTGCGGCCCGGCGGCTTCCAGAATACGATGCTCGCGCGCAGGGTGCTCCAGTAAGCCGACCAGGTAGTAGAGTAAATTTTCCAGGGCGATGGGCGTGGTGCGCGAACGCACCCAGCGCGGCGGCGTGAGTATTGGCAGGTTGTAAACCATGTCGCGCATGACTTCGAAGGCGGCGGAGCCTGCGCCGACGATGATCCCGGCGCGTAATTCCGTCACCGGTACGCCTGCGTCGCGCAGCGTGTCAGCCGTAAGCTGGCGGGCGCGCAGGTGATCGGATTGCTCATGCGCCGGCGCCTGCAGTGAACTGAGGAAAATAAGTTGTTTAACCGGCGTCTGGCGCAGCGCGTCGCGCACGTTGAGCGCCGCCTGACGTTCATGGGCGATAAAATCGCCGCCTTCGCCCATGCCGTGTACCAGATAGTAAACGGTATCAACGTCGCGAAGCAGCGTGGGTAAATTTTCCGGCCAGTGCAGATCGACCTTATGACAACTGACGTTGGCGAGGCGCTGTTTTTCCAGACGTTCCACGCGTCGCGCCGCCGCCCGCACCTGATGCCCTTGCTGACTTAGCGCAAAGACCAGGTGCTGGCCGATATAGCCGCTGGCGCCGAGAACCAGAATGCGTTGCGCCACGTTGCTCTCCTTAGCGGGCTAAAAAGGCGCGCCAGTGGGCGACGACGTCGGCAAGCTGTTCGCGAGAGACATCCAGATGCGTCACCAGACGCACAATCGGCGCGGCGTTAATCAGGATATTCCGTTCCCGCAAATAGTCGCCAAGCGCGGCGGCCTGTGCTTCGCCAACGCGAACAAACAGCATATTCGTTTCGTGGCGCATGACCTCCGCGCCCGCTTCCCGAAGCTGCTGCGCCAGCCAGGCGGCGTTATCATGATCCTCTTGCAGACGCGCCACGTTATGCTTCAGCGCATACAGTCCGGCCGCTGCCAGAATCCCGGCCTGACGCATTCCGCCGCCGACCATTTTACGCCAGCGCGTCGCGCGTTTAATGTAATCGCGGTTGCCGACCAGCAGCGAACCGACCGGCGTCCCGAGACCTTTTGACAGGCAGATGGTAAAAGAGTCGCAATACTGCGTAATCTCTTTTAACTCACAGCCGTAGGCAACCACCGCGTTAAAAATTCGGGCGCCGTCAACGTGCAGCGCCAGCCCACGTTCGCGGGTAAACGTCCAGGCGTCTTTCAGATACGCGCGCGGCAGCACTTTCCCGTTATGCGTATTTTCCAGACTGAGCAAGCGCGTGCGTGCGAAGTGGATGTCATCCGCTTTAATCTTCGCCGCCACGTTCTCCAGCGGCAGCGTACCGTCCGCGGCGGCATCAATAGGCTGCGGCTGAATGCTGCCGAGCACCGCAGCGCCGCCAGCTTCATAGAGATAATTATGCGCGCCCTGACCGACGATATACTCTTCGCCGCGTTCACAATGGCTAAGCAGCGCGACCAGATTGGCCTGGGTGCCGGTGGGTAAAAAAAGCGCCGCTTCTTTACCGGAAAAGTCGGCGGCGTAGCGCTGAAGGGCGTTAACGGTAGGGTCATCGCCGTATACGTCGTCCCCGACCGGAGCGGTCATCATCGCCTCAAGCATGGCGCGGCTCGGTCGGGTAACGGTATCACTGCGTAAATCAATCATGGCACATCCCTGGATTTTAAAAGGTGATGTGCACTGTTTTACCTTAGCCAGTTCGTTTTCGCCAGTTCGATCACTTCATCGCCGCGGCCGCTAATAATGGCGCGCAGCATGTACAGGCTAAAGCCTTTCGCTTGTTCCAGTTTGATCTGCGGCGGGATCGCCAGCTCTTCTTTTGCCACGACCACGTCAACCAGTACCGGGCCGTCAATGGAAAACGCGCGCTGTAGCGCTCCGTCCACGTCTGCGGCTTTTTCCACGCGAATACCGGTAATGCCGCAGGCTTCGGCGATACGCGCGAAATTGGTGTCGTGCAGTTCGGTACCGTCGGTAAGGTAGCCGCCGGCTTTCATTTCCATCGCCACAAAGCCCAGCACGCTGTTATTAAAGACGACGATTTTTATCGGCAGCTTCATCTGTACCACTGAGAGAAAATCGCCCATCAGCATACTGAAGCCGCCATCACCGCACATCGCGATAACCTGACGACCCGGCGCGGTGGCCTGAGCGCCGAGCGCCTGCGGCATGGCGTTGGCCATTGACCCGTGGTTAAACGAGCCCAGCAGGCGGCGCTTGCCGTTCATTTTTAGATAGCGGGCCGCCCAGACGGTCGGCGTGCCGACATCGCAGGTAAAAATAGCGTCGTCAGCGGCGAAATGACTAATTTGTTGCGCCAGATATTGTGGGTGGATGGCTTTATCGCTGAGTTTGGCTAAGTCATCAAGCCCTTTACGGGCGTCCCGATAGTGTTCCAGAGCTTTATCGAGGAATTTACGATTGCTTTTTTCTTCCACCAGCGGCAGCAGGGCGCGAAGCGTGGCTTTAATATCGCCCACCAGCGCCATGTCGACTTTGCTGTGCGCGCCAATACTGCCCGGGTTGATGTCAATCTGAATGATTTTGGCATCGCTCGGATAAAAGGCGCGATAGGGGAACTGGGTGCCGAGCAGGATCAGCGTATCGGCGTTCATCATGGTGTGGAAGCCAGAAGAGAAGCCAATCAGGCCGGTCATTCCCACATCATAAGGGTTATCGTACTCAACGTGCTCTTTGCCGCGCAGGGCATGAACGATTGGCGCTTTTAGTTTTGCCGCCAACGCGACCAACTCCTCATGCGCGCCCGCGCAGCCGCTACCGCACATCAATGCGATATTGCTGGAGTAGCGCAGCAGTTGCGCCAGTTTTTTCAGCTCTTCCTCCGCCGGCGTAACGACGGGGTGCGGGGCATGGTACCAATGGGTGACGGCGTTTTCAGGCGCGGGTTTCAGCGCCACGTCACCCGGAAGTACGACCACGGAGACGCCGCGATTTAGCACCGCTTTGCGCATGGCGATGGCGAGTACCTGCGGGATCTGCTCCGGGCTGGAAACCAACTCGCAATAGTGGCTGCATTCACGGAACAACTCCTGCGGGTGGGTCTCCTGGAAATAACCGCTGCCGATTTCACTGGACGGAATATGGGTGGCGATCGCCAGAACAGGGACGTGGTTACGGTGGCAATCAAACAGGCCATTGATCAGGTGCAGGTTGCCCGGTCCGCATGAACCTGCGCACACAGCAAGCTCGCCGGTAAGCTGCGCTTGTGCGCCGGCGGCGAAAGCGGCGACCTCTTCGTGGCGGGTTGGCATCCATTCAATGGTTCCCATACGATTAAGACTATCGCTCAGGCCGTTCAGGGAGTCGCCAGTGACGCCCCAGATTTGTTTTACGCCAGCCTGTTCCAGCGTTTTGGCGATAAAAGCAGCAACGGTTTGTTTCATGGTTCTCCATCTCCTTAAATGTGATAACGGTTACAAGTTTAGTTGAAGATGACGATGACGTTTTTCTTTGGCGGAGAGAGGGGCGAAAGGATGAAGCGAGTGGTAAATCGCCCGGTGGCGCTGACGCTTACCGGGCCTACGATGGAACGTTTACCGATTATGCGAGAACAAGATCGCCCTGCGGATGGCAGGAGCAGGCCAGTACGTAACCTTCGGCAATCTCCGCCTCGCTCAGCGTCATGGTGCTGCTCACCGTATAGTCGCCGGAAACGACTTTGGTTTTACAGCAGCCGCAAACACCTGCCCGACAGGCAGCGGCAACCGGTACTTTATTACTCTCCAGCGCCTCCAACAGCGTTGTACCGATCGGGGCATAAAATTCCTGCGCTGGCTGTAGTTTGGTGAATTTCAGGCCGCTGGTTGCCGTTTCCGCCACCGGCGTGAAGAACTTCTCTTTAAAGAAGCGCGTTACGCCAAGCGCTTTCACTCCCTGTTCGACGAAATCCATATAGGGCGCCGGGCCGCAGGTCATGATGGTGCGCGATGCCAAATCCGGTACGCGCTGTAATAATTCCGTGGTCAGACGGCCCGCGACAAAACCTTCCGTGGCATGATTTTCCGCCACTAGCGTGACCGGATACTGTCGCCACTCGTCGGCAAAAATCACATCATCCGGCGAACGGACGTTAAAGATGACCTGCACATCGGCCTGTGGGCGGTATTTTGCCAGCCAGCGACGCATCGACATGATTGGCGTTACGCCACAACCGGCGGCGAGCAGCAGAAACTTATCTTCTGTTTTATCGTCACAGGTAAAATCGCCCATTGCATCAGACAGCCAGATGTAATCGCCGCGCTTGATGTCATGGGTCAACCACTGTGAACCCGTGCCATCTTCAATCCGACGAACGGTCAGCGTGATATATTCACTGACGCCCGGCGTAGACGAAAGGGTGTAGGCGCGCAGCGTTTCCGCTGAATTACGCACGCTCACCAGCGCATACTGCCCGGCGCGATAAGGGTAGTAGTCATGGCATAATAGCGCAATTGTCCATACATCCGGCGTCTCCTGACGGATGTGATGCACCTGCATTCGCCAGGGACATTGTGAGGTTGGCATCGTCATCATTGACCTCCTTACGCGCTCAGCAATTGCTTCATGTCTTCTTCAACGGTGGTCACGGAGCGCAGGCCGAACTTCTCGTTGAGGATAGCCAGCAGATCCGGCGTGAAGAAGCCCGGCGCGGTCGGCCCGGTGACAATATTTTTCACGCCTAATGACAGCAGCGTCAGCAGAATCACGATCGCTTTCTGCTCAAACCAGGAGAGCACCAGCGATAGCGGCAGATCGTTGACGCCGCAGCCCAGTTTTTCCGCCAGCGTCACCGCCAGGATAATCGCGGAGTAAGCATCATTACACTGACCGGCATCGACCAGACGCGGCAGCCCTTCGATGTCGCCGAACTCCAGTTTGTTGAAACGGTATTTACCGCACGCCAGGGTCAGGATCAGGCAGTCATCCGGTACGCTGGTGGCGAAATCGGTAAAGTAGTTACGCTCGCCGCGCGCGCCGTCACAGCCGCCGACCAGGAAGATGTGGCGCAGTTTTTCACGGCTGACCAGATCGATGAGCGTATCGGCAGCGCCGAGCAGGGTCTGACGGCCAAAACCGACGGTGATGAGATGCGGAATTTCGCTATACGGGAAGCCCGCCATTTGCTGCGCCTGGGCAATGACCGGCCCGAAGTCATCGCCTTCAAGATGGCTAACGCCCGGCCAGCCGACGATGCTACGGGTCCAGATACGGTCGTCATAGCTGCCTACGGTCGGATCGATAATGCAGTTAGAGGTCATCACGATTGGGCCAGGGAAGCGGGCGAATTCGACCTGCTGATTCTGCCAGCCGCTGCCGTAGTTACCGACCAGATGCTTGAATTTACGCAGTTCCGGATAGCCGTGTGCGGGTAGCATTTCACCGTGAGTGTAGACGTTAACGCCGGTGCCTTCGGTCTGCTCCAGCAGGTTGTAGAGATCTTTCAGATCGTGACCGGAGATCAGAATGCACTTGCCTTCAGTCGCTTTGACGTTGACCTGAGTCGGCGTTGGGTGACCGTATTTGGTGGTCTCACCGGCATCCAGAATGCTCATCACTTTAAAGTTCATCTGGCCGATTTCCATTGCGCACTCCAGCAGCGCGTTCATATCAGCAGGCCAGGTGCCGAGCCAGGCCATGATTTTGTGGTACTGCGCATAAATGTCGTTGTCGTATTGACCGAGAACGTGCGCGTGTTCCATGTACGCCGCCGCGCCTTTCAGACCGTACAGGCACAGCAGACGCAGGCCGAGGATGTTCTCGCCAATGGCGGCTTTATCTTTATTCGGGGTAAATTCCGCTGCCTGACGTTGCAGTTCGCCCAGATCGTCGCTGACCAGTTGCAGATCGGCCATCGGATTGTCGCAATGCGCATTAGCATCCACGCTCAGGCACTGGGCTTTCAACGCTTCACGCATGGCAATCGCTTCACGGGCGTAGCCGACGATACGCGGAGAGTCGAAGTTAACATTGGTCAGCGTGGAGAAAAACGCGCGCGGCGCAAAGTTATCAACGTCGTGATTAATGATGCCATATTCACGGGCCTTCACCGCCCAGGCAGACAAACCTTGCAAAGCCGCAATCAGCAGATCCTGCAGATCGGACGTTTCAGCCGTTTTACCGCACATTCCCTGCGCGTAGGAGCAGCCGTTTCCGGCTGGTGTACGGATGGTTTGTTCACATTGCACACAAAACATGGTCACACCTTTTAAAGTTATATTTAATATACATGTTTAAGGTTATGCCTGTGAACAAAGGGATAAAAGGGTTTTCTGCCATAATGTGCAAGGAGATTGATTTAGCGCAATTTTGGCGGCAGATGCCTACCGCCAAAGAGGTATCAGGCCGAGAAGAACGCCATTAAGAGGGGGACCAGCAGGCTGAGGATAAAGCCATGTACGATAGCCGCTGGAACAATCTCTACGCCGCCGGAGCGCTGTAATACCGGCAACGTAAAGTCCATTGAGGTCGCTCCGCACAGGCCCAACGCTGTTGAACGGCTGCGGCGAACCAGACCGGGAATAAGCATAATGGCTAAGAGCTCGCGGGCCAGATCGTTAAAAAATGCCGCGCTGCCGATAACCGGTCCAAACGACTCCGTCAGCAAAATACCGGAAAGAGAGTACCAGCCGAAACCTGACGCCATCGCCAGGGCGGTTTTTAGCGGTAAGTCCAGGATAAACGCATTAATCACGCCGCCCAGTAATGAGCTTGCCACGACAACGACCGCGACCATCATTCCCCGGCGGTTAAGCACAATTTGCTTTAAGGTCATGCCGCTATTTCGTAGCTGAATCCCCACCAGGAACAATAAAAAGATCAGCGTATATTCACTGGCTTCGGTGGCGTGCTGTAAAACAGAGAGTCCGCTCAGGCCGATGACAAACCCCAATACCACTACGCCGCACAGTTGCAGCGACTCCAGCGCCATGGCAATACGCGAAGGAAGTTTTTCCTGCTGATGATGGTGACGCCACGGGAGGATACGTTCCAGCCACAATAAGGCGGCGATATTACACAATAAAATAATCGTAATACTGACGGCGGAATAATGAAAAATCGCCACCAGATTACTGGCGAGGTTATCCAAAAACGCCAGGCTTATTCCCATAAAAAAGAGAATAAGGTACACGATCCAGCTCAGTAGCCGGTTAATGAGTTGTAATGCGGCTTTATGTCGCAGTGGAATGAGATAGCCCACAATCAGTGGAACCAGAATGATTAAAAGTCCTGAAAACATGAACAGCCGGGCCCTTTTTTATTGTTTGAATAGCGTACATGACACTACCGAATTCCAGACTATCAGTAAAGCGACACCGTCAGCCGTACATTTATCAGACATTTGCCCCAGGCAAAGGGGGGGAATATCACGCCAGGCGGACGCATTTGCCGTTATACTGCGGTGAATTTTATGGAGTGATGACGTTTTTCTGGAGGAAGCATGATTCTCGAACGCGTTGAAATAGTAGGATTTCGCGGTATCAACCGACTGTCGTTGATGCTGGAGCAAAACAACGTGCTGATTGGGGAAAACGCCTGGGGAAAATCCAGCCTGCTGGATGCGCTGACTCTGTTATTGTCGCCGGAACTCGATCTTTACCATTTTGTCCGTGAGGATTTCTGGTTTCCGCCTGGCGACATAAAAGGACGCGAGCATCACCTGTATATTATTCTGACTTTTCGCGAAACGCAGCCAGGGCGGCATCGGGTACGTCGTTATCGAGCGCTGGAAGCATGCTGGTCGCCTTGCGAGGATGATTTTCACCGTATTTTTTATCGGCTAGAGGGCGAATGCGGCGCCGATGGCAGCGTGATGACGCTGCGCAGTTTTCTCAATAGCGATGGGCAGCCATTACTGGTGGAAAATATTAACGATCAGGTGCGCCACCTGGTTCGTCTGATGCCAGTGCTACGTTTGCGCGATGCGCGCTTTATGCGACGTATTCGCAACGGTACGGTGCCCAATGTGCCGGATGTTGAAGTCACGGCCCGACAGCTGGATTTTCTGGCGCGTGAGCTGGCGACCCGGCCGCAAAATTTAACCGACGGGCAGATTCGTCAGGGACTGTCCGCGATGGTGCAACTGCTTGAACACTATTTCTCAGAGCAGGGCGCAGGACAGGCGCGTCACCGACTCATGCGCCGGCGTTCGCAAAATGAGCAGCGTAGCTGGCGCTATCTGGATATTATTAATCGGATGATCGACAAACCGGGCAGCCGGTCGCATCGGGTGATCCTGCTGGGGCTTTTCTCCACGCTGTTACAGGCGAAAGGGACGCTGCGGTTACATAAAGACGCACGACCATTACTGCTGGTGGAAGATCCGGAAACCCGTTTACATCCCATTATGCTTTCAGTCGCCTGGCAATTGCTCAATCTGTTACCGCTACAGCGGATAGCGACAACCAACTCAGGCGAATTGCTCTCGCTAACGCCGGTGGAGCATGTCGTACGGCTGGTGCGCGAATCTTCCCGCGTCGCCGCCTGGCGTCTGGGCCCGGGCGGGTTAAGCGCGGAAGATGGACGGCGCATCGCCTTTCATATCCGCTTTAATCGCGCGTCGTCGCTGTTTGCGCGTTGCTGGCTACTGGTGGAAGGCGAGACGGAAACCTGGGTTATTAATGAGCTGGCGCGTCAGTGTGGACATCATTTTGATGCGGAGGGCATTAAAGTCATTGAGTTTGCTCAGTCTGGCCTGAAACCGCTGGTGAAGTTCGCCCGCCGTATGGGAATCGAGTGGCATGTCCTGGTGGATGGCGACGAAGCGGGGAAAAAATATGCCGCGACGGTCCGCAGTCTGCTTAATAACGATCGGGAAGAAGAACGCGAACATCTCACGGCGCTGCCTGCGCTGGATATGGAACATTTTATGTATCGTCAGGGCTTTGCCGATGTTTTTCACCGGGTTGCGCAGCTTCCGCCTAATGTGCCGATGAATACCCGGAAAATTATCACTAAAGCTATCCACCGCTCGTCAAAGCCGGATTTGGCGATTGAAGTCGCGATGGAAGCCGGGCGGCGGGGAATTGACGCCGTGCCGCCGCTGTTCAGAAAGATGTTCTCGCGCGTGGTTTGGCTGGCGCGGGGCCGGGCGGATTAGCGTTTGAATGTGGCCGGAACCTGTTCGACGACGCTATCGAGTAACGCATAGCGGCGGCGATACTCGGCCCGTTTTTTACTGGCGATCTCCGATTCGCTTTTTCGGGCGATCGCCAGCGGTAGCGCATAGTAATTTCCTTTAATTCTTTCACCGCCTAACGATTCCCAAAACGCGTCATAGTCGGCATGCATTTGCGTCTTTTTATCCATGTATCGCCAGCTACGGTAAACGTGCGCATCGTTACTCACAGCTATAATCTTTTCTGCCTGAAAGACTTGCGCAAACTGACAGAGAGCCTCCATCACGATGCGTTTGGGAAAAAGACCATGGCAGGCTTTGGTCGCCTGCTGGATAATTTCGTGAGGGACGTCATTTGCCGCGCCCTGTAATCCGCCGATAAATAGTGTGCGTTGTTGGTTAAAGCGACACAGAGTAAATGTGATCTCTGCCAGAATACGTAACTGTGCGTCGCGAACAACAATAGTGCTTTCACCTTCTTTATCCAGTGAGACCAGACTGACTAAATCAAGTTGAAACAACTCGCCGGTTTTAGTTTCAAATTTAGCAAGATTCAGGCCATACTGACTTAAATAGCTAACTTGTTGTTCCCGCGATAAAAGTTGGCGCATCTGTTGATAATGAAAACACAGAGCGTCTAAGGCGAAATCGCGTTTAATATTTACAGCCATATAAGGACGATGTAGCCGAATAGGCAAACGCGGCTGACGAGCAAGTAACGTATTTAACTCCGGCCATTGGGTGAGATTGGTCAGTAATTGGCTGGTTGCACGCGGCATGACTAATGAGCGGATTAAAAACTTGCGACGAAAGCTGGCTTTACGCCAGAATTTTCCTGGCTGTAATTGCCCGCGCGTCAGACGAATAAATAATTGTAAAGGAGAGATGTAATCTGAAGTGTACCAGGTATTATCTGTAAGCTGTGTCATGATCGTAATCCGCGACATAAGATTGTCGAGATTGAACCACAGGAAACATTAACCAATCGTCAATACAGCCGGCGCTATCTTTATTGCGTCAGGTTTGTTTAGATACGGTTTACTTTCTGGTTAAAATTTTGCCGTCAGGGTTTCTATGCGTGCTAAGGGAAAGAAATTTAAAAAGCGTTATCTGGTCATTATTTTAATTCTTTTAGTGGGGGGGATGGTTAGCTGGCGAATGATAAATGCCCCGCTGCCAACTTATCAGACATTAATCGTGCGGCCAGGCGATCTTGAACAGAGTGTACTGGCGACTGGAAAACTGGACGCGTTGCGTAAAGTGGATGTCGGCGCGCAGGTGAGCGGCCAGTTGAAAACGCTGCTGGTCTCCATTGGCGATAACGTTAAAAAAGATCAGCTACTCGGCGTGATTGACCCAGATCAGGCGGAGAACCAGATAAAAGAGGTCGAGGCCACCCTGATGGAGCTGAACGCGGAGCGTCAGCAGGCAGCCGCTGAGTTAAAGCTGGCGCGGGTTACGCTGGCGCGCCAGCAGCAGTTAGCTAAGACTCAGGCGGTATCGCAACAGGATCTGGATACTGCGGCGACGGAGTTGGCGGTTAAACAGGCGCGTATTGGCACCATAGATGCCCAGATCAAACGTAATCGGGCCTCGTTGGACACCGCGAAAACCAACCTGGAATATACCCGTATTGTCGCCCCCATGGCGGGGGAAGTGACGCAAATCACTACCCTGCAAGGACAAACGGTGATTGCAGCTCAGCAGGCGCCCAATATTCTGACGCTGGCGGATATGAGCACCATGCTGGTAAAAGCGCAGGTCTCGGAAGCGGACGTGATCCATCTTCGGGCGGGGCAGAAAGCATGGTTCACCATTGCAGGCGATCCGCAAACGCGCTATGAAGGCGTTTTAAAAGATATTCTGCCGACGCCGGAAAAGATCAACGACGCTATTTTTTATTACGCCCGGTTTGAAGTGCCGAATCCCAAAAGAATCTTGCGTCTTGATATGACCGCACAGGTTTATATTCAACTCATGGATGTCAAAAATGTGCTGATTATTCCTCTCGCCGCGCTTGGCGAGCCGGTGGGCGGTAATCGTTATAAAGTGGCGCTGTTGCGTAACGGCGAAAAACGTGAGCGCGAAGTGGTCATTGGCGAGCGTAACGATACAGACGTGGAAGTGGTTAAAGGTCTGGAAGCGGGCGATGAGGTGATCATCGGCGAGAGCAGGCCAGGAGCGACGCCATGACGGCATTGCTTGAACTGTGCAATGTGAGCCGCAGCTACCCCTCAGGAGAAGAGCAGGTGGCGGTGTTGAAAGATATCTCCCTGCAAATCCACGCCGGGGAGATGGTGGCGATCGTCGGCGTTTCCGGTTCTGGAAAATCAACGCTGATGAATATCCTCGGGTGCCTGGATAAACCGACCAGCGGCACTTATCGGGTGGCGGGGCGGGACGTCTCGACGCTGGACCCGGACGCGCTGGCGCAGCTGCGGCGTGAGCATTTTGGCTTTATCTTTCAGCGCTACCATCTGTTGTCGCATTTAACGGCAGCGCAAAATGTTGAAATCCCCGCCGTCTACGCCGGCATTGAACGCAAAAAACGCCAGGCGCGCGCCAGAGAGTTGCTTTTGCGGCTGGGATTAAGCGATCGCGTCGATTATCCACCTTCACAGCTTTCTGGCGGACAGCAGCAGCGTGTCAGTATTGCCCGCGCGCTGATGAACGGCGGACAGGTGATTCTGGCGGATGAGCCGACCGGCGCGCTGGATAGCCATTCCGGCGAAGAAGTAATGGCGATTTTGCGCCAACTGCGCGATCGCGGACATACGGTGATCATTGTGACGCACGATCCGCTGATTGCCGCCCAGGCGGAGCGGATTATTGAAATTCACGATGGCAAGATTGTCCATAATCCGCCCGCGCAGGAAAAGAAACGCGAACAGGGCGTTGACGCTGCCGTAGTTAATACGGCTCCCGGCTGGCGGCAATTTGCCAGCAGCTTTCGCGAAGCGCTGTCGATGGCGTGGTTAGCGATGGCCGCTAACAAAATGCGTACTTTACTGACCATGCTGGGAATTATTATCGGTATTGCGTCGGTGGTGTCGATTGTGGTGGTCGGCGACGCCGCAAAACAGATGGTACTGGCGGATATCCGCGCTATGGGCACTAACACGATTGATATTCATCCAGGCAAAGATTTTGGCGACGACAACCCGCAGTATCGACAGGCGCTGAAATATGACGATCTGGTGGCTATTCAGAAACAGCCGTGGGTTAACTCTGCGACGCCCAGCGTTTCAAAGAGCTTACGTCTTCGCTATGGCAATATTGATATTGCCGTAAATGCTAATGGCGTCAGTGGCGATTATTTTAACGTTTACGGCATGTCCTTTAGGGAGGGGAACACCTTCAATGCTGTACAGCAACAGGATCGCGCGCAGGTGGTGGTGTTGGATGCCAACACGCGACGCCAGCTATTTCCAAATAAAGCGAATGTCGTAGGAGAAGTGGTGCTGGTGGGTAATATGCCGGTTATTGTTATTGGCGTGGCGGAAGAGAAACCGTCCATGTACGGCAATAGCAATCTGTTGCAAGTTTGGTTGCCCTATAGCACGATGTCAGATCGCATAATGGGTCAGTCATGGCTTAACTCGATCACCGTTCGTGTGAAAGATGGCGTTGATAGCGATCAGGCTGAACAGCAGCTTACCCGCCTGCTCACCTTACGCCACGGTAAAAAAGACTTCTTCACCTGGAATATGGACAGCGTCCTGAAAACGGCTGAAAAAACCACCTATACTCTTCAGTTATTTCTGACGCTGGTGGCCGTCATTTCGCTGGTTGTCGGCGGCATCGGCGTTATGAATATTATGCTGGTTTCCGTCACCGAGCGAACGCGTGAAATCGGCATCCGTATGGCGGTAGGCGCGCGCGCCAGCGATGTGCTACAGCAGTTTCTTATTGAAGCGATGCTGGTTTGCCTGGTTGGTGGAGCGCTGGGGATTAGCTTGTCGATGTTCATCGCATTTATGCTACAGCTTTTCCTGCCCGGCTGGGAGATCGGTTTTTCACTGACAGCGCTGGCGAGCGCGTTTTTATGTTCGACGTTTACCGGGATATTGTTTGGCTGGCTACCGGCGAGAAACGCGGCGCGACTGGACCCGGTGGATGCGCTGGCAAGAGAGTAATCTTGCTGACGTCATTTGTCGGCCTGATAAGATGCAACAGTGTCGCCACCAGGCACTGGCGTTAAATAAAAATGCCAGCCGATCGGGCTGGCATTTTGCCTTCTGGATGTACACAATGAGACAGAGGAGCTATGCAACGGCCTCTGCTTCGATGGGTACGATGACGCTGGCGTGATTGCCTTTTGGCCCCTGGTGGACATCAAACCGGACAGACTGTCCGGCTTTAAGCGTTCTGTAACCATCCATTTGAATGGTGGAATAATGGGCGAAAATATCCTCGCCGCCGCCTTCAGGGCAGATGAAACCAAACCCTTTGGCATTGTTGAACCACTTTACAGTACCCGTTTCCATGCTTCGACATCCTTCGTAAATCTTATATAAGTAAGATGGAATGAACCGGTGACGGAGTGGGGGCTGTTCAAAACCTCACCAACTCTCGACATTACAATTTAGAGAAATCAGGCGAGGCGTCAAGCATCAGGCAGGGGGGATCGGGTAAAAATGAATCAAAAATTTGAAGCAGTTAACGCTATTGCCGGGAATGTGACAGATGTCGCGGATGGTACTGATAGATGTTAGTTATCTATCAATTGAGGTAGATTGATTGTGTGCATAGACTCTGGTCAGCGGCAGATTTTCCTGCCGACAACCGTAACCGATAATGACGACTGACAATGGGTAAGACGAACGATTGGCTGGATTTTGACCAGTTGGTGGAAGATAGCGTGCGCGACGCGCTAAAACCGCCATCTATGTATAAAGTGATATTAGTCAATGATGACTACACTCCGATGGAGTTTGTTATTGACGTGTTACAAAAATTCTTTTCTTATGATGTAGAACGTGCAACGCAATTGATGCTTGCAGTTCACTATCAAGGCAAAGCTATCTGCGGCGTGTTTACCGCCGAGGTGGCGGAAACCAAAGTGGCGATGGTGAACAAGTATGCAAGGGAGAACGAGCATCCGTTGCTGTGTACGCTGGAAAAAGCCTGAATGCAGGTATAAAAATTGGGGGAGGTGCCTATGCTCAATCAAGAACTGGAACTCAGTTTAAACATGGCTTTCGCCAGAGCGCGCGAGCACCGTCATGAGTTTATGACCGTCGAGCATCTGTTGCTGGCGCTGCTCAGCAACCCATCGGCTCGCGAAGCGCTGGAAGCATGCTCCGTGGATCTGGTGGCGCTCCGTCAGGAACTCGAAGCCTTCATTGAACAAACCACACCCGTACTGCCTGCCAGTGAAGAAGAGCGTGATACGCAGCCGACGTTAAGTTTCCAGCGTGTCCTGCAACGTGCCGTCTTCCATGTTCAGTCTTCCGGGCGTAGTGAAGTGACTGGCGCTAATGTGCTGGTGGCTATCTTTAGCGAACAGGAATCACAAGCGGCTTATCTGCTGCGCAAGCATGAAGTGAGCCGTCTGGATATCGTGAACTTTATTTCTCACGGGACGCGAAAAGACGAACCGAGCCAATCTTCCGATCTCGGCAATCAGCCAACTGGCGACGAACAAGCTGGCGGGGAGGAACGTATGGAAAACTTCACGACGAATCTTAACCAACTTGCTCGCGTGGGTGGCATCGATCCGCTGATTGGTCGTGAAAAAGAACTGGAACGCGCGATCCAGGTCTTGTGTCGTCGCCGTAAAAATAACCCGCTGCTGGTGGGGGAATCCGGCGTCGGTAAAACGGCGATTGCCGAAGGGCTGGCCTGGCGTATCGTGCAGGGCGATGTGCCGGAAGTGATGGCCGATTGCACCATTTACTCTCTGGATATCGGTTCGCTGCTGGCGGGCACCAAATACCGCGGCGATTTTGAAAAACGGTTTAAGGCGTTGCTGAAACAGCTTGAGCAGGATACCAACAGCATCCTGTTTATCGATGAAATCCATACCATTATCGGCGCTGGCGCGGCGTCGGGTGGACAGGTGGATGCGGCAAATCTGATTAAACCGCTGCTTTCCAGCGGCAAGATCCGGGTGATCGGCTCAACGACCTATCAGGAATTCAGCAATATTTTTGAGAAAGACCGCGCATTAGCGCGCCGTTTCCAGAAAATTGATATTACCGAGCCTTCGGTGGAAGAGACGGTGCAAATTATCAACGGCTTGAAACCTAAGTACGAAGCGCACCACGACGTGCGTTATACCGCGAAAGCGGTGCGTGCGGCGGTCGAGCTGGCGGTAAAATATATCAATGACCGCCATCTGCCGGATAAAGCCATTGACGTGATTGACGAAGCGGGCGCTCGGGCGCGTCTGATGCCGGTGAGCAAACGTAAGAAAACGGTCAACGTGGCGGATATTGAGTCCGTAGTGGCGCGAATTGCGCGAATTCCTGAAAAGAGCGTCTCGCAGAGCGATCGTGATACGCTGAAGAACCTGGGCGATCGTCTGAAAATGCTGGTCTTCGGCCAGGATAACGCGATTGAGGCGCTGACCGAAGCTATTAAGATGAGTCGTGCGGGCCTGGGCCATGAGCATAAACCTGTCGGCTCATTCTTGTTCGCCGGCCCAACTGGCGTAGGGAAAACTGAAGTTACGGTACAGCTTTCAAAAGCGCTGGGTATTGAGCTGTTGCGTTTTGATATGTCCGAATATATGGAGCGTCATACGGTGAGCCGTCTGATCGGCGCGCCTCCGGGATACGTCGGTTTCGACCAGGGCGGGCTGCTGACGGATGCGGTGATTAAGCATCCTCATGCGGTGCTGTTGCTGGATGAGATCGAAAAAGCGCACCCGGATGTCTTTAACCTGCTGCTGCAGGTGATGGATAACGGTACGCTGACCGATAACAACGGCCGCAAGGCGGATTTCCGCAACGTGGTGCTGGTGATGACCACCAACGCCGGCGTGCGAGAAACCGAACGTAAATCTATTGGTCTTATTCATCAGGACAACAGTACCGATGCGATGGGCGAGATCAAGAAAGTGTTTACGCCGGAGTTCCGTAACCGTCTCGACAACATTATTTGGTTCGATCATCTGTCTGGCGAGGTGATTCATCAGGTTGTCGATAAGTTTATCGTCGAGTTGCAGGCTCAGTTGGATCAGAAAGGCGTCTCCCTGGAAGTCAGTCAGGAAGCGCGCGACTGGCTGGCGGAAAAGGGCTATGACCGGGCGATGGGCGCACGACCAATGGCACGTGTGATTCAGGATAACCTGAAAAAACCGCTGGCCAATGAGTTGCTGTTTGGATCGCTGGTTGATGGCGGACAGGTCACCGTCGCGCTGGATAAAGAGAAAAATGCGTTGACGTATGGCTTCCAGAGTGCGCAAAAGCACAAGCCGGAAGCCGCGCATTAATCTTCGTTTCACTGCCGTACAAACCGGGCCTTAGCGCCCGGTTTTTTATGCCGGCTAATAGTTAGCCTGATGGCGTTGTGCTCGCGGTAGGCGGATAAGGCGCTTGTAAGTTGCGCCATCATCCGGTAATCGACGGGTCAAATGCGAAAAAAAAAGCCCGCCGACAGAAGACGTTCCATGAATGTGCGGAAGCCGTGCTGGAAATTTTAGGCCCATTGAGTATGCGCTTGTCTCATGGATGCTCTTGTTCTGCCGGGTAAGCGGTCTGCTACAGCCATACCTTCCACAGGATAATACTGTACCAGAAGCTGATATTCCCGCTCATGCCAGTGGCGAGAGTAGGTTTTCACGAATTCCAGTTCTTCGAGCGTCCAGATTGTGCGGTGATATCTGCCTTTTGATTTTATCATCAACTTACTTTCCAGATAGAGTTACGCATTACAAATTTTAAAAAATCTATTCTGATTTGCTTTATTTTCGTAAGAGAATATTCATTTTTTAAACCCCACAGTATCCCGTCATATTAAGTGTTTTTTCATCGCTTTTTGTTTTGACGACAATAGTGGCTTTAATGTCGCTTCCTTCATCATCATTTTGCTCTGCCACTGGAATCTGTTTTATGAAGATAGAAAAATCCTTATTTTTATATACTGAGTCATTTTCACCTGATGATATCTGTTTCAATATTGTTATATTCCCATTCAGTTTCATGATGGCAGAGTAAGTACATTCTTCACCATCCGCAGGACAAATCGCCCCTTCAATATAGTTATAGGAATCCTCCTTCTTATTATCGGCCAGGCGCAGAGTGCAAGTGGAGTGCCTCAAATCATCAGTAATCTCTCCATCAGTAATCTCCCCAATGTCGAAGCTATTAGTGTTTAGGCCATCTAATGGTATGTTGCCAGGTTCGGTTGCAGCACAACCAACAATGCCAGATAACATCAGAACTAAAATAAAACCTATATATTTAAGCACTTTATCAATTCCTTGAAGATCAAACTTTTGGAAGATTATTTTTCCATACATTCAGATATGGTGCAGGATCTGTTACATCGGAACGCCTTCTTAATTCACCTACACGTGTTGTAAGACTGGCCGAGGATGCTCCATTGGTATAAATTTCCAGATGCAACATAGATGAACCACTGTTCAGCCTCCCCACCTTAGCAATAATCTGACCTTTTTTCACAGACGACCCACCTATGTGTGATCCATTAGCAATTTCGCCATAACGAAGGATTAATTCACCATGTCTGATTTCTACAGCAGAAGTACCAGAGTAAAAGGGATAAGGGTTATGCACCAGCACTCCATCAGCAACAGCATAAATAGGGATCCCTGGGGGAAACGCATCCATCGCCATCAGTGCCGCATCTTCGGTCGGGGCCTGATAGACCGTCTTCAGGCCGCTGGTGGCGGCTTTGTAGTCTTTCCAGGACACGTATTTCAGGCTGTTACGCACCATATGGATAATGCATAGCTGGATATGGATTTGCGGGAAGACGCTGTTTATCGTATCCGGGAAACCCTTCAGACCGTCCACACAGGCAATCAGGATGTCCTGAAGGCCCCGCTTTTTCAGCTCCGTCAGCACGCTTAGCCAGAACTTTGTGCCTTCATTTTCGGCCAGCCACATACCCAGTAACTCTTTCTGGCCTTCGGTGTTGATACCCAGTGCCAGGAAGACGGCTTTGTTGATTACGCTGCCATTCTGATGAACTTTGACTACATACAATCCATATAAACAATGGGATACAGCGCATCCAGTTGCCGGTTTTGCCACTCAGTGACCTGCTCTTTTACGGCGTCGGTGACTTTAGATATCAGCGAGGGTGACACATCGACGTCGTACATCTCTTTGAAGATGGCGACGATTTCGCGGGTAGTCATGCCTTTGGCGCAGAGGGATAAAATCTGGCTGTCCATCTGCGTAATGCGCGTCTGGTGCTTCTTAAGCAGCTGTGGTTCGGAGGTGTTTTCACGGTCACGCGGCGTGTTCAGTTCAATCTCACCGTCATCGCATAACACCGTTTTTGACGAGTAGCCATTGCGGGTGTTTGAGCCTGTTTTGGGCGCATTTTTCTCATGCCCGGGGTGGTCAGTCAGCTCCGCATTGAGCGCCGTTTCGACGGTTAATTTCGTCAGCATGCGGGAAAACTGATTGAGGTCGGCTTCGGTTTTAAGGTCTTTAGCCGGTTCAGCGGCCAGTGCTTTGAGTTTCTTTTCGTCCATAATGTGCCTGTCTCCGTTACTGGAGTGAACATATCAAAAACAGGCAATTACACAATTTTAATTACAGTCTCTATGGCACTGGCGAACCGGCGATTAACACGTTTCGGTTTGGCCTCTGTACGGTGAAAAAGCTGCTTCACTTCAGGATTATCCCGATGCTGGAGCTGATGCTGTCCTTACCAATGCCAAAAAAACTAATCCTCTTCTCTGAAAAGAGTAGTCTTACACTTAGCACAAAGAATTCTTCTGTGATTATCCCATACCTGTATCAAACCAACATCGCTGAATTTCTCGTGACCACAACTGTAGCAGGATATTTTGCTCATATTGTGTTTTTTAATATATTCATCTTTGGTGGGAAGTTGCTTCCAATAGCCTATCAGTCCGGGCATAACCTCTCCTTGAGTGGTTTATGTAATTTGCAAACCATGATAATAATCATATAAGAAATAGTTAATTTTGAAATTATCCCTTATCACATTTTCGAAAGCGAATGCTATTAGCATCACACTTTCTACGTTGTTATCAACGATAATGCTTTCGTACATGTAGCTTAGCTGTTGGCAGTGCTATACCCCGTCCAGTCATCCATCAGCGCCACTCGTTTAGGCCATAACGTCCCACGCTGATACGCTGCTTCAGCCTTATCTGCCAACTGGTGTGCCAACGCATGTTCAATAACCTCACGTTGATAGTCCGTTGTTTCACCAGCCCACTCACGGAAAGTAGAACGGAAGCCATGTTGCGTTAAGTCGGTATATCCCATTCGTTTCAATACAGCCAATAACGACATATCAGAAAGTGTTTCAGCGCCAGGGGCAGGGAATACATGATTGTTATCTTTTAATCGTGGTAAATCTTTTAACAAATCAACAGCAGCATCAGACAGAGGAACTCGGTGCTTTTTTACTACCGAGAGATACTTATGCAAACTTTTCTAAAGCGTTTCAGGTAGGGAAGTAGGGCTGTTTTTACACAATCTACAGCAACTTCCCTATAGCAACGAAAGATCCAAAAACAAACCTTTCATCAGGAAAATCACAGCAAAAACAAGGAGTTTAGATGCAAAAAAAGCCCGTACTTTCGTACGAGCTCTTTCTTGAATATGGCGGTGAGGGGGGGATTGACTCGCTGCGCTCGCCCCTTCGGGGCAGCCCGTTCGCTGTGCGCCCGGTCTGTCCAACTGGCTGCGCCGCTACTCAGCCCATCCCTGGGCCTCGCCCCTTCGGGGCCAGAGCAAGCTCTGTTCAAAAACGCTCCCGGCGT
Organism: Salmonella sp. 32100201201700099SM; assembly: GCF_017572645.1. Classification (NCBI taxonomy): domain Bacteria; kingdom Pseudomonadati; phylum Pseudomonadota; class Gammaproteobacteria; order Enterobacterales; family Enterobacteriaceae; genus Salmonella; species Salmonella sp. 32100201201700099SM. Next base: position 18,887 of record NZ_JAGERQ010000005.1, on the reverse strand, counting down.
TTTTGTGTCGAACCCCGGTCGGGTGTTCTCATCCCCCCTTGGTTTGGGGGATGCATATAAGCAAAAAGCCCGTACTTCTGTACAGGCTCTCAACTTGAATATGGCGGTGAGGGGGGGATTCGAACCCCCGATACGTTGCCGTATACACACTTTCCAGGCGTGCTCCTTCAGCCACTCGGACACCTCACCATATTGTATTGCTGCCTGACCGCTTGGGGGGGCAACGGGGCGCTACTATAGGGAGTTGCGCTAAAACGGTCAAGCAGAATTTACATATTCACTGTCGTTTGCTCATGCAATAGACATAATCCCCGCCCAAACTGGCGCGGGGAGGCAAATTAGCGCTGTGAATCCAACATTTCGTTGTTTTTCACCACATCCTGCGCTTTGCTGTAGCTTTCGATCAGCAGTTGATAGGCCGGGAATACCTGAGTATAAACGTCGGCCCACGCGGCGGCGTCTTCACGGTTCCAGGTGCCTTGCAGCTCAGAGGCAACTGCGGCAGTATCCATCGGTACGACGCCAGCCTGTACGATACGCGCCAGGGTGATCTCCTGCGCCATCTTACTGTAGGTACCGGATGCGTCGATCACGGCAAATACCTTATAACCTTCTGCTACCGCGCTAATGGCCGGGAATGCCATGCACACGCTGGTAATCGTCCCGGCAATGATCAGCGTCTTACGACCCGTCGCTTTTACCGCCTTAACGAAATCTTCGTTATCCCAGGCGTTAATTTCACTTTTGCGCGCAATGTACTGTGCATGTGGCGCATTAGCGTGGATCTCCGGGATCAGCGGGCCGTTCGGACCTTGCGGTACGGATGCCGTGGTAATGACCGGCATTTTCGCTAACGTCGCCATCTTCGCCAACGCCGCGGCGCGAGCGCGTAATTCCGGCATTGGCATATCGCCTACGGTCTGGAAAAGACCGCTTTGATGATCGATTAAAAGCATCACGGAATCGTTAACATCAATTACCGGGCGCAAACCATTAAAATTAGCAGGACTTGACATCGTGTTCTCCTTCATGTTTTCAGATTTGGCCAAAACGGCCGGAGTTGAAATCGCGGACTGCTTCTGCGATCTCTTGTTTCGTGTTCATAACAAATGGGCCGTAACCCACAATCGGTTCATTCAGCGGCTCGCCTGATAACAGCAATACGCTGGCGTCGCTGCTGGCCTCAAGGTGCAGCGTTTTCCCTTGCTGGCTCAATACCACCAGTTGCGCTTCGTTGACCGGCGTCGTGCCGTTCACCGTGATATTGCCTTTCAGTACCACCAGCGCGGCGCTCCATCCTTCCGGCTGTGCCAATGTAAACTGGCGATTGCGTTGCAGGCGCATATCCCAGACATTGAGCGGCGAGAAAGTGTGCGCCGGGCCTTTTGTCTCTTCATAACGCCCTGCGATGACCCGCACGACTCCGACGTCATCCGGCAACGTAACGGTCGGGATAACATCGTGGGTAATGCTTTGATAACCCGGGGTGGTCATTTTGTCCTTCATGGGAAGGTTAACCCACAACTGCACCATTTCCAGTTCGCCGCCCCGACGGGTAAACGCGTCGGAGTGGAACTCTTCATGCAAAATGCCTGCGCCTGCGGTCATCCACTGAACGTCGCCCGGGCCGATAACGCCGCCGCGACCGGTAGAGTCCCGATGCTCGACTTCGCCACTATAAACAATCGTCACGGTCTCGAAACCGCGGTGTGGATGCTCCCCAACGCCGCGTTTTTCATTACCCGGCGTAAAGGTGTGCGGCCCGGCATAATCCAGCAGCAGGAATGGACTCAACTGCTGCGCATGTGACTGATAAGAAAAGAGTGAACGAACCGGAAATCCATCGCCAACCCAGTGCGGGCGAGGTGCGGTATAGACGCCTGTAATCTGTTTCATGGTGTTCTCCTCAGTGGCGTTGTCTTGATGTGAATAAGCTTATATTCATGACAAAATGTTCGGTAGTGGGTAAAATGGCTCATACCGTTCCATTAATAGGACAATGTAATGATAAAAACGGATCTCAATGATTTTGCGTGGTTTGTGCATGTGGTCGAAGAGGGTGGGTTTGCCGCGGCGGGGCGTGCGCTTGATGAACCAAAATCAAAACTGAGCCGGCGTATTGCGCAACTGGAGGAACGGCTGGGCGTGCGATTGATTCAGCGAACCACCCGGCAGTTTAACGTTACCGAAGTGGGGCAAACATTCTATGAGCACTGTAAAGCGATGCTGGTGGAAGCTCAGGCGGCGCAGGATGCCATTGCCGCATTGCAGGTAGAGCCTCGCGGTATCGTGAAGCTAACCTGCCCGGTGACGCTGCTGCATGTACACATCGGCCCAATGCTGGCGAAATTTATGGCGCGTTATCCTGATGTTTCGCTACAGCTTGAAGCAACCAATCGTCGGGTGGACGTCGTAGGGGAGGGGGTGGATGTGGCGATTCGCGTCAGGCCGCGCCCGTTTGAGGATAGCGACCTGGTGATGCGCGTCCTGGCTGACAGAGGGCATCGCCTGTTTGCCAGCCCGGATCTTATCGCACGGATGGGAATCCCTTCCGCGCCGGCGGAGTTGAGCCATTGGCCAGGGCTAAGTCTTGCATCCGGCAAGCATATCCACCGCTGGGAACTTTACGGCCCGCAGGGCGCGCGTGTGGAAGTCCATTTTACCCCGCGTATGATTACTACAGACATGTTGGCGCTACGCGAGGCGGCGATGGCGGGCGTGGGGCTTGTGCAGTTACCTGTCTTAATGGTGAAAGAACAACTGGCCGCCGGTGAACTGGTCGCGGTGCTGGAAGAGTGGGAGCCCCGGCGGGAGGTTATTCATGCTGTGTTCCCATCCCGGCGAGGATTATTACCTTCCGTACGCGCGTTGGTCGATTTTTTGACGGAAGAGTATGCGCGGATGGTGGAAGAGTAACCTGCTCGTCATTCATCGACTTAATGGACGCAAAAAAGGCCGGTTAAACCGACCTTTTATCCAGCCGCCCTTCAGGGCGTGAGGAGACAATTAGCGACTACGGAAGACAATGCGGCCTTTGCTCAGGTCGTACGGGGTCAGCTCAACGGTCACTTTGTCGCCCGTCAGGATGCGGATGTAGTTCTTACGCATTTTACCGGAGATGTGTGCAGTAACCATGTGACCGTTTTCTAACTCTACGCGGAACATGGTATTAGGTAACGTTTCGAGAACGGTACCTTGCATTTCAATATTGTCTTCTTTGGCCATCTAATCCTCTGGGGTATCACTACCATAATTTGAACCGGCAAGATAATGCCGAAGTTCTTTTGATAAGTAAAGATTTGTGCGTTTAAAACACAGCAAACCAAGTTTAGCACATGATTCCGCGACACACGACAACGCCGCGTTATACACCTTTTCCCTGATACTACCGCCTGATGTATCGACATAAGCGCAACATATAAGGGAACGGTGAAATAAACGATGGGCGTTACCTGACAACGGGCTGCGGGATAATGAGCTAAACCAATTCTGCGGCAGCAATTATAACACCCCAATAAAAAATGTGCCGAAAACATTCACTTTCGGGGCAAAAATAATGTCCGCGGCACCCAAAAACGGGAGGCCAGCGGCTGTTGGCGTAAACCCGCGAGGTGATCGAGGTAGTCACGACGTGGAATTTCAATTGCGCCGAGCGAGGCGGTATGACTATTAAGTACCTGACAATCAATAAGTTTACCGCCGTGACGGATAAATTCAGCGCAAAAAACCAGCAGTGCGGTTTTAGAGGCATTCTCCTGGCGGCTAAACATCGATTCGCCGCAAAACAGCGCCCCCTGCGAGACGCCATACATCCCGCCGACCAGTTCCTGATCGCGCCACACTTCAATGGAGTGCGCGTGGCCCAATTCATGTAATCGGCGATAGGCTTCCTCAATACCACGCGTTATCCAGGTGCCTTCGTCACGGTGATTGGCGCATCCATCAATGACCCGATCGAAAGCGTAATTGAGCGTCACGCGGTACGGGGATGCGTTGTGAAAGCGCTTCATGCTGCGGCTGAGGTGAAACTTTTCAGGCCACAGCACGGCGCGCGGATCGGGCGACCACCACAGAATCGGGTCGCCCGGCGAAAACCACGGGAAAATCCCGTGCTGGTAGGCCATTAACAACCGGGCAGGGCTGAGATCGCCGCCCAGCGCCAGTAAACCGTTAGGCTCGCGTAAAGCGCCTTCCGGCGAAGGGAAGGCGATAGAATGTCGGGAAAGCTGAACCAGACGCATGACGGCGAAACTCCAGTACGCAAGTCGGATCGTTCAATAATAGCTTACAGACGTTGTTTAAACTGATAATAGCGCCCTTGTCCGGCTAACAATTCTGCATGAGTGCCTCGCTCAATGATGCGCCCGTCGTCCATTACGATGATTTGATCAAAACGGGCCAGGCCGCGCAAACGGTGAGTCACCATCAGGACGGTTTTTTCGCGCATCACATCGGCAAGTAATTCCAGCATTTCGCTCTCGGTGGTCGCATCCAGCCCCTCAGTGGGCTCATCCAACAGCATTAACGGGGCATCGTGCAACAGCGCGCGGGCGATGGCCAGACGACGAAGTTCGCCGCCGGATAGCAGACGACCGCCTTCGCCGAGCCAGCTATTAAGCCCACTATCTTCGAGCAGATTTTCGAGACCGACGCGACGCAGCATGTCGGAAAGGGCTTCGTCGCTGGCATTGGGCGCCGCCAGTAATAAATTATCACGCAGCGTGGCGCTGAACAGGTGGACACGCTGCGGTACCACGCTGATAGTCCGGCGTAAGGCGGATTCGCTCAACGAGGATAGCGGAAGATCGTTGAGCAGAATTTCGCCTTGTTGCGGGTCCCAGGCGCGGGTGAGTAGCTGCAACAGCGTTGATTTTCCGCAGCCGGTACGCCCCAGAATAGCGACATGCTCGCCAGGATTAGCCTGTAATGAGAGGGCATTGAGCGCATTAATCGGCTGGTCGGGATAACGAAACGAAACGTCCCGCAGGGTGAGTGTGACCTTTTCCGGCGCGAGAGTTTCTGCCTGCGGAAAGGTCACCTCCGGTTTTTGCTCCGTTAATTCAGTGATACGAAGCGCAGAGGCGATAACCTGCCCCAGATGCTGGAATGCACCGGTAACGGGCGCAAGCGCCTCGAAAGCCGCCAGCGCGCAGAAGACAAACAGCGCGATGAGCGCGCCGGGCTGCGTATTGCCGCCAACGCCGCCGGAGGCCATCCACAACATTAACATCACCGCCAGCGCGCCAATCAGCAGCATTAACGCCTGCGATAAGGCGGTGAGTTCAGACTGTCGGCGTTGGGCCTCATGCCATTGTAATTCGGTGGCTTCCATTTGCGCCCGATAGCGTTTGCTGGCGCCAAAAATGGTGAGTTCCGCCTGGCCCTGTAACCATGACGTGAGCTGCTGGCGATACTGACCGCGTAGATGCGTCAGATTTTGGCCGGTATTTTTGCCGGCGCGATAAAACACCGGCGGCATAATAAACAGCGTCAACAGCATAATGCCGCCCAGCGTGATCGCCAGCGTCACGTCGAGAACGCTAAGCCCCAGGGTGACAATCATAATCACTACAAAAGCACCGACCAGCGGGGAGATGACGCGCAAATAGAGATGATCCAGCGTGTCGACGTCGGCAACGATGCGGTTCAGCAGTTCACCTTGCTGATATCGCGCCAGACCCGCGGGGGAGAGCGGTAGAAGTTTGCTGAAGGTGTAAATACGCAGATGTTGCAGCACGCGGAACGTGGCGTCATGACTTACCAGACGTTCAAAATAACGACCAGCGGTACGGGTAATGGCCGCGCCGCGCACGCCGGCTGCCGGGAGCATATAGTTAAAACTGTAAATTCCCGCGAAGCCTGCGATAGCGGACGCGGACAGGAACCAGCCGGAAAGCGTCAGCAGCCCGATACTGGCAAGCAGGGTCAGGATTGCCAGCGCAATTCCCAGCGTTAGCATCCATTTGTGGCGTTTATAAAGCGTCAGATAAGGGAGTAGCGCGCGCATTTAAATATCCTCCTGACGGTGAGCCAATAACGTCGCAAAAGCGCCGTTGGCGGCGCTGAGTTCGGCATAACTGCCTTGTTCGACAATCGCGCCATCTTGCATAACCCAGATAGCGTCCCAGTCGGCGAGATCTTCCAACTGATGCGTCACCATTAATGTGGTCTGGCGTTTTGACGCCGCTTTTAACGCCTGCATGACGCGTTGCTCGCTGTGAGCGTCCAGGCTTGCCGCCGGTTCATCCAGCAGTAGCAGTTGACAGGGATTAAGTAGCGCACGGGCGACCGCTACACGCTGTGCCTGGCCGACGGAAAGTCTGCTGGCATGATTGCCGAGCGGGGTGTCTACTCCCTGCGACAGCAGCGGTAAAAACTCGCTTACCCATGCGGCGTCAAGCGCGGCATAAAGTTCCTGCTCGCTGGCGTCCGGGCGCGCCAGTAATACATTTTCGCGTAGCGTCGCCGCAGGTAATTGCGGGTTTTGCCCAACCCAGGAGAGATGCTGGCGCCAGGATTCCGGCGAGAGATCGCGAAGCTCGACACCGTTAATACGCAAAGATCCCTGATAGGAGAGAAAACCGGATAATACATTCAACAGAGAGCTTTTACCGGAACCGCTGCGTCCTACCAGGACGGCGCGTTCTCCTGCCGCTAATGAGAAATTCAGTGGCCCGGCAAGCGTTTTGCCTTCTGGCGAAGTGATAATAAGATTGACTGCGTCAATGGTTACAGGTTCGTTTTCCGCCAGCTCAACTTCGCCGCGCGCCGGGTGGGCGAGGGGTGTTTCCAGAAACGTCTTCAGACTATCCGCCGCGCCAACCGCCTGCGCCTTAGCATGATAAAACGTGCCGAGGTCGCGTAACGGCTGGAAAAACTCCGGCGCGAGGATCAAGGCGAGGAACCCGGCGGCGAGTGTCACGCCGGTACCGTAATGACCAAAGTTCAGCTCGCCCAGGTAAGAGAAGCCAAAATAAACGGCGACTAGCGCAATAGAAAGCGAGGTGAAAAACTCCAGCACGCCGGAAGATAAAAAGGCGAGGCGCAGTACTTCCATCGTGCGCTGACGAAAATCCTGCGATGCTGCGCGAATGCTCTCGGTTTCCGCTTCTCTACGACCGAAAATTCGCAGCGTTTCCATCCCGCGCAGACGGTCAAGAAAATGGCCGCTTAGCCGGGCAAGCGCCAGGAAATTGCGGCGGTTGGCGTCAGCCGCGCCCATCCCCACCATCGCCATAAATAGGGGAATGAGCGGGGCGGTGCCCAGCAGAATCAGCGCCGCCGCCCAATTTGACGGGAAAATCGCCGCCACGATTAAGAGCGGTACGCAAACGGCAAGCGCCATTTGCGGCAGATAGCGCGCATAATAGTCATGCATATCGTCAATCTGTTCCAACACCAGCGTCGCCCAGCTACCGGCGGGCTTGCCCTGAATCCAGGCTGGGCCGGCTTGCTGCAGACGATCCAACACCTGACGGCGGATCTCAAAGCGAATATGTTGTCCGGCATGAAAACCGACGCGCTCGCGCAACCACACCACCCAGGCGCGGAGGACAAAGACCAGTATCAGCAGGATAAAAGGGAGCAACAGCGCTTCCCGTGGAATGTTCTCCATGATCATATGTTGCAGGATACGCGCCATGATCCAGGCCTGAGCGACAATTAATACGCCACTCATGAACCCCAACAGGCGGGAAATATTCAACCACCGTTGGGAGATTACGCTTTGCTGTTTTAACCAGCGGGTCAGCTCTTTTTGACGGGTTTTATTCATTGCACGCTTAGCAGGTGAGTTATTGGAATTTCAGGCAGGGCAATGTTACAACGACGCAAAAATAAAGGCGACTTATAGTCGCCTTTTTTACTTTTGTTACTGATTTGTAAAAACTATTTACTCGCGTCGGCCAGACCATCGAGATAGCGTTCAGCATCCAGCGCCGCCATACAACCCGTGCCTGCAGAGGTGATCGCCTGACGGTAAATATGATCCATGACGTCACCCGCCGCGAATACGCCAGGGATGCTGGTTTGTGTGGCGTTGCCATGGGTGCCGGACTGAACTTTGATATAACCATTTTCCAGCTCAAGCTGGCCTTCGAAGAGCGCCGTGTTTGGGCTATGACCGATGGCTACGAAAAGTCCGGCGATGTCCAGCGTCTCGATATTATCGCTCTGCTGCGTGTCGCGAAGGCGCAGACCGGTGACGCCCATCTGATCGCCGGTCACTTCTTCCAGCGTCCGGTTGGTGTGCAGAATGATATTGCCATTTTCAACTTTATCCATCAGGCGCTTAATGAGGATTTTTTCAGCGCGGAAACCGTCACGGCGATGGATAAGGTGCACTTCCGAAGCGATGTTGGACAGATAAAGCGCTTCTTCAACCGCGGTGTTGCCGCCGCCGATCACCGCCACTTTCTGATTGCGGTAGAAGAAACCGTCGCAGGTTGCGCAGGCGGAAACGCCGCGCCCTTTAAAGGCTTCTTCCGATGGCAGCCCCAGATAGCGCGCGGAAGCGCCGGTCGCAATGATCAACGCATCACAAGTGTACTCTGCGCTGTCACCTGTCAGACGGAACGGACGATTTTGCAGATCCACGTTGTTGATGTGATCAAAGATTATCTCAGTTTCAAATTTTGCCGCATGCTCATGCATGCGTTCCATCAGCAGCGGGCCGGTCAAATCGTTTGGATCGCCGGGCCAGTTTTCCACTTCCGTCGTGGTAGTCAGTTGACCGCCTTTTTCCATACCGGTAATAAGTACGGGCTGTAAATTTGCGCGCGCGGCATACACCGCTGCGGTATATCCCGCCGGTCCTGAGCCCAGAATAAGCAGCTTACTGTGTTTGGTCGTGCCCATGAGATCCCCATAGTTGTTGGCAGACAATGAGCAGAATTGTAGGGAATTTACAGACGTAAAAAAAGAGCATAACGATTTTGTTAACAATATGTGTAATAGCATGAACCGATGAACGACCGCGACAGCGACGTTATCATCACAAATTTTACTTAAAATCGGTAACTTATAAGGTGGCGAAATGACAGTTTACCGCCCTCTCTAATGAATAACTGGCATGTTGTACTAAAAATCGATGTTTTGCTTTGACAATCACCTGCTGTTTTGCGAAAACATTCGAGGAAGAAAAAAACTGTGTTATGTATGTGCTGCATAATCATGCATGTAAATACCATGTTTACCGGGCTAGTGAAATCTACGCATGGCGTGGACAGACGCCATTCGTGATGTCGATAGCTGCCGCGAGGCAACGGTCTTCTCACCATAGACCAGGCATTGCGCGCCGTTAATCCCTCTGGGTTTCGGTCTATTGTGATGGGCAGCGACTCTGAACAGTGATGTGAGTAGAGTCAGGCAGGAGTAGGGAAGGAATACAGAGAGACAATAATAATGGTAGATAGCAAGAAGCGCCCTGGCAAAGATCTCGACCGTATCGATCGTAACATTCTTAATGAACTGCAAAAGGATGGGCGTATTTCCAACGTCGAGCTTTCTAAACGAGTAGGACTTTCGCCGACACCTTGCCTTGAGCGTGTGCGTCGGCTGGAGCGACAGGGGTTTATCCAGGGCTATACGGCGCTGTTGAACCCGCATTATCTGGATGCGTCACTTCTGGTATTCGTTGAGATTACCTTAAATCGCGGCGCGCCGGATGTGTTTGAACAGTTTAATGCCGCCGTGCAAAAGCTTGAAGAGATTCAGGAGTGTCATTTGGTTTCCGGCGATTTCGACTACCTGTTGAAAACCCGTGTACCGGATATGTCAGCGTATCGAAAACTATTGGGAGAGACGTTGCTGCGCTTGCCAGGTGTGAACGACACCCGAACTTACGTAGTGATGGAAGAGGTAAAACAGAGTAATCGTCTGGTTATTAAGACACGCTAACACGGAACAGGTGCAAAATCGCCGTAGTTTGATTACACTCCTGTTAATCCATACAGCAACAGTGCCGGGGCAACCCGGTGCTGTTGTCCGTTTTAGCATCGGGCGGGAAAAGCCTGGAACCTGGAGAGCCTTTTTTGAGCCAGGAATATACTGAAGACAAAGACGTCACATTGACGAAGTTAAGCAGCGGGCGCCGACTTCTGGAAGCGTTGTTGATACTTATTGCTCTTTTTGCCGTCTGGTTGATGGCGGCCTTGTTGAGCTTTAACCCTTCAGACCCCAGTTGGTCGCAAACCGCCTGGCATGAACCCATCCATAATTTAGGCGGCGCGCCGGGCGCGTGGCTGGCCGATACACTGTTCTTTATTTTTGGCGTAATGGCCTACACCATCCCTGTCATTATTGTCGGCGGGTGTTGGTTTGCGTGGCGTCATCAGTCTACGGATGATTACATCGACTATTTTGCTGTGTCGCTACGCCTTATCGGCGTGCTGGCGCTGATTCTCACTTCCTGCGGTCTGGCGGCCATTAATGCCGACGATATCTGGTATTTCGCCTCCGGCGGCGTAATTGGCAGCCTGTTAAGCACCACGCTGCAGCCGTTGTTGCATAGTAGCGGCGGAACGATAATGCTTCTCTGTATTTGGGCTGCCGGGCTGACGCTCTTTACCGGCTGGTCCTGGGTCAGTATCGCCGAAAAATTAGGCGGCTGGCTGCTTAATATACTGACCTTCGCCAGCAACCGTACCCGGCGTGATGATACGTGGGTTGACGACGAAGAGTATGATGACGAATACGATGAAGAAACCGACGGCGTGCAGCGTGAATCTCGCCGGGCGCGTATTTTGCGCGGCGCGTTGGCGCGTCGTAAGCGACTGGCTGAAAAATTCAGCAATCCACGGGGCCGTCAGACCGATGCCGCGCTCTTTTCCGGCAAACGGATGGATGATGACGAGGACATTCAGTATAGCGCGCGCGGCGTCGCTGCCGATCCCGACGACGTTCTGTTTTCGGGCAACCGTGCGACGCAGCCGGAATATGATGAATATGATCCGCTGTTAAACGGCCATTCTGTCACCGAACCGGTCGCCGCCGCTGCGGCCGCAACTGCCGTCACCCAGACGTGGGCAGCGTCCGCCGATCCCATAATGCAAACGCCGCCCATGCCGGGGGCTGAGCCGGTTGTCGCGCAACCGACCGTGGAGTGGCAGCCCGTACCGGGGCCGCAAACCGGCGAACCGGTTATCGCGCCTGCGCCGGAGGGGTATCAGCCGCATCCGCAATATGCTCAACCGCAAGAGGCGCAAAGTGCGCCGTGGCAGCAACCTGTGCCTGTCGCTTCCGCGCCGCAATACGCCGCGACGCCAGCGACCGCAGCAGAATATGACTCTCTTGCGCCGCAGGAAACACAGCCGCAATGGCAGGCGCCGGATGCCGAACAACACTGGCAGCCGGAGCCGACCCATCAGCCGGAGCCGATAGCGGCTGAACCTTCCCACATGCCGCCGCCGGTTATCGAACAGCCGGTTACCACCGAGCCTGAACCTGGCATAGAAGAGACCAGACCCGCCCGTCCTCCGCTTTACTATTTTGAAGAGGTGGAAGAGAAACGCGCCCGTGAACGCGAACAACTGGCGGCATGGTATCAACCGATTCCGGAGCCGGTAAAAGAGAACGTGCCGGTCAAACCTACGGTATCTGTCGCGCCGTCCATACCGCCAGTGGAAGCGGTAGCCGCCGCCGCGTCGCTTGACGCAGGTATTAAGAGTGGCGCCCTGGCAGCAGGCGCCGCGGCCGCTGCGCCTGCCTTTAGTTTGGCTACCGGCGGCGCGCCGCGTCCGCAGGTGAAAGAGGGAATTGGTCCACAACTGCCGCGTCCGAACCGCGTTCGCGTGCCGACCCGACGGGAACTGGCGTCGTACGGTATTAAGCTGCCGTCACAGAGGATTGCAGAAGAAAAAGCCCGCGAGGCGGAGCGCAATCAGTACGAGACGGGCGTGCAGCTAACCGATGAAGAAATAGATGCAATGCATCAGGACGAGTTAGCCCGTCAGTTTGCGCAGTCGCAGCAGCATCGTTATGGTGAGACGTATCAGCACGATACTCAACAGGCAGAAGATGACGATACCGCTGCGGAAGCTGAATTAGCCCGCCAGTTTGCCGCTTCGCAACAGCAGCGCTATTCCGGCGAGCAACCCGCTGGCGCGCAGCCGTTCTCACTGGACGATCTGGATTTCTCGCCAATGAAAGTATTGGTTGATGAAGGTCCGCACGAACCGCTGTTCACGCCGGGTGTCATGCCCGAGTCAACGCCTGTTCAGCAACCGGTAGCGCCGCAGCCTCAGCCACAGTACCAGCAGTCGCAACAGCCGGTAGCGCCGCAGTCACAGTATCAGCAGCCGCAACAGCCGGTAGCGCCGCAGCCTCAGCCACAGTACCAGCAGTCGCAACAGCCGGTAGCGCCGCAGTCACAGTATCAGCAGCCGCAACAGCCGGTAGCGCCGCAGCCGCAGTATCAGCAGCCGCAACAGCCGGTAGCACCGCAGCCGCAGTATCAGCAGCCGCAGCAACCGACAGCGCCACAGCCGCAGTATCAACAGCCGGTAGCGCCGCAGCCGCAGTATCAGCAGCCGCAACAGCCGGTAGCGCCGCAACCGCAGTATCAGCAGCCGCAACAGCCGACAGCGCCGCAAGACAGCCTGATCCACCCGCTGTTGATGCGTAACGGCGACAGTCGTCCATTACAGCGTCCGACGACGCCGCTGCCTTCGTTAGATCTTCTGACGCCGCCGCCGAGCGAAGTTGAACCGGTAGATACCTTTGCGCTGGAACAAATGGCGCGTCTGGTTGAAGCGCGTCTGGCGGATTTCCGCATTAAAGCTGATGTGGTGAACTATTCGCCAGGCCCGGTCATTACTCGCTTTGAACTGAATCTGGCCCCGGGCGTTAAAGCGGCGCGTATCTCCAACCTTTCCCGGGATCTGGCGCGCTCCTTGTCAACGGTAGCCGTACGTGTTGTGGAAGTCATTCCAGGCAAACCTTACGTAGGGTTGGAATTGCCGAACAAGAAACGGCAAACCGTTTATCTGCGCGAAGTGTTGGATAACGCCAAATTTCGCGAGAATCCGTCGCCGCTTACCGTGGTGTTAGGTAAGGATATCGCGGGCGATCCGGTAGTGGCGGATCTGGCGAAAATGCCTCACCTGCTGGTGGCCGGTACGACCGGTTCCGGTAAGTCGGTCGGGGTTAACGCCATGATCCTCAGTATGCTGTATAAAGCGCAGCCGGAAGACGTTCGCTTTATCATGATCGACCCGAAAATGTTAGAACTCTCGGTCTATGAAGGTATACCGCATCTGCTGACGGAAGTTGTTACCGACATGAAAGACGCGGCTAACGCGTTACGCTGGAGCGTCAATGAGATGGAGCGTCGCTATAAGCTGATGTCCGCGCTCGGCGTGCGTAATCTGGCTGGGTATAACGAGAAAATCGCCGAAGCGGCCCGCATGGGACGCCCGATTCCGGACCCGTACTGGAAGCCGGGCGACAGTATGGATGTTCAGCATCCGGTTCTGGAAAAACTCCCGTATATCGTGGTACTGGTTGATGAATTTGCCGACCTGATGATGACCGTCGGTAAAAAAGTTGAAGAGCTGATCGCGCGTCTGGCGCAGAAAGCGCGCGCCGCGGGGATTCACCTGGTACTGGCGACGCAGCGTCCGTCGGTCGATGTGATTACTGGTTTAATTAAAGCCAACATTCCAACCCGTATCGCTTTTACCGTATCCAGCAAGATCGACTCCCGCACCATTCTTGATCAGGGTGGCGCTGAGTCGCTATTGGGAATGGGGGACATGCTCTATTCCGGACCAAACTCCACCATGCCGGTACGTGTCCATGGGGCGTTTGTGCGTGACCAGGAAGTCCATGCGGTGGTGCAGGACTGGAAAGCGCGCGGTCGTCCGCAATATGTGGATGGCATTACCTCCGACAGCGAAAGCGAAGGTGGCGGTGGCGGTTTTGACGGCGGCGAAGAATTAGATGCGCTATTCGATCAGGCCGTTAATTTCGTCACCCAGAAGCGTAAAGCGTCCATTTCCGGCGTTCAGCGTCAGTTCCGCATCGGCTATAACCGTGCGGCGCGTATTATCGAACAGATGGAAGCGCAGGGTATTGTCAGCGCTCAGGGGCATAACGGTAATCGTGAAGTGCTGGCTCCGCCGCCTTTTGAGTAAACCTGTAAGCCGGATGGCGCTGTGCAGGCTGCCATCCGGCAACAAAATTCAGTATTTTCTTCTTTCCTCATGCTGATTTTTGGCCTGGAATAGAAAGCAAAAGGAGCTCCTGGTCGGGAGTGTCGAAACCTGAGGAATAATGATGAAAAAAATGGCAATCGCCTGTGCATTACTTTCAAGCGTTGTAGCCAGCAGCGTATGGGCTGACGCCGTCAGCTCTCTGAAAAGCCGTCTGGATAAAGTGAGCAGCTTTCATGCCACCTTTACTCAAAAAGTCACCGATGGCAGCGGTGCCGCGGTGCAGGAGGGACAGGGTGATTTATGGGTTAAGCGGCCAAATCTTTTCAACTGGCATATGACGCAACCTGACGAGAGTATTCTGGTTTCTGACGGCAAAACGTTATGGTTCTATAACCCGTTTGTAGAACAGGCTACCGCCACGTGGTTGAAAGATGCCACCGGAAATACACCGTTTATGCTGATTGCCCGCAACCAGGCCAGCGACTGGCAGCAGTATAATATTAAGCAGGATGGCGATAATTTTGTGCTGACGCCGAAAGCCAGCAACGGCAATCTGAAACAGTTCACCATCAATGTGGGACGCGACGGGACTATCCACCAGTTTAGCGCCGTAGAACAAGACGATCAGCGTAGCGCCTATCAGCTAAAATCCCAGCAAAACGGCGCTGTTGATCCGTCAAAATTTACGTTTACTCCGCCGCAAGGGGTAACGATAGACGACCAACGTAAGTAGAGGCGATGAGTGAGCAATCTGTCGCTCGATTTTTCTGATAATACGTTTCAACCGCTGGCCGCGCGAATGCGGCCGGAAAATTTAGCGCAGTATATCGGCCAGCAGCATTTGCTGGCCGCAGGTAAGCCGTTGCCTCGCGCTATTGAGGCCGGGCATCTGCACTCCATGATTTTATGGGGGCCGCCAGGGACGGGGAAAACCACGCTCGCTGAAGTGATCGCCCGCTACGCCAGCGCCGATGTCGAGCGTATTTCCGCCGTCACTTCTGGGGTAAAAGAGATTCGTGAAGCTATCGAGCGCGCCCGCCAGAATCGTAATGCCGGTCGCCGTACCATCCTGTTTGTCGATGAAGTGCATCGCTTTAACAAAAGCCAACAGGACGCCTTTTTACCGCATATCGAAGATGGCACTATCACCTTTATCGGCGCGACCACGGAAAATCCCTCTTTTGAGCTGAACTCGGCGCTATTGTCGCGAGCGCGGGTCTATCTGCTGAAATCGTTGACCACTGACGATATTGAGCAAGTACTGGACCAGGCGATGCAGGACAAAACGCGTGGTTACGGCGATCAGGATATCGTGTTACCGGATGAGACACGGCGAGCGATTGCTGAGTTGGTCAATGGCGACGCGCGGCGCGCCTTAAATACGCTGGAAATGATGGCTGATATGGCGGAGGCGGATGACAGCGGCAAACGCGTTTTATTGCCCGCCTTGTTGACCGAGATCGCCGGCGAGCGCAGCGCGCGTTTTGATAACAAAGGCGATCGCTTCTACGATCTTATTTCCGCCTTACATAAATCAGTGCGCGGCAGCGCGCCGGATGCCGCCCTCTATTGGTATGCCCGTATCATTACCGCGGGAGGCGATCCGCTGTACGTGGCGCGTCGCTGCCTGGCGATTGCCTCGGAAGATGTGGGTAATGCCGATCCGCGCGCGATGCAGGTCGCCATTGCCGCGTGGGATTGTTTCACCCGCGTCGGCCCGGCTGAAGGCGAAAGGGCGATCGCGCAGGCTATCGTTTATCTCGCCTGCGCGCCGAAGAGCAACGCCGTCTATACCGCCTTTAAGGCTGCGCTGGCCGATGCGCGCGAACGTCCTGATTATGACGTTCCTGTCCATCTGCGTAATGCGCCAACCAAACTGATGAAAGAGATGGGCTATGGCCAGGAGTACCGCTATGCCCACGATGAGCCCAATGCCTATGCTGCGGGTGAAGTGTACTTCCCGCCGGAAATCGCGCAAACGCGCTATTATCATCCGACAAATCGTGGTCTGGAAGGCAAGATTGGCGAAAAGCTCGCCTGGCTGGCTGAACAGGATCAAAATAGCCCCACAAAACGCTACCGCTAGTGTAAACGTTGCGGTAAGGTTATCTCTAAATATGATGCTCCAGGTATCATGGCGTTGATGATGAATCTCGTTATGCCTGATAGCACGCTGCTTATGAGGTCCGCGGGTATAGCGCAATGGATGCGTTGTTGCTGTCGTCGGTCAGGTAAGGCGAAAACGTCGCTATTACGTAAACGCGGTTTACGTTCATCAATACAATCAGAGGCGATCATCAATTGATCGCGTTTCCTTTTATTATTCGATAAGCACAGGATAAGCATGCTCGATCCCAATCTGCTGCGTAATGAGCCAGACGCAGTCGCTGAAAAACTGGCACGCCGGGGCTTTAAGCTGGATGTAGATAAGCTGCGCGCTCTTGAAGAGCGTCGTAAAGTTTTGCAGGTCAACACGGAAAACCTGCAGGCGGAGCGTAATTCTCGATCGAAATCCATCGGCCAGGCGAAAGCGCGCGGGGAAGATATCGAGCCTTTACGCCTGGAAGTGAATAAACTGGGCGAAGAGCTGGATGCGGCGAAAGCCGAGCTGGATACCTTGCTGGCGGAGATCCGCGATATCGCGCTGACCATCCCAAACCTGCCTGCGGATGAAGTGCCGGTAGGTAAAGATGAAAACGACAACGTTGAAGTCAGCCGCTGGGGTACCCCGCGTGAGTTTGATTTTGAAATCCGCGATCACGTCACCTTAGGGGAAATGCACTCCGGCCTCGACTTTGCCGCCGCGGTTAAGCTGACCGGCTCCCGTTTTGTGGTGATGAAAGGACAGATTGCGCGTATGCATCGCGCATTGTCGCAGTTCATGTTGGATCTGCATACGGAACAGCACGGCTATAGCGAAAACTACGTGCCGTATCTGGTTAACCACGACACGCTGTATGGCACCGGTCAACTGCCGAAATTCGCAGGCGACTTGTTCCATACCCGTCCGCTGGAAGAAGAAGCAGACAGCAGCAACTATGCTTTGATCCCGACGGCGGAGGTTCCGCTGACCAATCTGGTACGCGATGAAATCATCGACGAAGATCAGCTGCCGATTAAAATGACGGCGCATACGCCTTGTTTCCGTTCTGAAGCAGGTTCTTATGGTCGTGATACCCGTGGCCTGATTCGTATGCATCAGTTTGACAAAGTGGAAATGGTGCAGATCGTTCGCCCGGAAGATTCTATGGCTGCGTTGGAAGAGATGACCGGTCACGCGGAAAAAGTGCTCCAGCTACTGGGACTGCCGTACCGTAAAATTATTCTGTGCACTGGCGATATGGGCTTCGGCGCCTGCAAAACCTATGACCTCGAAGTCTGGGTTCCGGCGCAGAATACCTACCGCGAGATCTCTTCCTGCTCTAACGTCTGGGACTTCCAGGCGCGTCGTATGCAGGCACGCTGTCGCAGCAAGTCCGACAAAAAGACCCGTCTGGTCCATACCCTGAATGGTTCTGGTCTGGCGGTAGGTCGTACCCTGGTGGCCGTGATGGAAAACTATCAGCAGGCTGATGGCCGCATTGAAGTGCCGGAAGTATTACGTCCGTACATGAACGGACTGGAATATATCGGCTAATCCTCGCTTTCTCCTCTTCTAAAAAGCGCCTTCGGGCGCTTTTTTTATGCCAGTTTGATACCGGACAATAATTCCTACCCTATTAGGGGTAATACTGATTTCGAATGAAGGTCAGTTTTTAACACTATTTTTCTACTTTTTCGATATATATCAGACTTTATAGCGATGTTATCGCTATATAAAATTCTATACATCGTTTTATTATTTTTTATTGTGAGCAGCAGAGTGAGCCCTTATGAAAACTAAGATCCCTGATGCCGTGCTGGCAGCCGAGGTGAGCCGTCGTGGTTTAGTCAAAACCACCGCGTTAGGCGGCCTGGCGATGGCCAGTAGCGCATTTACCCTGCCATTTACCCGCATCGCTAACGCCGCAGAGGCAATAAGCCCGGCGAAAACCGGCGAGAAAGTCGTCTGGAGCGCCTGTACGGTAAACTGTGGCAGCCGTTGTCCGCTACGTATGCATGTTGTGGATGGCGAAATCAAATATGTAGAAACGGATAATACCGGAAACGATGATTACGATGGCCTGCATCAGGTTCGCGCCTGCCTGCGCGGGCGTTCCAGTCGCTGGCGCGTTTATAGCCCGGATCGCATTAAGTATCCGATGAAAAGAGTGGGAAAACGCGGCGAAGGTAAATTTGAGCGTATTAGCTGGGACGAAGCCTACGATATCATTGCCACCAATATGCAGCGTCTTATCAAAGAGTATGGCAACGAGTCCATTTATCTGAACTATGGCACGGGAACGCTGGGCGGCACTTTGACACGTTCATGGCCGCCGGGAAAAACGCTGGTCGCTCGTCTGATGAACTGCTGCGGCGGTTATCTTAACCACTACGGTGATTACTCTTCCGCGCAAATCGCAGCGGGTCTGAACTACACCTATGGCGGCTGGGCGGATGGCAATAGTCCATCCGACATTGAAAACAGTAAGCTGGTGGTGTTGTTTGGTAATAACCCTGGCGAAACCCGCATGAGCGGCGGCGGCATTACCTGGTTTCTGGAGCAAGCGCGTGAACGCTCAAATGCGCGCATGATCGTGATAGATCCGCGCTATACCGATACCGCTGCCGGACGTGAAGACGAGTGGATACCGA
>NZ_JAGERQ010000004.1:0-392594 GCF_017572645.1 Salmonella sp. 32100201201700099SM | reverse complement strand
AGGCCTGCCGCCAGCGTTCAATCTGAGCCATGATCAAACTCTTCAATTTAAAAGTTTGATGCTCAATGAATTAAACTTCGTAATGAATTACGTGTTCACTCTTGAGACTTGGTATTCATTTTTCGTCTTGCGACGTTAAGAAGCCGTATCTTCGAGTGCCCACACAGATTGTCTGATAAATTGTTAAAGAGCAGTGCAACGCGGCTTTCAGCTCACCGTCGCGAGGTGGCGTATATTACGCTTTCCTCTTTTTGAGTCAAGCCTTTATTTTCGCTTTCCTCACAGACCTCTTAATGAAGCTTTTCTGACCCGGCGGCCTGTATGCCGTTGTTCCGTGTCAGTGGTGGCGCATTATAGGGAGTTATTAGAGCCTGACAAGACCTAAATGCAAAAAAAAGCTCAACCGTTCACTTTTCAAACAACATTTGAACCAAAAGCCTATTTTCGCCTGGTTTTTAAACAAAAACGAGCCCGTCAGGGCCCGTTTTATTCAAATTTGTGACTTACTGCACTGCCACAATACGATCATCATTGGCTTCAAGGCGAATCACTTTGCCAGGAACCAGTTCACCAGACAGGATTTGCTGCGCCAGTGGGTTTTCGATCTGCTGTTGAATAGCACGTTTTAACGGACGCGCCCCGTAGACCGGATCGTAACCGTTGGCGCTCAACAGTTTCAGCGCCTCATCGGAGATATGGATTTCATAACCACGTTCTTCCAGACGTTTGTACAGACGCTGCAGCTGGATCTGAGCAATAGAAGCGATGTGTTGCTCACCTAACGGATGGAATACCACAACTTCATCAATACGGTTGATAAATTCCGGACGGAAGTTTTGGCTAACCACACCCAGCACCATCTCTTTCATTCGACCGTAATCCAGTTCGCCAAAGCGCTCCTGAATGAGATCGGAACCGAGGTTAGAAGTCATAATGACCACCGTATTACGGAAGTCGACCGTTCTCCCCTGCCCGTCAGTCAGCCGACCGTCGTCCAGCACCTGCAACAGAATGTTGAATACATCCGGATGCGCTTTTTCTACTTCATCCAACAAGATGACGGAATAAGGACGACGGCGTACCGCTTCCGTCAAATAACCGCCTTCTTCATAGCCGACATATCCCGGAGGCGCCCCGACCAAACGAGACACGGAGTGTTTCTCCATAAACTCAGACATGTCGATACGCACCATCGCGTCGTCGCTGTCGAACATAAAGTTAGCCAGCGCTTTACACAGTTCGGTTTTACCGACCCCCGTCGGCCCAAGGAACAGGAAGGAACCAATCGGACGGTTCGGATCGGACAGCCCCGCGCGGCTACGACGTATGGCGTTCGATACTGCTTCAACGGCTTCATTCTGCCCGATCACACGGCTGTGTAACTCTTGTTCCATACGCAACAGTTTTTCACGTTCGCCTTCCAGCATTCTGGCAACCGGAATACCGGTCCAGCGCGCCAGCACTTCGGCAATTTCCGCATCCGTTACTTTGTTACGTAACAGACGCATGGTTTTACCTTCCGACTGGGTCGCGGCTTCCAACTGTTTTTCCAGCTCCGGAATTTTGCCGTACTGCAATTCAGACATTCGCGCCAGGTCGCCAACGCGACGCGCCTGCTCGATGGCAATCTTCGCCTGCTCCAGCTCCGCTTTAATAGTTTGCGTACCAGAGAGCGACGCTTTTTCCGCTTTCCACTCTTCTTCCAGCTCAGAATACTGGCGCTCTTTGTCGTCCAGTTCTTCGTTGAGCATATCGAGACGTTTTTTACTCGCCTCGTCAGACTCTTTCATCAACGCCTGCTGTTCCAGTTTGAGCTGAATAATGCGGCGGTCGAGTCTGTCCAGCTCCTCCGGCTTAGAGTCAATCTGCATACGAATGCTGGATGCCGCTTCATCGATGAGGTCGATAGCTTTATCCGGCAACTGACGGTCGGCGATATAGCGGTGAGATAATGTTGCCGCCGCCACAATCGCCGGGTCAGTGATCTGCACATGGTGGTGCAGCTCGTAACGTTCTTTCAGGCCACGCAGAATAGCGATGGTGTCTTCCACTGAAGGTTCTGCGACAAACACTTTTTGAAAACGACGTTCCAGCGCCGCGTCTTTTTCAATGTACTGACGGTATTCATCCAGCGTGGTGGCACCCACACAGTGCAGTTCACCACGCGCCAGCGCCGGTTTCAGCATATTCCCGGCGTCCATTGCGCCATCAGCCTTACCTGCGCCAACCATGGTGTGCAGCTCGTCGATAAACAGGATGACGTTGCCTTCCTGTTTTGCGAGGTCGTTCAGCACGCCTTTCAGACGCTCTTCAAATTCGCCGCGATATTTCGCCCCGGCCACCAGCGCGCCCATATCCAGCGCCAGCACGCGACGGCCTTTCAGGCCTTCCGGTACTTCACCGTTGATAATACGTTGCGCCAGCCCTTCAACAATGGCGGTTTTACCTACGCCTGGCTCACCGATTAACACCGGGTTGTTTTTAGTACGACGTTGCAATACCTGAATGGTACGGCGAATTTCTTCATCACGACCAATTACCGGGTCAAGCTTACCTTGTTCAGCCCGCTCGGTCAGATCGACGGTATATTTTTTCAAGGCCTGACGTTGGTCTTCAGCCCCTTGATCGTTCACGCTTTCACCTCCGCGCATCTGTTCAATTGCCTGAGTGATATTGGCCGTAGTCGCACCGGCTGATTTCAGCAGATCGGTTAACGTGCCGCGAGACTCAAGCGCCGCCAGAACAAACAGCTCTGACGAAATAAAATTGTCCCCCCGTTTTTGCGCCAGCTTGTCGCAAAGGTTCAGTACGCGTACCAGTTCCGAAGAAGGCTGTACGTCGCCGCCGGTGCCTTCCACCTGCGGTAAACGGCTCAGCGCCTGATCGATAGCAGTGCGCAACTGGCCAGCATTAATGCCGGCGGAGGTTAATAAAGGACGTATCGATCCCCCTTCCTGGTTCAGCAAGGCGCTCATTAAATGAAGAGGTTCGATGAATTGGTTGTCGTGCCCCAGCGCGAGCGACTGGGCATCGGCAAGAGCAAGCTGGAATTTGTTAGTAAGACGATCCAGACGCATAACTCCTCCCATAACAGGTCAAAATTGCTACTGGAGATTAAATGAGGTCATCCCTCAATTATTCAAGGTGAATGACCTGAATTATGTGAAAAGAAAGTTACCCGTACCGGATCGTCTTGATTCTTTAGGTTATATCAGCCAAATAAAACTTGCCATACGACCTGTCGTCTTGTCGCGACGATAAGAGAAGAAAGTCTCACTTTCGCTAAAGGTGCAGCGATCCCCGCCATAGACATGTTCAACGCCGGTATTCGCCAGACGTTGGCGTGCAAGCTGATAAATATCCGCCAGAAATTTTTCCCCGTGCGGCAAAAATGCGCTATCGGCTTGCGCATCTTTTGCTAAAAATGCGTCACGCACTTCCGGCCCCACTTCAAACGCGGCCGGGCCAATCGCCGGACCTAACCAGGCGATGATATTTTCTGGTTTGTCAGCAAAGCAGGTGACAGTTTCCTCCAGTACGCCTTCACATAATCCGCGCCAGCCCGCATGAGCCGCCGCCACTTCTGTCCCCTCACGGTTACAGAATAGCACAGGCAGGCAGTCTGCCGTCATTACCGCGCAGACGGTTCCTGGCGTATTGCTGTAAGACGCATCCGCACGTTTGGAGGCATAAGGTTCTCCGGTAAGCCTCAATACATTTTTACCGTGAACCTGTTCAAGCCAGACAGGTTTCGAAGGCAGATTGCCCGCCGCGAACAGACGCTTGCGGTTCTCTTCAACATGCTCCGGGTTATCGCCGCAATGCGCGCCCAGATTCAGCGAGTCGTAAGGCGGTAAACTCACCCCGCCAATACGGGTAGAACTACAGGCTGCGACGCCTTTCGGCAGCGGCCACTGCGGGACAATCAGTGCATTCATAACCAGTCCACATCATCTTTATGATCTTCGAAATCGGCGCGCATCGCATCGATAAGGTCCACCATATCTTGTGGAATCGGCGCGTGCCACTCCATTTCGATACCCGATACAGGATGGTAGAGACGCAGCATCGTTGCATGCAGCGCCTGGCGGTCAAACTTACGCAGCGTGGAAATAAATTCTTCCGATGCGCCTTTCGGTGGACGTGGACGACCACCGTAGACCTGATCGCCCACTAACGGATGCGTAATATGCGCCATATGCACGCGGATCTGGTGCGTACGCCCGGTCTCCAGACGCAACCTAAGACGCGTGTGCACACGGAAATGTTCCATAATGCGGTAGTGGGTCACCGCCGGTTTGCCCATAGGATGCACCGACATATGGGTACGTTTGGTCGGGTGACGACTGATGGGTTCATTCACCGTTCCTCCCGCCGTCATATGTCCGATCGCGACCGCTTCATATTCGCGGGTGATCTCGCGCAGCTGCAAAGACTCCACCAGGCGCGTTTGCGCCGGAACGGTTTTGGCCACCACCATCAGCCCCGTCGTGTCCTTATCCAGACGATGCACAATGCCCGCGCGCGGGACATCCGCAATCGGCGGATAATAATGTAGCAACGCGTTCAGTACCGTACCGTCCGGGTTACCCGCGCCAGGATGTACCACCAGATCGCGTGGTTTGTTGATAACCAGAATATCGTCATCTTCATAAACAATATCTAACGGGATATCCTGCGCTTCAAAACGAATCTCTTCGTCGATCTCCGCATCAATAGCCACCCGCTCGCCGCCTAACACTTTTTCTTTTGGCTTATCGCAAAGTTGACCATTGACCAACACGCGCTGATTCAAAATCCATTCTTTTATACGCGAACGTGAATAATCCGGGAACATTTCGGCCAAAGCCTGATCTAAGCGTTGACCGAGTTGGTTTTCGGAGACCGTTGCGGTGAGTTGTACTCGTTGTGCCATATACAGCTTCTTCGTTTAACGTTGGGTTTTACGGCTTTGCCGTTTAATATAGTGTGCTATTGTAGCTGGTCTTAACCGGGAGCAGGAACAGAGAATCTCCCGTAAAACATTTTGAGGAAAGTCAAAACGTCATGACGCGCATGAAATATCTGGTGGCAGCAGCCACGTTGAGCCTGTTTCTGGCGGGTTGCTCGGGTTCAAAGGAAGAGGTGCCCGATAATCCGCCGAATGAAATCTACGCGACTGCTCAGCAAAAGCTGCAGGACGGTAACTGGAAACAGGCAATAACGCAATTGGAAGCGTTAGATAATCGTTATCCATTCGGACCGTATTCTCAGCAGGTGCAGTTGGATCTTATCTACGCCTATTACAAAAACGCCGATTTGCCGCTAGCGCAGGCCGCCATCGATCGTTTTATGCGTCTTAATCCAACGCACCCTAATATTGACTATGTCATGTACATGCGCGGCCTGACGAACATGGCGCTGGATGATAGCGCGCTGCAGGGTTTCTTTGGCGTCGATCGCAGCGATCGCGATCCGCAACATGCGCGGGCGGCGTTCAATGACTTTTCGAAACTGGTACGCAGCTATCCTAATAGCCAGTACACCACCGACGCCACTAAGCGTCTGGTATTCCTGAAAGACCGTCTGGCGAAATATGAATATTCCGTCGCAGAGTACTATACCGCGCGCGGCGCATGGGTTGCGGTCGTAAACCGGGTAGAAGGTATGCTACGCAATTATCCTGATACGCAGGCCACGCGCGATGCGTTGCCGCTGATGGAAAACGCCTATCGTCAGATGCAGCTGAATGCGCAGGCTGACAAAGTCGCGAAAATTATTGCCGCTAACAGCAAAAACACCTGAAGCAATACCAACAAGCAAAACGGCAGCCTTCCGGCTGCCGTTTTTTTATTCGATATCTGATGCAACAGAAATGATTTCACTGCAACGCATCCAGTCAAATATGGCCTGCTTTCAGCCATTCCTCAAGTAAAAGATCGCTTCTTCCTGCGATGCCTCACAAAAAGTTCGCCTTGACAAAAAGTGACAAAATAATGTGATTTACATCACACATTTTGACATTAAGAACGGTATGCTGGAATCACCAAGACGGGAAAGACAAGAGGTAAAATTTATGACAATGAACATTACCAGTAAACAAATGGAAATTACTCCGGCAATCCGCCAACATGTCGCAGACCGTCTCGCCAAACTGGAAAAATGGCAAACTCACCTGATTAATCCTCATATCATTCTGTCTAAAGAGCCACAGGGCTTTATTGCTGACGCCACCATTAATACACCGAACGGACATCTGGTCGCCAGCGCAAAACACGAAGATATGTACACCGCTATTAATGAATTGATCAACAAGCTGGAACGGCAGCTCAATAAAGTGCAGCACAAAGGCGAAGCCCGTCGTGCCACCGCATCGGTGAAAGATGCCAGCTTCGTCGAAGCAGAAGAAGAGTAGTCCCTTACATTGAGTGTATCGCCAACGCGCCTTCGGGCGCGTTTTTTGTTGACAGGATTAAAACAGTACGGGTACTGTACTTACGTACACAAAGGAAACAGTTATGAAGCTCACCCGGTTTTTCTTCGCATTCTTTTTTATCTTCCCCTGACCGGGAGGCGTTTCGTCATGTGATAAAGAATGCGAAGACGAACAAGAAGGCCTCCCCCACCGGGAGGCCTTTTTTATTGATAACAAAAAAGGCAACACTATGACATCGGAAAACCCATTACTGGCGCTGCGAGATAAAATCAGCGCTTTAGACGAAGAGTTACTGGCCTTAATGGCAAAACGACGCGCGCTGGCGATTGAAGTGGGACAAGCAAAACTACTGTCGCATCGTCCGGTTCGGGATATCGATCGTGAACGCGCGCTGCTGGACAGACTCATCCATCTCGGTAAAGCCCACCATCTCGACGCACACTACATTACCCGTCTGTTCCAGCTTATCATTGAAGACTCCGTGCTTACTCAGCAGGCGCTGCTGCAACAACATCTGAATAATACTCACCCTCATTCGGCACGTATTGCGTTTCTTGGGCCGAAAGGCTCCTATTCTCATCTCGCGGCGCGCCAGTATGCTGCACGCCATTTTGAGCAATTTATTGAGAGCGGTTGCGCAAAATTCACCGATATTTTTCATCAGGTCGAAACCGGCCAGGCCGATTACGCCGTGGTTCCGATAGAGAACACCAGCTCCGGCGCTATCAACGATGTGTACGACTTATTGCAACACACCAGTCTGTCGATTGTCGGTGAGATGACCGTCACTATCGATCACTGCGTGCTGGTTTCCGGCGCTACGGATCTGAATACCATCGAAACGGTGTACAGCCATCCGCAGCCGTTTCAGCAGTGCAGTAAATTTTTGAGCCGCTATCCGCACTGGAAAATCGACTATACCGAGAGTACGTCGGCAGCGATGGAAAAAGTCGCGCAGGCAAACTCTCCGCGCGTCGCGGCGCTCGGCAGCGAGGCAGGCGGCATGTTGCACGGTTTACAGGTGCTGGAACGCATCGCCGCAAACCAGACGCAGAATATCACCCGCTTTCTGGTACTGGCGCGCAAAGCCATCAACGTTTC
Organism: Salmonella sp. 32100201201700099SM; assembly: GCF_017572645.1. Lineage (NCBI taxonomy): Bacteria > Pseudomonadati > Pseudomonadota > Gammaproteobacteria > Enterobacterales > Enterobacteriaceae > Salmonella > Salmonella sp. 32100201201700099SM. The sequence continues at coordinate 385,078 of NZ_JAGERQ010000004.1, read as the reverse complement.
CGATCAGGTTCCGGCAAAAACCACTCTGTTAATCGCCACCGGGCAGCAAGCTGGCGCGCTGGTCGAAGCGCTGCTGGTGCTGCGTAACCACAATCTCATCATGACGAAACTGGAGTCGCGCCCCATTCACGGCAATCCGTGGGAAGAGATGTTTTATCTCGATATTCAGGCGAACCTGGAGTCGCAGGTAATGCAAAGCGCGCTAAAAGAGCTGGGCGAGATCACGCGCTCAATGAAAGTGCTTGGCTGCTATCCCAGCGAAAACGTCGTGCCGGTAGAACCTGCCTGACGTTCAATAAAACGGCTTTTCTTCATCCCTGCGACGGCTACCTGCAGGGTGAAGATGGCGCCGGAGAGCGGATAATCCGCCACTTCCTGAGCAGACATATTTTCTCTGGTAGTTGTAATAAACAGCGTTTTCATATCTGCGCCGCCAAAGCAAACCATCGTCGGACAACGTACCGGCAACCGGTACTCTTCCAGCTGCTCTCCTTGCGGTGAGAAACGCGCCACGCGCCAGCCGTCAAACATCGCGCTCCAGTAGCACCCTTCGCTATCCATCGCCGCGCCGTCGGGAAGTCCTTCTCCTTCGCCAAAATGGCGAAAAAGTTCACGCTTGCCCGGTTCGCCATGCTTATCAAGTAACGTGCGGTATATCACGCCATTCGGCGTATCGGAAGTATACATCCACTGGTTGTTCGGGCTGAACGCCAGGCCGTTGTGTCCCTGGATACCGCACTGGATCACTTTTGCCGTCAGGTCATGATCGATCCGCATCAGCAACGCGCCATTATAGTCACCCGGCGCCCAGAACGTTCCGGCATAAAAACGGCCATCGCCATCAGTGCCGCCATCGTTGAAACGCGCCAGTTTCGTATTAGAGGGATTGTCGCAAACCTTACGCTGCAATAATCCATTTTTATCGGCCAGCCAAATAGCATGACGCATGGCCACAATAAATCCGCCCTGCTCACGCAAGGCAAAACAGCCTACCTCTTCCGGAAACGCCAGCACGCTATGCGTCCCACTCGCCGGATGGTAACGATGGATCTCCTGTTCCAGGATATCGGTCCAATACAGCGCGCTTTCATCCTCGCTCCATGTGGGGCATTCTGGTAAATGTCCGACATAATCAAATAAAAGGTGCGGCGTAGTCATAACGGTTCCTTAAACGAAAAAAGCCAGCAAAGCTGGCTTTTAGTATAGATGTCATCATTATGGTCGGCTGTCATTCGCCTGACGTAATAACACACGGCTTTCATTCTGGAAGCGTCTGGCATAATCGCCAAACCAGTGTTCAACTTTGCGAAAACTGTCGATAAAAGCCTGCTTATCACCCTGTTCCAGTAACCCGATCGCATCGCCAAAACGTTTATAGTAACGCTTGATAAGCGCCAGATTGCGCTCCGACGACATAATAATGTCTGCATACAGCTGCGGGCCCTGGGCGAACAGACGCCCGACCATCGCCAGCTCCAGTCGATAAATCGGCGATGATAGCGCCAGAAGCTGCTCAAGCTGGACGTTCTCTTCCGCCAGATGCAGCCCATAAGCGAAGGTAGCAAAGTGGCGCAGCGCCTGGATAAAAGCCATGTTCTGATCGTGCTCGACAGCGCTAATTCGGTGCAACCGCGCGCCCCACACCTGGATTTGCTCAAGGAACCACTGATACGCTTCCGGTTGACGCCCATCACACCAGACCACCACCTGCTTCGCCAGGCTCCCGCTGTCCGGGCCAAACATCGGGTGCAAGCCCAGCACGGGGCCATCATGGGCCGCCAACATTGCCTGTAACGGACCGCTTTTCACCGATGCCAGATCGACCAGAATACAGTCGGACGGCAGGGGCGGCAGTTGCGCTATGACCTGTTCAGTAACATGAATCGGCACGCTGACGATCACCATTCCGGCATCGGCGACAATGTCCCTGGCGCGCGGCCAGTCCTGTTGTTCCAGAATACGGACCTGATAGCCCGACAGCGTGAGCATTTTTTCAAACAGACGCCCCATCTGTCCGCCGCCGCCCACAATGACGACCGGACGCAGAGAAGGACAAAGCGTTTTGAACCCCTTATCATTTTCGCTGGAGTAAGATTCACGCATTACCCGGCGCAGGACATCTTCAATGAGATCGGGCGGGACACCGATCGCTTCTGCTTCCGCCCGTCGTGAAGCCAGTATAGAGGCCTCACGCTCCGGCACGTAAATAGGCAGGCCAAAACGGCTTTTCACCTCGCCGACTTTGGCAACCAGTTCCAGGCGCTTAGCCAGTAAATTCAACAACGCTTTATCGACATCATCTATTTGATCGCGTAACGCGGTCAATTCAGCAACCATAACAACCTCTTATGCGACGCGCACCGCCAGCTGGCCGCTCAAATCTTTATGAATTTCACGTAACAGGGCATCGGTCATCTCCCAGCTAATACAAGCATCGGTGACGGAAACGCCATACTTCATTTCGCTGCGCGGCTGTTCGGAAGACTGATTACCCTCATGAATATTACTTTCAATCATTAAGCCAATGATTGAACGATTGCCATCTTTAATCTGCGCAACCACAGATTCGGCAACGGCTGGCTGGCGGCGATAATCTTTATTGGAGTTACCATGACTGCAATCTACCATCAGCGAAGGACGTAGCCCCGCCTGTTCCATCTCTTTTTCACACTGAGCGACATCTGCCGGGCTATAGTTTGGCGCTTTGCCGCCACGCAGAATCACATGGCCATGCGGATTTCCCTGGGTTTGCAATAACGCAACCTGACCGGCCTGGTTAATGCCAACAAAACGATGAGGTTGCGCAGCGGCGCGCATGGCGTTAATCGCTGTCGCCAGGCTGCCATCCGTGCCGTTTTTAAAGCCGACCGGCATAGAAAGACCAGACGCCATTTCGCGGTGGGTTTGCGATTCGGTTGTGCGCGCGCCTATCGCCGACCAGCTAAACAGATCGCCCAGGTATTGCGGGCTGTTCGGATCCAACGCTTCGGTCGCCAATGGCAACCCCATATTCACCAGTTCCACCAGTAGCTGACGCGCTATTTTCAACCCGGCTTCCACATCAAATGAGCCATCCATGTGAGGATCGTTAATCAGCCCTTTCCAGCCGACGGTAGTCCGCGGCTTTTCAAAATAGACGCGCATTACCAGATAGAGGCTATCGCTGACCTCTGCGGCAAGGGCTTTAAATCGACGGGCATATTCCAGAGCGGTTTCAGGATCGTGAATAGAACAAGGACCGCATACCACCAACAGACGCGGATCGCGCCCGGCAATAATGTCAGAAATGATTCCCCGGGACTGCGCTATCTGCGCTTCCTGCGCCAGGCTCAACGGAAAGGCCGCTTTAAGCTGCTCCGGCGTCATTAATACCTGTTCATCGGTGATACGTACGTTATTCAGCGCGTCTTTTTGCATGATGGCGATCCTGTCTTTTCTTGTTTGCGATAGTTGATCCTCCACGAGGATGTTTAAACCATACCACAAAAAGTAAAGATTTCAATCCATATTACGTAAAATAAACTTTACACCGTGCTAAATCGTCGATTAAACCTCTCAATTTCGTATCAAAAACTTTACACAACAAGTGAATTATTTTATTCCCAGCTTCAGAAAAGCGGTAAAATGAGCGATGCTCGCTATTTTTTGATTATTTTTTCTCCGCACGCATAATTTTACTTTCTGATATAGGGTGATTAATACCATTATCACAAGAATTTAATATCAGGGATGCCACTTAAATTATTCATATTATCAATAAGACATAATGACGATATGGCAAAATAATGTTATTTTGCTACAAACAATCACGGATGTATTTTAATGTTTTACGACTGAAGATGGTGGGGACTTGTTAATGCGTTTTTCTCACCGATTTATCCTTCTGTTATCGCTATTATTAGCAAGCTTGCCTCTGTATGCTCAATGTGTCACGGAAGAAGAGAAATCCGTACGCGCCATTGTCTCCGGTATCGTCAGTTATACACACTGGCCAGCGTTATCCGGGCCGCCAAGGCTATGCATATTTTCATCTGCGCGTTTTGTCAGGGTACTTAGCGAAGAGGCTAACTGGGCTTTCCCTTATCAACCGCTTGTCATCCGTACCACACAAGAAGCCCTGAGCGCCCGCTGTGATGGTTTTTACTTTGGCAATGAATCGCCAGCTTATCAGGTGGAGTTAACGCGTCATTATCCAGTTAATGCCTTGTTATTAATTGCCGAGCAAAATACCGAATGTATTATTGGCAGCGCATTTTGTCTGATCATTAACAATGATGAAGTCAAATTTTCCGTCAACCTGGACTCCCTCTCGCATAGCGGCGTGAGAGTGAATCCAGAAGTATTAATGCTTGCACGGAATCAAAAGCATGAATAAGGAATTTTCTCTGTCCAGACCAACATTTAAACGCACACTACGGCGGATTAGTATAATCAGCGTGCTGCTTACAATGACATTGATCTGGCTATTAATTTGCGTTGCGTCTGTCCTTACGCTCAAACAGTATGCGCAAAAGAATCTCGATTTGACCGCCGCCACAATGGCCCATAGCCTTGAAGCGGCACTGGTATTTTCCGATAGCGCGGCCGCAGCGGAAACGCTCGCCACACTGGGACGCCAGGGACAATTTTCAGCGGCGGAGGTCCGCGATAAAAATGGCCGTACTATCGCCTCATGGCGATATGATGCGCGAGCCGCAGACGATAAGCTCATCGGCTTAATTAGCCACTGGCTTTTTCCATTGCCGGTATCGCAACCCGTCTGGCACAACGGCAGGGCTATCGGCGAAGTACGGCTTGTCGCCCGCGACAGCCTTATTGGTCATTTTATCTGGCTATCGCTGGCAGTGCTGACAGGATGTATTCTGCTAGCATCCGGCATTGCCCTGCTACTCACGCGTTATTTACACAATGGCGTTGTGGATGCGCTACAAAATATTACTGAAATTGTACACGACGTTCGCACTAACCGAAATTTTTCACGCCGGGTACCTGATGAGCGTATTGCGGAATTTCACCTGTTTGCGCAGGATTTCAATAGCCTTCTGGATGAGATGGAAGAATGGCAGCTACGGCTTCAGGCTAAAAATGCACAATTACTGCGTACCGCGTTGCACGATCCGCTGACGGGGCTTGCCAATCGCGCGGCATTTCGCAGCTGTATTAACGCGCTGATGAAGGACAATTCCGCTCGTAGCAGTTCGGCATTGTTATTTCTGGATGGCGATAACTTTAAATATATTAATGATACCTGGGGACATGCGGCAGGCGACCGCGTACTTATAGAGGTTGCCAAAAGATTAGCGGAATTCGGTGGTAGCCGTTATCAGACTTACCGACTCGGCGGCGATGAATTTGCGATGGTGCTTTACGGTGTACATTCGGAGTATGAAGTACAACGTATTTGCGCAGCACTATCCCAGGCGTTTAATCGACCTTTTGAACTGCATAACGGCCAGCGAATAACGATGACCCTGAGTATTGGCTTTGCGCTGACATGGGAACATGCCACTGCCGAAAAACTACAAGAACTGGCCGATCGAAATATGTATCAGGCTAAACACCGGCGTGCGGAACGCTCGCTAAACTAAGGAACGGGCCAGGCCGTTTCTGACTCAGCGTTGATACCACAGACCCAGCTTAATCATGCAACCGTCTATGGCGTGGAGCAACCCATAAAAAAAGGGGCCAGCGTAATGCCAGCCCCTTCTTTTCTACAAGCTTTCGGATGTTGCGAAAGCGCGTTCTTAGTTAAGACGCTCTTTGATACGAGCTGCTTTACCAGTACGCTCACGCAGGTAGTACAGTTTAGCTTTACGAACAGCACCACGACGTTTAACAGCAATGCTGTCAACTACCGGAGAGTGAGTCTGGAAGACACGCTCAACGCCTTCGCCGTTGGAAATTTTACGAACAGTGAATGCAGAGTGCAGACCGCGGTTACGAATAGCGATAACCACGCCCTCGAATGCCTGCAGACGTTTCTTGGTACCTTCAACAACCCATACTTTCACTTCCACGGTATCGCCCGGACGGAAGGAAGGTACGTTCTGCTTCATCTGCTCTTGTTCAAGTTGCTTAATAATGTTGCTCATAATTTAATCTCTTATCCTGGGTAAACTGATATTCGGGGGCCTATGCCATCCCATCATGTTTATGCTGCTGTTGTGCGTGTTCTGTTTTGAACTCCGCCAGCAACCTTGCTTGCTCTTCAGTCAGAGCCAGGTTTTCCAGAAGTTCAGGTCTTCTAAGCCAGGTTCGGCCCAGCGACTGTTTCAAACGCCAGCGACGTATCTCAGCATGGTTTCCCGACAGCAATACTGGCGGTACTTCCATCCCCTCTAACACTTCAGGGCGCGTATAGTGCGGACAATCCAGCAACCCATCAGCAAACGAATCTTCGATTGCTGATGCCTCATGCCCCAGAACCCCCGGTATAAACCGGGCGACGGAGTCAATCAGCGTCATTGCCGGTAGTTCGCCACCGCTGAGAACGTAATCGCCAATTGACCATTCTTCGTCAATTTCGGCCTGAATTACGCGCTCATCTACGCCTTCGTAGCGACCACACACCAGAATGAGTTTCTGATTCGTGGCCAGCTCGCTAACGCCCGCTTGATCAAGCTTGCGTCCCTGAGGCGACAGATAAATCACTTTAGCGCCTTCACCTGCCGCGGCTTTTGCTGCATGAATGGCGTCCCGCAAGGGTTGCACCATCATTAACATCCCCGGTCCGCCGCCGTAAGGACGGTCGTCCACGGTACGGTGCCGGTCATGCGCGAAGTCGCGAGGACTCCAGCTTTGGATGTTCAGCAGGCCTTTTTTTACTGCCCGGCCAGTTACCCCGTAATCGGTAATTGCGCGGAACATTTCAGGAAACAGGCTAACGATGCCAATAAACACAAGCCAATCCCCATAACGCCATTTATTACCGTTTATCCGGTGGTTTAAAAACCAGGATCCCAGTCTACTTCGATAGTACGAGTAGCGAGATCGACTTTCTTGATAACCTGCCCATCGAGGAACGGTACTAGTCGTTCCTTGATACCAAATGCATCTTTCAGGTTCGCCTTAATGACGAGAACGTCATTCGACCCGGTTTCCATCATGTCGATAACTTTACCGAGATCGTAGCCTTCAGCGGTGACTACCTGGCAACCCATCAGGTCTTTCCAGTAGTAGTCTCCCTCCTCAAGCGCAGGAAGTTGCGAGGAATCCACGACAATTTCGCAATTGGTCAGAAGATTCGCGGCATCTCGATCGTCAACGCCTTTCAGTTTGATGATCAGATCCTGATTGTGGTGCTTCCAGCTTTCCAGCTGTACCTGCTGCCACTGACCCGCCTTCTGGATAAACCAGGGCTGATAGTCAAAAATGCTTTCGGCGTCTTCAGTGGAGGAAAACACTCTGAGCCAACCACGGATACCGTATGAAGAACCCATTTTCCCCAGTACAACCGGTTCAGCGGGTACTTGTGCGGCGAGTTGCTTGCTCATCATGACCACCGTGACAGATTAAGCTGCTTTTTTTACTTCTTTGATCAGCGCCGCAACGCGATCGGAAATGGTTGCGCCCTGGCCAACCCAGTGAGCGATGCGATCCAGATCCAGGCGGGTGCCTTCTTCTTTTTCGCTAGCGATTGGGTTGAAGAAACCAACGCGCTCAATGAAGCGACCGTTGCGTGCATTACGGCTGTCGGTGACAACAACCTGGTAGAACGGACGCTTTTTAGCGCCGTGACGAGCTAAACGAATAGTTACCATAACATCCTCTTGTGTGAATAAAACAACCGGGCCCCATCGAGGAACGGAGCCCGGCGTCATATTAAAAGCCCGAAAATTTTACTGATTTCTGGGAAAAAAGCAATCAACATGTGATGAAGCTTGATTCCAGGGCGTGACCGTTGCAGCCAGTTCGGTGCCGGCGTGCGCGCAGCCACCGCAGCGTACACGCAGTACGTAAGGATGGCGAGCACACCCCGGTGCCGAAATAGCAAGTGAGCCAGGCCGGGAAATTAGCGGCCAGGGAAGCCTGGCGGCATCATCCCCTTCATACTCCGCATCATCTTCGCCATCCCGCCCTTCTTCATTTTCTTCATCATGCGCTGCATGTCGTCGAACTGTTTCAGAAGGCGGTTAACGTCCTGCACCTGCATCCCACAGCCCTGCGCGATACGACGCTTGCGGGAACCTTTGATTATTTCCGGCTTCGCGCGTTCTTTCAGCGTCATCGAATTGATGATCGCCTCCATACGCACCAGCACCTTGTCGTCCATCTGCGATTTGACGTTGTCCGGAATCTGCCCCATGCCCGGTAATTTGCCCATCAGACTGGCCATACCGCCCATGTTTTTCATCTGTTTGAGCTGTTCCAGGAAGTCGTTCAGGTCGAAACCGTCGCCTTTCTTCAGTTTGGTCGCCAGCTTCTCAGCCTGTGCGCGGTCAACTTTACTTTCGATATCTTCGATAAGAGACAGTACGTCGCCCATGCCGAGAATACGCGAGGCGATACGATCCGGATGGAATGGCTCCAGCGCGTCGGTTTTCTCGCCGACACCGAGGAATTTAATCGGCTTACCGGTAATATGACGAATAGAGAGCGCCGCGCCGCCACGAGCGTCGCCGTCAACTTTGGTCAGCACCACGCCGGTCAGCGGCAACGCTTCGTTAAAGGCTTTTGCGGTATTCGCCGCATCCTGACCGGTCATCGCATCGACGACAAACAGCGTTTCTACCGGCTTGATAGAAGCGTGGACCTGTTTGATTTCGTCCATCATCGCTTCGTCAACGTGCAGACGACCGGCGGTATCCACCAGCAGCACGTCGTAGAATTTGAGCTTCGCTTCTTTCAGCGCGGCGTTGACGATATCAACCGGTTTCTGGCCGACATCAGACGGGAAGAAATCCACGCCAACCTGCTCAGCCAGCGTTTCGAGCTGTTTGATCGCCGCCGGGCGATAGACGTCGGCAGAGACGACCAGCACCTTCTTCTTGTGCTTCTCGCGCAAGAATTTCCCCAGCTTACCGACGCTGGTGGTTTTACCCGCCCCCTGCAGACCTGCCATCAATACTACGGCTGGCGGCTGCGCAGCTAAATTCAGCGTCTGGTTCTCTTCGCCCATCGCCGCAACCAGTTCGCTACGGACAATCTTGACGAACTCCTGCCCTGGGGTCAGGCTTTTGTTAACTTCATGACCAACCGCTTTCTTTTTTACGCGATTGATGAACTCACGCACTACCGGCAGCGCAACGTCAGCCTCCAGCAGCGCCATGCGCACTTCGCGCAGCGTCTCTTTAACGTTGTCTTCAGTAAGGCGCCCACGGCCACTGATATTGCGCAGCGTGCGCGACAAACGATCGGTTAAATTATCAAACATTGTCTCTCGCCTGGGGTGGAAACGATTGGTCGCCGCAGCGACACAGTTACAGAATTTCGCCACAGTATACCATGAAGCCGTCTTTGTTGTTATGCAACGGTTGGAGCTGCGGTCACGTAACGCTATACTGCTTCTCTTTCTCACTGGTCAACTGTCGACACAACTATGCCCGTTTTTGCTTTACTTGCCCTTGTCGCCTACTCCTTCAGCCTCGCGCTGATCGTTCCCGGACTGTTGCAAAAAAACAGCGGCTGGCGGCGTATGGCTATTCTTTCTGCGGTCATCGCGCTGGTGTGCCATGCTGTCGCGCTGGAATCGCGTATTCTGCCCGGCGGCGACAGTGGACAAAACCTGAGCCTGCTGAATGTCGGTTCGCTGGTCAGCCTGATGATCTGCACGGTGATGACCATTGTCGCGTCGCGTAATCGCGGCTGGCTACTTCTGCCCATTGTCTATGCTTTTGCGCTGATTAACCTGGCCTTCGCCACGTTCATGCCTAATGAATATATTACGCATCTGGAAGCGACCCCAGGCATGATGGTGCACATCGGTCTGTCGCTTTTCTCTTACGCGACGCTGATAATCGCCGCGCTGTATGCGCTACAACTGGCGTGGATCGACTATCAGTTGAAGAACAAAAAGCTGGCGTTTAGTAATGAAATGCCGCCATTGATGAGCATTGAGCGCAAAATGTTTCATATCACGCAGATTGGCGTCGTACTGCTGACCCTTACTCTGTGTACCGGCCTGTTTTACATGCATAACCTGTTCAGTACTGAAAATATTGATAAAGCCGTGCTCTCTATCGTGGCATGGTTTGTCTATATCGTTCTGCTGTGGGGGCATTACCATGAAGGCTGGCGGGGTCGTCGGGTCGTGTGGTTTAACGTCGCAGGCGCGGGTATTCTGACGCTGGCCTATTTTGGTAGCCGCATATTACAGCAATTTGTAAGCTAAGCTTTTAAAGGAGTTTCCCCTGGAACACATCTCCACCACCACGCTGATTATCATATTAATCATCATGGTGGTCATCTCGGCCTATTTTTCCGGTTCCGAAACTGGAATGATGACGCTAAACCGTTACCGTTTACGCCATATGGCGAAGCAAGGTAATCGCTCGGCAAAACGGGTAGAAAAATTACTGCGTAAACCCGACCGACTGATAAGCCTGGTGCTGATTGGCAATAACCTGGTCAACATTCTTGCCTCGGCGCTCGGCACGATTGTGGGTATGCGGCTTTACGGCGATGCCGGCGTGGCTATCGCCACCGGGGTACTGACGTTTGTCGTGTTAGTTTTTGCCGAAGTCCTGCCCAAAACTATCGCCGCGCTCTATCCGGAAAAAGTGGCCTATCCCAGCAGCTTCCTGCTGGCGCCGTTACAGATACTGATGATGCCGCTGGTGTGGTTACTTAACACCATCACCCGCCTGCTGATGCGTCTGATGGGAATTAAAACGGACATCGTGGTCAGCGGGTCGTTAAGCAAAGAGGAATTACGCACTATCGTGCATGAATCCCGTTCGCAAATCTCTCGCCGCAATCAGGATATGCTGCTGTCGGTTCTCGATCTGGAAAAGGTCAGCGTGGATGACATCATGGTGCCGCGTAATGAAATTATCGGGATCGATATCAATGACGACTGGAAGTCTATCGAGCGGCAGCTCACCCACTCGCCGCACGGACGCATTGTGCTCTATCGCGATTCGCTGGATGACGCCATCAGTATGCTGCGCGTGCGTGAAGCCTGGCGGTTAATGGCCGAGAAAAAAGAGTTCACCAAAGAGATGATGCTGCGCGCCGCCGATGAAATCTATTACGTCCCGGAAGGTACGCCGCTCAGTACGCAACTGATTAAATTTCAGCGCAATAAAAAGAAAGTCGGACTGGTCGTCAACGAATATGGCGATATCCAGGGGCTGGTCACCGTGGAAGATATTCTCGAGGAGATCGTTGGCGACTTCACCACATCGATGTCGCCGACACTGGCGGAAGAGGTCACGCCGCAAAACGACGGTTCGGTCATTATTGACGGTACCGCCAACGTCCGGGAAATCAATAAAGCGTTTAACTGGCACCTGCCGGAAGATGACGCGCGCACCGTCAACGGGGTGATTCTGGAGGCGCTGGAGGAAATTCCGGTTGCTGGCACGCGCGTGCGCATTGAGCAGTACGATATCGATATTCTCGACGTACAGGAAAATATGATTAAGCAGGTGAAGGTCGTACCGGTAAAACCGCTGCGCGAGAGTATTCTTGAATAACCCTCCTCCTTTCTTAAAACGGCAGCCAATGGTTTGCCGTTTACCTTGTTAATTAAGATTTTATTCATTCATCTCCTCTCCGGCATAGTGACACAATAAAAACTTATTAATGGAAAGGAAAACCATACTATGTACGATGATTACGTTATTGAATGGGATCTGGCGTTTGCTGAATATTTAAAAAAGCTGGCCAGCATTTTCTTAAAGGAAACGCCAGATTTATGGCCCAATATCGTCTCCCGCCTCGCCAGCGATCCTGCCAGTTTTGAAGACGACGAGGACGATGACTACGGGATGGTGGAGGTGCTTGATTGCAGCGGCGGTGATTTAGACAATCGTGCGTTGTTACAGGCATTCATGCAGGTTCTACGTGCTGAAGGCGTTATTGAAGAAATTGATTACAAGGGTGAGGGTGAAGAAGGTCTGCTCGCCACTTTTGCGGCCAATCGTTATTATGACCTGACAAAAGATTTTGCCAGTACAGATGAACTAAAAACGCGACTACTGGCACTCACCAGATATGATGAAATAGGCAAAGTCTGCAAAAAAGGCGATCGTTACGTCGATGAGATATTTGAGCGCATTCAAAGCCAGCTCAACGAACGTGGCTTTCAGATAGCCAGTCTCAATGAAAGCACTGATGCCTATAATATATTTGTTTTATCTATGGATGAGTACGAACAAATAGCTGACTTCGACACTCCATGGCTCGAAGTACAAGATTTTTTAAGTTAGACGTCAAGCAGGCCGCCCGAAAGCGGCCTGCCAGCATGACTTATTTCGCTTTGGCTACAGTCACCATCGCCGCGCGAATGGTACGACCGTTCAGCGTATAGCCTTTCTGCATAATACCCAGCACATTGCCTGCCGGAACCTCTTCCGACTCCACCATCGCAATCGCCTGATGCACGTTCGGGTCCAGCGGCACGTTGGTCTCAGCAATCACTTCCACGCCGAATTTACGCACCACATCCAGCATAGACTTCAGCGTCAGCTCAATCCCTTCGACCATTGCCGCCATATCCGGATTGGCTTTGTCTGCGACTTCCAGCGCGCGATCCAGGCTATCGATTACCGGCAGCAATTCGTTGACGAACTTCTCGAGAGCGAATTTATGCGCTTTTTCGATATCCTGTTCAGTACGACGGCGTAGGTTTTCCATTTCCGCTTTGATACGCAACACGGTGTCGCGTTCGCGAGTCTGGGCTTCTGCAAGCTGAACTTCCAGATTCGCAATTTTTTCATCGCGCGGATCCACCTGCTCAGCAGAATCGTTTGGTTCAACTGCCTCAACCTCTTCGTGCTGATCCATGATAATTTCTTCCGGGGCTTGCCCCTCAGGCGTTTTCTGTTCTTTACTACTCATGAATTTCTCCGCGTTTTTTTCGCATTCATCTCGCTAACTTCGCTTATTATGGGGATCAGATTCAGGGTTTCAAGGGAAGTACTCACATTGTCATCAATCTTCGCTACAAGGACCTCAGAAAAATGAATAATCATTTCAAGTGTATCGGCATTGTGGGGCATCCGCGTCATCCCACCGCACTCACGACACATGAAATGCTCTACCGTTGGCTATGCGATCAGGGTTATGAGGTCATTGTGGAGCAACAAATCGCCCACGAATTACAGCTAAAAAATGTGCCAACCGGCACGCTGGCGGAAATTGGTCAACAGGCGGATCTGGCGGTAGTCGTGGGCGGCGACGGCAATATGCTTGGCGCAGCGCGTACGCTGGCGCGTTATGACATCAATGTGATTGGCATTAACCGCGGTAATCTTGGTTTCCTGACCGATCTCGATCCGGACAACGCCCTGCAACAATTATCTGATGTGCTGGAAGGACGCTATATCTCCGAAAAACGTTTTCTGCTGGAAGCGCAGGTCTGCCAACAGGACCGCCAGAAGCGTATCAGCACAGCCATTAATGAAGTGGTGCTGCATCCGGGAAAAGTGGCGCATATGATCGAATTCGAGGTTTATATTGATGAAACCTTCGCTTTTTCACAGCGATCTGATGGTCTGATCATTTCTACGCCGACCGGATCCACCGCCTATTCGCTCTCCGCAGGCGGCCCTATTCTGACCCCTTCACTGGATGCCATCACCCTGGTGCCGATGTTCCCGCATACCTTGTCTGCGCGCCCGTTAGTCATTAACAGCAGTAGCACGATTCGTCTGCGTTTTTCGCATCGCCGTAGCGATCTGGAAATTAGCTGCGACAGCCAGATAGCGCTGCCTATTCAGGAAGGAGAAGATGTGCTGATTCGCCGCTGCGACTACCATCTCAACCTGATACATCCCAAAGACTATAGCTATTTCAATACATTAAGCACAAAACTCGGTTGGTCAAAAAAACTATTCTAATTTTACGTTAGCCTCTTTACTGTATAAAAAACCAGTTTATACTGTATTTAATTACAGTCATGGTTTTTCATACAGGAAAACAGCTATGTTGGCGCAACTGACCATCAGCAATTTTGCTATCGTTCGTGAGCTTGAGATCGATTTTCAGAGCGGAATGACCGTCATTACTGGTGAAACCGGCGCGGGTAAATCTATTGCGATTGATGCCCTGGGTCTGTGTCTGGGCGGTCGCGCTGAGGCCGATATGGTCCGTACCGGAGCGACCCGTGCCGATTTGTGTGCCCGCTTTGCGCTGAAAGACACGCCTGCGGCATTGCGCTGGCTGGAAGAAAACCAGCTTGAAGAAGGGCGCGAATGCTTACTTCGCCGCGTTATCAGCAGCGATGGCCGCTCACGGGGATTTATTAACGGCACCGCTGTACCCCTGTCTCAATTGCGCGAGCTCGGTCAGTTGCTGATTCAAATTCATGGTCAACATGCGCACCAGCAGCTTACCAAACCCGAACAGCAAAAATCGCTGCTGGATAGCTATGCCAACGAAGCCGCTTTAGCGCAGCAGATGGCTGCTCGCTACCAATTATGGCATCAAAGCTGCCGCGATCTCGCCCATCACCAGCAACAAAGCCAGGAACGCGCCGCGCGCGCGGAACTGCTGCAATATCAGTTAAAAGAGTTGAACGACTTTAATCCGCAGGCCGGCGAATTCGAGCAAATTGACGAAGAATACAAACGGCTGGCCAACAGCGGGCAGTTGCTTACGACCAGCCAGAACGCTCTGGCGCTACTCGCGGACGGCGAAGACGTTAACCTGCAAAGCCAGTTATATAGCGCAAAACAACTGGTTAGCGAGCTGGTAGGTATGGACAGCAAGCTTTCCGGCATCCTGGATATGCTGGAAGAAGCCACTATCCAACTCACCGAAGCCAGCGATGAATTACGCCACTATTGCGAGCGTCTGGATTTAGACCCCAATCGCCTGTTTGAGCTTGAACAGCGCATCGCTAAACAAATTTCGCTGGCGCGAAAACATCACGTCAGCCCGGAAGCGCTGCCGCAGCTTTATCAGTCACTGCTCGAAGAACAGCAGCAGCTCGACGATCAGGCCGATTCGCTGGAAACGCTAACGCTGGCGGTTAATAAGCATCACCAACAAGCGCTGGAAACGGCGCAAGCGCTGCATCAACAGCGTCAGTTTTACGCCCAGGAGCTGGGGCAGTTGATCACTGAAAGTATGCATTTACTTTCGATGCCGCACGGTCTGTTTACTATCGACGTGAAATTTGATGAGCATCATCTGAGCAACGACGGCGCCGATCGCGTGGAGTTTAAAGTGACGACAAACCCGGGTCAGCCGCTGCAGCCTATCGCTAAAGTCGCGTCTGGCGGTGAACTGTCGCGCATTGCGCTGGCTATTCAGGTGATTACCGCGCGCAAAATGGAAACGCCGGCGCTAATTTTTGACGAGGTCGATGTTGGCATCAGCGGCCCAACCGCCGCCGTGGTCGGTAAACTCCTGCGTCAGCTTGGCGAATCCACTCAGGTGATGTGCGTCACTCACCTGCCACAGGTAGCCGGGTGCGGTCACCAGCACTTCTTTGTCAGTAAAGAAACAGACGGGGCAATGACCGAAACCCATATGCAACCTTTGGATAAACGTGCGCGTTTACAGGAACTGGCCCGCCTGTTGGGAGGAAGTGAAGTTACGCGTAATACGCTGGCAAACGCAAAAGAACTGCTGGCGGCGTAAACTTTTTTATCTCCCGAAGGTCTGAGTTCACAACAAAAACGCCGTAAGACCCGACAGCAAAAGGTTTTAAAGTGATGAAAGGTCTATTATCATCGGCATATTAATATGAGCCACGTACTGCTCAGGCCCGAAAAGGAACCCAATCACTATGCGCTGTAAAACGCTGACTGCTGCCGCAGCAGTACTCCTGATGTTGACCGCAGGCTGTTCCACTCTGGAGCGAGTGGTTTACCAACCTGACATCAATCAGGGGAACTATCTTACACCTACGGATGTCGCCAAAGTGCGTGTTGGTATGACGCAACAACAGGTTGCGTATGCTTTAGGCACGCCGATGATGACCGATCCTTTTGGTACGAATACCTGGTTTTATGTCTTCCGCCAGCAGCCAGGACACGAGAACGTGACGCAGCAGACTCTGACGCTCACCTTTAACAGCAGCGGCGTGTTAACCAATATTGATAACAAACCGGCGTTGACGAAGTAATTTTGTGATACCGCCTGATGAGGTTACGTTCATCAGGCCTGCAAACCTATCCCCCGCCATTTGGTACGAATTTGCCTGATGGCGCTACGTTTATCTGGCTTACAGGCACACCTGTGCTTCAGGTGTGGTACGGCTTCCACACCGTTATCCGGCAAAAGAGGCTAATTATCTGCCAGCCGATTTTTCGGCGCGCTGGCGGCGTAATGCTTTTGGATCGGCGATTAAGGGACGGTAAATTTCAACCCGATCGCCATCCTGCACCGTATCGGTGAGTTTTACCGGACGACTGTAGATACCTACTTTATTTTTCGCCAGATCGATATCCGTACGCAATTCCAGCAAGCCGGAAGCGCGAATCGCCTCTTCGACCGTCGCGCCCTCCTCCAGCGTTACGCGCTGCAAATACTGCTTTTCCGGCAGCGCATAAGCCACTTCAACCACAAGTTTATCCGGCACGGTAAACCTCTTTGGCGCGAACCGTAAACGCCTGCACCATGTTGGACGCTAACTCTTTGAATACACGACCAAACGCCAGCTCAATGAGTTTATTGGTAAACTCAAAATCAAGCTGAAACTCAATACGGCACGCCTCGGGGCTGAGCGGGGTAAATTTCCAGCCGCCGATCAGCTTTTTAAAGGGGCCATCCACCAGATGCATCAGAATGCTCTGGTTACGCGTTAGCTGATTACGCGTCGTAAACGTCTTGCTGATACCCGCCTTCGACACGTCAACAGCCGCCGTCATCTGTGCTGGCGATGACTCCAGGACGCGACTACCAACACACCCAGGCAAAAACTGGGGATACGATTGCACGTCATTCACTAACTGATACATCTGTTCCGCACTGTAGGGGACTAAAGCAGTCCGACTAATCTGAGGCATAGCAATTCCCATCAACATAAATCGTGTAAATAATACCACTTATCAGCGAGTAAAAAAATGCTGTCCCCAACCGTCATGCCTTAATTGTGCGTGCATAGCCCAACTCATGCTAAGATAGATTTTTGCACCTCATCAGGACGTAATGGGGTGTTTTCGATATCAGATTACCTATGAATTCACGACACTTATGACGAAGAAAAAAGCACATAAACCGGGCTCAGCCACCATCGCGCTGAATAAGCGCGCCCGGCACGAATACTTTATCGAAGAAGAGTTCGAGGCTGGTCTCGCCCTGCAAGGCTGGGAAGTAAAATCTCTGCGCGCAGGAAAAGCCAATATCGGCGACAGTTACGTTATCCTCAAAGATGGCGAGGCCTGGCTGTTTGGCGCAAACTTTACGCCGATGGCGGTCGCCTCGACACATGTCGTATGCGACCCAACCCGAACCCGCAAACTGTTGTTAAATCAGCGTGAGCTTGATTCACTGTATGGCCGTATTAATCGTGAAGGTTATACTGTCGTCGCGCTTTCTCTGTACTGGAAAAATGCCTGGTGCAAAGTGAAGATCGGCGTGGCGAAAGGTAAAAAACAACATGATAAACGTTCCGATCTTAAAGAACGTGAGTGGCAACTGGATAAAGCACGCATTATGAAAAATGCAGGCCGATAATAGACATTTTTTGTGACCAGCTTCTCAGTATGAAGCTGGTCAATATTCATATCTCATGCATGCCTCGAAAATATATTCTCTGTGTCTGACGCTTATCAATAGCAATAAATACCACACCACAGCAAGAATATATTCTTTGTTTAAAAAATTTTTATAGCCTAATAACACAATACTTCAAATGATTTTTATAAAATTTAATATTGCTGAATACCTTCACAAAATGTATTGTTTTTATGTTAAAAAAGAAAAAGAAGATTAAATTAAAATTCATTATAAAACATAAAGATAAATAAAAAACCATCATGCGTTGTTAACCTGCCCCACCTCTCCTTAACACAAACTCCGTTATATTTCAGACGCACTAACACCTTTATCAATAGATCTTAATTTGCAGAAAGATTTTTTTCTGACTATATCATCTAATACGAAAGCACTAGTCAGGCACAAAAAACAAAGGGTTATTCGGCGAGAAAACCAGACCTCCACCTACGCTCATAAAAAGAATATGGCTACGGAAATTCATCTCTCACGATGAACGGGAAGGCTCGTCTACGCATTTTGCCCTGAACGTTGTGCCCGTTAATTAATACACAGAGCAAATCCATCAGGAGCTGATTTATGCGTCTACTCGCCGTGGTTTCGAAATTGACTGGTGTCTCCACCACTGTGGAATCCTCAGCGGTCACTCTTAACGCCCCGTCAATTGTTAAATTATCAGTGGCCCGGGAGGAAATTAGTCAACTTACGCGCATTAATCAGGATCTGGTAGTGAGGCTCCATTCCGGCGAAACGATCACGATTAAAAACTTTTACGTTACCAACGATCTGGGCGCAAGCCAGCTGGTACTGGCGGAAAACGATGGCACGTTATGGTGGGTGGAAAATCCGCAAGCCGGGCTACATTTTGAACAAATCGCTGATATTAATGAGCTGCTGGTCACTTCCGGCGCTTCCCATGAAGCAGGCGGCGCCGTTTGGCCGTGGGTACTGGCTGGCGCGGTGGCGGCTGGCGGCATTGCCGCTATCGCGTCTTCCGGCGGCGGCGATTCCCACCATCATTCGGATGGCGATAATCCGCCCCCCGATAACACCAATCCTGACGGTAATCCCCCTGATAACAGCAATCCCGGCGGCAGTAACCCTAACGGCAATACTCCAGGTAGCAGTAATCCTGTAGATACTACCCCGCCTCTCGCTCCCGGCGAATTATTGATTTCAGCGGACGGAAAAACGGTGAGCGGCGAGGCCGAAGCGGGCAGTCTCATTACCATCAAAGATCCCTCAGGCAACGTCGTTGGCGAGGGCAAAGCGGATAGCGACGGTAAATTTAGTATTGATCTGACAGCGCCACAGATTAGCGGCGAACAACTTACCGTGACCGCGACTGACGATGCCGGCAATACCGGCCCATCCGCAACCATTGATGCGCCCAACATTCCTCTCCCCGATACACCGGTTATCACCGCCGCTATCGATAATGCCGCTCCCCTCACCGGCACGCTGAGCAATAATCAGTTTACGAACGACAATACCCCCACTCTGGAGGGCACCGGCAGCGCAGGCACAGTCATCCATATTTACGCCAATGGTCAGGAAATAGGCTCAACAACAGTTGATACCAGCGGAAACTGGCATTTTGCCATTACCAGCGCGCTAGCGGATGGGGAAAATCATTTCACCGCCATTGCGACTAACGTTAAAGGCGAAAGTAGCGAATCAGCCCGCTTTACGCTGACTATCGACACACTCAGCCCCGATGCTCCACGCGTTGAACTGATGGCCGATAACACCGGTTTGCTCACCGGACCGCTACAGAATAATGACCGGACTGACGAGGCAAAACCGCTATTTTCCGGGCAGGGAGAGGCAGGCAATACCATCACGATTAAAGAGGGTTCAACCGTTATCGGCAGCGCTACCGTAGACGAAAATGGACGCTGGACCTTTACGCCGACTACGCCGTTAAGCGATGGCGAACATACCTTTACCGTCGAACAGAGCGACAAAGCCGGAAACGCAAGCCGCGTGACGACAACGCCTACTATCATTGTGGACACCACGCCGCCGGACGCCGCTATCATTGATAATGTCGCGAAAGACGGCACAACCGTTAGCGGCACCGCTGAAGCTGGCAGTACCGTGTCGATCTATGACCCGGCGGGAAATTACCTGGGCTCCACGATTACCGGAGAAAATAACCACTTCAGCATCACGCTGAATCCGGCCCAGACCCACGGCGAGCGTCTGGAAGCGCGTATTCAGGACGCCGTCGGTAACATCGGCCCCGCCACAGAGTTTACCGCTTCTGACTCACAGTATCCTGCCCAGCCGACTATCCTTACCGTGACGGATGACGCTGGCGCCGTTACCGGGCTGTTGAAAAATGGCGATGCCACAGATGATAACCGCCCAACCCTCAGCGGTACTGCTGAACCAGGCAGTACGATATCGATTAACGATAATGGCTTTCCTGTTCCGAGCTTTCCGCCCATTGTCGCTGACGCTGACGGCAAATGGAGCTTTACCCCCTCGCTGGCACTTGCCGATGGCGACCATGTCTTTACCGCTACCGCGACCAACGATCGCGGCACTAGCGGGCAGTCCGTCGCCTTTACCATTGATATCGACACGCAGCCGCCGGTGCTGGAAGGCCTGGCGGTTAGCGACGTCGGCGACAGACTCACCGGCACTACGGAAGCTGGCAGCACTGTGGTTATCAAAGATAGCCTGGGAAATACGCTCGGGAGTGGAACGGCAGGCGACGACGGCACCTTCTCAATAGGTATTAGCCCGGCGAAAATTAACGGTGAAACATTAAGCATTAGCGTTACCGATAAAGCCGCGAATAGCGGTCCGGTAGAAACGCTGAACGCGCCGGATAAAACTGCGCCTGCGGCACCGAACGGTCTTATCGTGGCGACCGACGGTCTGTCCGTAAGCGGTCAGGCGGAAGCCGGGGCAACGGTCACTATCCGCGACAGTAGCAATACCGTACTTGGCAGCGCCGTCGCTAACGGCAACGGACAATTTATCGTTCCGCTGAATGCGGCGCAGACTAACGGCCAGGCGCTTATCGCTACCGCCACCGATATAGCGAACAACGAAAGCGCCGCCGCGACGGTCGTCGCGCCGGACAGTACCGCGCCAGAAATGCCGAAAAACGTGGTAATTAGTGAGGATGGCGCCAGTATCAGCGGCACCGCCGAACCGGGTAGCTCCATTACGATCACCACGCCGGACGGCACGCCGCTCGGCAGCGGCAAAGCAGATGGCGAAGGTCATTTTACCCTTCCCCTCGCCCCCGCACAGACCAACGGCGAACAGGTTACCGTCACCGCCACCGACAGCGCCAACAACGTCAGCCCGCCAACTACAGCGCAAGCGCCCGATATCACCGCCCCGGATAAGCCCATTATCACCCAGGTGCTGGACGATGTTGAAAGCTTCACCGGGCCGCTGGTTAACGGACAAACCACCAATGACAACCGCCCCACCCTTAGCGGTACGGCGGAGGCTGGCGCGCGTGTCGAAATTTTTGATAACGGCGTTTCGCTGGGGCTCGCCACGCTACAGCCCAACGGCGGCTGGACGTTTACGCCGTCGCAAAATTTAGGTGAAGGCGCGCATCGACTGACCGTAATCGCAACCGACGCTAAAGGCAATGCCAGTCCGGCGGCGTCATTCGACCTGGTGGTCGATACGCAATCGCCGCAGCAACCGGTAATCACCTTCATTACAGATGATGCGCCGGGTATTCTCGGTAGCGTCGCGCATCTGGGGCTCACTAACGACAGCACGCCAACGATTAACGGTACAGGTGAACCAGGTTCCACAGTACACCTGTATCAGAATGGCGCCCGGATAGCGGATATTATCGTCGGTAATTCTGGCGTCTGGAGCTACGCTTACACCACGGCCTCGCCACTGGCGGACGACACCTACACCTTTACCGTGACGGCCAGCGACAGTAACGGCAACACCACGCCTTTTTCGACCGATTTTACGATTACCATTGATACCCAGGCCCCTGCCGCCCCCGGCGTTATCGGCGTAGCTGACGGCGACGGAAATACGATTGATACCAATCAGATTACCCAGGAATCCCAGCCCCGGTTGAGCGGTAGCGGCACCGCAGGCGACACAATCATCCTTTACGATAATGGCAATGCCATAGGTCAGGCGCTGGTCGGCACGGACGGGCGCTGGCAGTTTACGCCGCCTGCCGCGCTGGGCGACGGCGACCACCTTCTGACCGCTCGCGCCAACGATCCGGCGGGGAACGAAAGTCCGGAATCCATCAGCTTTACCCTACGCATCGATACCCAGGCGCCGGATGCGCCGCAGATCGTGTCAGCCGCCATCACAGGCGGAGAAGGCGAGGTGCTACTGGCAAACGGCAGTATTACCAATCAGCGTATGCCGACCCTCAGCGGCACCGGCGAACCCGGCGCCATCATCACCCTGTACAATAACGGCGTAGAACTGGCTACCGTCCAGGTCAATCCACAGGGTAGCTGGACCTATCCGCTAACCCGTAATCTGAGCGAAGGGTTAAACATCCTGACGGCCACCGCCACGGATGCCGCAGGCAATAGTAGCCCGACCTCCGGCGTTTTCTCCGTTACCCTTGATACCCAGCCTCCAGCGCAGCCTGACGCGCCGCTAATCAGCGATAACGTCGCGCCGATTATCGGCAACATCGGCAATAATGGCGCAACGAACGATACCACGCCGACCTTCAGCGGCACGGGAGAGATCGGCAGCACGATAATTCTCTACAATAATGGCAGTGAAATTGGTCGCACAACGGTAGGCGATAACGGTAGCTGGAACTTTACGCCTGCGGCACTGACGCCAGAAACCTATACCATTACCGTCACGGAAACCGATATAGCGGGCAATATCAGTCCACCTTCCGCCTCAGTCACTTTTACGCTAGACACCACTGCGCCCGCCAATCCGGTTATCACTTTTGCCGAAGATAACGTCGGCGAAGTCCAGGATACTATTGTCAGCGGCGCAACCACTGACGACAATACACCGGTCATTCACGGCACTGGCGACATCGGCAGCGTGATCACGCTCTATAATGGCAGTAGTGTCGTGGGCGTAGTCACCGTCGATGAGACCGGTACCTGGACGCTGCCGGTGACCAGCGCGTTGCCGGATGGCGTCTATACCCTGACCGCCATTGCCGCCGATGCCGCCGGAAACAGCAGCGGCGTATCGAACAGCTTTACCTTCACCGTCGACACCGTTCCGTTGCAGCCGCCCGTCGTCAATGAGATCCTCGACGATGTTGCACCAGTGACCGGGCCATTAACCGATGGCGCCTTTACTAACGATCGGACGCTGACTATTAACGGCAGCGGCGAAAACGGCAGCACCGTCACGATTTACGACAATGGCGTGGCAATCGGGACGGCGCTCGTTACCGACGGGGTCTGGACATTCAATACGTCCGAATTGTCAGAAGCCAGCCATGCGCTAACCTTCAGCGCGACTGACGATGCTGGAAATACCACGGCGCAAACCCAACCGATCACCATTACCGTGGATATCACCGCCCCGCCCGCGCCAACGATCCAGACGGTGGCCGATGATGGCACGCGCGTCGCCGGACTTGCCGATCCTTACGCTACCGTTGAAATTCATCATGCCGATGGCACCCTGGTCGGCAGCGCTGTCGCTAATGGCACCGGTGAATTCGTCGTCACGCTCAGTCCGGCGCAAACCGATGGCGGTACGCTGACGGCAATTGCTATCGATCGCGCGGGGAATAACGGCCCGGCTACGAATTTTCCTGCTTCCGACAGCGGTCTGCCCGCCGTCCCGGCCATCACGGCGATTGAAGATGATGTCGGGAGCATACAGGGGAATATTGCGGCGGGCGGCGCCACGGACGACACCATGCCGACGCTGCGCGGCACCACGGATATCGGCTCTACCGTTGAAGTTTTCATTGATGGCGATTCGGCAGGCTTTGCCACCGTTGACGCCAGCGGGAACTGGATCTTTGAGATCGCGACGCCATTAAGCGAAAGCACACATTACTTCACCGTCCAGGCAACCAATGCGAATGGCCAGGGCGGCCTGTCCGCACCGGTCGGGATCACTGTCGATCTTAGCGCGCCGGCGCAACCGGTTATTACCAGCGCAACGGATGATGTCCCCGGCATGACCGGTACGCTGGATAACGGCGCGCTCACCAATGATTCACGCCCGACGCTCAACGGAACGGGAGAAGCAGGCGCCACCATCCGCATTCTGGATAACGGCGTAGAAATCGGTTCCGCCACGGTAGATCAAAGCGGCAACTGGCGCTTCACCCCGAACGCGCCGCTGGAGAGCAACGCGCACATCTTTACCGCCGTAGCGACCGATCCCGCCGGCAATAGCGGCCAGCCTTCGGACGGCTTTACGCTGAACATTGACGCGCAGGCGCCAGATGTGCCGGTTATCACGTCCGTGATTGACGATAACAATCAACCGACCGTTCCGGTGTTACCGGGGCAATCCACCGACGATCGGCAGCCAATACTGAACGGAACTGGCGAACCTGGCGCGACAATCACCATTTTTGATAACGGTACGCCGCTTGGCACAGCTCAGGTAGGCGAAAACGGTAGCTGGACCTTCCCGGTGCCCCGCAATTTGTCAGAGGGAAGCCATAATCTGACGGTTAGCGCTACCGATCCGGCGGGCAATACCAGCGCGGTCTCCGCGCCGTGGACGATCGTAGTCGATATTACGCCTCCGGCGATCCCGGTTCTCACCTCCGTCGTGGATGACCAGCCCGGTATTACCGGCAACCTGGTTAGCGGGCAGCTAACGAACGATGCGACGCCCACCCTGAACGGGCGCGGAGAGGCTGGCGCGACGATTAATGTCTATCTTGACGGTAATCCCGCGTCCATCGGTACCACGACGGTGAATAGCGACGGCACGTGGAGTTTCACGCCGCAGACGCCGCTTGCAAACGGTAGCCACACGTTCACCCTTAGCGCCACCGATCCGGCGGGTAATAGCAGCGCGGTGTCCAGCGGATTTGTGCTGACGATTGACGCCACACCGCCCGCCGCGCCGGTTATCGCCAGCGTGGCAGACAATACGGCGCCGGTGACGGGCATCGTCCCCAACGGCGGCTCGACGAACGAAACCCGACCAACACTCTCGGGTACCGGTGAGGCGGGTACAACCATCTCGATTTATAATGGCAGCGCGCTGGTCGGCACGGCGCAAGTTCAGGCCAACGGTAGCTGGAGCTTTACGCCGTCTACTTCGCTGGGCGCGGGCGTCTGGAACCTGACGGCGACAGCAACCGATGCGGCAGGCAACACCAGCGCCGCGTCCGAAATACGCTCGTTTACTATTGATACCACGGCTCCCGCCGCGCCTGTTATTGATACGGTCTACGACGGTACGGGCCCCATTACCGGCAATCTGAGTTCAGGGCAGATCACAGACGAGGCGCGCCCTGTCATTAGCGGCACCCGTGAAGCCAACACAGCTATTCGTCTCTACGATAACGGCACGCTGCTGGCTGAAATTCCCGCCGACAATAGCAGTAGCTGGCGCTATACGCCTGATGCCTCTCTGGCGACGGGCAACCATGTAATTACCGTCATTGCCGTTGATGCCGCAGGCAACGCCAGTCCCGTTTCAGACAGCGTTAATTTCGTCGTCGATACCACGCCGCCGCTGACGCCGGTAATCACATCAGTCAGTGACGATCAGGCGCCAGGCCTCGGCACGATCGCGAACGGCCAAAATACCAACGATCCTACGCCAACCTTCAGCGGCACCGCAGAAGCCGGCGCCACGATTACGCTCTATGAGAATGGCACGGTCATTGGCACGACAACGGCTCAGCCTGACGGCGCGTGGAGCGTCTCCACCTCAACGCTGGCAAGCGGAACGCACGTCATCACCGCCGTCGCCACCGATGCCGCAGGAAACAGCAGCCCGAACAGTACAGCTTTCACCCTGACGGTCGATACCACCGCGCCGCAAACGCCAATCCTGACGTCCGTGGTGGATGACGTCGCGGGCGGGGTCACAGGAAATCTCGCTAATGGTCAGATAACCAATGATAACCGCCCCACGCTGAACGGCACTGCCGAAGCGGGCAGCGTGGTCACTATCTATGATGGCAACACTCTGCTTGGCGTCACCTCGGCTAACGCGGGCGGCGCGTGGAGCTTCACGCCGACGACAGGGTTAAACGACGGCACGCGCATATTAACAGTGACCGCCACCGACCCGGCAGGCAACGTTAGCCCGGCCACCAGCGGTTTTACTATCGTGGTCGATACCCTTGCGCCAACGGTTCCGCTTATAACCAGCATCGTTGATGATGTCCCGAACAATACCAGCGCCATTGGCAATGGACAATCGACCAACGACACACAGCCGACGCTCAACGGTACTGCGGAAGCCAACAGCGCGGTAAGCATCTTCGATAATGGCGCGCTGGTCGCGACCGTGAACGCCAATGCCAGCGGCAACTGGAGCTGGACGCCAACCGCCGCGCTCGGCCAGGGAAGTCACGCCTATAGCGTTAGCGCCGCCGATGCGGCTGGCAACGTTAGCGCCGCTTCGCCATCGATAACGATTATCGTGGATACCATTGCGCCCGGCGCGCCCGGCAACCTGGTCATCAATGCTACCGGTAATCGGGTGACGGGCACCGCGGAAGCAGGCAGTACAGTGACGATTACCTCTGATACTGGTGTGGTACTGGGAACCACCACCGCCGACGGTACAGGCAGCTTCACCGCCACACTCACGCCCGCGCAGACCAATGGTCAGCCGCTACTGGCATTTGCCCAGGATAAAGCAGGCAACACAGGCATTGCCGCCGGATTTACCGCGCCCGATACGCGTGTGCCGGAAGCACCGATCATCACCAACGTAGTAGATGATGTGGGTATTTATACCGGCGCTATCGCCAACGGCCAGGTCACTAATGACGCACAACCCACATTGAATGGTACCGCTCAGGCGGGCGCCACGGTGAGCATTTATAACAACGGGGCGCTGCTCGGCACCACCACGGCGAACGCCAGCGGAAACTGGAGCTTTACCCCGACAGGCAATTTGACCGAAGGCAGCCACGCCTTCACCGCCACCGCGACTAACGCCAACGGTACAGGCAGCGTCTCCAGCGCCGCGACGGTGATTGTCGATACGCTGGCGCCCGGTACGCCGTCAGGTACGCTCAGCGCCGATGGCGGTTCACTTTCCGGGCTGGCAGAGGCAAACAGCACCGTAACCGTCACGCTGACGGGGGGCGTGACGCTCACCACCACCGCTGGCAGCAACGGCGCATGGTCTCTCACCTTGCCGACAAAACAAATTGAAGGTCAACTCATTAACGTGACGGCGACTGACGCTGCGGGTAACGCCTCTGGCACGTTAGGCATTACCGCGCCGGTTCTGCCGCTGGCGGCAAGGGATAACATAACCAGTCTTGATCTGACCTCTACCGCCGTCACCAGCACGCAAAACTATTCGGATTACGGCCTGCTGCTGGTTGGCGCGCTTGGCAATGTCGCCTCGGTTTTGGGTAACGATACCACTCAGGTTGAGTTCACCATTGCTGAAGGTGGTACGGGCGACGTCACCATCGATGCCGCCGCAACGGGAATCGTGCTTTCGCTGCTCAGTACTCAGGAGATTGTGGTACAGCGCTACGACACCAGCCTCGGCGCCTGGACGACGATCGTCAACACCGCCGTTGGCGACTTCGCGAATTTGCTTACCCTGACCGGGAGCGGCGTTACCCTGAACCTGAGCGGCCTGGGCGAAGGCCAGTACCGGGTACTCACTTATAACACCAGTCTGCTCGCCACCGGGTCATATACCAGCCTGGATGTCGATGTACACCAGACCAGCGCAGGTATTATTAGCGGGCCAACCATCAGTACCGGCAACGTCATGGCTGATGATACCGCGCCGACGGGCACCACGGTCACCGCCATCACCAACGCCAACGGCGTCAGTACGCCGGTCGGCGCGGGCAGCGTGGATATCCTGGGGCAATACGGCACGCTGCACATTAATCAGGATGGCAGTTACACCTACACGCTGACTAAGCCCACGGCGGGATACGGACATAAAGAGAGCTTCACCTACACCATCACCCAGAATGGCGTCGGTAGCAGCGCCGCGCAACTGGTTATTAATTTGGGTCCCGCGCCTGTACCGGGCAGCGTGATAGCGACAGACAATAACGCCTCGCTGGTCTTTGATACTCACGTTAGCTACGTCAACAACGGCCCCTCGACACAAAGCGGCGTCACGGTATTAAGCGTCGGACTTGGTAATGTACTGAACGCGAATCTGCTTGATGATATGACTAATCCGATCATCTTTAACGTTGAAGAAGGCGCTACGCGAACCATGACGTTACAGGGAACCGTCGGCGGCGTCTCACTGGTTTCCACGTTCGATCTGTACGTTTATCGCTTTAACGATGCCATTCAACAATATGAGCAGTTCCGGGTGCAAAAGGGCTGGATTAACACCCTGCTGTTAGCCGGACAGTCCCAGCCGCTGACCCTGACGTTGCCTGGCGGCGAATACTTGTTCGTGCTGAATACCGCCAGCGGCATTAGCGTCCTCACTGGCTATACGTTGGCGATTTCCCAGGACCACACCTATGCCGTTGACAGTATCACCGCCAACACCGCCGGCAACGTACTGACCAATGATGTCGCCCCTACGGACGCCCTCCTCACTGAAGTAAACGGCGTGGCGATTGCGGCGACCGGCACGACGGAGGTAAACGGGCTGTATGGCTCGCTCATCATTGACGCAAGAGGCAACTATACCTACACGCTGAAGAACGGCGTCGGCGCCGACAGCATTAAAACGCCGGACAGCTTTATCTATACGGTCAAAGCGCCAAACGGCGATACCGATACGGCCTCGCTCAATATCACGCCAACCGCCAGGGCGCTGGATGCGATTAATGATGTCAGCGATACCCTTAGCGTCGCCACGCTTCAGGATACCGCTGCCTGGCTGGACTCCAGCGTCGGCAGCGCCAGTTGGGGGCTACTCGGCAAATCGGGCAGCGGGAGCGGCACCTTTGACGTTGCAACGGGCACCGTACTTAAAGGCGCGTCACTGGTCTTTGATGTCTCCACGCTCATTACGCTGGGCAATCTGAATATTAGCTGGGCCATTCAGGAGAACGGGACCGTCATACGCAACGGAACCGTTCCGGTGGCGAATATCACGCTGGGCAGCGCGATGGTGACCGTTAACCTGAGCGGCCTGGAGCTGGATGCCGGAACGTACACGCTTAACTTTACCGGCACCAATACCCTGGCCGGGGCGGCGACGATCACGCCACGTGTCATCGGCACCACTGTCGATCTGGATAATTTTGAAACGTCCGGAACGCATACCGTTCTCGGCAATATTTTTGACGGCAGCGATGCGGCGGGGGCGATGGATCAGCTTAATACGGTGAATACCCGCTTGAGCATTAGCGGGTATAACGGCAGCGCCGCCACGCTGGACGCCGCGGCGAATACCACCAGCGCCACGATTCAGGGACATTACGGCACATTGCAAATTAACCTTGATGGCGCCTACACCTACACCCTGAATAATGGCGTCGCGATGTCGTCCATCACCAGTAAAGAGGTCTTTACCTATCAACTGGATGACAAGATGGGTCATACGGATAGCGCCACATTGACCATTGATATGGCGCCGCAAATCGTCAGTACCAACCAAAACGATGTTCTCATCGGCTCCGCCTATGGCGATACGCTGATTTACCATCTGTTAAACGGCGCGGACGCGACCGGCGGCAACGGCGTCGATCGCTGGCAAAACTTCTCTACCGCGCAGGGCGACAAGATCGATATCCACGAACTGCTGACCGGCTGGGATCACCAGGCGGTGACGCTGGGTAACTTTGTTCAGGTTCATACCAGCGGCGCCAATACGGTGATATCCGTCGATCGCGACGGCGCCGGCAGCGCGTTTAAATCAACTGACCTTGTCACTCTGGAGAATGTGCAGCTTACGCTAAATGATCTGTTGCAGAACAACCACCTGATAACCGGCGGTTGATAAAAAAGCCCCGAACGCCACGACGTTCGGGGCAACAAGCGGTGATATTTAAAAGGGATAAACTATGGGAAGAGTCGCGCCTGTCGCCATCGTACTGGCATTTGCTTTGTTTCATCACCAGCCCCGGGGAGCAGAAGCGCCGCCAATGATTACATCCGAAGGATTAGCAACGGACCAGATGCTTCCTTCGCTGGATGGCTCCGCCGCTGAGTTGCCGCTCAGCGCCGCCGCGCCGGGCAACCTGACGCTTAATGACGCGGTCAATCACGCCGTTAGCTGGCATCCTTCTATTCGCGAAGCCGTCGGCAAACTGCTCGCACAGAATGAACAAATAGAGGTCGCCAAATCGAAATATTATCCGCAAGTCAGCGCTGGTGTGAACAATGGGTACAGCAATACCTACACCGATCACGGGTATAGTCCCTCGCTGGTGCTGTCGGTATCGCAAATGCTTTATGACTTCGGCAAAGTGGCAAGCCAGGTTCGCGCCGAAACCGCAGGCGCAGCGCAGCAACAGGCCAATGTGCTGCTCAGTATTGATACCGTCGCGCACGAAACCGCCAACGCTATTGTACAAACGCAGAGCTGGCAGCAAATGGTAGACGCGGCGGAAGAACAGCTCGTCGCGCTGGACAGCATCGGTAAACTTATCCGGCAGCGCAGCGATGAAGGCGCTACGTCGCTCTCTGACGTAGTGCAAACCGAAGCCAGAATCGAATCCGCCCGCTCGCAACTGGCGCAGTATCAGGCCAATCTCGACAGTGCGAAAGCCTCACTGATGAGCTGGCTGGGCTGGAATTCGCTTAACGGCATCAATAATGACTTCCCGGCGAAACTTGCTCGCAGCTGTGAGACGGCGACTCCCGACGATCGACTGGTGCCCGCGGTACTGGCCGCCTGGGCGCAGGCCAACGTTGCGCGGGCGAATCTGGACTATGCCAGCGCGCAAATGACGCCGACGATTTCGCTCGAACCTTCCGTACAACATTATCTTAATGATAAATATCCCAGTCATGAAGTGCTGGATAAAACCCAGTATTCCACCTGGGTGAAAGTTGAGATGCCGCTTTACCAGGGCGGAGGGCTGACCGCCCGACGCAACGCCGCCAGCCATGCGGTAGACGCGGCTCAGTCGACCATTCAGCGCACCCGGCTTGATGTCCGCCAGAAACTGATGGAGGCGCGCAGCCAGGCAATGAGTCTTGCCAGCGCGTTACAAATCCTTCGTCGGCAACAGCAGCTTAGCGAACGTACGCGCGAACTGTATCAGCAGCAATACCTTGACCTCGGTTCCCGCCCGTTGCTCGACGTGCTTAATGCGGAGCAGGAAGTTTACCAGGCGCGTTTTGCCGAACTGCAAACGGAAAGCCAGTTGCATCAGTTGCAACTGAACTGTCTGTATAACACCGGCGCGCTTCGTCAGGCGTTCGCGTTAAATCATCGCAGCATTCAATCCGTGGAGATCCAGCCATGACCCGCGCCGCCCCCGATGTAGAAGAGGTACTCAGTGAGCGCGCGCTAAGCCAATGGGCGCAGGCCATCAGCTATGTCGCCGGTCATTATCGCGTTGCCTGTTCTCCCGGTTCAATTCAGGCCAACGCCCCGTGGTTTAGGGGTAAAAGCAGAACGACCGCCTTAACGCAGCTCGCGCGGCAGGCGGGTTTATCCTTTCATGCGCCGGACATAGACAAAACGGCATTTAGTCAGTGGCGATTGCCGTTGGTTGTCGAGCTCCGGGACGGGCAGTTATTGGTCATCGAACATGTTAATGGCGAAGAGGCGGCGGACGTTTTTGTGATTGAAGAAGAAGGTCAGCGTAACCGCCTGACGTTCAGCGAGTTATTGCCGGAGATCCCCTATGTTGCCGCGCTACGCCCGCTATCGGCACTCAAGGATAGCCGCGTCGATCGCTATATCTCCCGCTTTAAACCCGACTGGATGCGCGAGCTGGTTCTGCAGGATATTCGCCCTTATTTACCGGTAATGGTCGCCGCCTTTCTGATTAACGTGCTGTCGCTGGCCGGGATTGTGTTCTCTATGCAGGTTTACGATCGGGTGATCCCCGCTCAGTCATATCCTACCCTGTACGTGCTCTCCTTCGGCGTGCTGGTAGCGGTGCTGTTCGGTTTTCTGCTGCGTGAAGCGCGTACGCACATTATGGACGTGCTCGGTAAACGCGCCGATATGCGCATTTCCGATCGGGTATTCGGTCATGCGTTAAGGCTGCGCAACAGCGCTATCCCCCGTTCCACCGGCAGTTTTATCTCGCAGTTACGCGAACTGGAGCAGATCCGCGAGATGATTACCTCTTCAACGCTGGCGACCATTGTCGATCTGCCTTTCTTTTTCCTGTTTATGATAGTCCTGGCGATTATTGCCCCACCGCTGGCATGGATAGCGCCCGTGGCGGCTCTGCTGATGATCCTGCCGGGCGTGGCACTGCAAAAAAAACTGGCTGTCCTCGCCAACCAGGCCGCCCACGAAGCGACGCTACGCAATGCAGTCTTGGTCGAAAGCGTTCAGGGGCTGGAAGATATTAAACTGATGCAGGCGGAGAACCGTTTTCTTCAGCAGTGGAATAGCTATATCCGTATTACCGGCGAGTCGGGCCTACGCACCCGCAAACTCACGCAAGGGCTTATCAGTTGGGGGATGTCGGTACAAAGTCTGGTGTATGCCGCGGTGATTATGTTCGGCGCGCCGATGGTCATTGAAGGCAGTATGACTACCGGCGCCGTGGTCGCCGCGTCGATGCTCGGCTCGCGGATGATCGCGCCAATGGCTAACCTGTGCGGCGTGCTGGCGCGCTGGCAGCAGGTGAAAGCGGCAAAGATGGGTCTCGACAACATTATGCAACTGCCCACCGAGACACAGCATGACGATAGCCTGATACACCGCGACATCCTCCACGGGCATTACCTCTTTGAAAACGCTCAGTTTCGTTACCATAACGACGATCAACGCATACCGCTGCGCCTCGTACGTCTGGAGATCATGCCAGGCGAGCGGATTGCGATACTGGGGCGTAACGGCGCGGGTAAATCCACACTTTTACAGGCGATGGCGGGCGGCCTGGAGATGATTCAGGGAGATGCCCGGCTTGATAATCTCAGCTTGTCGCACATCGATATGGCGGATTTACGCCGCAACATCGGCTTTCTTAGCCAGAACGCGCGGCTTTTCTTCGGCACCCTACGAGAGAACCTGACGCTCGGCGCGCCGCACGCCAACGATGAACAGATTTTTGACGCGCTCGAAGTCAGCGGCGGCGCCGTCTTCGTCAGGCGGCTGGCAAAAGGGTTGGATCATCCCATTATGGAGGGTGGTAACGGCCTGTCCGGTGGGCAGCGTCAGTCCCTGTTGCTGGCGAGAATGCTGCTGCGCTCCCCCAATATTGTGCTACTTGACGAACCCAGCGCCTCGCTGGACGAGCATACGGAACGAGAGTTTATTCAGCGGTTACATCAGTGGCTTGGCAATCGTACCCTGGTCGTCGCGACGCACCGGGTACCAATACTGGAGCTGGTTGAGCGTGTCGTTGTCCTGAAAGAAGGACAACTGGTGATGGATGCGCCAAAAGCGCAGGCGCTTAACGCGGATCGGATGCAAAGTCACCGTCGGGAGTGGAAAAATGAAAATCAATCAGCATGATGCCGCGATGGACGATCCCGATATTCAGCGTGAACGGGCGTTTTCCGGCGCGGGTCGTATTGTTCTGATCTGCTCACTGTTATTTCTCATTCTCGGCATCTGGGCGTGGTTTGGCCGACTGGATGAGGTTTCAACCGGCAACGGGAAAGTGATCCCCAGTTCACGCGAACAGGTTCTGCAGTCGCTGGATGGCGGCATTCTGGCGCAGTTGACGGTGCGGGAAGGCGACAGAGTTCAGGCTAACCAGATTGTCGCCCGGCTTGATCCGACGCGTCTGGCGTCCAATGTGGGTGAAAGTGCGGCAAAATATCGCGCTTCACTCGCCTCCAGCGCACGGTTAACTGCGGAAGTCAGCGACTTACCTCTCGCCTTCCCCGCTGAGCTGAACGGCTGGCCGGATCTGATTGCCGCAGAGACGCGTCTCTATAAAAGCCGCCGCGCGCAGCTGGCCGATACCGAAGCTGAGCTACGGGATGCGCTGGCGTCGGTTAATAAAGAGCTGACCATTACCCAGCGGCTGGAGAAAAGCGGCGCGGCCAGTCATGTTGAAGTGCTACGCCTGCAACGACAAAAAAGCGATTTAGGCTTAAAAATTACCGATCTGCGCTCACAATATTATGTGCAGGCACGCGAAGCGTTATCGAAAGCGAACGCTGAGGTCGATATGCTCTCCGCCATTTTAAAAGGACGCGAGGATTCCGTCACCCGCCTCACCGTACGTTCGCCGGTTCGCGGCATTGTTAAAAATATCCAGGTCACGACGATTGGCGGCGTGATCCCGCCTAACGGCGAGATGATGGAGATAGTGCCGGTAGACGATCGTCTGTTGATTGAAACCCGCCTTTCGCCGCGTGATATCGCCTTTATTCATCCCGGCCAACGCGCATTGGTTAAAATTACTGCTTACGATTACGCCATTTACGGCGGGCTTGACGGCGTGGTGGAGACCATTTCACCGGACACCATTCAGGATAAAGTGAAACCGGAAATTTTCTACTATCGCGTGTTTATCCGCACCCACCAGGACTATCTACAAAATAAATCAGGACGCCGTTTTTCGATTGTTCCAGGCATGATCGCCACGGTGGATATCAAAACCGGTGAAAAAACCATTGTCGACTATTTAATCAAACCGTTTAATCGCGCGAAAGAAGCGCTGCGCGAGCGGTAAATCGTTGAAGATAAGAAGATACGGGGGCTGGTCACGCGTGTCACAAGTCTGTTATACTTACCTTACACATTGGGGCTGATTCTGGATTCGACGGGATTTGCGAAACCCAAGGTGCATGCCGAGGGGCGGTTGGCCTCGTAAAAAGCCGCAAAAAAATAGTCGCAAACGACGAAAACTACGCTTTAGCAGCTTAATAACCTGCTTAGAGCCCTCTCTCCCTAGCCTCCGCTCTTAGGACGGGGATCAAGAGAGGTCAAACCCAAAAGAGATCGCGCGGATGCCCTGCCTGGGGTTGAGGCGTTAAAACGAATCAGGCTAGTCTGGTAGTGGCGTGTCCGTCCGCAGGTGCCAGGCGAATGTAAAGACTGACTAAGCATGTAGTACCGAGGATGTAGGAATTTCGGACGCGGGTTCAACTCCCGCCAGCTCCACCAAATAAAACAATGGGTTACGTGAAAACGTAGCCCCTTTTTCTTTGGTAGTGGCGACAAAATGGCGGCAAGCATTTATCGATTAAAGGACTACAGATATGAATAAACCTCTAATAGCCTTATTGCTCATCACCAGCTTCAGCGCATCTGCTGACAAAATCCCATCTTCTATCCAAAACCTGATTGCTGTTTACGATACCAGGACGCACAGCCTAGAAGATGGTGGGCTGACTATCAGATATAACAAACGACTTTTGCTGGTAGATGCAGCTGAATCGATGTTCCAAGGCATCTGTAATGATTATTATATGAACAAGTGGAAACCTGGCACGATCAAGAGAATTACACTTCTTAATGTCACTAGCGATCAGGGCTTTGAAATCAATGCTGGAGGGGATGAGTGTAGAAAAGCTGGCACAATGAAAGACGAGCAGGCGCGCACCTATAGAACCAGCTTTATTAAACCTCTTCAATAATGAAGTTTAATGAAACCCATGATTTTCTTTGGTTTCTTGCGGCATTCCTCCCTTGTCTTTTTGAGTAAGAATGCCATCAACTTACCTTAAAAATTCATGTGCCCTTGCCCACTCACTGTTGGATGTGGAGGAGCGTTATTTACCAATGCTGGCGTAACTATAAAGCGCACTACCGTTTCATGGGTGACAAAGGTGCTACCACAGTTAATGTTCTGGCACTGGCAGTAACGCTCTTTTGTGCTGTCCGTAACCTGAAAGCTGCTCCTAGTGTGCGCTGAGTGTCCACACTTTGGACAATTCATCATTTTGAGTTTCTCCGCCGCCATTAAGTTCTCAATAATGATACACAAGAAATTATTATTGAGAACTTATTTATTCTATTTCTAAATCATCAATCTTTACTTCTAGCTCCAGACTGGTAGTAAAACCATTATCCGGGCTGACCGTATGCGTCAACGTTGTAATGGTCCATTCGGCATCGTCGATAGGCTGCTTAAAACCGCTCACCTTTACTGGCATTTCGGTGTAGAGATCTGCCCGCCCCTCTGCGAGCTGCAGGGAGAAAGACGCAACACCACGTTGCAGGCGCTCCCATTGCATTTTTGCCGCACGCTCAGCGTTGCCGCGGTTGGCGTAGGTACGATTAAGAACCAGCACGTTTTCATCCGTTCCCACCAGATAATCACCCTGTTTTGCTTCCGGCTCTTTGGGTGTGGCGACTTTCTTGTGACGGCGCTTTACCTGCGTTGTTTCTTTCTTCTTTGGTTCACGTGTATGCAGCCAACTGGCAATAACGCCCGTATACGCGCCACGATCAGCCAAGGTAAAACGATGACCGTCACCGGCTTTGCGCGTGATAGTGATAACCGGCAGCGGCTTGCCGCTCGCCGTTCTTCCCTGTCCCTGCCGGATAAACAGCAGGTTCCCGTCCTTAACGGAAGCAATCGCCCCATACTGTCTCGCCAGTTTCATCAGAAAACTTGCATCGCTTTCATTGGTCTGGTCCATATGATCCAGCACCTTATCCGTCAGGTCTTTACCCAGCGCCACTTTGAGGTTATGCCGGGCGGCGATTTCCTTTACCACCTCCCCCACCGTTGTCTGATGCCATGATTTTTCGCGCCGGGTATTGAGGGTTTCACGGAAATCAGCGCTACGGGCACAGATAGTCAGACGATCAGGAGCACCGCTGTGCTCAATCTCATCTACCGTAAATGCCCCTTTTGGGAAAAGCGGCTGGCCCTTCCACCCCAGCGCCAGTTGAATAACGGCACCACGTCGCGGCAGAACGATCTGCCCGTCGGCGTCGTCCAGCTCCAGATCAAGCTGGTCAGCCTCAAAACCCCGGTTATCGGTCAGCGTCAGACTCATCAGGCGCGCATCCAGCGCGGTGGTCACGTCCTTACCTTCAATAGTGATACTGAAAGCCGGGCTTCTGCTGTTCAGGCCAAAAAGATCAGAGCTAAAATTCACTGCAGCAACCCTCCAACCGTATTTTTAATATTACCTATCGCAGACGTTGCAGAGTCCTGCAGGTTACTGAGCTGATCGCTGAGACTGCCGAACATATCAGACAGCGACTCATCAACCCTTTTCAGGGTCAGCGTAAACTCAATACGGCGAGACATTCCGCTTTCAAAAAACTCTGTTTTTGTCTGACTCAGGCTCTCGATCACAAACATGCCGTAAATGGTCCCACTTCCCTCAATCAGGGGCCATGCTTTGCCAAGCTCTGCCATTTGCTCAAGTGCCAGCAATGACAGCCTGCCGCCGGTGACTTCCGGCAGCAGTACGCCAGATAACGTCAGCGGGTCATTATCCGGGCCAAGAAACTGCGTTGATGGTCGCCGGTTCACCCGACTGTTGGCGGCGTGTCGCCAGCTTCGCTGATACTGCAGCTCCTGATATGGCACTGTACGCAGCATGAAGACATATAACCCCAGTACCATCATCATTATTCATATCCCCCTTGATCACTGAAATTACTGCGTGCTTTAGCCCTGGTCTTGCGCTCGCGTTCGTCAAGCTGTCGGGCAACTTCACGGGCAATATCCTGCGCACTCTGCCCTGGCTGAGCATAGATAGTGATCGGCGCGTGAGTTTCAAAGTGCATCACTGGCGGCGCGCTGGCAGATTTCGCAGGCTGGCTTTGTTTATATGCCGCAGTAGGCAGACTGTAAGGATGTAGTGGAGCAGCCTCTGCAGGCGCTGCCGCTACGCCCATGACACCTGCAACGATGGAAGCCAACGCGGCAGTGCGCCGCCTACTGGTCACTTTTGCGGGGCCGTTCACAATTTCAGGGCCGTTCTCCCCAACAATACCGAACTGACCGCGCGGAATAATCCCACCGCTGTCATACATCCCGGCAAACGGAACAGCAGCAGCCGCTGCGCCACCAACCACCTGCACCTGTGCTTTGTCTTGTGTTTTATTATTTTCAGTCATCCAGTCAGGCAGATAATCGGTGACTGAGGAAAGCTTGCTTTTGAGTGTCTCCCATTTGGCATTAATTCCATCGAGAATGCTGTCAATAATGGCGCTGCCCGTGTCCTGAAACTTCGCAGGAAGCGCGGAAACATCAGCCAGGATCGCATTCCATTTATCACTGATAGATTGTCTGATATTGGCCCACGCCTCAGAAACGCCAGATTTTATTGCATCCCAATTTTTAGCTATTAATCCCGGCAAGGTATAATTAAAGAACAGTGACTTAATCCCCTCCCACGCGGCGCTGGCCTTTTCTTTAATCCAATCCCATGCCGTACCTGTGGCATTACATACGGCATCCCACATGGCCTTGAACTTTGGCCCAAGCGTGTCCCAGTTCTGCCAGATATAAATAGCACCAGCGGCGATCAGCCCTATGACAGCCAGTATAGGGTTTGCAAACATCAATCGGCCCAGCCATAAAACTGATTTCCCGAGCCCTCCCAGCGCAGCACGAACCAAGCCACCCACCGACGCAAACTTCAGGCCCAACATGCCCGCGCTCACTCTGATGATTGCCATCGGACCAAGGATTGATGCCAGCGCCAAAGAGATAGCCCCTACAGCCGTTGCAGCAACGGCAAATCCTGCAGCCATCTTGAATAAGGCAGACGTAAGCGAGGGATGGCGTTTAACAAAACCGTCCAAACGAGAGGCTAACTCCCCCAGCCAATCGGCGAGGTTCTTTAATGCAGGTGCTACGGTTTCACCAATACTCGCCATCGCATTAGTGAATGTCCCGGTAGCAGCCTCCCATTTATTCCCCAGGGTGTTCAGCGATGCATCAACACGCTCCCTAAGCGATGCCTGATTTTCAAGCTTTGCTGCAGTTTCTCTATATCCTTCAATCCCTTTAGATAGCATAATGTTCAGCGCTTGTAGCGTTTCCGCATCATTGCCAAACAAATCTTTCATGGTTGCCATTTGGGTTTCTGGATTTAATTTTTTAAGTTTCTCCAGCTGGGCATACATATTTTCCAGACCACCAAACCCACCCTTCCCGTCAGAGAAGTTGAATTTAATACCCGCGCCCTTTTCTTTCAGGTCATCGTTAACCGCCTTAATATTGTCAGCATCCAGAGCGGCCTGAAAAATCTTTCGGTATGCATTACCGGCAGACTCACCAGCCATACTCCCCTGATCAGCCATAACCAACAAAGGCGCGAAAGTTTTGACCGCTTCCAACCCCTTCTTATTGATGATATTCATCGCGCTGCTGATTTTTGAGAAACCCTGCAGCATATTTCCTGAATCTACCCCCGCGTAGAATCCTTTCTGGATCACGTCCATCAGATTCATCATGTCTTTTTCGGAGGTCTGAGTAGCATCTTGTAACTTAGCCGCAAACTCAGCTGCTGCAGTGGGAGCCATCTGTAACTGCACGCCAAGATAAGCTGCTGACTCTCCCAAGCCTCCCAGGATGACCTGCGCCGACATACCCTGACGGCGTAGCATAGTCATCATGTTCTGAAAGTCGGCTGTTGTTCCCGGCAGCTTATCACCCAAAGCAACTGCAAGCCGGTTAATTTTTTCAAATTCAGGCGCTACCTTTCCGCCCGGCCCCATCATGGAACCGGCGAGTTGATTCGCTGCATTTTCTGATTCTGAATAGGCTTTTACTGGAGCCAGCAACGTCATGCCAGTAGTTACCCCAGCCGCCATCGCCCCTGCACCATTACCTGCCAGAGAGTTCCTTAACTCGCGGGTCTTTTCAGCCTTGGCTTTGATGGCGTTGAGCTTTCGCTGACGCTCGCCAACTTCACGCAGCCTGCGCTCCTGCTCAGCCAACTGTCGGTTATACCGCTCAGTTTCTCGTGCAATCCGTGCCGTCTCACGCGCTCCGCCCCCAGCAGATAACCCCAGCCGATAAAGCTCAGCTCTGGCTGCCGCCATCTGGCGAGTTTCCTGTTGCTGTTTTTGTTCAAGACGTGAAACAGCACGCCACTGAGCTTCAAGCGCCTGCGTTTGTTTTTTTGTCGGGGATTCCAAAGAAGACATTTCGCGCGTCATCATTTGAGCGCGTAGCCTCGCCTGATCCAGTTCGGCACCAGTACGGCTAACACTTTGAGTTAGCTGATCGAAAGATTTAAGCTGACCTCCAGCATCACTCAGCTTTTTAATCTGATCGCGGGTTTGTCTAATAGCTGATGCCAGCTCCTTAGAGCCAGCCTGTGCATTTTTAAATGGGCGGGTTAACTTATCCACCGCCCCCAGAACTACCTGCAGTCGCAGGTTATTATCACTCATCGCTGGCCCCGCTTCTCTGAATTGCCTTATGCCGCCACTCCAGCACATCAGTCAGCGGCATAACGTCAGTGATGGACGGCGACCAGTGAAAGATGGTGGCAATGTCTGCCACCAGATCATCAACCGTCAGGTTGTCGGCAAATCGGCAAGCACCGACTTCGGCAACAAAAAAGTCACCACCTCTACAGCCATTGCTGTCAGATCGGCGGGGTCCAGCTCTGCCATTTCCTGCGCGGTCAGCGTCGGGGAAGAGATTCGCGGGATCACAGTCATCATCGCGCCCACGTCCATATCCATAATGGCCTGCAGACGGGTGCCACGCAGCGCGCCGGACTGAGGCTTGCGCAGCACAATTTCGGTAATTTCAGTTTTACCGCGCATGATGGGGGTATCCAGTTTTACGGTCTTTTCAGTCAGCTTGTCGCTCATGTTCGTTTCCTGTTAATGAAATACTGGCGCGGCTGCCCGCGCCGTTAAGGTTAATCAGAGGCCGAGGGCATTACGGTGTTCTTCCATCAGGTCCACGCCGCCAACGATTTCTACCATGTTGACCAGATCGACCTCATAGAGCACCTCACCATTAATGGTCAGCTTCGCGTAGCTGTTGGTACTGCTGACTTTGGTGCTGCTGCTCTCGCCGGTTTTCCACTCGCCGGAATCCACCTCTTTATGACGCCCGCGCACAACCAGCTCAACGGCCTGCACTTCGCCGGTATCGTCACGCTGAATGGAACCGGTGAAACGCAACTGGATGCCGTCAACGGTTGCCTTGCCCATCTGCTTGAATAACAGCAGTTCGGTGCCGCCGATTGAAAATTCCGTGTCCAGTGCGCCGTCATCCAGCCCCATGTCTACGTCCACCGCGCCCGGCATACCGCCGCCGCGATACTTCTCAAACTTGCGGGTGAATTTCGGCAGGGTCAGGGACTCAACGATCCCCTGCCAGTTGTTCCCGTCGTTGAACAGGTTCAGGTGTTTTAACTTGCGTGGTAAAGCCATGATTCCCCCTTATGCAGCGACACGGCTGGCAAAATCGACCAGGTAACGATCGGTGATGCGCTGGCGCAGCATCAGGTTTTCAAGCGGAGGCACCGGCGTGTAGTCATAATCGATGGTCAGTTTCCCGGCTTTAAGGGTGTCTTTATCGTTAACAGACTCATCCAGCCAGCAGTCACCACCAATCAGGTATCCCTGGTTGACCAGACTGCGCATCTTGGCGCGTAGTCCTTCAATAATGTCGCGGGCCAGCGACGGATTAAGCACGCCATCCACCGCCCACATGTGCGCCTCCGCCATAGTGTCAGCCAGCACCTGCGCCGTGCGGGTGTAGTTCTCAAAGGCAAACAGCGGATCGTCACTGAGACAACGGGACCCCCAGAAGCGGAAGCCGTCTTTGCGGATCAATGTGGTGACGTCATTTTTGTTCAGCAGTCCCGCATCGGTTGCCGGGTCCTGCAGATCCCAGAACACATCAGCGGAAATGCCGGTGACACCGTTCACACCCACATTGGACAGGGTTTTATGCCAGCCGATCTGCTCGTCGATTTTGGCACGCAGGCCGAGCGCACGGGCGGAGGCGTAAGCCGTCGCGTCTGCTTTCAGCACGGTGTCAAAGTTGATGAAGTCAGGCCAGATCAGCATTCCCTCGCGCTGACTGAAATTCTCGCGATAGGCAATAGCTTCCTCCACCGTTTTGCAGCCATTAGCAGCAAGGT
Organism: Salmonella sp. 32100201201700099SM; assembly: GCF_017572645.1. Classification (NCBI taxonomy): domain Bacteria; kingdom Pseudomonadati; phylum Pseudomonadota; class Gammaproteobacteria; order Enterobacterales; family Enterobacteriaceae; genus Salmonella; species Salmonella sp. 32100201201700099SM. Next base: position 343,016 of record NZ_JAGERQ010000004.1, on the reverse strand, counting down.
AGGCAAACCCGCGCAAGCTTTGCGCCACGCCCAGCAGTTCAGTAGCAACGGCCTGAGTGTCATGTCCCGGCACCCCAAGAATGCGCGGCTTGACACCGAGCTGCGACTGCGCCGACAGTAGCGCTTTCATGCCCGTTTTCTTACCGTCGGAAGTTACGCCGCCGATAATATTGGAGGTGGTTTCCGCTTCGGTTTCGCCCTGCGCCACACGCACAACGACAGTCACGGGTTTTGCCTGATCTGCAATCGCGTCCAGCGAGCGGGCCAGCGTGCCGGACTCCCCCGCTTTACCGCTGGCGGTGAGCACATCAGTCAGCAGGACAGGCTTATTGATGGGGAACACGGACGCATCAGCATCATCGCCGGTGCAGACCATGCCCACGATGGCAGTGCTCACCGTGGTAATAGGTCGGGTGCCCTCGTTGATTTCAACAACGCGCACCCCGTGGTGGTAATCCTGAGCCATAAGGCAGTCTCTCCGGTTGACAGGGATACCTTATGTTCTGGTTGCCAGGCGTGCGGCGCACGTATTTCACGATGTGTCAGTGCTGGTACAATATCGCCACTTTCAACGCGACTGATTTACAGGGAATTTCTTGTAAAGAGTGGAAATGCTAACATCAAAAAGCAATCCAACACGATGACGAGTTTCACCGGCGGCAAGCAACCGTCCGGCCTGCTCCCATTGTTCCGGGGTGAGCTTTGGACGCCTGCCACCAATACGACCTTTTGAACGCACCACTTCCAACCCGGCGCTGGTACGCTCAACGATCAGCTCACACTCCATTTCAATGCCAGAACGGCAAGGCTCCTCCTGAGCGAAAAGGACTTTTTTTGAAAGTTTCTGGAAAATAAAAATAGTACTATTTGTAGCATTAATTGAATCAGCCGAATTTTTCTAATTCATCAATCAGATGGACATAGCATTTGCTATAAAAAATAAAAGTATTCCTGCTATCTATATATAAATGAGTTATGTACATATAAAAGGATCATTACCGTGACAAAAATAACTTTATCTCCCCAGAATTTTAGAATCCAAAAACAGGAAACCACACTACTAAAAGAAAAATCAACCGAGAAAAATTCTTTAGCAAAAAGTATTCTCGCAGTAAAAAATCACTTCATCGAATTAAGGTCAAAATTATCGGAACGTTTTATTTCGCATAAGAACACTGAGTCTTCTGCAACACACTTTCACCGAGGAAGCGCATCTGAGGGCCGGGCAGTGTTGACAAATAAAGTCGTTAAAGATTTTATGCTTCAAACGCTCAATGATATAGATATTAGAGGTAGTGCGAGTAAAGACCCCGCATACGCCAGCCAGACCCGTGAAGCTATACTATCGGCAGTTTACAGCAAGAATAAAGATCAGTGTTGTAATTTGCTCATCAGCAAAGGGATCAACATAGCGCCTTTTCTTCAGGAAATTGGCGAAGCAGCGAAAAATGTAGGTCTGCCCGGAACAACCAAAAATGACGTTTTTACGCCAAGCGGCGCAGGGGCCAATCCTTTTATAACTCCGTTGATTTCATCAGCAAACAGTAAGTATCCACGTATGTTTATCAATCAACATCAGCAGGCATCCTTTAAAATCTATGCGGAGAAGATCATTATGACAGAAGTTGCACCACTGTTTAATGAGTGTGCTATGCCGACTCCACAGCAATTCCAACTGATACTAGAAAACATTGCTAATAAATATATACAATACACTCCCTGAACACAGAAAAACCAAAAAATATGCGGAGCCTCTTCCTGATTAATATGAACCAATAGTATCCATAATTTTCCCCAGGAACTAACTCCGGAGCTAAACCGTCATTTACCAGTGCTAAAATTATACACTCAACCATCAAAAAAAATAGCCATTGCTGCTATATAACATATAGCAGCAGTCTCTACTACATATCTATATTTTTATATCTGAGCTGGTTTCTCCGGCCAGTCTGGGTTAGCTGTATCCACCCGGTTTACCATTACGCTATAAAGTTCCCATGCTTCCAGCCGTTTAATCTCTTCATCTGTGGCAATTTTCAGTTTTACCGCCCGCGCCAGTGGCGCAATAACTGACTCTGCCTCAGCAAGAAGTTCCGCTTTTCTGGCTTCAGCCTGTGCAACCAGCTCTTCAGGCGTATATTCGCGATGCTCAACCAGTACCGGGCCTCCTTTCCTGTGCTCGATATATTTTCCGTCCACCTGGCCCTGCATCAGCTCGCGATAATACTCATCTGTCAGGGGAATTAAATCGTCAGGGTAATTATCGGATTCGGTATCCGGTTGCCAGAAAAAACCTTTTTCTTTAAAGCTGTAATAATATTCGCTCATTGATATTTATCTCCCAATCGCAAACCAGGCTACAGGAAAATTATTGACCAGATTGGCCATTCCTGATGACTTGGTGGCGGCAAAAAACTGACTGTTGCTCACCGGGTATCCGAATGCGTTATCCACCTGGGTGCCCTGAGCGTTGGTATTGGTTACAAAAACGGCAAAGCAACCAACAGGGAAAGCGCGCGGGAAATTGTAGGTTCCGTTTGAGTTACCAAGTGTTCCCCACTGCATTATAAATCCGGTGCTGTCGTCCAGAATCCAGCCCCAGTCCTGAATGCTGCCGGTATTTTTACGGGCGAAAGTCTGGTTAACATAATCAATGGTGGCGCGGGTGTTGATGTTGTTGTCACGAATTGCCAGTTCACTATTGATCCAGTCAATCGTTCCACGGGTATTTAGCTGATTAGTAATCCAGATACTCAGCCAGTTATCCCCCCACACTGAACTAAAAATGTCACCATTAGTGGTCATGCGCGCATTATCGAAATGAATATCAGTGAGCATGTGTAATCCGTTACCATTGATATAACCCACTTTGGCACCGTTACAGTAAATATCCAGTACGCCATCCGCGCTGCCGATAAATCCACTGTCACTGTCACCGATATTTATACACGGTGTGCTGCCGTCAAAAACGCCGGTTCCGATATTGCCTATACTCACGCGTTTTGTCGGGTTCAGGGTTTCTTTTAAACCGATATTTTGTACAAACCGCGGCTTGTCAGGAATGTCTGCACCGTTCTGTGATTTTTGTAGCGCATCGGCGGCACGATTTATCGTTTCTCCTAAACCGAAGTATGCGAGAAGGCCGGCGACATCTTTTCCGCTTAAATTCGTCAGCGTATTGTCCAGCGGCTGCTTTCCACCAAGAGCGTTTAACATCGTTGTGGCAAAATTCGGGTCATTCCCCAGAGCCGCTGCCAGCTCGTTCAGCGTATCCAGTGCTGCAGGCGCAGAATCCACCATTGCCGCAATAGACGATGCCACAAATTCCGTGTTCGCAATCTGTTTAGTGCTGTTACCCGCCGCTGGCGTCGGTACCTTTGGAATCCCTGTGAGTGTCGGGCTGTCCTTCTGCGCATACTGTGAATGCGGGTCCGGCGCAGCAAGATGCTTTGCCATCAGGTCGTCTACATATACCTTCAGCTCCAGCGCCTTATCATCTACATATTTACGGGTTGCCAGCACTACTGCAGGGTCAATTTTCAGGGTGATGTTATCGGTGCTGCTGGTAATCAGTACCATGCGCACGGTCTGCGTACGTCCGCTCCCTTCTGTCAGCTGCGGCTTGTAGCTCTCAGGGCAGTTACCCACAGCGATCAGCGCACCGGTTTCATCAAACAGGCCAACTTCACGAATCCACCACCCGCCCTCAGTTTCCGGGATTACCTGCTCAGCAATAATCTGGCTGTTGTTCTGCGGGTCGATATACAACATATTCAGCGCTGCGCGGCGCCTCTCAGCAACTAACGCGGTCTGTTGTGCGCTGGGTGTGGGCAGCACACCGCCACCGTCGCCCACCGCCATATGGGTAATTTTCAGCGGGATACCGAGCGCGGTGGCGCTTGCCAGTTTCGCCGCGCCGATCTCCGTCAGCAGGGTATAAAATTTTGCGCTCATGGATTCACTCTCATTGTGTCAATAACATGGACTGCCCCGCCTTCATGTGCGGTGCCGCCGGAAATGATGGTTTCGTTGATATACGGATACACCGTGATTTCTTCGCCAAGGTAGCTGGCTGCGCCAACCCAGTAAGGGCCGCTGGTCTGCATATTAATGGACATACCTGTCATGTGGCGGCTGCATGGTTTGGCATCGCTTATCAGGCGCTCAAGCTCCAGATAGGTGTCTTCGGTGATACCATGATCCTGTACGCCAATATCCAGACGGAACGTCCCCGGCGTTTCGCCGGTCTGCCACCACTCAATGATGCGGATCAGGAAGCCGAACGGCTCAACCACACGCCGCACGGCGCTGGTTGTTCCTTTATGCTGATGGATATAGAAAGCATCCTGCACCACACGGCGTTTGACATTTTCTGTCCAGCTTTCATCCCAGCGGTCAACGGAAAACGCCCAGGCCAGATAAGGCAGGAATCTGATCGGGCAGGTTGCCGGGTTCCACAAATCACGCAGCGATATCTGCAGATCGGAAATCCCGCTGCAGGTCTGCGCCAGTCGGCGCTCAAGCGGCGACGAACCCGGCGGCAACAGACTATTCATCCGTGCCCCCGTTGGTAACGCTCCATTCGGTACAGGATGCCGCCTGTGTCTTATCCAGCACCACATCCTCCAGAGGGGACGTCAGCTCCACACGCTGGACGCCCTCCACGTGCAACGCGGCATAAATGGCGCTGCGGCGGATATCACGTCCCAGCCGCGTCTGACTGGCGATGTACCTCTGCAGGCTGGCTTTTGCCGCCACCATAACAGGCTCCGCTTCCGGCCCCGGATAAAGAAAAATGGTAGCCTCCACCCGGTACGGGATGATCTCCGCACTACGAACCGTCAGACGGTCAGCCACCGGGCGTACACTCTCACTGTTCAGGGCTTTTTCAACCACATCCAGCAGGTCTTTTACTGCTGTACCGTCACCCTCCCGGCTCAGCACGGTAAGTACCACCTCTGCAGGGGCCGGACTGGTTGCGCTGGCATCTGCCACACGTCCGTCCGCACTTCTGGCGTGAAATTCATAGGCTCCCGTCGGGCCAGCAACCGACAACCCCTCAAACGCAGCAGGGATGCGCTGGCGTAGCGCCTCATCATCTTCCATCACTGCGGCGACCGGCGGTACTGCATCATTATCAGCAGGCACTACAGTCAGGCGTTTCACGTTGCAGTTGGCTGCCAGCTGCTCAAGATCATTTCCCATCGAATAGGCCACCATCACCGCCTGCGCAGCCTCGTTAATACGCTGGCGCAGCAGGATTTCGCGGTATGTGCTTTCCTGCAGCAGCTTGGTGACGGGTTCAGATTCCAGCGCCAGCGTGCGCCGCACCGCGTCCTGTTCATCCACAGGATAAAGAGCCACAAAAGCGGCCTTGCGCTCAGCCAGCAGCGTCTCAAAATCCGGCACGTCCACTATCTGCGGCGCGGGCAGCCGGGAAAGGTCAATCACTGCCATTGTCTGCTCCTGTAGTTACCGAAAGTGAAACCGGCGCGCCGTTGTTGCGCTGCCCGGTAAGCTCAACCACCATAGAGCCGTCAAAATTGCCGTTGATGGTGATGGAGTCCAGCGTAAGGCGCGGCTCCCAGCGGTTCAGCGCCACATAGACTGCAGACATAATCTGCAGGCGCAGTGCCGGGTTCTGCGGCTGGTCAATCAGGGCTGACAGTAGGGAGCCATATTCCCGGCGAGCAAGACGACTGCCCTGCGGCGTCAGCAGAATATCCCGCACCGACTGGCGCAGATGGTCGGTATCTGCAATGACCTGCCCGTCATTCCTGCTCATACCGATATACAACGTCATACCGGACCTCCCGATGTATCCCCGCCTGGCTTAACGCCAGTGTGACCGTGTTTATCCATCACGACCCCGTTAGAACTCATTGCGCCGCCGCCCTGGGTGACGCCGCCGTTGATCACCACCTCGCTATTAATGCGTGTTGTGTCAGCCTCCACCACAAACTCACCGGTTTTTAGGGTGATATTGTCCGCCGCCTCGATCACCATGGATTTGATACCCCGGACATGCCACCTCCCGGTGGCGGGTTCGTACTCAAACCAGCCCCCGTCCGGGTACTCCGTCACGCAGCCGTCCACAGAATCCGACGGCGGCGCAAACTGATTGGAGTAGATGGCGGGCAGCACAAAAGCGGTTTCCAGATTGCCGCCCATGCTCAGCACCACCACCTGCTCATCCGGCGACGGGCACCACCATGTACGGGCACCACCGGCACGCAGCGTCAGCCAGTTAATCCAGTTAGTTTCAAGCTCGCCCACTTTCACCCGGCACAGCCAGTTTTCCCGGTCCACTTCGGTCACGGTGCCGGTGCGGATCAGGTTGGTGATAAGGCGCATGATTTCGGTCAGTTGTGCATTCATAACGAAAGGTTGCCATCAGAGGGAAAAGGGAGGCAGCGCGGGCGCTTGTGCCAGCAGTGGCACAAAGATCACCCCGCCAGCCAGCGCAGCAGAGTGTCACGGGTGATGGTTTCCACCTCATCATTCACGCCCAAAAGGCGGCGCTCTGCGTAGCGGACCTCCGGGCCTTTTCGGCTGACGCGATCACGCAGGCCGTAATGGTGAACACGGGCAATGCGCTGCACCTTGCCATCAAACTGCACGCTGGCGGAGTCCGCACTGGCGGCGGTTTTCAGGTATTTTGTGGTGCGAAGCTTTGCAAACATCTGGCGTTTGATACGTCCCTTCTTGCTGCGGGCTGTCACCCTGCGCGGCTCATAGCCGATGCCGTCAGGATTACGCTGCAGCCTGATGTTCTGCTGCTGCGTCCGGCGCAACTGTTGCGCCAGTTGCCGCATCATACGGTTGCGTGCGGCAGGCTCCAGATTCGCCAGCAGCGCCGTCAGCCAGTCATCAACCTTCTGCAGCTCATCCACGTTTCACCGTCCACATTTCTTCGGGTTCGTCCGGCTCCGGCACCGCTTCAACGCTTGACACGCTGCCGTCAGTGCTGACCAGCACACGCTCAGTCAGTTGCAGGTTCATGCTGATATCGCACACATCGTTTCGCAGAATATCCACTTCAAAGGTGAACAGTTTTTCGCGCAGATCCGGGTTGTTGATGGCGTCCGGCTGGCTGGTACTGAGCCACAGCAGGACTGGGGCCATCAGCAGATTCTGGTCGCCGCTGAAATCCTCGATCACCACGTTCAGGGTGTAGCGGTATTCCCATGACATGGAACTGGCTCCTGTTGCCACCAGTGATCCGTTATCAACGAAAAGGTGCAGCTTGTCCGGGTTGTCCCGGACATAGGCAACCGCTTTATTCAGGGCGCTGCGTAAGGACTGCGGTTTGTTCACTGTCTCGCTCCTGACACGCAATAATTGTGTCCACTTTGTCAGCACAGACCGCCCAAGCGGCCTCGGTTTCATCCAGCACCGCATTCAGATCGCCGTTACTGCGCGGCGCTGACCTTTCCAGGCGGCACTGCGTCACTCTGGGACAGCCACTCACGGTAAGCTGCACCTCCGGCGAGGGCCGGGCGGTCCCGCAACCTGATAATGTCAGCAGGCAAAGGAGTGTCAGCCCAGCGGCGTAAATCCTCGTTTTCACTTTTTAGCTCCTCGATCCGGCGCTGGCGACTTCGCAACAGTGCGGTGGTCTGCTCCGCAGCCGCATAAAGCCGCGTCTGCTCCCGGCTGTTGGTTTCGGTCAGAATGGACAGGCCGATCAGCTGGCTGTTTTTCTTCGTCAGCTCCTGCGTTTTGCTTTTCAGCGCCGCGCCCTGCGTTTCGATGGTGTGGCTGGCATTGTTTAACCGCCACGACTGCCAGCCCAGCGCCGCAAGTGCCAGCGCCAGCACTACCGCCAGCGCACGCATCAGGCCGCCATCGGCTCATGAAGCTGCGAGCGGGCAATCTGATACAAAACCAGCGTCAGCAGGTAAAACACCAGGGTGATCACCCATCCCGAAAACGCCAGGCACAGAACAATAAGCAGCCTGATAGCCCATGTACGCACGGGTTTTACGGGGTGCGCCCTGAATTTGATTAATGCCGCCCTGACCTCATCGCGCGCCCGATCTCCGGCGAACCACCCGACAGCGCACAGCGCAGCAAGCAGCCAGGCGAGGAAGCATGACACCTGGACAGACGCACCAACCAGAACCGGCGCACCGCTGCGCGGATACAGCAGGCTGATTACCAACAGCGCAGCCCATGCCAGCTGGAAAAAAACGCTCATGACTTTCTTTTTCATTCCGTTAGGCTCCTTTTAAGCACCAGGCCATTTCCCGCGCGCGGCGGTTGTCCAGCCCCTGATTAAACACACCTTTGACATATACCCAGCGCGGCAGCTGATGGCAGGCATCCGCCCAGCGCCGCTGGTTCAGCAACTTAACCAGCGTGGAGCTGCAGGCGTTGCCGGTGCCCACGTTGAAAGCAAACGACACCACCGCGTCATAGACCTTTTGCGGCATCGGCTGCACCACACATTTTTCCAGCGCCCGCTCCACGCGCAGCACATTGGTGATAAGTCCCTGCGCCGCCTGCCGTTCCGTGATGGTTTTTCCAGGCACCACACCGGACGTATTGCCGATCCCGTCAGTCCAGACGCCCGCGCTACACTGATAAGGCTGCAGGCGGCATCCCTCGTAATCGGCGATCAGTTTCAGCCCCTCAACGGAGGTATGAAGCGACTGAAATCCGGGCAGCGTGGCTGCGATAGCCAGCACTGCCCCGACAAGGCAGCACTTAACGATTGAAGGATTCATATTCCCCCCGCGAAATCTTGCCGCCACGTAACAATTTGAAAGACTGGTGTTTGTAGTACCAGTTGATAGCCAGCATCAGCACACCAATCAGTACGCCGCCAACCGTTGACGCATCCTTGAGCGACAGATCGCCCAGCCATGCCAGCAGCACGGCAATGCAGTAAGTGATAAAGGCGCTGATTCGTTCAAGCGTCATAATTCAGTCCCATAGCTGGACGGTCTGCGCCGTGGTTGACGCCGTAATGTCCGGCAGCTCCACCTGCAGCCCGTGCGGTAAAAATGGGCCGTACTCAGCCAGCCCCGGATTTGCCTGCAGAACCTGCTCAGTGACACCCTGCGTGCGCCCGTAATGACGCCAGCAAAGCGCGTCCACCGTGTCATACTGATGCGCACGCACTTTCATCAGATAAGCTCCACCGTACAGTGCGGTGCATCCTGCACCCGGCTGATGGCCCAGCGGGCATCACGCCACAGATCGCCGCTGGCCTCCGCCAGCTCCTCCCCTCGCTTCACGCCTGACGCCGTGGCGTCATAGTCCTGATAACGCTCATTAAGCACAGCGCGCGCCCAGCAAAAAACAGCGTTGTGGTAGTGCCGGATACGCTCGCTTTTACCGTCCAGCATTTCTGCGGGAACCTCAGCAAGTGTCCGCCAGCCCAGCATCTGCTGACGGTTGCGGAAGTCGTACAGCTCAGCGTTAACCTCAGAGATCGCCGTCAGCACGACCTGCTTTAAACGCGGCTGCGTCACCGTGCCGTCAGTGCGCATCACACTGCGAAATTCCGACAGGTTCACATCAGGCCAGAACGGCGTATTTTTGATGACCTCCGCCTGTTCCGGTGCCTGTTCTGGCGCAACAAACTTCATGCGGCGTTCTCCTGAATAAGTGGGCGGTGGACGGAATTTTGATGTGGCAGTGCCTTTCGCCATCCCGTGCCGCCCGTGCGCGGGGCACGTTCGTTAGCGGCTGTCATTGCGCAGTCTGCGCTCCAGCTGCTGCTTTTCTTTTTTCACACCGCAGCGGGGATCAAGCTGCAGCGCATGGTTAAGGTGATTCAGGGCAGACGCCGGGTTGCTTTCGCTCAGTACAGCACCGATGGCTTTATGCAGGCGCGCCCGCGACTGGTCCGGCATATCCAGATCGGTGGTCAGGTCCAGCGTCTGCAGAAGCGGATCGGCATCAAAACCGGCAGCGGCAAGCAGAGCGCTTTGCGCCGCGTCTGCCATTTCTTCTGCCAGCACGGTCTGCACGTTACGGTTGCCCAGAGGCATCACCCAGCCATGGCGCAGCGCATGGCGCCCGATTTCGAGCGCACCGGCATAATCACCGGCGTCGATACGCCACAGCATCACGTACATCAGCACGTCATCCTGCTGCGCACCTCCGGCAGCCAGCACGCCCTCCGCCCAGGCGGAATATTTCGGCAGCAGTTCCACCTTGATTTCCGCCTTTTTCACCGTGGACTGGACGCCCTTGAGGCGGCGGCGGTCTTCTGCCAGCTGCAGCAGCATCAGGTCATAGCCCGACGCATGGCGAACACTGCCGCCCTCACGGGCGGCCTGTTCAGCCTGAATGCGCAGGCGGTGCTGCCGTGCGGGACTCAGGCTCATGCGTTATTCCCCACTTTCCGGTGCGGCAGGCGCGCTGAAATCACCGATTTCGATGTTTTCTACCAGCGCCGCGCAGCGGTAGTCCTCGACCACATACGCCTCGTTGACGGATTCAAAGTTTTCAATCCGGTCGCGTTTCGGGTTGTCGATAACTGAACGGCGGCGGGTGTCTTCCTGCCAGTAGATGGACAGGTTATCCAGACGGGTGATCAGCAGGGCATTTGCCGGGAAGAAAGGCGCGCGCACAGCCTGCAGGCCGCCCATGCGTTTCTGGCTGATGATCAGATCGGCGGCGATTTTCTCGCTGTTGTCCTGCTCTTTGTTGACCAGCGGGAAATACTTGTCAGACAGCAGTTCACGTCCGCAGACAACAACCAGCTCGTCATCATCCTGATACTCCACATCGATCAGCTCGTTGACGGTATCCATCACCACCGCGTCAAGATTTACATACTTACCACCCGGACCTACTTTTACTGGTTCTGCAGTAGTGGTGCCGTCTTCTGCGGTTTTGCTGCCCATGACGTGATCCGGCGCGTCTTCGCGGATTTTCTGCAGCCAGCCTTTATTGACGTCCTGCAGCAGCGGGTTTTCAGCACGGTTGGAGGTTTTGGCGCGCTTCACGCCGTTAAAGCCGATCATGATGCGGTCCAGCGCCTGACGCTTGACGATGGCGTTGCGGATACGCACCTGGAAGTCCTGGAATTTCGCCCACAGGTCCAGTTTTGCGTAGGTCAGCACCGTATCAAAGTTGGTCTGCTCGCATTTGTATTCCACGTCTTCCATCAGCGTCGGATCGGTAGGCTCGCGCTCTTTGGTGGTGGTATCGGTGGTTCCGGCAATGGTGCTGCCAACGCCCAGCCCCAGCAACTGACCGGACTGCTCAGTGACCGGCGTGATGTTAATCAGCGTCAGGAAAGCAGCAGACTGCTGGATGTGGTCTTCCAGAGTCTGCTGCACGGACGGCTCCACGGTGAACTTGCTGGAGAGTTCTTCAACATCCACACCATTCAGGCGCGCCAGCTGCTGCAGGTAAGCGTTAAAGGCAAAGCGGGTTTTCTTTTTCATCGGGTTTTATGCTCCATCAGCAATTGGTCAGGGTGCCTGCCGGTGCGTCACCGCCCGGCGCGCGCTGGCGGTAATCCTTGCGGCTGTCTTCGCGGCTCAGTTGCTGCTGTAGCTCGGCAAAGGCGGTCTGCTGTTCCTGCAGGGAGGACTCCAGCGCGGAAAGGCGCTCACCGTTTTCAGCCAGGGATTTATCAGTGCGCTCGCTCAGGTTCTGCTGCTCGGTGGCGACAAGTTCCACGGCTTTATGCACATCGGAGAAACGCGCATCGTCGGTCTGCTCTTTTTTGGTGAACAGCGCGGTGACGCTGGCAAAGAGGGACGGCTTTTCGTCCTGGGCTTCTTCCAGTTCGATCAGCGTTTCAACCGCTTCCGAAAACAGGTTTTCAGGGTTCTGCTTACGGTTTGCCAGCGGGTTATGTGCGGCGCTGGCGCTGAAAGCCAGCATTTCGGTGCCAAGGCTCGCAGGATCGTCCGTCGCACCCAGCCCCACAAGGTAGGCTTTGCCGGTGTCGGCAAACTTCGTGCTGACCTCCATGGAGGTGAAAAGCTTCTGGCCTTTTTTCACCAGTTCCACCAGGGCGTCAGTGGGTTCGATATCGGCATAAAGTGCCATCTTGCCCGCCAGCGGGCCGTCCTGGATTTCTTCTGCAACCAGCCCCGTCACCCTGCCATAGCGGTTAAAAGTGCTCTCCGGCAGATAAGACTTGATGTGCTCAAGGTTAATCAGCGCGGTATAGACCGTCGGGTTGTAGCTGGCAGCCATCTGTACCAGCCATTCACGCTGGATCTCGCGCCCGTCAGTGGTGGCACCTTCCACCCCGATGCGGAAACGCTTTGCTTTCACTGTCATGAGCCGTGCTCCGTTAGAAATAACTTACTGGAGTCTTATGTTTGCGGTGATGGGGGGAGTGAGACAACGCGCTGTATTTGTACGGTAAACCACACAAACCGCAGCCGGGGAAAGCCGCCATCCAAGGCCGTATGTTTGGGCCATGAACACGACACTGACCCCCGCAGACCTCGATCCCCGTCGGCAGGCCATGCTGCTGTACTTTCAGGGATACCGCGTAGCCCGCATTGCTGAAATGCTGGGCGAAAAAGTTGCAACCGTTCACAGCTGGAAAAAACGCGACAAGTGGGGCGACTATGGGCCGCTGGATCAGATGCAGCTCACCACCGCCGCACGTTACTGCCAGCTCATCATGAAGGAGCAGAAAGAAGGGAAAGACTTCAAGGAAATTGACCTGCTGGCGCGCCAGTCAGAGCGTCACGCCCGGATCGGAAAATTTAACGACGGCGGGAACGAAGCAGATTTAAACCCGAAAGTAGCCAACCGTAACAAAGGTCCGCGCAGGCAGCCGGAAAAGAACGTTTTCTCCGACGAACAGATCGAAAAGCTGGAAGAAGTCTTCCACGCCTCAATGTTCGACTATCAGCGTCACTGGTTTGAAGCAGGAAAAATAAACCGCATCCGTAATCTGCTCAAGTCGCGCCAGATTGGCGCCACGTTTTATTTTGCCCGTGAAGCATTGATTGACGCCCTGCTGACCGGACGCAACCAGATTTTCCTTTCTGCCAGTAAGGCACAGGCGCACGTCTTTAAGCAGTACATCATCGACTTTGCAAAAGAAGTTGAGGTGGAGCTGAAAGGCGATCCTATGGTGCTACCCAATGGCGCAGCATTGTACTTTCTCGGCACCAACGCCCGTACGGCGCAGAGCTACCACGGCAACCTGTACCTTGATGAATATTTCTGGATACCGAAATTCCAGGAGCTGCGCAAGGTTGCCTCCGGTATGGCCATTCACAAGAAATGGCGACAAACCTACTTTTCCACGCCGTCCAGCCTGACCCACAGTGCCTATCCGTTCTGGTCCGGCGCGCTGTTTAACCGGGGCCGAGCCAAAGCGGACAAGGTAGATATTGACCTGACCCACAGCAACCTTGCACGCGGCCTGCTCTGCCCTGACGGACAGTACCGCCAGATCGTCACCGTGGAGGATGCGGTGCGCGGCGGCTGTAACCTGTTCGACCTCGACCAGCTGCGCATGGAGTACAGCCCGGACGAATACCAGAACCTGCTGATGTGCGAATTTATTGACGATCTGGCGTCAGTATTCCCGCTCAGCGAACTGCAGGCGTGCATGGTGGACAGCTGGGAAGTCTGGACCGATTTTCAGGCGCTGGCGCTGCGCCCGTTTGGCTGGCGCGAAGTCTGGATCGGTTATGACTCGGCGAAAGGTACGCAGAACGGTGACAGCGCAGGTTGTGTGGTTATTGCTCCGCCCACTGTACCGGGCGGAAAGTTCCGCATTCTGGAGCGTCATCAGTGGCGTGGGATGGACTTCCGCGCCCAGGCTGACGCCATTAAAAAGCTGACACAGCAGTACAACGTGACCTATATCGGCATCGACTCGACCGGCGTCGGTCACGGTGTTTACCTGAACGTAAAAGACTTTTTTCCAGCAGTACGAGAGTTTGTCTACAACCCCAACGTCAAAAACGCCCTGGTGCTCAAGGCGTACGACATTATCAGCCACCGCCGTCTGGAGTTTGACGCCGGGCATACCGACATTGCGCAGTCCTTTATGGCTATCCGCCGGGCCACCACCGCCAGCGGCAACCGCCCAACCTATGAAGCCAGCCGCAGCGAAGAAGCCAGCCACGCAGATTTGGCCTGGGCAACGATGCACGCACTGTTTAACGAACCGCTGCAGGGCGAAGCCGCCAATACCAGCAATATTGTGGAGATTTTTTGATGAGTGAACACGACGCCCTGACCAGCACCGCGCCAGTGCAGGAGGCCGAACAGCAGAAGAATACAACTCACGCCGAAGCGTTCAGCTTTGGCGATCCGATCCCGGTACTGGACCGCCGCGAACTGCTGGACTATGTGGAATGCGTACAGATGGACAGATGGTATGAGCCGCCAGTAAGCTTTGACGGGCTGGCGCGAACCTACCGCGCCGCTGTGCATCACAGCTCACCGATAGCGGTTAAGCGTGACATTCTCAGCAGTACGTACATCCCGCACCGCCTGCTCAGCCAGCAGGCTTTTGCCCGTTTCGTCCAAGATTATCTGGTGTTCGGTAACGCCTATCTGGAAAAGCGCACCAACCGGCTCGGCGGCGTTCTCTCACTGGAGCCAGCACTGGCGAAGTACACACGCCGTGGCTTGGACCTCGACACCTACTGGTTTGTGCAGTACGACCTGACCACGCAGCCCTATGAATTTACACAGGGCAACATCTTTCACTTTATGGAGCCGGATATTAACCAAGAGATTTACGGGCTGCCCGGCTATCTCTCCGCCATTCCGTCAACCCTGCTCAACGAGTCCGCAACGCTGTTCCGCCGGAAGTATTACATCAACGGCAGCCATGCGGGGTTCATCATGTATATGACCGATGCAGCACAGAATCAGGAGGACGTGAACAATATCCGCCAGGCAATGAAAAGCGCCAAAGGGCCGGGCAACTTCCGCAACCTGTTTATGTACTCGCCCAATGGTAAAAAGGACGGCATCCAGATCATCCCGTTGTCGGAAGTTGCGGCAAAGGATGAGTTTCTTAACATCAAGAACGTTAGCCGCGATGACATGATGGCAGCGCACCGCGTGCCACCGCAGATGATGGGCATCATCCCCAACAATACCGGCGGCTTTGGTGATGTGGAAAAGGCCAGCCGCGTGTTTGTACGAAATGAATTAATACACCTTCAAGAAAGGATTAAAGAACTCAATGAATGGTTAGGGGATGAAGTCATTAGATTTGCGAAATATACACTCGACGACATAAGCTAATTTTATTATAAAAGATGGTGCCATCATATAACGATGACACCATCGCCCCTAAAATTTATCAATTTCCATACATGAAATAGCATCATTGAAAATCGAAAAATGCTCATCAGGAACCACTGCAGAAGCCCCACTGGTTAATTCAAAACTAATCTTTGAATCAAGGTAAAACCCTCCTGCTTTTATTTTATCGAGCTTGAATTCACTATCCCCAACAAAAATCTTCAAATCATGCAAAGCATCGCCGCTAGAATTCAATTCCAAACATGCTCTTGTTTTTTCAGTAACAGGAAGATTTGACACCTTCACTTTGGAAATGCCAAACACCTTTACGCCGAAATTTTCTCGAATGACCCTCATGAAAGCTTTAAGATCTACGGTTAAATTCCCATAAGCAACATTTAACCCTTCGGCCTGAGACAAAAAATCGATAAAAGGTTTAACTGTTTTTGGAGGATTGTAAAAAGTTAACAAACATATCTTATTGCTGAGGGTTTGGATAGAAAAACTAATCTGATCAAATACAACCCTTTCGAATTCCAGCACCTCACCAAATGGATCGGCAATCGGCTCTAAAACAACAGATTTTTTATTGAAAGTTGCAGTCATACCATTATGAATGGTTTCATACTTAGTAAAACCAGCACCAATAGCATCAGAATAAGGCGTGTTTTTGATAAAATCAAAGACAGCTTCAGGGCTGGTCCTGATTTTCAATCTCATCCACTTCAATCTTAATTGTGACATAGCCACTCCTTATGATGTATTAGCTGATTTCCATTATAATAGAATAAGCTCTATTTTCAATTAATTTATTGAATCGCTCAGTTTCTCTACCAGAGAGTTTTTGCGGCTTACTGAAATATTGTCCGTTTGCCTTATATTTTCTGACTCCCTTAACTAAATATGAGAAATTAGTACAATTGAGAGGATCACCAAATTGGGCCTCAAGCTCAAATATATCTGGATCTGCCAAGTTCTCCTTGACCTTCCATTTTATTTTCCAGATATAGAATCCTCTATCATAAAGATCACTTAATTCATCAGATTTAAGTACCCCCTCACCCCTAGGTGATGCCCTAGACACATGCACTCCAGTTTCGGTGTTTCCATCTTCAGCCTCTATAGTTTCAGGCTTAGGGTGATATACATAAGCATCAGTAACATCCAGTAACTCATAGCCATCAAGTGTACGGATTAATTTATCGAAGAATAAAGTTCTAACATCAGCAGATGTATTGTGAGAGAGTGAAATTTCGTTTAATTTTAAATCAAGGTTACTATCATCCGCTTGCTCGTTCTGAATAGCGCTGATGTGCCCCAGTAAAAGCCCCTCGTAATCGTCAAGGTTTTCATTATCTGGACGACGGATACTGTAACCATCATCAAGAGGCTCAATTTCAATTAACGCCTCTTTATTAATAGCCTGTTTGAAATCACTTTTTCCATAATTAGTTGAAAGATATCTAATATTAATCAGAACTCGCGGCCCATCCACGATTATTTTACAATAATCATCCTGCCCGGTAATTTCTTTCTTAAGTTTTTCTGCCGCGTCTATAATACCTTTCTTATCTATACCAGTCTCAATTCTTACACATGTAATTTTTTCGGTCCTTGTCTGGCCACCTAGCAGGGTTGCAATTTTTTGATACTCGTAATAATCATGAGTCATTCGAGAATAGTTTCTTGCCAATTCCTTTCGAGGAGTTTTTTTACATATAATCGTTCCTCTCTCTAAGAAAAGGTCTTGAATTTCATTTAGGGTAATTTGCTTTTGGTTTAAAGCATCATACAAAGCTTTATCAGTTACGCTGTGAATATTTTTCATTTCGGCTCCCAAGAAATAACTTCTGCAGAGAAGAATTCTTTTACTGTAGACACAACTTTAACGTCTAAATCTTCAAGCCTCTTTTTAGCTTCTTCATCTAACCCATACTCATGCGCATATTTTTCAACTCCCCGTTGAAAATGGGAGAGAATCCTCTCATCTTTTTCTCGATATGCCAGCCTTATCCTAATTTTATTTATACCATCAAGAATTTGATAATTTGACAAAATATCTAACAAATAAAAGAATTCATTGTCGCTGTTACCTTTTTTGTTGTAATACACAACAAACCCTTCTGGATAAACTTCCTCCTCAATACCTTTAGCTCTGTTAAATTTATAAACAGCACCATGTTTGATAACCATGAAAGGTGATGACAAGACTTCTATAGTAGCTGGAAGATATTTTTCAGTCACAGCAACCTTATGAAAAGTCAATTGAGGGTAATAGAATCCATATTCTTCATCAGGAAACTCTTTCTTGGCAATCAAATCATTCATATCATTCGTTATTGCCAACATATAATTAATCAGAAACGGATCGATTATATGAATTTGCTGACCTGCGGATAAAGGAATCTTTTCTAAGTTGACAGCCTTATCTCTTCTTCCTTTAGCGGGTTTGGGAGGATTAAAAAACTCATAAAAATCATGCTGCAACTGATTATCATGATTAAAAACAAACAGTAAACCGCGAACTTCACAGTCAATTTGAGAAAAATTATATTTTTCTGACCACTCAGGACTATAGCGAGCACATTCAATAGTTTTTGCTAATGACGCCAATGCAGATTCTATTTTTGACGCATTTATTGAACCTGCTTTATAACTTTTTAAATCAGTATTTAAATAAATAACTTTGTTTAAATATGGGTCTTTATAACTAAATACAACATCTACAGGATGCGTGTGCTTCTGCTTCTTACCTTCAGGCTTATGTTTAGCCTCATCATCACAAAGGAAATCTCGGTCGCAGGGGCCATGCTGCTGCCACTTAAATCGACTCAGTAGATCCTCCGATATGCGTTTCGCCAAATCTTCAATAGGGCCGTTCTCTGCCATTTGATTTCCTTACTTTTTTGCAGACAATTCTAATTGAAAGATAAAGGTAAGCTTTTTTGCTTGCAAGGACTTTGGACCTAACGTGAGACGCTGAGCGCGCGCTCGTATCCCCGCCACGCCTGCCCGCTTTGTGTAGTGGTTTTCATGCACCTGCATGACATAAGCAAAAGCCCGCCAGTTCTGGCGGGCCTGAGCAAAAACGATCCTCAAACGATCATGCGATTTCATGCGGCATAGACATGCACAACAGCGCTAACGCCTCACGTGGCTCGTTGTTCAACCTTGCGGACGGTAAAAACCAGTTTTATCGTCCGCAACGTTCGCTAATGTAACCAGCTGTCGTCCTCCCAGACCTGCTGCATTATTTCCATCACTCGCTTTTTGTCTTCATCCAGTTTTAACCCGCTCAGTTCAACACCATTGGCGCTGCCCTTGCGGATACGAATTGCTGTTTTGGGATACAGAGGGCGCAAATTACGGTAAAGCTCGGATTCAAGGGCGTCCAGTGTAGCCTGGCTAATCTTCTGCTCTTTATCGATCATTATTTCAATGCGCATACAGATTTCCCTTAACTGGTTACGTCCATTGACCGGCAGTATTCATGGCTGCGGATTTTCGCCATCAGCTCGTCGGTCAGTTCTGACACCCACTGGATAGCCAGCCGCTTTTCTTCGTCGCTGCACTCACTAGCCGCTACAAGCTTAATAAAAAAATCAATGCGCTGGAGCTTCAACGACTCCAAAATATAGTCCTGCATCTTCCCTCCTATCACGACCTCGGATACGCATTAACTGCATGTATATCCACTGTTTATATATACAGTGCACCCCTGATATCCAAAAGTAAAATATTTTTTATCCGTCAATGAGAACGTTCTTACGAAGGTCGTTAAGAGCATGAATTGTTAAAGCCTTGCCGTCAGTATCACTGACGCCATTTGTCATCTTCCTGCAGTCGATGGTTGCGGTAAAAAATCCGTAGCCCGGCACCTGACGGAATGCTGCCACCACGCAGAAGCAAATCAATCTCAGATGCACTACCTTCAAACCCTCTGGCTGTCAGTTCTGCCTCAAGCTGCAGGCGTTGCTGCTCCGAAATATTCTGTTTGTATACTGTTTTCCGCTTCGGTTTTACCAGTCTCAACCTGGCTGTAAGTTCCCGCCGTTCCTTCTGGCCCATATTGTGGAGATAATCCTGCAGTTCCTTCTCATTCATGGTTTTAATATCGGGTAAATCACCCCCTGATTTGTTCAGATTTTCAACAGGGGGACAGTTATTGCCACGAGTCCAAGGGGCGCAAGCGCCCTGGTCGGCTGCCGCCTCCTGAACGTCAACGGCCTTACGAACCTTTTTCCACTTCACCGCGTGCGTGCAAATCTTGCCCTCCGCAATCGGGGACCAGATGCCATATATACGGATACCGTGATCGCCGTAGGCGCTCGGCTCATCGTTAAGCTCATATGCCGTGCGGACAAGGTGATGTTTGCGGGGAACCAGCACACCGCCCTGCTTCATGATATAGGTGGCAAAGCAGCCCGCATCAGCCGCCGCCAGTACCGCATCCAGACGCGGATTATCCAGTACCGGCGCACCCGCTTTGCGTTCGCCCTGCACTCTCGCCGCCTGACCAGCCAGCAAGCGCAGCTCGCGGTATGCCTGACGCCCCGGAATACCAAAGAAACGGAACTGCTGGACACGATGCAGTGACGCCCAGGCGCTGACATGCTCGGCGCTGTCACGCAGTGATCTGCCGGTTTCTTTGCTGATTTCTTTAGCCAGCCCGCGCCCGTCGATGTTCTTGCTGATGTATTTGGCGATGTAGCTTGTCGGCGTACCCTTGCGCGGGTTGATTAGCTCGGGCTTGAAGCGCGGCCCGGTATTGGCGCCCAGCTCCTCGCGGTCTTCACGGATGGCAAACTTACGCAACAGCGCGGTGATGGAACGGCGGTCTTTTTTGCGCATGAAGCACAGAAGATGCCAGTGCACGGTGCCGTCATGGTGCGGCTCTGCAACGCGGACGCCATACCAGCGCAGCCCGGCCTTGTGCATTGCCTTGCGGAAAGCGGCGAACGTATCAACCAGATAGTCACTGCTCTGCCGGACAGTGGCACTGGTCCACTTCGGATTAGGCCTGCCGTTGTTGAGGGTTGCGTGGAAGCGTGACGGGCAGGTGATGGTATAAAACACCGCGCAGTCTCCGCGCATTTCCGCGATCAGCTCCAGCCCCTTAACACAGGCCATCATTTCATTACGGCGGTGCGCCGGGTTGCTGTTGCTGGCGTTCACCACGTCTTCCATGTCCAGCGTGTCGCCGTCTTCGTTGATCAGCTCATGCGAGCGGAAGAACTCCAGCGATTTGCGGCGCTGCTCGCGTTTGTGGATCACGGCTTCGTAGCTGACATACGGTGAGGCTTTCTTGTTGACCAGGCAGACGGCGCGCAACTGCTCCTCCCGCCACTCGCAGCGCATCTGCCACAATTTGCGATACCACCAGTCCGCGCACAGCATACGGGCCAGCGACGGTGGGATCAGTTCATAAGGCACCGGCTTACGGCGGCGCTTTTTGCGGCGCAACTGCTCAAACGCAGGCGGGATGACCTCAAGGCGCATGGCCTCTGCAGCAACCCTTTCCCATGCCTGACGAATTTCTTCTGGTTTAACATCATCACTGACAAACAGATCACCGCAGGCTGCATCAAGACACATGCTCATATGTGCCGCAACCAGCGTGGATAGGCGTTTAACCTGATCCTGATTCATTTCAGGGAGTACCAGCAGCCCCTCCAGCCCGTCATGACTCGCCATGAACCGGAAAGAGGCAGATACCTGACTGTCGCGCACGCGCTCCAGCCGCTCAAGACACGGCCTGATTGTTTTTTGCAGGTAGCGGGAATAAGCTTTTGCTCTGCCCAGACTATGGAAATATTTAATCCGCTCCAGCAGAGGCTTGCTGATATGCGCCGGTTGGGCGCCCACGTTGGCAATAATGACCAGATCGGGATTAAAACGCTGCTGCTCGCGCGCCGTTTTGGCATGGCTAATCAGCCGATCCTGCTCCATTTCACGCTGGACAGGATCACGGGATTCATTGAAGAAATAGCGCTCCCAGACCTCATCGCTCAGCG
This sequence comes from Salmonella sp. 32100201201700099SM, assembly GCF_017572645.1. Lineage (NCBI taxonomy): Bacteria > Pseudomonadati > Pseudomonadota > Gammaproteobacteria > Enterobacterales > Enterobacteriaceae > Salmonella > Salmonella sp. 32100201201700099SM. The sequence goes on along the minus strand of NZ_JAGERQ010000004.1, from coordinate 321,792 downwards.
TCTCACGGCGCAACTGCTCCTGCTCGTTATCCACAGCGTAAAGAGCGATCAGGTTTGAAAGCGCAGACTCCGGCGCAAATTCCGCCGGGTCCAGATACGGGTTAACCGCTTTTTTTGGGGTATTCCATGGAAAGGCTGCGGCGGCCTCATTCGAGCCGCCGGTGGTTTGTGCATAATGTAATGTGATTTTACTCACTGCCACGCCCGCACCTCAGTTTCCACCGAGACATCAGGACCAGACGCCAAATCAACACCGAACCAGCGCACTAACTTCGTAGCGATGATTTCTGTTGCAGATTTACCATCACCTGCAGCCACACCCATGCTGCGCTTTGCGATGATGCGGTGGCGGGTGAAATTACGATATAAGGAACGTGTCAGAGAGGTGTCGCTGTTGGACACAATAATCGGATGACCTTCTGATGACCGGCGTTCAAGAATAGACGCCAGATGGTACTGATCGTCCCCGGTAAAACTGGCAGTGTGATAACCGCTAAATGTGCCGTCATATGGCGGATCACAATAAACCACATCCCCCGCCCGCAGCATTGCCAGCGTCTCATCATAGCTGGCGCAGATAAACGTTGCGCGTTGTGCCTTTTTTGCAAAAGCACGTATTTCGTTTTCAGGGAAGTACGGATTTTTATAATTACCGTAAGGGACATTAAAATGACCGCTCAGGTTATAGCGGCACAGTCCACGATAACCATGACGATTGAGATAAAGGAAATATACTGCTTTCATGAAATCAGTAATTTCAGAGGAATGATTAAATTCATGCCTAATGTTGTAATAAGCAACTTCTCTATTCGCAATCGCAAAAATATTCTTTGCGCGTGATATGAAAGCTTCACAATCAAGGGCAATTTTTTTATAGAGATTGATAAGATCTGGATTAATATCCGCGACAAGATAATGAGGATAGTCTGTTGCCATCATCACAGCACAGGAACCGGCGAACGGCTCCACCAGTCGCTGACCTGCAGGCAGATGCTTAATCAGTTCCGGCATGATGGCGGTTTTATTTCCCGCCCATTTCAGGATGGTGCTCATTTAGCACCACCTTTAGCCAGAGCACGGACAAGCCCTAACGTCATTTTGCAATCAGCTAAAGCACGGTGCGCCTTACCTTCAACTACAACACCTTCATGCGCAGCAGCATCAACCAGCTTATGCCATTTATAGCCATTAAATCGTCCCGGCTCGCCTCGATACTCTGCATAAAGCTTCATCGCGCAAACAGAATGAGCAGCAAGCATCCATGGCGCACCTTCAGAAGGTCTTTCATTCAATGCGTAGGTCTGACGAATTAACCGGAGATCAAAATCGGCGTTATAGATAACAAACCCAAAGCGCCGAAATAGTTCCTCCACTGCCCCGCATATATCAGTCCAGGCAGGGGCAAAAGCAACCATTTCATTAGTAATTCCATGAATTGCTATTGCTTCATCAGGGATAGGCTTAGTGGGCTTAATAAGCGTATTAAGCATAATAAACCCATGACTATCAATAATGCATATTTCAACTATTTCCGCATCATCACCCAACCCGGTCGTTTCGGTATCAATAAATAAGTAGTCATTATCAAGCCATTGATTTGCACGTTGGCTAATTGTCATCTTATCGGTATTCATACAGCACCTCCATTGTAGTGTTTGCCTTTCAGCTCTGCGATTTCCTGACAGGTGACGCAGCACTGCACGCCCGGAATGGCGCGGCGGCGTGCTGGCGGGATCGGTGCATCGCAATCAATGCAGAGAACACGGGAAACGCCCGGCGTTTTATTGCGGGCGGTGTGAATGTGGCGCTGGCGTTCTTCTTCAACGCGCTGCTGTACGAGGTCCATTGAATCAGCCATCAGTGGATCTCCTGCGCTTCGTTCTGAATCTTCACCGCTTCCTGACGCAGCAGCTCAGCCGCTTCCGTGTGGTTAAGCTGACGTGACACGATACGGGCAGCCAAAGAGTCCAGACGTGCTGCCATCACATCAGCGCGTCCACGGCGTTCTTCCATGCGTGCATCAGTCAGCATCTGGTTAAGGCCAGCATCATCTGGTCCTGTTTTGGTGATTCGGGTTTCAATATTTCGCATTGTTGTTTCTCCTGAATTTGGGCAATAAGAAGCCCGGCGGGTTTACGCCTTTAATTTCGGTTGTTGGTTAATTCGGCATGGCTAGCCGATTTGGAAATAAACTCACCACTGTACGGAAATGGTTCATTGCTTTAATCAGCTCCCGCTTTTCGTCAGTCGTCAGTTCACTAACATTGACGCTATGACGTTCCGCCGGAATCTTTGCCATAAAGAATATTGCGGCTAGTGCGCGTTTATTCTGCTCATGGTTAATATCCCGTTGGTCCCGCATATCGCTAATAAAGCGATCCAGTTCTGAATCAATATTTAAGCCAAACACTTTCGCCCTTAATTCCGCGATGTGGTTTAACCCATTAAGACGGAGGCCAGCGCTTAGCGGAACAGTCGCAGCATCACCTTCAATAGCCATGGTTTCCCCTGCTTTTTAGCGGACAGCTCAGCCAGCAACGCATCCTGAGAGCGGCACGGATGCCAGCGCTTGCCATCCTTCCCCATAATCCAGCCATGACCGCAGTGCATTGCAGGACTTTGCTTAACGAGAAGTGATGCAAAAGATGGTTCTTTAGTCAGCATAGCCACCTCAGATCAGACCGAATGAAGCGCCGAGGCCCGTCACGGTATCCACCGCGCTTGCCATCGCCGGGTTAGCCTGCAAACGTGCCTGCATGGAAACGGCAGCCAGTGCCATTAGACGAGTAACTGAGTTGATGCTACTGATAACATCGCGGCGGCCTGCAGTAGTTTTCACATCACCCGATACAGCACCGGCAGCAACACGTCCGATTTCAGCAGTAGCGCTCATGACGTAATGCGGCAGCTTCTCTTTTGCCACTTCGTTCATCGGTATGCATGGCAGGCAGTGAATCTGTGCCAGGAAACCATCTACCAGCGTGGAGTCCTCAGTAATATCGGTAAGCAGCCAGATCTCCGACGGCGTGAGCTGATGCGGTTGTTCCGGGTTCAGCTTGTTACGCAGCGTCTGGACTTTCATTCCCGCGCGTTCTGCCAGCTTCGCCATGTTGTGACGCAGCGCGAAAGCCCGGCAGGCTTCGTCAAAGTGTGGATGTTTGGAAATCTTATAATCAAACATGCAAGCCCCTTAGAAAGTTCTCATAATCGAACTTACTGACCAACAATGACGCGGAAGTTGGAATGACCCAGAGACTCACGAACCTGGTCGGTTTTGTACATCAGGTACCGCAGGCTTACACGTCCTTTATTTTTTTCTTTCTTCACCATGTACTTAGCAAGCTGACCATGGTGAATTTTTTGATACACCGAGCCACGGGAGATACCTTCCCACTCCGCGAACTCAGCAGGCGTTGCCATCTCTTTTGGTACACGAATTGAAATATCAGTACTCATAGTGCAGTATCTCTTAGTTTGGGTTCGTTTTATCTTGTTTTATGTGGTTTGATTTTACTTTTCAAACCATGAGCGGATATTAAGATCACTTTTTATATACGTCAAGAGGTTTGATTATGAGTTTAATCAAGGCAGGGAATGATAGTGGTGGGCGCGATGCGATTAACAGGCTTATTAAGGCTTACAATTTCAGCTCACGACAGCAGCTCTGCGAACATCTGGAAGTATCAAAAAGCACTATGGCTAACAGATACTTAAGGGATAGTTTCCCTGCTGAATGGGTAATTCAATGCGCTCTTGAAACAGGAATTTCCCTTCTATGGCTGGCTACGGGCCAAGGAGATATGTATGCGTGTGAGAACGAAGAAAGAAATCTCAAAAACGAAACCTCCGTCACGGTAAGACCACTTTCTAAAATTGTTGCTCCTAGCATCAAACATGTTGAACTGAAGAACGGTGAACTGCAGCCAAGTGATGAAATTCTTCTTGATAGCAGACTGCTCGATGGTGACTCATCCAACTCTTTGTTTGTAAAAACAGCTACTGATAGCTTTGTTGTGGATACGTCTGTTAAACAAGTCAGTAATGGCTTCTGGTTAGTCGATATGGACGGAGTTAAAAGCATCGTCAAAATCGCTCGCGTTCCAGGCAACAAAATTGTAGTTCACCAAGATGAAACATCATTTGAATGCTCGGTCGACGACATTGAAGCTATCGGGCGTGCAGTCAAAGTAATCAAGAGCCTCTAACTTATGAGCATCAGAAAACAGCCTAACGGAAAATGGTTGTGTGAATGCTACCCGAACGGACGGGATGGCAAGCGTGTACGCAAGCAATTTGCGACTAAAGGCGAGGCCATAGCATTCGAAAACCACACCATGGATGAGGTGAACAAAAAACCGTGGCTGGGGGAGAAAGAAGATCGGCGGCATTTGTCAGAAGTGATTGAGCAGTGGCATTCACTTTATGGGCAGACGCTGGCAGACCCCAAACGCCTGTTGGCAAAACTCAGCATTATTTGTAATGGTTTGGGCGATCCCATTGCCTCAGAGTTAACCGCAGGCGATTTTACGAAATACCGGGAAGCACGGTTAAAAGGTGAAGTAAAAAATGAAGATGGCGTGCTTATGTCGCCAGTTAAGCCCCGTACGGTAAACCTTGAACAACGTAACCTATCATCTGTTTTTGGCACACTGAAAAAGCTGGGCCACTGGCCAGCACCCAACCCGCTCGCTGGGCTGCCAACATTCAAAATCGCAGAGGGCGAACTGGCGTTCCTGGCACCGGAAGAAATTAAACGTCTACTGGATGCCTGTGCTGATTCGCAGAGTCCCAGTTTGCTGATGATTGCAAAAATATGCCTGGCAACTGGCGCCCGATGGAGTGAAGCCGAAAACCTGCAGGGCCATCAGCTATCAAAATACCGCATCACTTATACCAAGACCAAAGGCAAGAAAAACCGAACCGTGCCAATATCTCAGGAACTGTATGATGAACTCCCTAAAAACAGGGGGAAGTTATTCACGCCATGCAGAAAATCCTTTGAGCGTGCAGTAAAGCGAGCTGGTATCGAACTGCCAGAAGGCCAGTGCACTCACGTACTGCGCCATACATTCGCCAGCCATTTTATGATGAACGGCGGAAACATACTGGTACTGCGCGATATTCTGGGCCATGCCGATATAAAAATGACGATGGTTTACGCTCACTTTGCCCCTGACCACCTCGAAGATGCCGTGACAAAAAACCCGCTTCACAACCTCAATTGGAAGCGCTAATTTATGGCGGCATTTTGGCGGCAGGGCATTAAAAACGCGTAAAACGGACAAATACTTAATAATACTAACTCGCTGTTTTTAAACATAAAACACTGTTTTAACTATACTAAAAATGGTATGTAGGAATTTCGGACGCGGGTTCAACTCCCGCCAGCTCCACCAAATAAAACAAGGGGTTACGTGAAAACGTAGTCCCTTTTTGTTGTCCATGTCCACTTTACGTCCGCCCAGTTAAAGGATTTAATGCAGATGGCCACAAAATATCAAACAGAACTGGCACTGAAGGCTTTACTCATTGAGTTGAACCACTCTGGTCAAGACTTATATAAGCTCATTGACGATGCTATTTTGCGTATGCAACAGGAAAAAATCTTTGTGAAAGAGGATTCATACAGGGAGCGAGGTGGAGCGGAAGATGTACTCTTTATTAACGTAGAGGCAATCGCGGGGAAGCGGCCTGATATAGCTCCAGGAAACATTGAGAATTTCTAACCAGCGACTAAAACCCATCTGCTTCTAAGCAAATGGTTTTTTGATAGTAGATGCGCTAGGCAATCCCTTGGCTACGTCCCTCACTCCAAAAATGTTTGCTCATTATCGGGATAAGCGTTTAACCGGAGAAATTTACTTCAGCGAAAAATGGAAAAACGGTGCCAGTCCTGTAACCGTTAATTTGGAGCAAAACTATTTAAGCGGTGCTTTTAGTGAGCTGATACGTTTGGGGGAATGGTTGCAACCTAACCCTCTTGAGAACATGCGTAAGTTCACCATAGCCGAAAAAGAAATGGCGTGGCTAACCCACGAGCAGATCGCAGAATTGCTTTATGATTGCCAACACCAGAACGAATTGTTAACGCTGGTAGTCAAGATTTGTTTAAGCACCGGCGCCCGATGGCGAGAAGCTGTAAACCTAACCAGATCGCAGGTGACTAAGTACCGCATTACTTTCACCAGGACTAAGGGTAAAAAAAATAGAAGTATCCCTATCAGCAAAGAACTGTATGAAGAGATCACAGCGCTAAAAGGATTCAAATTCTTTGACGATTACTACTTTCAGTTTGCTTCGGTGATGGATAAAACATCCATCATTCTGCCTCGTGGACAGCTAACACATGTCCTGCGCCATACTTTCGCCGCTCACTTTATGATGTCCGGTGGCAACATACTGGCGCTTCAAAAAATACTGTGGCACCATGATATAAAGATGACAATGCGTTACGCCCACCTAGCCCCAGATCACCTTGAAACCGCGCTGAGGTTCAACACGCTGGCAACAATGCAAGCGGCATAACGACCAAATATTAAAGGCCGCTGGAGGTGAACCCAGCGGCCTTACTTACGTTTCCACGCTCACTTAGAACCAGATCGCGCGAATCAGCTCAAGAAGGGCAGTTAGCGCCTTCAGAGCAATGATTGCAATATCTAAAATTGCTTTCATCCGTTTGCTCCCAGAATAGGGAGCGCGTTTAGATGATTATACTCCTTACGTTGCCTGGATAATCACCCTCACTTCAAGTGTTAGTGGAAGTGTGACGCGCTCAAACCAAAAGTCTGACCCGACACCACTCGTAATCAGCCAGGGCTTATAAACATTTCCGCAAGCCATGCAGAAAATTCGAATTCCTTTTCGAGTAGTAAGTACTTTGGCTTAGCATATGCGTCACGTCACTAACGCCTTGGATTATAAGGTTATGAGCGATTGTTTCAACGAATAAGTAGTATTCAGACGTAAAAAAGCCCAACTGGTGAGGTTGGGCTTTTTTACAATCCTACTAGATTGGTAGTCTAGCGGGAAACGTCACACTTCCACTAACTGTCTATAGTTTACTTACAAAACCGCTATACCACAACTCACATGTTATGTTCTAGCGATTCAGAATTTATAACCTAATGGCGACAAAATGGCGGCAGGCGTTACCACTCGTCACCCTTAGACGCCCCTAACCACCTTTGTAAGTTATTGAATATTAGGTAAGTGTTTGTTTTTCAAAACCCATTTACATAAATGTTTTTTTTGTTGCCTAAAGACAAAAACAATTTAATTCAATATGTTAGGGCACAACCTTCATCGGAGTGGCGACGAAATAGCCACAGAGGTAGTGCCTAATCTTAGTAATTACAAGTCTTCCTCGTCAGGCCTATATTCTAATTCAAGCTCTCCGAAATCCATCGACGTTGGGCGCTCGATCACTTCCACATCGTCAACGGTCAAATCATCTATAGAACCCGATAAGTCTCCGGAGATTGTGATAAGTATTCTGGATGTATACGTTTCCTCAGCTCGCTTAGTAATTGACCCCATGTACACGTGGTCTTTGTCACATGAATCGTAAACCGATAGGGAGAAATCCCCTTCTGCGTAAAGTGAAATTTCAGCGAATGCTTCTAAAACAACCCAGTTTTCATCCTTATCAATAACAGTGAATTGATTATCTGAAAACTCAAAATCTTCAAACCCACCTGAGCATCCATCAGCCTCCCAATATAAATATGAATCTGCCTCTTGTTCTGGTGCAAACCCTTCAAAAGTTGACTCAAGGTGTACAGCAACATCATGCAAGAATTTACCGGCTTGTCCTTCATCAAGTGCTTTTTGTAAGTTATCAATTAGCTCATAAGGTGCGGTTTCTTCATTGAAGTGTGCTAAAGCGCTTGATAAGTCTGGTTCATAGTGCAGATTCTCAGCATCAACACAAAATCTCTGCCAATCATCATCTCTTGCTACAGCAAGAACATTTTCACCATTCTCTTCAGCCCAAGCTTGGACAGCCATTAATGCTATGGCATCGGGAAACTCATTTTTTTTCTTACCTGTATCCGCAAAAGGAGCTTCTGAAGAGAAATATCGCTCAAGGAGCTCAGGTACCGAAACATAATCCCCAGTGGTTAGAACCTCCGCATCTGTGACAGCAACAAATCTGTCTAATCTGCTCTTTCCTAATCCTTCAACTTCTCTGCTTTCAATCAATGTTTTTTTTGCATCATTTAGTTCACTTCCATCAAAAAAAAGGTGGTCGCCAGCTTCTTCGAAAGCTTTCTCAAGTGAGCCACGTGAAGTCTTGATTTTTCTTTCTAGATGATTTTTAACTTCATTGTATATTACATCCGGTATCAAAAACGTCGTCGAAGTTCTGCTGAACTGGGAAAGCTTACCCAGCAGTCCTTTCTCAAGCTTTAATCCGTACTGATCGTAGATACTCGTATCTAGCAAGATCGCGGTGAATTTTTCAGTCATATCGAATGCCTTAATATAAGCTCAGCCAAGTAAACGCAATAAAATCCTCGGAATAATATCCACAGCTAAAAAGCAACTACTAATGTGGCAAAAGTTTTCTCAAGTTCCAAGATTAAAAGTAGATTTTGATGCAATTGTGAGATCGCTGGTTTACACGACACGCGGCAGCTTTTTCAGTTTACTATTAACCTTCTAATTGTCCCTACGCCTTGCTAACTCTGGCTTCAACTTTTCCGCAGCGAATACAGCCACAAAACCAAAACGATCCTCCGAACTCACACAAAAAAACATTTTCCTTATTTATCTGTTAGTTATGTTTTCTCTTAATCCTCCACAGATCCGTGAAAGTGAAAAACACTGAAATTACTTTCAATCTTTTCAGTTCTGGTTTTCCGCAAAGCCGCCAGTAATGGCGCTATCTGGCGGTCTGGTTTGTAGAAAAAGAAAACTGAAAAATTTTATCGATCCAAAAACCGCAGGCGGGTGCGGTGTAGCGCCGTTTTTGTCTGCGAAAGATTTATTTTGTCAGCGTGTGGCGTCGTCAGCGTAACGTGACAGCACAGATCCTTTTGTGGTGTTGCGCGGTAGTTGTCAGATAAAAGAAGAGCTTAGAATGCGTCTGGTGACGCCTGATGAAGGGTGTAAAAAAACCCACATTATGCGGGCTGAAAAGAGAGAATCAGGCGATGATGTTCTGGTACTTGCTCCGGGTCTGTCCGGCCTTCGCTGCCGTCTGGTTAAATGCGCCCGCGTTCGTCGGTGTACCGACGCTGGGGTGCGAATGGCTTGCACATTGTTGCGCCAGCTCTGCCAGTAAATCAATGATGTCCAGCATCATGGTAAGCGTATTTACGCCCTCGCTACCGATATGCACGGTTGGCCCCATAATCTGCTGACCGCCCGCCGCCACGGATTTACGTAATGCGGCAATCTTTTCTGTCAGGGTTCCCCCCACATCAACATTCATGGCGCCGGCCACTTTCGTGGACAGCTGCCCGGCGATTTCGGTTTCTTCATTTCCTGTAATACTGGCCAGCCGGTTTCCTTTTACCGCCTGGCTGAAGTCGCCAGCACTGACCTGCTGTATGGCTCCGGCCATCAGCGTGGCGGTACCCAGTACTGTGATTTTATCCGTGGCTTTCACCGTGGTTTCACGGCTGACCAGTTCGCGCCGTTCCGTGTCGGCTTTCACCGTCCGCACCATCGATGTTTCACTGATGGTCTGATCCGTCTGGCGTACCCAGTCTCCTGCCTGTGTCACGCGTTGCGAGACTTCCGCGCGCTGCTGTTGCAGCTGTTCGCCGGGCTTAATGTCCGGCAGACTGGTGCCATCCGGCAGCGTCTGCCTGATAAAGGGTTTGTCCGGCCTGCCGCCCGTAAACGCCACTTCTACCAGCGTTCCTTCCGGTGGAAACTGGAACATTCCCGAATCGTTACCGGCCATTGGCACCGGCAGCGGTACGGCGGAATATACCGGCGTCTGGTTGTCCGGGTTGCCGTCCGCGTCAAGCAGCTGCACGTCAACGGCGTACCGTGGCCGGAACGGGTCGGCAAAATTACCGCTTTTTACGGCCTCGCTGGGTGCCACCACCCTGGCCAGTTTGGGCAGGTGAAGCCCGGATGCCAGTTCCGGGTAATGGCTTTCTATCTGGCGCTGCGCCGGTGTTTTCAGCAATGGCTGACCTGTGGCGCGGTTCCGTGGTGTCCAGGTGATGGTCATTGTGTCATTCGTCAGATGAACTTTGGTCACGCGCTCCCCGTTCACATCCACACCCGGACGCAGACTCTGGATCACCGGCAATGTCATGGAATTACCGCCCGCCGTTCCCTGGCTGAACTCTGCCGGGATTTCCACCGGACGTCCGGCAAACAGCGCCTTTTCTGCGCCGCCGACATACAGCGAACCATCCGGCAATGGATACCAGATGTAATCCGTGATACTGAATGCCCTGCCCAGGTTATTCAGCAGCTGGTATCCCGTCCCGTTATGGGTAAAATGGGGGATCGGTTTATCACTGTACGGCACATCCGGTACCGCAATGCTGATCCCGCTGTTTTCCTCCAGCCATCCGGCCACATCGCGCAGTGTGGGATGCTGGAATGAGCATGGCCACATCCGTTCAAATACGCCAGCCAGTTCGCGGACAAACAGACGCTGATAACCGTTTTCGGCAGGCTGTGAGCGCTCCACATAGCCGGTAAACCAGCGCAGAAGTAAACCGGAATACCCCACATCCAGCCGCACCAGTTTGCCGGTGTAGTCTGTGGTCGTCTGTGCCGTAATAAAGCCACGTCCGCAGCTGTTCAGCTCCAGCACCAGACTGGCATCAGCCAGGTGTATTTCATCCGTTGAAAGGTAAAGGCGTTTTACTGGTTTCATCATTAACCCAAAGCGTCATTGACGGGCTTCAGCACCCTGCGTTCAAACCACGTCAGTTTTTCTTCATCCTCTCCGGCACTCTGGCCACCGGATTGTCCCGTACTGCTGACCGTCTGTTTTTTTGCCGTTGTTTTACCGGTTGCCCTGGCTTCCCGTTTCTCCTGTACGCTGACATGTTCCGCCAGGGTGAACGTGACCAGCCAGGCCATTTTCCCGTCCTGCTGCGGCGCATCCAGCATTCCGCTGAAGGTGGCCTCACGAAAATTCACCGCTCTGGCCACCTCATGCGCAACGCGGTATTTCATGCGTTTCCCGTCTGCATCGGTGGCGCTGGCCAGTTCAAAAATACGCTTCAGGATCTCCGGGTTTTTAAAGGGTATTTCGCCGCTGATACGCAGCTCTTTGCCCTTTGCCCCCTGCTCTGATTTGGTGGTCGCGCTGGTCTGACCGGACTGGTCTTTATCCTGAAACTGCTGGGAAACGGTCACGCGCATGTTTTTCAGCAGAATGGCCTCACCATTAAGCGCCAGTGTCGGGATCGACGTCATGAATCATGCCCCTTATTCCATCAAGATTTTTCCCGGCCAGCATGATTGCCGCAGTATAAACGGCTGAAGGCTGCGGAATGTCCTGTACCAGCGCCAGCAGGGTGGCGGCGGTGTCGCCACTGGCCGTAAATACCCATGCCCTGGCGCTTTTCCCCTGCAAATCAGCAAGGCCGCTGGCCACATCGTTAATCAGGCTGTCACGCAGTTGCGTAAACTCCCCCAGTTGTTGTTTCAGCCCGTCCAGGCTGAATCCGGCGCCAGCCGCTTTCTGCGCCTCACTGATAGCGGCAGCGGATAAGGCTGCCCTGCTGGTCGGAACGGACAGCGGAATGGCAACCGGCAGTCCTGCCCCGGCTTTCGCGGGGATCTGCATTTTCTCAGTAGCCAGTGTCGCCGCAGACTCAGCCAGACGTCTAACCTGGGTGAATGCGGGCGCGGGGAAAACATCCACCAGGCTGTTAAGCCCCTTCATGAAGTTTTCATGGGTCTGTCCCGTTACCATCATGATCACCACATCGGTATTGCCTCCCGTTCCGGCCAGCCTTTCCGCCAGATAATGGATTGCATTGACCGGACTCAGGTATGCCCCGTTATCGGTCTGCTGCCCCAGACCGTGAATCCACGGATGCGCCGGAACGACGGAACAATCCAGCGCAGCCAGGGAATCCGTAAAAGCCAGACGCGCTTCACGCCACATCCGGTACCTCCGGCCATTTAATGGCCTTATATTTCGCCTCAGTTGTTACATTGCTGATATCCAGTGATTTAAGCGTATTGATATAATTCATCCACAGAATCAAAACCGCTTTATTTTCATCACTGATAGTTCCCAGCGTTAATTCTGTACGCCAGTCCCTGATTCTGTTATCTGCATCATTAAGTAATTTTTTCCGCGTTTCTTCTGCTTTCGCCTGATAATCAACCGGTACGGGTTTTACCTTCCCGTTAATGAAACGCCATCCCCCATAAATATCAAATCCGTCTGGCAGTACATCGGTCTCAACTACCGTAAAACCTGCCGGATAAAGGCGCGACACATCTTCGGCTACAGAACGGACAATACCTGTATCCGGGTCAATGCACAGCTTGTATTTTTTCGTGAACTTATCCAGCGAATCATAAAAGTCTTTTCCGTCTTCGCTGCAAAAATACAGAAAAGCATCACCGACTGGCTTTTTTTCAGGTGAATAAATAACTACGTTTTTTAGCTCCATCATATTCCTTCAGATCATTAGCCGTTAATGGTTCGCCACGCACCGTTGATAAACATCTGCAATGGCCTGTACGCGAATGTGACACCATAGGCGGTGGTAGGATCGTGTCTTGCCTGTGTTAAAAAACAGCCGGCAGGCGCTTCATTGGGACCATATTCATCTACTTTACCAGGCCATACTGGAGCACCGCGCTGGATATTCTGGACGTAGCGGGCGTCAAAATTACTGTAATTACCAGGGTAAATATTGCCGTTTACACTCAGCTCAATTCCACCGTCTGGCCTTCGCTGGCTGTATAAATGCCATCCCTGATCGTCGCTAAGCTCAATGACTGTTGGACGTTCTCCACCTCCCCACAGACTGAAACCGGCATTCAGTGCAGAATTGTTACCACTCGATAACGTCAGTGTTTTTCCGTTGCCGGCACGCACGATACCAGTAGCGCGAATATCTGCCAGCATGTGAAACCCGGAATTGTCGATATAACCGACCTGGGCATTATTGGCATAAATACCCAGAACGCCGTCACTGTGCCACTTAAACCCGGTATCGTTATCGCCGAATACAATTGAGCTTCCACCCAGCGCATTATCAGTACCAATACCTAAAGACCCGTTAATCCGCCCCCCGGTAATCGGCAATGCACCCACATCACCGGCTGAAGGTTTATTTGCGGTGTTGTAGTCAATAACCCACGGGCGGCTGGTATTCGGTACCGTTCCCCAGTCCTGGCGCTTTGCGTTCGCGCCCATATGCGCGTAATAGTGCTGAAACCAGACTTCCCCGATTTTCTCAACAAACATATATCCGTAGCTGTACAGCTTGCTGCCATCCGGATAGGTCGGAAAATCAGCGACCGTATCAGAATTCGACACCGCCACCCGCCACCATCCTGGAGTATTAGCTGATGCCATCGTGCCGTTATCGGTAATCTGTCCAATGGCATCGGCGGAAATAGCCTTCACATCTGACGCCCACAGGGTGATATCCCCGGATAATGGATGCCCATTGACCTTACGGTCTGACGGGACACGCCCGTTCGCATTATCCATAGCCGCTTTAACCGCTTTCGGCGTTGCGGCCAGTGATTCCGACTCACTGTTCGTATCACTGCTTAACCGTACAAACCCTTTTTCGCGGGTTGTGGCGTCCGGATGGTTACGGGATTGTTCGTGTTTTCTCAGCGCATCGCTGGCCTGTTGCTCATTCAGCGTCCCTTTCGGGCGTAAATCCGTAATATTGCCGTTTTCATCAATACCCGCCACCGCAAACACATAATGCTGTACGCCGTTCTGCACATAATCCGCCAGGTTGTCAGCAACCGTAATACGGGACTGCACACCCCACACGCTGGTAAGCGTTCCTGTCCAGCATACATCCAGCCAGACTTTGACCGGCCTGGTTGTCACGGTAATATTCAGGTTTGCTGCAAGCGTTGTACGCAGCCCAGCCACATAGCCGGTACCTTTGGTCACATAAAACTGATTCCCGCTTTTCCCGACCAGATAGCCGTCCCCAAAAAACGCCGCCGCCCCGAAGATGTCGATATTTTCCAGGCGCTGGCGCTCGTCCATTCCGGCCATACGCGCGGTAAAGTCAATCTGCCAGGTCTCAGCAGGCGTATTAATTCCGGTTTCAGCCTGTGCGCCGTTATATTCCATCAGAAACGAGCGCGTAAGCACGTTCCCCTGTTGCCCTTCAGCTGTTTTAAGTTTTTGCTGTAATGGCGCATGAACAATCATTGCCAGCGTACCGCTGGCCTTATTAATCAGACCAATCCAGTTAAAGGAAAAATCCCCCACGTCCGCCCCCAGTACGACGGAATGGACCACGGCGTTGTCATTCACCACACCCTTACGGCTGACGGCCTGCCGGTGAACAATCTGTTCAGCCGGTGGCAGGGTTTCATTGCGATCAACCGGCTGATCCGGGTCAAGTCCCGGTACGTTAGCGAATACAAATTCATCCAGCAGAACAGGCTCACCCGTGGTTCCCTGCTGCGCTTTCCACTGTTCAAATGCCAGTGTAATTGTTGTCTGCGACATATAATCCCCTTATAACCCTGCGCTGTACGTCGCGCTGCTGGTTTCCGTACCGCTCAGTGCTGCCGGATAAACCACATATTCCCCCTGATCCCATCCCGCCCGTATAGTCAGCCGTTCGGACGTGATCACTTCAAACTGGTAACGGCGGCATGTCCGCCCGTACTGCCGGATAATCTGGATCATCAGCTGCGTGTTATCCGCAATCTGGCTGTCCGTGACGCGAACCTGAATCACATCCCAGTCAATGCCCGGCTGGCGCTCCATCAGTTCAACGTACCCGATCCCCAGACGCTCAAAGATACTGATAAATCCCTCAACAGAACCGGCGTCACGCGCATTCACGAAGGCATACGCCACACGCCTGCGGAACAGTTCCAGCGGCTCCCCGTCAAAGCGGGAAATGTCCCGGTCATACGCCAGCAGGTTAAGTAACGCCGGTGTACAGGTCAGCGGATCAAACTGGTTCAGTGGCCACGTCACCCAGACGTACACCTCCGCCCAGAATCGCCGCGCCGTTTGCAGCAGTTTTCGCGGCTCTCCCCTGTCCATCCAGGAGGGAAGTACCATTCCGGCCAGTTTTTTCATGAACTCATTCATTCTCAATACTCACCACAAGCGATTTCAGGCGCGGCACATTCAGCTCACTGGCAATGTCATCCAGCGAAAAATTCAGCGATTCTGTTACCGGAAAATTTTTATGGATTTCGCGCCCCAACTGCGAGAAGGAGAACCGTGAATACGGCCACGTCCTTCTGACGTCATAGTCCGTATTTTCCCGGAAGGCGCACCGGATCTGGTTTTCAATACCGTCCTTCAGGCGCTTCTGTTCATCATCACTGATGTTGTTCAGGTTCCTGACCCAGACAGTGACCACCAGATCGTGCAGGGTTTCCGGCATGGCATAACACTGCATATCGTCCCCGTGGCCGTGATGCCCCTGCGTGTTGATATAGTCATTCACGGCATCCACAAACGGCGCAGAAGCCACGCCGCTGTCCAGCAATAAATAGGCGTTGGCTGTCCCCGGCCCCCTCGGTACTTCGTGCTCAAAGAAAATCCGGTCAATGCTCAGTCCGGCAACGCCGGCTATCATCGACCGGTACACCGCGTCCGTGTGGTAGTTGCCCACCAGGTTAAACTGGTTACGGCAACGCTCACGCAGTTCATCATCGCTTTCCTCATCCGCGCCCGGTACGGTCAGCCAGTTTTCTTCACTGGCCACATGGCTGATGCCGTCCACGGCCACCGGCAGAATGCGGTAATATCCCGGAGCAAGGTTATATGCGCCGCCCGTTCCCGTTGCCTTTACCGGCAGCAGTGCGCTGGCGGTACCGGAGGCCATCACCACATCTTCCGTGATGGCCAGTTCATACACCCTGCCGTTAATACGTTCTGTCTGTATCACCGTTCCGGCCTTCACCGTCACCACGGCGCTGGCGTCTTCCTTGTAAAAACGGATAACGCCCTGTGCAGCGCTGGCGGGCTTCGGCGTGATATTCACCGCCCATGCCAGCAGCCGTAACATGCTTCCACTGGCCGTGGCCACAAACATATTGGCCAGTACGGTGGAGATCAGAACCTCCTTCAGCCACATCACCGGCGCGGTTACAATGGCCGTGACCAGTCGCCAGAACGGAGACATACGGGAGGTATTCGTGATAATTCCCTCCTCCGTCGCAATGGCATTAAAGCGATCGCGAATCTCTTCTTCCGTCACCGGCATACCGCTGGCTTTCACCACCTCTTCAAAGTCAACCTGTGGCTTTTCCGTCATAAATCCACCTGTACCGATATTCCGCCGAAGTCATAAGTACTGGCCGTGATCCACAACCGTGTCCGGCTTTCTTCACCGATTTCCACTGTTCCCGGAACGATACGTTCATCATCCTCAATCAGTAATTCCATACGGGTAAAAATATCTGCCCGCATGGTCGGGCTTCTCTCGGCAATTAATTCCGTCGCCAGACCGCTTTCAATAATGGAATGAATAATGTCCTGCCCGATACTTTTACGGTTATTACATAATTCAGGTTCATTACCGGTATTCAGGACAAAGTCATTTCCCTGAATTAATAAATCAACATACAGGATTTCATTCATACGCCCAGCTCCTGAAACTCCATTAACTGCCCCGGCGTTATCATTTCTTTTGGATAGATATTGACAGTATTAATTTTCCGGCTGTTATCCGTCACAGACCTTGAGTTATTACTGACTGATTTACTGATACCACCTTTATCAATTCCTTTTAGCTCGCCACCTGTAGATAAATTATTTACTGTTAATGGTGGCGAAGAGGTTTCATTAGCCATTGAGATATCAACGCCGGGTATTTTATTCAGCTTCTCAACAATCCAGTTCCACGATTTCAGAAAACCACCTTTAACGGACTGCCAGACATTATCAAACATGGATACAATACCCGACGCCAGTCCACTTAATGCCTGTGAGGGTGAAAACCCTGTTAATAGCGCAATAAAACTGTTCCAGCCTTCACTGATAAATTGCCATGCTGTGGAAAACACCCCGGCCAGCCACGCCACCGCCCTGGCACATGCCTGAAACGCGGATGTTTCCATAACAGCTGCTTTCACCGTATCCCAGTGTTTAATCAGCAACCAGCAACCCGCCGCAAGCAACGCTATCGCCCCGATCACAAGCAAGACCGGCCAGCTTATAAGATTAATACCGATTCCGGCCATGATTGCCGCCATACGAACGGCCAGCAACGCTCCGCGCAAAAATTTAAGCGTCGCATTCCAGGCGATAACAGCAATTTGTGCCAGCCATACCATTGCCGTATATGCTTTCGTGACGGCGGTCATGGCAACCCAGATCCCGCGTAAACCTGCCATGATGAACTTAGAAGCGCCCATCACAATATTGGCAACCGCGCCCACTGCCGCAAACCCCAGCAACGCCATAGCGGCGTAGCCGATAACACGGGCAATGTTGGGAAATAGCTGCATCCATCTGGCAAATGTCTGTCCCATATCCGCCAGACGGTTCAGCACCGGATACAATACCGGGATTAGTGTCAGCCCTATTACGGTCTGAATGGCTTTCAGGATTTGTACAAACCGATCCCACGGTTTCACCAGTTTACTGGCCATCTCCTGCGTACGTTTCAGACCGTCAGATCCGCCCAGTTCGGTGATGTTCCTCTGAAGAAGCGCCACATTACCGTAAAGGTGTTTGACCACAGCCGAACTGTCACCGAATGCCGCATCCAGTTCCGCCTGGGCTTTCAGATTCCCTTCCAGGCTCTTGCCGTATTTGCCCTGCAATTTAATCAGCATCTCAGGCATGGACAGCATTTTTCCGGTGGCGTCAGTAAAGGACAGACCCAGTTTTTTTGCCCCTTCAACTGCCCCCGTCATAAAGCCTTCATAGGCGCTGCTGGCTTCCGTTCCCAGCGTGCGGTTAAGCTGCCCCAGTACCGCCAGTTGTTCATCCAGTCCGACACCGTAGTTAGTCCCCACGCCGCGCGCACCTTCCATCAAATCCTTAATCGTCGCCATTTCAGTACCGAACGTTTTACGCATATACACCATTTTTCCGGCCAGCTGTTCAGCGAACTGAACCTTGCCCAGACGCTCCGCATCGGCGGAAAAATTACCAAACATCTGCCCCATAAATTCCGCCGTTTCTGCGGCGGTGGATTTCAGTGCAAACGCCAGGGTATTAGCAACTTTTGTCACTTTCGGCAGTTCATTACCGGTCAGCCCGGCAATGGCGGAATTAATACTTTCAGTGGACTGAACAAATTCCACCGCACTGGCGCCATAAGTTGTACTGAAGCGCAGCGCATCCCGCTGTACGGCTTTTAATGCCTGATCATCAATCCCTTTTGACGCTGCATCATTCAGCGCATCATACATTTCAATTGCCGGTGATAACGCACCCCGTATGGCCATTCCTGTACCCGCTAAAGCCAGCACACCACCGCCAATCTGCATAAAGGCCGCTTTTGATTTTTCCGCAAAGCCGGTGACGCTGCTCTGTGCCTGTTTTAACGGGCGGGACAGCTTATCAATCAGGCTTAATGTAAAATCTAACTGTTTCATTCTGTGCCTTTAAATGCTTTAGCCACACCATTGGCTACAGCAATTCCTGTATATTCCCAGTGACGATTATCCAGCCAGATAGCGGCGGCAATATCGTCAACGGAATCCTGACCATGTGGTAAATAATGACGGCGAAGTATTAAATATTGTTCGAGTCCGTTCTGTTCAATTGCCCGGACTCGCTTTGTCAGTTTTTTACTTCAATTTCCAGTTCAGGGGCGTAAATATCATTAACCTTACTGACAAGCTGAAGCGCAGCGCCCGGACGTTTTAATATTTCAGCTAAAGCTTCCTTGCTTTCCGTTGCAACAATACGCGTCAGGTAGTTATGCGCAGGTGCCACTTTATTGTCCATTGCCATTTCATTAATAAACTTATTATAGGCGGTCTGATTTGGTTCAAAAATAATATCAGTCCCACAGACACACAGTTTAATTTTTTCCATATAAAAGACTCTCTCTACGATTAATTTCATCTATTAACTGATTATGGCGTGCTGCGCACTGACCATAAATTTCAAGATACGCATTCAACAGTTCCGCAGCATCTTTACCCGTAGTCCCTTTCAGGCGTGGCAGCTGCGTGACGCATTTAGTTTTCAGGTTTTCCTGATAACGCACGTTCGGTACTGGCGGCGGCGTCGTTGTACATGCGGACAAAGTCGTCAGACAGGCACACGTTAGTAAACACCGGCTTAACCACCTCCGTACGAATTTCACGCGGCGGTGCATTTTTCAAAGCCTCCAGTTGTTTTTCCAGTTTTCGCCCGGATTCACTGGCCATGCTTGCCAGCCTTTCCCCGGTAGCGCTGGCTGACCGGCTGATGGCCAGATCGATACTGTCACGCTGCCAGTTAGCCGCCTTCCACCCTGCCCAGAAGGCCAGAACAACCGTCATAAGCCAGCCCGCCACCACACGATCCATCAGCGAACCCCGTCATGCTCCAGACTGAAATGATTACCATCCGGCCTGGATTTGAAGCGCCCGCCCCAGCTGCCGCCCAGTGACTCCCAGTATTCGCCCAGCGGCAGGTAATCCTCTGTGCGGGTCTGGTACTGGCCGTTAACAAACAGGTTAAAATCCACTGCCAGACGCCGTGTATGCAGACTGTTGGTAATACCGCTGCCCTTTTTCGCGTTCAGCGCCGCCTGTTCCGGCGTGCGGTAAGCCTCCCCGAACGTCAGCCGGTAGCCGTGTTCTTCTGCCCAGTGGATCAGATTTGCCACCATAACGGTAAACAGCTGCTGTTTTTCACTCAGTGTCATTTGTCAGCCCCTTTCCCCAGAAAACCGATCCCTTTCTTACGTAACCAGGCTTCAACACCATTAAGGCCAAGAATCCCCAACGCTGAACCAATGCCGGCAAGCGCAAGCGGATGGATATCCGGTACGAAGTAAAGCGCCACCCCTGCCGCTACTGATAACGCGCTGCCCACAATGACACGCCCCAGAACCAGACGTGCCGTGATCGGCTCGTCACTGTTCAGCATCTTGCCCAGGGCAATCAGCGCCCCCATAATTGCCAGCGCAATAAACCCTTTTTCGTAGTCCTGCATCCCTTTTCCTTACCCGATCAGATTTTCCGTAGCTTCCGCTTCCAGATACGGAACCCCGTTGATGTTGACGAACTTCAGACTGGTCACGAAGTATTTAATTTTGTGCGTGGATACGCTGCCGCCTTTTGGATCAATATCCAGCAGATTGCTTAACTGCAATTTATTGCCGAACGTCTCGACCTTCACTTCTTCACTGCCTGCTTTGGCGTAGAAAAGAAAATCCAGCGGTTCAATACCTCGCCACGAACCTGCGGCGCGGGCTTTGGCTGTCAGTACCTGAAGCACTTTAGAACTGACTTCAATTTCTCCCTCTGCGGCCACATCGCCATCAACATGGCCGTCCGGCACACCACGGGTCTGGGCGGCGGCGCTGTTATCCGTGATATCCAGCGAAATTTTTTCTATATGGATCAGTTCACCATCGATGTAGGCATCAAATGACATACCTGAAATACGTTTGGTCATGCTGCGGCCTCCAGACTGGCATCCAGTAACAGGCTGATAGTAATTTGCAGCGGCACTTCATACGTGCGTACCACAATGTAAATATCCACTGCCTTTTTGCTCTTCCAGACAATAGAGACATCTCCATCCTGCGGCGGCTTCACCTCTCCCGGAAACGACACACCGTTAATGTTGGCCGCCGTGGACATTTCGCGCAGTGGGCGGGCAAACAACGTCTGGTGTGCCGCGATGCTGCCCGGCGTACTGTTCAGCGAACGATCGGCAATTTTACCGATAGCCAGCAGACGGACACGACGGGCGGCCTTGTCCACAATACGCAGCGTCTCAATGCACTGATAATCCCCCCCTTCCACATCCAGCGTACGTCCGTCAGCCCAGTAAAAACCGTCATAATCCGGATACCACATCGGCACGCTGTAGCGCTGCGCTTCCAGCGCTTTAAGGGTAGCCAGCTCCAGTGTTTTCCCGGTGCCATCTTCCGGTAGTTCATCGCTGCCCAGATTAAGTAGCGCCCCGGTTTTCACCCTCGCCGGGCTGTCAGCCACCGTCACCGCCCGGTTACACAGGCGACCGGCCAGCACGCCCGGTTCATTCCCCCACAGACGCGGAACCAGCTGAACCGCTTTCTCTGCAATACCCTGCTGAAGGGTGGACAGACGTTTCAGATAATCCGCCTGGGCTTCATCCTCCTGCATTCCCTGAACCGCCAGGATGAACCACACCCAGCGCCCGTATTGCGCAATCAGTTCAGATCGCAGCGTTGCCGCCTGGTTAATCTGTTCTTTTGCCGCCACATCATCCGACAGCACCACGCCTTCCACCGAGCAGGAAACCTGTGCAGCTTTGACGGCATCCACCCACGCGCCCGGCTCACTGTCTGCGGCCAGTACATGAACAAATCCCCACCAGTTCTGGCCGGCGTTCGCCATTGCCGCCAGTACATCACTTTTTAACGGGCTGTTCCCCTCACCCAGTAGCGCGTTAAAGTCACTCTGTGCGTTAACAGCCAGCGTTTTACCCACATTTTTGGTACCCGTACCGATAAACAGCAACGTGCGCTCCACCTCATTGGTTTCACCCAGTAGCTGGTTTACCTGGTTAACGGTCACGGTTGGCCAGGTCATGTTTTCCCCTTAATATCCTGCGCCTTTACATTCCAGCCAAAGCCTATAGCCTGAAGCTGACGCGCCAGCGCTTTATCAAATTCATCGTCATTCATGCCCAGAAATACGCGGGCAGGAAGATCCACTGTCCAGCTGGTTTTCACTGCTTTACCACTCAGCTTTCGAATCAGTAATCCGGCCTGGCTGTATGGTATCGTCCGCGTGATATCGCCCAGCGTGGGCTTTTTCCAGCGTTTTCCGGTTCTCACCCGATATCCCAGCGCACGCAGTTTTTTAGCCTGGGCAGGTGTCGCCATTTTTCCGGCGTCCGCCTTACGTGGCTGACTTCTGCGGCTGACCTTTACCCGCATTCCGTTTTGTTGCGCATAACCTACGGTTCCTGCCGGAACCGGCGCTTCCCCGTTCCGGTACCCGCCGCCCTGCAAATAGATCCGTACGGCCTGAATCTCAGGCATTTCGCGGATATGAAGCAGCTTTGGCAGGTTACGCAGCATCTTCCCTTTGCGTTTTGTCTTACGTCCCGGCCATTTCTGGCCGTCCGGGGATTCCTGGTTACGAACATGTCTTTTTGCAGCAGCAATCACGCCATATTTCGCCAGACGCCAGATCAGCCGCTGGCGCTTCTGCGGTGGCAACTCCATACTGGCCAGTGCCTTACGTAATTCAGTCAGATGTTTTTTATTCAGCTCGCCACCGGCTATCATATTTCCCCGCTCACCGGCGCCCCGGTTTCATCCACACTGAAAATGCTGGCAGTTAACGCCGTCCAGATTTCAGGATCTGCCAGTGACCAGCGTTCACCACGCCACGGAATAGCCCCGTTTTCGTCCTGCCTGATCACCAGTTCTTCCACCATCGGAACGGTCAGCACCACAGTGGCGGTTTCCTCATCTTCCACCGACACATCCCAGTCAGGTTCGGCTTCACTCAGCCCTACTTCATCCAGCAGGTCTCTGTCTGCATCGTCCAGCCACGCCGCCAGTAAGGACATAAGTAACTGCGGCGGACACAGGCGATAGGGAAAACGCGCCCAGCTCAGAACTGCGTCATACCGAATAACCGCCTGGCGATATTGCCCCAGCCCGTAATCCTTCGCGGCGGGGATGAACTTCATTTCATCCAGTACGCTGTCAAATGACTGCATCGCCCGCGGCGGAACGTTCTCCTGAAAAAAAGCGGTCAGGCTTTGGATCTGCGTCTGGCTCATACTTTTTTCACCGTTGCCCGTTTAAGCCCCTTCATGCGACGGATCACCACGGACGCCTCAGCCAGTAACCCGGCCCGTGTCTCCTGGCTTTCCTGCCCCGGATGGGTATCACGCCGTCCGATAGTGGCGAACTCACCCAACAGATCCGCTTTTGCCCTGGCAAAAACGGCTTTCATGTACTGGGCGCACAGGCTGTTAAGTCCGCCCATCTTTACACCCGGCACATCTGCCGCCAGCGTATGGCCTTTCGCTTTCCAGCTGGCCTCCACGTTTTCCAGCTCGGCATTCACCTCCGCGACAGCGGCAAGCAGCGCCTGGCTGATGGTATCAGCGTCAATATCTGGCGGTAGTGACCGCTGCGCCTGAAAATCCTTCAGGTTCAGATCCGGCCAGAAACCGTTATTAGCCAGCGGTTCGTCCTGATAATCCAGCGGTTTTCCACTAAACATAAATCCCCCGAAAAAGGCGGACTGACCGGTTTCCACGGCGCAATGACACACAAGGTGTTTTGCCCTCCACCGCGTCCGCCTGGCGTACGGTAGTCTTTACCCCTGCGTCAGTTTTCGGACACGGGCGGCAATGGTCTGCCGCGCTGTTCTGACGCCAATTTTTGAATAGTGTTTTTCTGCGATGGCCAGCAAATGATCGGCTTTTTCCAGCGTTTCAATATCATCCACACCCGCAGCAGTTTGCTGGCCATCCTCATTGCGCAGCAGCTCCAGCCCCGCAAATTTGTACCACTTGGCTGTTACCTGCTCATGCAGTCGCCATACCCCTGCCACACGTTCAAACGTACGGGAGAAATACGGCTCAATACTTTCTCCGCGCCCGGCGCTTTCCTGCGCCCATGCCAGCATCGTATCGGCCACAAACGTGGGAAAATTGCTGCGTAACTGATCCGGTGTGGCTTGTTGCTGACTGATTGCGATATCAGCCCATTCCAGCGCCTGATCCAGGTCGCCCACGTCAAACAGCCAGATAACACACCAGGCAAATACCGGATTGGCGTACACCTGCTTGCTTTCCAGATACGCTTCAACAGTCGGTACCCAGCGCGGCAGCAACACATCCCTTTTAAACTCAATGCGATCCGCGATTGTCGGCAGGCTGCGTACGTGCCCCACATCCGTTTCCAGCGCTTTGACCAGAAGGTGCATACTTTCCGTGGTTTCCAGCGCCTGGCTTCGCTTCAGCTTTTGTTCCATCGCAATGCGCTGGCTGTGACGCTGCGCGGGAGAAAGTGCCATTTATCAGCCCTCCGCTGGTTCGGAAACCTTGCCGATAGTTACGGCGGATTCATCAATGGCCGCATACAGTTCCGGCACTTCCACCGCATATCCTTCATTGCGCAGGTATTTGTTTTCGAACTGCTTACGGTCTTCCACAAACTCCGCCTTACGCATACGGGTATTGCGCTGGGTATAGATGTGCAGATTTTTCAGCGGCGTCACCACCATGCGTTTTCCCGGCATAAAAGGCGGGATAATGGCCGGACGGCCAGCAATGGTATTCCCCAGCAACTGCGCTGCGATTTTTTCAGTCGGACGGTCTGCGGCCTGATACAGGCGATACTGTTCAGCAGCAACCAGATCAGCCCCCACCAGAACCACCAGACGCGGGTCATTGCGGAACTGCGCCGGAATTTTGGCGTTAATCAAGTCTGACGCCATTGCATCCAGTGATTTGTAATCCCCGGCTGCATCCAGCACCACCGGATCGGTCATAATCTGATTGCCGCCCAGCAGCGTTTTCATGCGCTCATGCCAGCCGATATTCACATCTTCACCGTTCGGGTTAGCTTCGGGATCAGTGGTTTTTGCGCGGCTCTTACCGTTAAAGCCGATACGCAACATATCCAGTGCAAAAGCCTGTGTGGTAAATGCCTGGACAAGGTTATAAAACTCGTTTTCATCCTTACCGGCGTTTGCCCAGACCGAAAGCAGATCCCAGCGCAACGCGGCGCAGCTGTCTGTTTCAACCAGTGAATAGTCGTTTCCGTCCACACCAACCTGGCGAATAAAACGGCCACTTTCACTACGTCCTGTGTGTAATACGGAAGAACCAACGGAAATCACCTGGCCACTCAGCTGATCAACATCCAGACAGGTAAGCATGTCCAGGAATTCGACGGATTCCAGCAGCGCAAGACGCAGCGCATTTTCCTGCGGGTTATTCAGGGAAAAATAACGGCTGGCATCACGCGCCCCAAACTGCTGCGCCATGCCCGCCGAATATCCGTCCAGTAATTCCCGCGCACGGTTATTAAGGTGCATAAAACTCCCTCGCGATTAAGCGATAATAAAAATATTTGAAACTAATCAGCGCTAAAGTGAATTACAGGAAATTAAACTTCCCGGCTTTCTCTGAAATTTTGCGTCCTGGTGTACGGACTGATTTATTTCCCAAATCGTTAAAACGCTTAACGATATCTTTTGCATTATCACGAATGGCGGCAAATTCTTCTGTATCCACCACTTCCGCAATAGTATCCACATCACCCTGAACATCATTCAGTTGATTTTCAATTTTGGCCACACGGCCTTCCAGCTCGTTTACCGCGTTTGCCAGTGCCTGTAACTTATCATCACCCTGCGCGGTATTATCTGGCGGCGTTTCATCTTCAAACTTCGGTTTAATACCAAACAAATTTTGCCAGTTCTTCATTTTTCCTTCCTGCTTAATTTTGCCATCGCGGGAAATTACATAACGGTAATAACCCTGTTCAGATAATTTGCGCTGCCGACTGAAGCGCAGCCGTGTGGTGCCAATGCTGGCAGGAGTATCCGTCACTGCCAGTCCCTTGAGGTATGTTCGTCCTGTTCCGCGCCAGTCTTCCTCCGGCTCTATGGAGAAGAAAAGAAGCTGGTCTTCTTCGTTAGCGTATATCAGCCGCATATTCGGGCAAAGACTGACATACAACCGCGCCAGCCCGTCATCCCCGTCCCGCCAGGTGGCTTCCAGTACTTCACCGAAATTACCCCCGCCTTTCTGGTGTTCCGGCCAGATTAAAGCGACATAGTGGTTATAGTCATAGGTTTCCCCCATATCGATAATCCACTGACGTTCAATAATCCGTCCGTCAACGGTATCCCCTTCAGTAGCAACACACAGCCAGTCAGTTTTTAAATGTGACATATCCCCCCTGTTCCACTCCCTGACGCTGCAAATCAATTATTGCCAAATAAAACCATTGCTGCATTACGTTTTATTCTGAACAGTTCGGATATAACGCTTTACCGAATACAGACGAATTATCACCACCGTTTTTTTATTACAGCCACGGCATAATTACCGCATGGCTAAATACTCTGAAGAATTAAAAGGCGTTGTCCGCGCACTTTATCTGCGCCGCTATACGCCAAAAGAAATTGCATCTGAATTAAATCTGCCGAATGCGCGGATAGTTTACTACTGGGCTGAAAAATACAGCTGGGCTGATTTGCTCAGTTTTGAAAGCACTGAAGAGGCTATCGAACGCCGCTACCAGCTACTGGC
Source organism: Salmonella sp. 32100201201700099SM (assembly GCF_017572645.1). NCBI lineage: Bacteria > Pseudomonadati > Pseudomonadota > Gammaproteobacteria > Enterobacterales > Enterobacteriaceae > Salmonella > Salmonella sp. 32100201201700099SM. Next base: position 295,223 of record NZ_JAGERQ010000004.1, on the reverse strand, counting down.
CAGCCGGGATAACAAAACCGATCTCGACCTGAAAGAAATGGACATGCTCATTGCTCACGCCACAAAGCTACGTGCGCAAAGCAATAAGCATAAAGAAAAGATGGCCAGCGGTCAGAATTCCGGGCAGGCAGATGCACGGGACAGCAATGACGACGAACCCCGCCGCAAACGGAAATACAAGAAAAACGATATTTCCTCGCTGACGCAGGAGGATTTTGACACCTGGGCGGAAGAACATCTTTTTGAATACCAGAAACACCTGCGCCGGAACATTGGCCAGCTGGTCAGAAACATCCTCAAAAGCCGCCAGATAGGTGCGACCTGGTATTTTGCATTTGAAGCCTTTGAAAACGCGGTCATGACAGGCGATCCGCAAATCTTCCTGTCTGCCTCCAAAGTCCAAGCGGAATACTTCCGGTCTTACATCGTAAATATTGCTGAACAGTATTTCGGGATCACGCTGACCGGCAACCCCATCCGCTTGTCCAACGGCGCGGAGCTGCGCTTCCTGTCCACCAACAAGAACACCGCCCAGTCCTACAGCGGCCACCTGTACTGTGATGAATATTTCTGGGTTCCAAATTTCACAAAACTTAATGAAGTGGCCAGTGCAATGGCCACACATGACAAGTGGCGTACCACCTACTTTTCAACACCGTCAGCTAAAACTCACCAGGCGTACCCGTTCTGGACAGGCGATGAATGGAAACAGGGCAGTAAAAAACGTACTGCCATTAAGTTTCCGACCTTTGATGAATTGCGCGACGGCGGGCGGGTTTGTCCGGATGGCCAGTGGCGCTACGTCATTACGATGGAGGATGCTATTGCGGGCGGCTTCAATCTGGCCAACATCGAGAAGCTGCGCAACCGCTACAACACAGCCACTTTCAACATGCTCTATATGTGCGTGTTCGTGGACAATAAAGATTCCGTTTTCAGCTTTTCCGACCTGGAAGCCTGCGGCGTGGAAGTGGATACCTGGCAGGATCATAACCCGGACGCCGCCCGGCCATTTGGTGACAGGCCAGTATGGGGCGGCTTTGATCCGGCTCGCAGCGGGGATTTGTCCTGTTTTGTGATTGTGGCGCCGCCGATGTTCGCCGTGGAGAAATTCCGCGTTCTGAAGGTGATTTACTGGAAAGGGATGAACTTCCGGTACCAAGCAAAGCAGATCGAGCAGCTGTTTAAAAAATACAACTTCACCTATCTGGGCGTGGACGTTACCGGTATTGGCCAGGGCGTTTTTGACAACATTCAGCATTTTGCCATGCGTGTGGCCGTCGCCATTCGTTACGACCTGAACACAAAAAATCAGCTGGTACTGAAGGCGGCTGGCGTGGTCGAAAGTCAGCGAATTGAATGGGACAAAAACCTGAAAGAGATCCCGGCCAGCTTTATGTCCGTACGCCGCACAACCACGCAAAGCGGTAACGCCATGACCTTTGTTGCAGACCGCAGCCAGGACACAGGACACGCCGAAGCGTTCTGGGCGATAACCCACGCCCTGCATAACGAACCTCTGAACTATGAAAATAAACCTAAATCACGCTGGAATTTAAGGAACAAGGCAGCATGAGTAAAAAGAAACACTTCGTTAAGCGCGACCAGCGCGGCGATAAGTCAAAAAAAATGAGCATCATTACGTTCGGCAAACCGGAACCGGTTCTGACCACTGGCACCGACTACCGGGATATCTGGTACGACAATGCCGCCGATCATTTTACTCAGCCAATTGACCGGCTGGCACTGGCACAACTGATTAACCTTAACGGTCAACATGGCGGTATCATCCACGCCCGTAAAAACATGATTGTGTCTGATTATCTGTCTGGCGGCCTGACTTACGACCAGCTGGAAGCCGCAGCTTTTGACTACATCACATTTGGGGATATTGCGCTTGGAAAAATTCGTAACGGATGGGGAGATGTGATCGGACTGGAACCCTTACCCGGGCTCTATATCCGACGCAGGAAAGACAGGAACAACGCAACTGATCAACCTGGTGATTACGTGGTGTTACAGGAAGGCGAACCGCAGATATGGCCTGAAGAAGATATTATCTTCATCAAAATGTATGATCCGCAACAGCATATTTACGGACTGCCGGACTACATCGGCGGCGTACATTCTGCATTACTCAACAGTGAAGCGGTCATTTTCCGTCGCCGTTACTACCACAATGGCGCCCACACTGGCGGCATTCTCTACACGCGCGATCCCAGCATGACGGATGAAATGGAAGAGGAAATTGAACAGCAGCTGCGTGACAGCAAAGGGATCGGCAACTTCTCCACCATCCTGGTAAACATTCCCGGTGGAGAAGGTGACGCCATCAAATTCATTGAAATGGGGGATATTTCCGCTAAGGATGAATTTGCCAACATCAAAAATATCAGCGCCCAGGATATTCTGAACGCGCACCGTTTTCCTGCCGGGCTTGCCGGCATTGTCCCGCAAAATACTGCCGGACTTGGTGACGTAGAAAAGGCCGAACGGATTTATAAAAAAAGCGAAGTCGCCCCTGTTCAGCGCCGGTTTATGATGGCCGTAAACAATGATCCAGAAATACCGGAAAACCTGCACCTGAACTTTGATTTAAGTTACACAGAATCAACGGATAAGGGTGCGGTATGAGGCAAAAAAGGCTAAAATCCAGGCATCATTTAACAGCTGGAGCATGGAATATGCGAGTTCTGAAAATCGAATGCCCGGAATGCGGCTCAAAAGCTGTTATTCGTAAAACGAACCGGAAACACCGGCAGATTGCCGATATTTACTGCGCCTGTTCAGATGTCGAGTGTGGCCACACGTTTGTCATGAATCTGACGTTCTCCCACACTCTCAGCCCAAGCGCTAAAACAGGTGATGCTATGGTACAAAAAATACTGAATGCCCTTTCACCCGATCAGCGTCAGATGGCATTAGACTTACTGAAAGCGACTCCCGCCGCATGACAATCCCCCTTTTTGGGGGCTTTTGCCTTCATATTCATCAAGTTTACTTTCCAGATCCGCAGTCAATTCGCTCAGCCAGGCCAGTGCTATATCTTTTTCACAGCCAGTGCACTTACTGTTTGCAATCAACCGGGTAAACAAAGCAATCCGCTGCAATGCGATGGTTTCCAAAAACAAATCCTGCACAAGCATCCTCCTAAAACAGAATAACTGTATATAATTACAGTATACATTCAAGCACAAAATGTAAAAGGGATTTTTCCTGCTATTTAGTGATAAGCGTTTACCTTTCACAGACTTAAAACTAAAACCATCCCGGCCACAGCTCCTGCATTGGCTCGTTTTGCTTCTCCTGTAGTCGTCCGTTCCGGTATATGAGTGCTGACTGACCGAAACGAAGCCCTCCCCCTCGTTTCAGAATGTCTATCTCTTCATCAGAACCATCGAACCCCCGGCTTCTTAATTCCAGTTTTAACCGTCTGCGGGTTCCACCCTCCGTACAGTTATTGACAGAACTCCAAGGGGCGGCGTTGCCGCCAGAAAAACCCGCCTCCGCTGACGCTTCGGTCAACTTCGCAACCTTCTGCCACTTAACCAGACGGGTGCAGACCTCTGAATCTGGAACCAAAGGAGAATAAACACCCTGTACGCGCTGCACGTCTTCCGCATATTCGTTACCCTGTTCCGTAATTTCATAGGCCAGACGAACAACCAGATCACGGCGGGCAACCAGTGCGCCGCCCTGCGCCTGGGTATATGCAGCCCAGTCCCCGACATCAGCAGCAGCCAGAACCGCATCCATTCTGCGATCGGTCAGCACCTGATCCCGCAACCGACGAAGCTCACGCCAGACTGTCACCGGCGCACCGCCAATCTGCTGAAACTGGCGAATGCGCCAGCGTGAAGCCCATGCAGAAACAGATTTAGCCATATCCCGCAGGTTTTCGCCGGTTTCTTCGTCCTGCTCGCCATCCAGCGCGAATCCATCAATGTTTTTGGAAATGTATTTGGCGATGTAGCCCGTCGCTGACCCTTTAGCGGGATCGATGGCTTCAACATGGAAACGTGCCTTTAGCGCATTTGGCGTTTGCAGTTCTTCGGAATCGGTAATTCTGGCGTGATAACAAAGAATATCTCGCACCGTGTCCACGTCCTGCAGGCGCATGAACAGCAACATATGCCAGTGCGGTGTCCCGTCATGGTGAGGTTCGACAACCCTGAACCCAAATACATGGATACCCGCACGCGAGATCGCGGCGCGGGCTTTTGCCCATACGCCACATAAATAGCGCTGGGTATCCTGCGGCGTACTTCCATCCCATTGCGATACAAAGCCCCCTTTGCTGTGTACCGCATGGAAACGAGATGGCGCGGTGATAGTGTAAAACTCACCGGCCAGCCCTTCTTCATTGGCCATATCTTCAAATCCTCGCATTCTTACCATTAGCTCACAGCGACGGATCGCCGGATTTGCAACACTGCGGTGTACCATGCTGTCCAGTGCAATGCGCAACCCTTCATCATTCAGCAGATCAAACTTTTTAAAGAACTCCAGATTTCGTTTTTTCTGTTCTATCCATTCCCCCAGCGTTTTACGGGATACATAAGCGCTGGCCGCTTTCTGCACCTGCCCCACGGCTATGGCCATATGCTCACGCTGTACGTCACGCGCTCGCTTCAGGCGCAGATACCACCATTCAGGTGCCATCATGCGAAGAATGCCGGATTCAGCCTTACGTGTTTCCAGTTGCCCGGCATTGGCTTCATGTTCTGCCCAGTATGGCGGCTGATTATTCAGCATCCGACTGCACGCACAAAGATAGCGATAAGACTCCATCGTTCGGCGGTGCAGCTCTTTAGCGTCGTCAGTGCCGGAATCAAACCGTTCTGTGAAGTCATACAGCGACTGGGAGATCCAGCCAGATATCTGGCCAGCCAGTTTTTTAAGTTCCGGGCGGTCAAGTGACGGCAGGCGTTCCAGCGACTTGCCAAAAGGAAGGTCTATTGCATCAGCGGCCAGCTTATAACGAGCAGCCACTTTGCGCAGACGTGGCAATACATTCCCTCCAATAGTCTGACGCAGGAATGTATTGACACGGCGACGCCCGTCAGGGCCAGTAAAAAGCTTTTCGTAACGACGGCCAAAATACCCTGCTAACCAGTCGGGTATTTCATGCAGGTATTAAGCACGCCATTTATGATCCTGCGGGTTTACAGCCCACAGGCGGCGCTCCGTGATTGTCACGTCTGCCGGTGTACCTGGCGCGAAGGTTTCACGCCGCCAGGCATCAACGGCGTAGCAATCTTCGTTTATTGCCAGCGTCATGCGCTGGCCTCAGGATTCGTCGGTAAAGGCCATTTAAGTATCAGTTCTGCCGCCATTTTCGGGCTTGCAGCTGCCGCACCAACAGCGGCGCATTAACCTTTAAGGCTTCAAACCCTGCATAAAGGTAATGCACTATTTCCAGATCGCTGTTTGACGCTACTACCTGAACTCCACGTTCAGCCAGGCGCCGCAGCTTACGCGCCAGCCGCCCCTGATCCATGTGCGAAAAACCACGCTCATGGTAAGCGGTGAAATTATCGCTATCTGTCAGATAAGGCGGATCGCAGTAAACAACGTCATTCCCGTCCCGAACCAAATCGAGCGTTTCTGAATAGTCGGCAGTAATGAATGTTGCGCGCTTTGCTTTTTCAGCAAAGGCGCAGATTTCATCAGCAGGGAAATAAGGCTTTTTGTACTTACCAAACGGAACATTGAACTGACCGCGGCGATTGTACCGGCACAGGCCATTAAAGCAGTGCCGGTTCAGGTACAGGAAACGCGCAGCAGCTTCTACGGATTCCGAACCAAAGGATTTACCTGACAGGTTGAACGCATCACGCACCGCGTAATAGAAAACCGCTCGGCTTTCTTCGTCACCTAACGAACCGGCAGTAAACAGACTCTCCAGCTCATTAAGCAACGCATCTGTGTGATATGCCATCGCTTTATAAAGATTAACCAGATCAGGATTCACATCTGCAATCAGATACTCGTCATAATCCGTATTCATCATGACGGCACAGGAACCGGCGAACGGTTCAACCAGGCGTTTACCTTCTGGAAGATGCTGGCGCAACTTCGGCATAAGGCGGGCTTTGCTGCCCACCCATTTAAGAGGAGTTTTTACTGCCATGCGGCACCGCCCTTACCAAAAATCACCGATTCTTCGCGCAACAGTTCAATTATTTCAGCAGCATTAAGCCCCTCGGTGGCCGCATGGGTGGCCAGCTTATCCAGACGAGAGGAAAACAGAACGGCGGCTGCTGCCTTTCCCTCATCTACGGCTTTTTTTAAGATTTCCTGATAGTTTGAAAGAGGAGTAGTAACGTTTACTTCAGAGCTAATTTGTGCCATTTCAATATCCTCAAGACAAAAGAATCCCCGGCCACTTGAACCGTGGCCAAAAAATTCAGGTTGTTAATTAGTGAAAAGCGGGTTGTGTAGTGACGGCTGAATAATTCGGTGCCGGAATAAGGTGAAGCTCATAGGTTGTCCGCCACCACTCCTGGATCAGCGCCTTTATCTCGCCAACACCCAGCGCCCCGGCTGTATAGAAAATTGCGCGAATCCCCGCCAGCGCTTCAATCTGTGCCTCTTTGCTCTCAGCTTCGCGGTACACGCAGCACCAGAAAGCGGCATTGATCGCCAGCCAGTGGCGCTGGTTAGTCATGTGTTCGGTGTCATTGAAGAAGAACGGATGCAACGCAATGCGGCCATTTTTACTGGCGCTTTTCTCTGCAAACGCTACCGCGTAGTTATGCGGGACTCCCCACACAGCCAGTTCAGCCCCCAACGATTTACCCTCTACAGAAATAATGCTCATCAGTGATTCCCCTGCTGCAATTTATGGACAATATGAGGTGCGATAATCATCTGCACTTTGTTCCTGGTATTAATGGGATGGACGATTTTTACTGGACGTTCAGCGGTTCGTCTGGAGAAATCACTGTCCCGTAAACTCCCGAATCCGCTAAAAGTTAAACGAGCACGGGAAATTCCCTAGCGCAGCTGTATCATGTCCCGATACTCCAACCGCTCAAAAAGTTCTCGCCAGCAACAATTACTTAAGCTGCGTTTAAAAACTCCGGATCTGGAATTGATTGCAGCAGCATGAAGAACCACCCCGCGCCATTCTGGTGTCAGGTTGTCCCACCATTCAGCGGCTTCACTGCTGGTACTAAAATATTTGCGCCGAATCTTTTTAAGATGATCCAGCCCACGCTTTTGCTGTTCCTGGTTAATTGCCATAACGCCCCCCAACCATTCCCAGCAAGCGGCGGATTTTAGTCGTCAGGAAACGCAGAACAGAACCGCCCTTCATCTGGACAGACTCATGTGCATTGAATTTATAGGTGTGACCAGGATTCCAACGCTGGCCGTTCGGCAGTTCTATCCAACCGGTTGAACCACTGGGTAACTGCATAGCCGGTGATTCTTTTTTCAGGTAAGTCACAAACGCTTTCATAATGTTCCCTCACATCAAGCCGGTGGCGTTAGCCGTCACCAGATCCACCGCTGCGGCCAGAACGGGCGCAGACTGGATACGGCTTTCAACGGTATAAGCCAGTACGGATAAGCTACGGATTGCATCGCGAGCGCGATCCAGAATTTGTGTACGGCGGGCGGCAGTCATATGACCAGTTGATACGGCTTCCCCAGCAATTGCGCCCACACTGGCTGTTGCACTCAGTGCGCACAGCTGCATGTTGCCTTCGGTGGCATTGTTCACCGGTACGGATGGAAGGCAGTTAATCTGCCCCAACATTCCATCCAGTAAACGCGCATCTTCGGTGTAATCCGTAATGGCTAAAAGCTCGTCACAGGTTAAACGGTGCGGCTGTGCTGGATTCAATTTGTTGCGCAGGACCTGCGGCCTCATGCCAACAGCAGCGGCCACATCTTCCAGATTGTGTTCAATCGCAAATGCTCGGCAAGCCGCATCAAAGTGCGCATGTTTGGAAGTCTGATAATCAAACATAGTCTCCGCCTCAAAAATATCTAACATTGATAAGGAGTTAAGAAACTCGCGGCCCCTGATCAGCTGTCCATGCGAGCCAGTCAACATATACCCGCTCTCCTGGAGTGACTTTCGGCTTTATTTTCAGGCGACCATTTTGATACCAGTAACGAGCGCGACGTAAAGGCACACCAGAACGTTCACAGAAGGTGTTTAAATCAACCCAACGATTCTCGCTATGTGTTGAAACAGTGCTAGTCATAAGGCAAACTCTCACAGTTTATGACTGTCAATCGGTGTCAGCGACTGGCAATCCTTGTTAATCAATGGCAGGCTTTGCCGTTCATTTGTACTTTATGATCGAATATGCCTGCTGTCAATAATTTATGACAGGCTTTTTCTAATGAAAATAGATCTAGAGACAGGCGCACGGGAAGGAATTGAGCGTATTTGTGAGGCTTATGGGTTTACTTCGCGTAACCAGCTTGCCCGCCATCTTGGAATTACAAATAGCTCTCTTGGCAGCCGGATTCTAAGAAATAACTTTCCTTCCGACATAGCATTGAGATGCTCCCTCGAAACGGGTGCTTCATTACTCTGGCTTGTAACTGGCGATGGGGCTATGTTCGATCATGCTTCCAGTGATATTGTCAGGATCCCTTCATTCAAATTTGATAATTCGAAGTTGGTTAAAATATCATCCTTGATGTTTGACAAAGTGATGATTCCTGACCACACAGGTGATCTTGAAATCATTGTCGAAGGGAACGCAAAATACTTAGTTGATAAGGCAAATTATGCCGCAGCCGAGGGCAAATATCTGATTGAATACTCAGGAACACAGAGCATAAAAGAATTATCCCTTCTTCCCGGTAATAAGTTGCGAATTGACTGGGGAAAATATCCGTTAGATTGTGAAATTGATGATGTGACCATCCTTGGCAAAGTCATCATGACGATGGTAGTTAGTGCTTAATGGCTGTACGAAAAACAGGCTCAGGAGAGTGGCTATGCGACCTTCGACCTACTGGTGTGAAAGGTAAGCGCATACGTAGAAAATTTGCCACTAAAGGGGAAGCGCTGGCGTATGAGAAATACATCACCAGTGAAATGGAAGAAAAGCCTTGGCTAGGTGAAAAGCAAGATAATCGACGATTATCAGAACTGATTGAGCTGTGGCATGATTTGTATGGCCGGACGTTAGCAGATTCGGACCGCATGATGTCAAAATTGAAAGGTATTTGCGCTGGTATGGGGAACCCAATTGCAGCTCAAATCACAGCTGCAGATTTCAGTAAATACAGAGAAGGCCGCCTGAAGGGTGAAATCCCAGATGTTAACGGACGCTGCATGCCAATACAGCCGCAAACAGTTAACCATGAGCAACGTAATCTATCCGCAGTATTCGGTACGTTAAAAAAATTAGGACACTGGTCACTTCCCAACCCACTTTCAGGAATACCTACGTTCAAAGTAGATGAAAAAATGGTTTCCTTTTTGTATCCGGAGGAGATAAAAACACTACTTCAATATTTATCTGAATCAAACAGCCCCAGTGTGCTAATTATTGCGAAAATCTGCCTCGCGACTGGCGCACGATGGAGTGAAGCGGAAAATCTGGAAGGCTCTCAAGTTACGCCATACCGTATCACTTACAAAAATACGAAAAGTAGAAAGGTACGTTCTATACCTATCTCAAAAGAACTTTATAACGAGATGCCAAAAAAACGAGGCCAGTTGTTTACCCCGTGCCGTAAAACTTTTGAGCGTACTGTAGCTAAAGCGGGGATTGAACTGCCAGAAGGCCAGTGTACACATGTATTACGACATACATTTGCCAGCCACTTTATGATGAATGGCGGAAATATACTTGTTCTTAAAGAGATTTTAGGCCATTCAGATATAAAAATGACTATGATCTATGCTCACTTTGCACCAACGCACCTTGAAGATGTAATAACAAAAAACCCTTTAGCATTAATAAGTTAGAGAAAAATGAACCTTACAATTAATCACTGCATCGTTTTATTTAACATTTTATTTGTGGTTGTTTACATGAGTTATTTATTCAAGATAAAAGCATTCAAGATGAATGCTGAACCTCTTACGCATCAACCATTATTCAAAGCCGCACTAACAATTCCAATAATTAGTTTTTTTCTGCTCGGATTTGTTGCATGGAATGGTCACGATTTTCAAATCGATACAGAAGGATTTAATAATTTCCTAAATATTAGTAAGCTTCCTTTAGCTGTTTTATCCTTATCGATTCCACTGGGAGTAGTTGTCAATAATATTCACCGAACAATACAAACAGACAAACAAATCAAAGAAGCAGAAAAGAAAAACAAAGTGGACTTTTTCTATGCCCATAGAAAAAACACTATAGAAGCATTGCAACACCTTGAATCTTTAGATATTCCTTTAATAAAAAAGAACACAAAATTAGAATTTGAAAATTGTTATTCTACATATCGTAAATGCTATCCTTATGCTTCAACTACTAATAATAATTTTGATGCTTCAAAGGACTACATACAAAATGCAGAACTAATTTGGCGCCAACTAGTTGAACTATTTAAAAAAGAAGAAATTAATGACTATATAGAGTTATATACCCATATATATAGAATTGAAAAACTATTAGAAATATTGCACAACCATTATGGACTAAAGCGTTTAGAGATCGAAAAACTCTATCAGTGCTCCACCTCCGGTGAAGATGAACATATTTTATTCTTAAAAACAAAGTTTTCGGATGAATTGGATATAAAAAAATATCTACAATCATACTGGCACTTTCATTTAAAAATGGTTGAGATGCTTGAATATAATTTCACCACTGAATTTGTGTTACTTATGAAGGATATAATAACTTATTCAGTCAATAATCGTGATAGAAAATACCCCTTATTTCAATATCACTCTACAATTGACGCAAGCGTTCCTCAGTTCATTAAGTTAAAAATCAGCAAAAAAGATCCACAAAATGTCCATGTAGAGTGTTAACGGTTGTTAAGCACTGTTAATCAGTGTCAAACAACACATTGATTTATCTGGTAATGCTTTGTTTTTCCATGCTATGTAAGAGGATGTAGGAATTTCGGACGCGGGTTCAACTCCCGCCAGCTCCACCACTTTTTAGTTGTTTGAAGTACAATGAAGTCTACTAAGCCCGCACAGCACAAGCTCTGCGGGCTTTTTTACATCTATTGCCGCCTGGTGAGGATTGCAGAGAACCTTACGGACACTGGAGTCAAATGACGCGGTGGGTAAAGCGGCTGCGCGATGGGTGACAGGGCAAAACGCCAAAAGTCTCACCAATAACTCCCGAAAGAATTGGAATACGAGAGTCAAAGAAAATGGAACATTCACTGAGAGTCCAGCCTGGCTGGGGCAAAGCTCTCAGTCAGACTGTCGAGCATAAAGATAAGCAGTTGCCCGTGAGACGCCAGGATGTTGGGCTACGGTATCCATAGATTTGCGAAGATTCAGCAGACCTTCTTTGCGAAGCTTAATGATCAATTCTTTTCTGTCAACTGCTTTAAGCGTCCTGGCCGTAGTGGCACGAGCAGCGGCGAAACTATCTATGCGCTGTCGAATGGTCTCTGTTCCTCCAAGAGCAATATTTTCTCACGGAATTTTTTATTACCGTAGGCGTTATTCAGCGTAATCCGAAGACGTGATCCTGCTCACCCAGTCAAACATAACTTGCATATGATTGCCATTGGATGTCCTCACACCAACCTGACACGCATTTACGCCTGTCGTTTTGCCAGTCAAAACCTGTCCATACTTCATATAGATTTTGATACCGACTCCCTGTTTATAGCACTTATTGCAAATCGAGAAATAATCTCTTCTTGATGGAGTATATTGCTGAAGATTAAATTCGTCAGCCGGCACCAGTGAAAGATTAAAAGCGTCATTACCTGATAATTCTTCAAGAATTGCCAGATACTCTAATTTAACTTCAATGCGCTTATTTCCTTTAGGTTTATCTGAAGCCAGAATCAAATTTTCCCTCGGATTAAACTTCGCAATGTAGCCTGTGATTATCCGGGCATTATTACTCACCAATCGAACAGGGATATCATTAAAACGTAGAAATTGAACTCGACGAGCAAGCATAGAATAATCCCGCGGCCATATTTCAGCCTCTCGCCCGTAGGAAATATCATTTACAGCCATACATTCCATAAAGATATATTCATCTATGCTGAATGAAAAAGCCCCGAATTCACGGGGCTGAATAAAACGAAATAAATTAACGTAACAGAGACAGCACGTTCTGCGGGACCTGGTTAGCCTGCGCCAGAACGGAAGTACCGGCCTGCTGCAGAATCTGCGCGCGAGACATGTTGGAAACTTCGGTCGCGTAGTCGGAATCTTCGATACGGCTACGCGCTTCAGACAGGTTGTTTACGGTATTGCCCAAGTTGGTGATAGCGGAGTTGAAACGGTTTTGTACCGCACCCAGATCAGAGCGCAGCGCATCCACCTGCGCCAGCGCGGCATCAATTTTCTGCAGCGGGTTTTCGGTGGTTTTAGCGGCTGCTTCCGCCAGCTCTGGTTGTGCTTTGAAATCATGACCAGCGGCTTTGCTGGCATTGTAGGTTTTACCGTCGATAGTAACGACTTCGGTTTTACCGTCTACGCCACCCAGTTGGTTAGCCGCTGTTTTGGTAGTGCCGTCAGCAGCAGTATAACTTGTAGTTTTAGCTTTAATTGCTCCTGTCGCTTCATCGTAATCTGCAGCGTAATACTTATCGCCAGCTTTAAGCGCATAACCGCCTTCAATTGTCTTACCATTTTTATCGGTATAAGACATTTTGACCAATGTCGCGGCATTTGCATCGGCAGTGTCAACGCCGCCAGCGATTAAGGCATTCTTAGCATCTGCTGAAACAACTGCTGGTGTATCTTTTAACTCCTGTACTTCTGTTTTAGTTGCCGCACCAGCAGGCATTGTGGTTTTAGTTGCACTCGTAGCAAGTGTAACTTTACCGTCAGTAGCAACGTTAACTTCATAATCGCCATTTTTGGCGGCATCAGCACCAGTAAAGCCACCAATAGTAACAAAGTACTTATTATTATCTGCGTCAAATTTAACTGTACCACTCGTTACAGCAGCCGTACCAGTCGTACCACCAATGGCCGCTTTGATGGCCGCATCATCAAGGCCTGAGGCATCCAGTGTAGTACCATTATCGGCATAAGCTTTCGTTGTTACTGCTGTATCTTTCACATCATACGCTTTCTGCACGTTCAGTGAATCCAGGCCCAGGGTCTGAGAGTTGATCTGCTTCAGATCGATATCGATAGTTTCACCGTCGTTGGCACCAACCTGGATGGTCAGGGTGTTGTCCTGCGCCAGGACTTTCACGCCGTTGAACTGAGTCTGACCGGATACACGGTCGATTTCGTTCAGGCGCTGGGTGATTTCAGCCTGGATGGAGTCGAGGTCAGACTGGGAGTTAGTGCTGTTAGCAGACTGAACCGCCAGTTCACGCACACGCTGCAGGTTGTTGTTGATTTCGTTCAGCGCGCCTTCAGTGGTCTGCGCGATGGAGATACCGTCGTTAGCGTTACGGGAAGCCTGAGTCAGACCTTTGATGTTCGCGGTAAAACGGTTAGCAATCGCCTGACCTGCCGCATCGTCTTTCGCGCTGTTGATACGCAGACCAGAAGACAGACGCTCGATAGCGGTGCCCAGTGCGGACTGGGATTTGTTCAGGTTATTCTGGGTCAGCAGCGACAGACTGTTAGTGTTGATTACTTGTGCCATAAAATTTTCCTTTTGGAAGGTTTTTGATAAAGCAATCCTCCATGAGAAAAGCGACTAAAATTCTTCCTTATCTGATGTAAAGGAGAAAATCATGGCTACTATTGGGTATATTCGGGTGTCAACAATTGACCAAAATATCGATTTACAGCGTAATGCGCTTACTAGTGCAAATTGTGACCGCATTTTTGAGGACCGTATCAGTGGCAAGATTGCAAACCGCCCCGGCCTGAAACGAGCGTTAAAGTATGTAAATAAAGGCGATACTCTTGTCGTCTGGAAATTAGACAGACTGGGCCGCAGCGTGAAAAATCTGGTGGCGTTAATATCAGAATTACATGAACGCGGAGCTCACTTCCATTCTTTAACCGATAGTATCGATACCAGTAGCGCGATGGGGCGATTCTTTTTTCATGTAATGTCAGCACTGGCCGAAATGGAGCGAGAATTAATTGTCGAGCGAACCCTTGCCGGACTGGCTGCCGCCAGAGCGCAAGGACGACTGGGAGGGCGCCCTCGGGCGATCAACAGACATGAACAGGAACAGATTAGCCGGCTATTAGAGAAAGGCATCCTCGGCAGCAATTAGCTATTATTTTTGGTATTGGCGTATCCACCTTATACAGATACTTTCCGGCAAGCCGTATAAAAAAACGAATGAATTAAAATAAAAATCACAACAGGGTGGATATAACATTTTTGTAATACAGGCGTATGGCATAAATAAACCGAAAGGGTATACGAAAAAGACAGCATCTAATTAAAAAGAGAAAAAATTCAACGCATTAACATATATAGTGTAACGCGCTCACGATAAAGCCTATGTTATATCCAGCTATAGACGACATCGCTCAAAACACTACCAGACGCAGTGTTCACATAGAAAGGCTTTTTAATCAAACTGTTAGGTGTAAGCAATTACAGACAGAAAAAGTAGTAAAGTTTATGCCTCAAGTGTCGATAACCTGGATGACACAGGTAAGCCTGGCATAACATTGGTTATCAAAAACCTTGGTTTTCAAGAATCAATAAATCGTGTGGCTGATGCGCTATAAAAATCGCAGAGCGGTGACGATAGTCCGCATAAGGAGCTGTTCGTTCGCAACATTCGAACGGTGACGTTAAAGCTGGTTTCATTGGTTAATGAAGACAAAGGGAACAAAATTACTACAGAGTTGATACCACAGAGATAGTCCAGGCTCGCAGGTGATACGGGATTTAACGCCGGAAAGTCTGCACAGAACACGATCTGCCGCCGGACACCAGTAAATTGCCCCGCAACGTGTTATCAATACTACTCCCTACGTTTCCCGTTACCTTGCTGTCGGTACGTTTACCGCATTGTCTGAAAGGTTATTTACGAAGTTATCATTAATAATCCACGGGCGTCTGGTATGCGAATCCAGTTCCCCAATCCTGGCGCTTTGCCTTTGCGACCATACGCGCATAAATAAGCCTGAAACCAAACTTCACCGCTTAACGCTCTCCTCTTTCCCGATTTTTACGCAAAAAATCATCGCATGATCAAGTGTCGTATTAGTTATTGCATTTTTCAAATGATATTGGTAATTATTATCATTCTCATTAACGACTTGTTCGATGTATGACGTGGAGAGAGAGGATTTCTCATGCGTATTCTGTTTGTCGGTCCACCACTGTATGGACTGCTATACCCTGTGCTGTCCCTGGCGCAAGCGTTTCGTGTTAATGGCCATGAAGTGCTGATTGCAAGCGGTGGAAAATTTGCACAGAAAGCAGCAGAAGCTGGGTTGGTGGTATTTGACGCTGCGCCTGGTTTCGATTCGGAAGCGGGTTATCGCCGTCAGGAGGCATTACGAAAAGAAAATAACATTGGAACAAAAATGGGGAACTTCTCATTCTTCAGCGAAGAGATGACTGACCCGCTGGTCGCGTTCGCCGGGCAGTGGCGACCAGATCTCATCGTCTACCCTCCCCTTGGGGTCGTTGGACCACTGATTGCCGCTAAGTATGACATTCCGGTAGTGATGCAAACCGTCGGCTTCGGTCATACGCCCTGGCACATCAAAGGCGTGACGAAATCACTTTCTAACGCCTACCGCCGCCATGGGGTCAGCGCGCCACCAAGAGATCTGGCGTGGATAGACGTCACACCGCCCAGCATGAGCATACTGCAAAATGACGGAGAGCCGGTTATCTCCATGCAATACGTCCCGTATAACGGCGGCGCCGTCTGGGAAGAATGGTGGGAACGTACACCTGATCGCAAGCGTCTTCTGGTTAGCCTCGGCACCGTCAAACCGATGGTGGATGGCCTGGATCTGATTTCCTGGGTAATGGATTCTGCCGGCGAAGTAGATGCCGAAATCATCC
Source organism: Salmonella sp. 32100201201700099SM (assembly GCF_017572645.1). NCBI lineage: Bacteria > Pseudomonadati > Pseudomonadota > Gammaproteobacteria > Enterobacterales > Enterobacteriaceae > Salmonella > Salmonella sp. 32100201201700099SM. The sequence goes on along the minus strand of NZ_JAGERQ010000004.1, from coordinate 279,129 downwards.
TGCATCTTCCGGCAAACGCCCGCTCGGATTTACGTTCGCTGCCGCCGAATGTCCGTCTGGTCGACTGGCTTCCGATGGGCGTTTTCCTTAACGGCGCCGACGGTTTTATCCACCATGGCGGCGCAGGCAACACCCTGACGGCGCTACATGCTGGCATTCCGCAGATAGTCTTTGGCCAGGGTGCCGACAGACCCGTCAATGCCCGCGCCGTGGTCGAGCGTGGATGCGGCATTATTCCCGGTAAGAGCGGGCTTACGAGCAGCATGATCAATACCTTCCTCGGTAATCGCGCGCTTCGCGAGGCGTCGCAGGAGGTCGCGGCGGAAATGGCGGCCCAGCCTTGCCCGACCGAGGTGGCAAAAAAACTGATCGCCATGCTGCAACACGGCTAACCGCGGCAGCGCAATGACAATATGGCGGCTGAGCCCAGACTGTGTCGCCATAACTCATCTTTCACCGATAAGGAGGCTTAATGCCCGCGACCCATTCCCCCATGCCCGCTCGTGCCTGGATAGTTCGCCTTGCCCGCGTGTGTTGGGAACGAAAAACACTGAGCATCATTGTCATCGTAGCATCAGTATCGACCATTTTACTGGCTGCGCTGACGCCGCTAATAACGCGTCAGGCCGTCAATGACGCGATAGCAGGCGATACGCCCCACCTGCCGTTACTTGCCTGCGGCCTGCTGTTAATTGCCCTTTTTGATTTTATCGGGAATTACGTGCGCCGCGGCTATGCCGGAGAACTCTCGTTGTGGGTTCAGCATACGTTACGTAGCCGTGCGTTCGACAGTATTCAAAAACTGGACGGCGCAGGCCAGGACGCCTTGCGTACCGGGCAGGTCATTTCGCGTACCAACAGCGATCTTCAGCAGGTACACACCTTGCTACAGATGTGTCCGGTGCCGCTGGCGGTGCTCACTTACTATGTGGCCGGCATCGCGGTAATGCTATGGATGTCGCCATCCATGACGCTTATCGTGATTTGCGTACTGGCCGCCCTTGCCATTACCGCCCTGCGCGCCCGTCGCCGTGTTTTCGCGCAAACGGGACTTGCCTCAGACCGGCTGGCGCACATGACGGAACATATGCGCGAAGTATTGGAACAGATCTCAGTGGTGAAGTCCTGCGTGGCGGAGTTGCGCGAAACGCGTTGGCTAGATGGTCAGTCGCGGCAGATGGTGCGGGTACGCATCGGCGCCGCTATCTCGCAGGCGATGCCGGGCGCAACCATGCTGGCGCTACCGGTGATAGGGCAAATCGTCCTGCTGTGCTATGGCGGCTGGTCGGTGATGAACGGGCGCATCGATCTGGGAACCTTCGTTGCGTTCGCGAGTTTTCTCGCTATGTTGACCGGCCCCACCCGCGTACTGGCATCGTTTTTGGTTATCGCACAGCGCACACAGGCGTCGGTGGAGCGCGTCTTCGCGCTTATCGACACGCGTTCTCGCATGGAAGACGGTACTGAGTCGGTTGAAGGTCAGATTATCGGGCTGGACGTGGAGAAGATGAGTTTCCACTACGACAACGGTAACCGTATCCTCACTGAGATCTCGTTTTCCATTCACGCCGGTGAAACCGTGGCGGTGGTTGGCGCATCCGGCTCCGGAAAATCAACATTGCTGATGTTGCTGGCGCGCTTTTACGATCCCACCTCCGGCGGAGTATGGCTCAACACCACTACGGGTCAACAGAATATTCGCGACCTGAAACTGACGGCGCTTCGTCGTCGCGTTGGCGTAGTGTTTGAAGACGCGTTTCTGTTTGCCGGTACGGTGGCGGAAAACATCGCCTATGGGCACCCGCAAGCGACTCAGGACGACATTCGACGCGCCGCCGATGCCGCAGGCGCCAGCGGGTTCATCAATGCGCTACCGCAGGGGTTCAACACCCGACTGACCGAACGCGGAAGCAACCTCTCCGGCGGCCAACGCCAGCGTATTGCGCTAGCCCGAGCATTGATTACCGCGCCGGAACTGCTGATTCTCGATGACACCACCTCGGCGGTCGATGCCGGTACTGAAGCGGAAATTAACACGGCTCTTGGTCGTTATGCCGATAATGAGCATATGCTGCTGGTGATTGCACGCCGCCGTTCAACACTGCAGTTAGCCGATCGGATCGTCGTGCTGGATAAAGGCCGCGTCGTGGATATCGGTACCCAGGCGGAGCTGGATGCAAGGTGTTCGACGTTTCGCTCGCTGATGAGCGGCGAGGGGGATTTTCTCGCCCTTGCCCCGGCAGAACAACGTACGCTATGGCCAACAACGCAGGCGGTAAAATCCGACGACGCGCATGAGCGCCAGACACCCGCCGGAAAAGGTTTTGTCGACCGGATGACGCGCGTTCCGGAACGCGCCGTACAGATGGCGCTGGCAGGCCACGGGCGTCAAGTCTCATCGCTGCTGACGCCAGTAGCCTGGATGTTCGTCATCGCCGCCCTGCTTATCGCGCTTGATTCCGCCGCAGGCGTTGGCGTGCTGGTGCTTTTGCAGCGCGGTATTGACTCAGGCGTTGCCGCAGGGGATATGTCGACTATTGGCATATGCGCCCTGCTCGCGCTGTGCCTGGTGGCGATCGGTTGGTGCTGCTATGCGCTGCAAACGATCTTCGCCGCCCGCGCGGCAGAGTCGGTACAGCATACGGTACGCTTACGCAGCTTCAGCCACCTGCTACGCCTGAGTCTTCCCTGGCACGAGAAGCACATCGACTCGCGTCTTACTCGCATGACCGTCGACGTTGATTCACTCGCCCGATTTCTGCAAAACGGTCTTGCCAGCGCGGCCACCAGCATCGTGACGATGGTCGCTATCGCCGCGGCAATGTTCTGGCTTGACCCCATTCTTGCGTTAACGGCATTAAGCGCCGTACCTGTAGTGATACTGGCGACGTGGATTTACCGCCGTTTGAGCTCGCCTGCCTACGCCCAGGCACGGCTGGAAATTGGTAAGGTGAACAGTACGCTTCAGGAAAAGGTCTCCGGTATGCGGGTAGTTCAGTCACACGGCCAACAGAAGCAGGAAGCCGCCAGGCTACGGGCGTTATCAGACAACTTCCGCGCCACCCGCGTGCGGGCGCAAAAATACCTTGCTGTCTATTTTCCGTTCCTGACCTTCTGCACCGAGGCCGCCTATGCCGCCGTGCTTTTAATCGGAGCGACCCGGGTCGCCGAAGGCGAAATGACGCCCGGGATACTGGCGGCGTTCTTCCTGCTATTGGGACAATTTTATGGCCCGGTACAGCAGTTGTCAGGCATTGTCGATTCCTGGCAGCAGGCGACCGCCAGCGGCAAACATATCAATGCGCTATTGGCGACTGAGGAAACGGAGAATATTGAACCGTCCTCCATAACGCCTGGCACTGGCGGCGCGCTACGTCTGGAGGCATTGACATTCCGCTATCCCGAAAAAACGCAACCTGTGCTTGATAAGCTCTCGCTCACCATTCCGCCAGGAACGGTAGTCGCGGTGGTCGGACGTAGCGGCACCGGCAAATCGACGCTGATCAAGCTGCTGGCCGGGCTCTACTCTCCCGGCAGCGGGCAAATCCGTGTCGGTGAGCGCCTAATTGATGCCGCGTCGCTTAGTGATTATCGTCGCCAGACGGGGCTGGTCACTCAGGATGTCGCATTATTTAGCGGCGATATTGCCGAAAATATCCGCTATTCGCGGCCAGACAGCAGCGACACGGAGGTGGAGATCGCGGCGCGACAGGCGGGACTCTTTGAAACTGTGCAACATCTGCCGCTGGGGTTTCGTACTCCGGTCAATAACGGCGGCACGGATCTGTCCGCGGGCCAGCGTCAGTTGATTGCCCTCGCCCGCGCCCACCTGGCGCAGGCGCATATTCTGCTGCTCGACGAGGCGACAGCGCGTATCGACCGTAGCGCCGAGGAGCGCTTAATGACCTCGCTTACCAGGGTGACGCATACCGAGAAACGTATCGCGCTTATCGTCGCGCACCGGCTGACCACCGCTCGCCGTTGCGATGTTATTGTCGTAATCGATAAAGGATGTATCGCTGAATATGGCAGCCATGAGCAGTTGATAGCGACTCATGGCCTGTATGCTCGTCTGTGGCGGGACAGCGTCGGCCAGACACGCGATACGCAAGAAGAGGTCATGGGATAGTTTTTATCGCCACGATTTACGCAAAAGAAAGCCCACAAGCGGCTGTTCCTGTAACAGCCGCTTTAGCTATTAGTACTGACCGAAATATAAATGAGATGGAATACAAAGAATGAGACTGAGCCCGCCCGTCGCTCCTGTCGCTATACAGACCGCTACGCGCCTTCGCCGCCAACTCGCCGCCGGAAGCCAGGTTGACGCTTCTCACTTCTGGCGAGAAGCAAACTCGCTCGCACTGCCGCTGGTGACAGCCATTAACGGCGCAGACGATGAACGGGAAGTCACCTTCCTGTGGCGTGCCGCCTCTCCTCTGCGGGGGGTTTATGTTCGCCTGAACCGTGTCACCGATAAAGATAACGTGGCGAAAGGTATGATGACGCAACTGCCCACAACGGATATCTGGCATCTGACGCTTCGCTTACCGGCGTCCTACTGCGGTTCCTATACGATGGTCGAAATACCACCGGAAGCCCCGGACGAGACGGTGTTGCAGCTTGGAAGCCGTTTCGCCTCCCTTGTCGGGAAGGCGGACCCGCTGAACAGCACGCCGGGAATAAATGTTCGGGGCAATGCGCAGGAATCCGTTCTGGCGCTGGATCATGCCCCGGCACAGGAGGAGTGGTCAGGCTGTCGCGCTTACGCCGGGCAGCTTTTCACCTCAGAGCATCGGCTCGCCGGACAATGTCGCCGTGTGCGGCTGTATCTTCCTGACGTTCCTGTCGTACAACCGCTGGGCTTGCTGGTACTCACGGATGGCGAGATCTGGTTCGACCATCTTGGGGTAAGCGCCGCCATTGACGCCGCCATCCGCAGCGGACGCATCGCGCCGGTGGCCGTACTCGGCATTGATAACATCAACGCGCGTGAACGCGTCGCAATCCTCGGCGGTCGCCGCGAGCTGGTGCTCGACATTGCCGAACGCCTGCTGCCAACCCTTCGCGCCAAATACCCGGAACGGCAGTGGGCGGACCGTACACAAACGGTGCTGGCAGGGCAAAGCCTCGGCGGCGTGACCGCGCTGATGGCGGCCCGCCACGCGCCAGAGAGCTTCGGCCTGGTGCTGAGCCACTCCCCCTCAATGTGGTGGACGCCGGACAACCGCAATCGCCCGCCCCATTTCAGCGCAGAAGAGCGCTCATGGGTCAGCGAACATGTGTTATCCGCGCCCTCGCCAGCCGTACGTACGCATCTGTGCGTGGGATCGCTGGAAGGTTCGACGGTCCCGCAGGTCAAACAGTTGCATGAAAAATTGCGCGCCGCCGGCGTTGAAAGCCATTGCAACGTGTACACCGGCGGTCACGATTATGCCTGGTGGCGCGGCGCGCTGATTGACGGATTACGTCTACTGCCCCGATAAAACTTCACCTACCAAAAAGGAATCACATCCGATGTATGGTCGCCAGTACCACAACAAGCGCTATCGCATGGCGCTATTTTTAGTGAGTTTTTGTTTTAGCGCGCTGAGTTATGCGCAGCCGGATATGCAGCCATTAGGGCCGAATATCGCTGATAAAGGTTCGGGATATTACCATTTTAGGGTCAATGACTTTCAATCTGCCGATGGCGCAAGACATTACCGGGTATGGACCGCTATCCCCAATAAAGCCGCCCCGCCGTCGGGTTATCCTGTCTTATATATGCTGGACGGCAACGCAGTGATGGACAGACTGCCGGAGGCGCTGCTCAAACAACTGGCAGACCACTCGCCGCCGGTGATTGTGGCGATTGGCTATCAGACTAACCTGCCGTTTGATCTTAACGGCAGAGCTTATGACTATACGTCGGTGCCGGGAATCGATCGCGAAAGCAGTGAAAATAGCCCGCGTTTTCATCGTAAGACCGGCGGCGGGCCAGCGTTCCGCCAGCTACTGGAGAGACATATCGCGCCGCAGGTGGAACAAGGAATAACCATCAACCCCGAACGGCGCGGGGTATGGGGACATTCTTATGGCGGCCTGTTCGTTTTAGACTCCTGGCTGTCGTCATCCTTCTTTCATATCTATTACAGCGCCAGCCCGTCACTCAGCAGGGATAACTTTGTTCTGTTGAATCGCCTTACGACAGTGAAGCCGTCGCTGTTCTGCCATAAAAAACTCATCATAATGGAAGGTTCAGCGTCGAATGGGGATAGCAGGCAACGCCAGATGGCCGAGCTCCTGCAAAAAATTCAGGAGACCGTGAGAACGCTTGAGAACAACGGCGTTAACGCGGCCCTGCAGCATTACCCGGGCCTGGGCCACGGGCCCATGTTTAACGCCTCTTTCCGCAGTGCATTGCTGGATATCAGTCGCGAACCGGCAAGCCAAAAACCACGCTGCCATTAACCCGTCGCCAGAATATGCCCGCCAGCGGCGGGCATAACCTATCAAAACGAGGCCGTCACACCGGCATAATAAGCCCGACCCGGTTCGTTATAGGTATTTGCCCCTTCGGCAGAGCGATAGATCTGTTTATCGAAGATATTGCTGATACCGACATTAAGACGCAGGTTCTTATTGATATCGTAGTTAACGTTAGCGCCGACCAGTGAGTAAGCCCCCAGCGCTTTCCCGGACAATCCTTTGGTCTCTTCACTACGCGACTCCGCATGTGTTCGCGGTTTTTGCTTGCCGTATAACGTCCAGTTGACGTTAGCGGAGAGCGCGCTGGTGATAGTCCAGTCGAGGAAGGTATTCACCGTATATTTCGGGATTATCGATAAGGGATTACCGGTATCTTTTTGCTCAGAAGTGATCATATAAGTCGCATTGGTATTCCAGTTCAGACGGTCCGGCATCAGCGGAACAGCCATGCTGGCTTCAATACCTTCAATCAGCGCTTTACCGCCGTTCTGCCATTGCAATACATAAGCGCCAGATGCGCTTCTGCCAATAATCTGATCACCTGCGACAATCTTATTCTGATAATCGTTACGGAAATACGTTACGCTTGCGTGGTAATCGTCTACGGTAAATTCCAGCCCAATCTCTTTATTGATACTAATTTCAGGATCGAGGTTCTTATTACCAACCAGGTAACAGCCGCCCGACGTAATATCTTTTGGACAACCGTTACCTTTCGAATAGAGTAAATACCCCTCACTGGTTTGATACAAGTTCGGTGCCTTAAAGGCCCGGGCAATACCGGCTTTCACCTTGACGTATTCACCTAACTCCTGGGAAAGGTTAAGACTGGGACTAAAATTACTCCCGGATTCGCTCAAATAGTCAAAACGCAGACCCGGAATAATATTGGTACCGGCCATGGGTTCGATATTATCTTCAACGTACAGCGCACTGATTTCCGATTTATTTTTGCTGCTACGGTTAGCCGCCGAACCGGGAATCCCGGCGATATTGCTATCCTTAACCGTCAGACTGGTAGAGGAAGGATCGTTCAGCTCATCGCGGTTCCACTCCGCGCCGACGGTGAGCGTTTGCTCAAATAGCCATATCACCGGGACATTCACCTCGCCGCTGGTACGATACGAGGTCAGGCGGTTAGTGGTGAACGTCTGGTCGTTGGTAATACGCCCCTCGCCGCCGCCGGAGAGCCCCTCATTCATGCGGGTATTATCGGTTTTTTCATAGTAGAACCCCAGGCGGCTTTGCCCCCAGTCCCAGATGCCGTTATGAGTTAGACCGTAATTCTGCCGGTACAGGCGATTGGTCTCCCGCCCGGACTGCGCCAGACTTTTGGTAACCGCGTTCGAAGTACTGTTTTGCGTATCGCCGGCATAGATATTCCCCTGCCGACTGTATCCCGCTTCAAAATCAAGGAGTTGCTGCGGGGTCATTTTCCATGAGAAGACGCTATTAATATCTTTATTGGTGACCCCCTCCCGTCCGGCGGCATTTTTGGTACCGGCGGAGGAGTTAATATCCCAACTGTCGGCATCGGTTCTGTTGAGATTACCGTACAGGCGCATCGTCAACGTATCTCCAGCCAACGGGCCGCTAAGGCTAAAGTTACCCCGCCGGGTGTCACCTTCTTTGCTGCTTTCCGGCTGGTTGGTATAGAGCGACAGCGAGCCGTGCCAGTCATTAGTGGGGCGTTTGGTGATGATATTCACCACCCCACCTGCGGCACCGGAGCCATAGCGCGCGGCGGCGGGCCCACGGATCACTTCAATACGTTCTACCATCTCCGGCGGCACCCAGTTCGTATCGCCACGGGTGTCGCGTTCTCCGCGCCAGCTATAGCGAACCGAATTTCGCGACGTCACCGGCACGCCGTCAATCAGCACTAAGGTATTTTCCGGCCCCATACCACGAATATCAATTTGTCGGTTATTTCCGCGCGTTCCCGAGGCGCTATTGCCGGTAAGATTAACCCCAGGCATCTTACGAATAATATCGGCAAGATCGTTAACGGGAGGATTCTTTTGAATATCGTCACGAGTAATAATCGAAACGCTCGGCTGTTGCTTTAATACTTGCTCGGCAGTGGATTCAACCACTATCGTTTCGCCGTTGTCGTCTGTAGATTCTGCTGCTGATAATGGACTATTAATCCCTGTAGAAACCACGGTTATTAACCAGATGAACTTCTTAACTCTCATACCCATTCCCTAAATAATGTCTAAAGTAGCGCTGTTGCCCTCAAGCTCACATCCTTACCAGGTTACGTCTATATAGTAATTATTATCATATGTCAATGATAATAATTATCATTCAATTAAGAAAAAGGCAATCTTTCGACCACAAAAATCTGGTAATAAAAAACGGAAATGGGATTTTGCAATATGACTCTCTGTCCGGGCTCCGCTTTGCCAGTAAATCCGGGAAGGGTGGCAGAATGCGCCTACTGAACGAAGGTTTTACAAAACAGAAATAGATGAAATAAAACTATTTTTCAAAGCGTTAATGATAATAAACACCCAGGTAAGATGGTATAGTGCGGTTCAGAGTTCACCGGCGCTTCCCTGTCGACGGCAAACCGTTCTTACAGTTTGCCAGCGACTTTCCGTCTGGGTAATGGTGGGATCGGATACGATTGTAGTCATTCGATATATGACGATGAAAGTGATGTTGGCGCCAAAATACAAAGCGCCTGGTAATAATTATCAGGCGCTTTGCAGACAGAAAACCATCAAACATCGGTTTCTCGTTCTCCAGGATCTACTGGAAAATATGGCAACCCACAGTTAGTGGATTTTACTGTCGGGTCTTGCCAGGGATGTTGTGTTACCCCTAGGTCTTTTAAAAGACGTCGTGCCATCACTAATTCAAGGGCTGACATTTTTTGCTTTGATTCATCCCCTTTAGATGGACGAATATCCTCCTGACTAGTACATGTAACACAATAACCTTTTAACTCTTTCCACTTAGGCGCAGGGGGGGCCTTAGGATCGGGAGGCGTCGGGCTGGCAACGCACGAACAGGCACTTATACATCCAGGCATAGCGTTTTCCTTTTCAAACAATTCGCTTTAGTTGGAAGTTCTACTTGAGAAAATAGGAATGGTTATTCAGATATTTTTACCGTCGCATACTCCTGTAATAATAAAAGATACTGTAAATAATTTACTCTCAGCTACTATTCAGTAGCAGATTGTTATTCTTACATTGCTTTTATTTCAGATTTACGTCAAAAAGGGCTAAATATTTTCACTATAAAATTCGTTAAAGAGTGTTTGTGTACTTGTAGACATTGTGGCGTCTTCGGTACGCAAATGGGTTAGTGTACAATCTTTAAAACAGGTATTGTTTAAATTAGCCTCAGCCAAATCAGCCCCGTCCAGGTTCGTAGAAATGAAACTCGCCTTTCGCAGATTTGCCCGGGTTAAGACAGCGTCTTCCATAATTGCAGCCATTATAGTAGCACCCTGTAATGTCGCACCGCTCATATCAGCACGTATAAGGGTTGCGCCTGAAAGATTAGTGTGATCCATATTTGCACCGGAGCAATTACATTCTATCATGCTACAGCCTAACAGACTCGCGTGTTGTAAATTGGCGCCAGTAAGATTAGCGTGATCGAGGGTAGCGCCACACATAATGCCATCTTCCAGACAGGCGTTCTTGAAATTACTGTCGCCTAGTGATGTTCCCGATAGATTTGCGCCCTTAAAATTTGCACCTTCACAATCCGCCATAAACAGCACTGCCCCCTCTAAATTTGCGCCGCTTAAGTCTGCGTCACATAAATTTTCTGCCGTCAGATTTGCTCCGGTAAGGACAGCGCCTTTAAGATTCATGCCTCCCTGGGCAGTTAATATTACAGAATCCTGAGGGAGAGAAAATTCGCATCTGAATAGTAAAGCTCGACATATTTTTTCAAAAGAGACAAGCGGAATTTCTCTTGTCTCAGAATGGTCGCCTTTACTGACTCGTACAATAACTTGTCCAGCTTCGTTATTCTCACCAGGAAGATTAAATTCGACACGACACCCATCCATATCATCCAGGATGATGTTTTCTGGCAACGGAGCACCTCTGTCAGGCATTGTACTTTTCAATGTCTCAGCCATAGTCTCTATCAATTCCTGATATTGTGTTTCATTTCTCCGACGTATCCCACCACAGGTAAAAAAGTTAATGATATATTCCAGAATGGTTTTGGGCGAGGTAGCTTGCCGCATAGCAGCAGAAGTCCCCGCGCCAAAAGCAGATGTAGCCATACCAGCCAGACTATCGAGTGAACGCTGCATATATTTTCTCCCAGAGAGAGCAACACAGTACATGATAAAATTTATCATATAGATTTGCATTTAGAGATAAGGTGAATACCCCCTTTACGTCTGGTTACATAATAACGTATCACGACGCGTTGCTGTCTGGCTTACACAATAGCAGCCAAATAAATATATTGGCTTATACTCGTCATACTTCAAGTTGCATGTGCTGCGGCTGCGTTCCCTCACCCCAGTCACTTACTTTAGTAAGCTCCAGGGGGATTCGCTCGCTTGTCGCCTTCCTGCAACTCAAATTATTTAGAGTATATAACATTATTTAAAATAATAAACACGGCATTCGTTTTAATATTACGTTCAGGACTCATCCCACTCATTAGCAGAAAACCTATTAAAAAGCGTGTTCAGGCGTTTTATTACCGCCATTGATAAACTGTTTAACAACATCGTCTGTACAGACCTTCTTCGTTGCCTTTACGTTTAACTCAATCAGGCTACCGTCTCGGTTATAAGTCTATCGAGTAGTAGAGCCGTAGTATGACGATGCAGCAAAGTGATATGGAAAGATATAATCCATTATTAATGTTAAAAGAAGTCATGGCGCAGACGCCTTATCGCCATAAACGCTGGGGAGAGCGTAAGTTTCGCTATAAATTTTTATTACGTTGCCTTATTAACCCCGTAACGACAATTAAATACTTCAATGAATTATGCCATCTGTCTCAGCCCAGAACGCTGATTATTCATCGTCCACTGTTGCCGGCAAAAATCCAGCGGCCCTATTTGTATACCGGGCTTAGCATACGTTGCCGGGCAAAAGCTATTCTGGAACACTACCAGTTCGTTCAGTCCTTTCCGGAAAGTAAAATTAAAAAGATCCTCCTGCCCGAGGAACAAATCTTACTCGCTCACCTGGAAGGAAAAAACGACGCTCTGGTAGATATCTACTGCGGCCCATGTGGCTATGACAGAGAAGGTGAGCTGACATTAACGCTGTGTTTCAATGATACGCCGTTGGCACGTTTATCATTTTCCTTTATCCGCCATGAAGGGAAGCAAATAGCGCTGGTTGCCGGGTTACAAGGGCCCAGTAAACATATCGGCCCACAAGTCATACGTAACGCCACCAAAGATTGTTACGGTCTCTTTCCTAAACGGATGCTGTATGAAGCTTTTGCAACATTGATGCAGGCCTGTAATGTCGACGAGATTTATGCGGTAAGTGAAAACAACCATGTTTATCGTCAACTCAGGTACTTATTCCAGAAGAAAAAAACTTTTGTGGCCAGCTATAGTGAATTCTGGGAGTCGCTAAACGGCGTTAAGAAAGGTGCCTTATATCATCTGCCATCACAGGTGATGCGTAAAGCGCCTGAAAGTATCCCCAGCAAAAAACGCGCAGAGTATCGGAAACGCTATCATATTCTGGATACAATAATACAAGAGGTTAACAGCCTCTCCCGGTAGAACTATTTCATACGCGGATGTGCAGATCCTGCTACCGTTCAGCGGATCTCTTTGAAATCTGTATCGCTACTGGATGGTTAAATACAGAATGGCTTGCGAGTGAAAAGCGCGGCATTAAACCGTCGCTTTCACTCATGCTATGATCAACATCTTAATCTTATTCCCTTCACCATAACGTCATCGATTAGCATGTTAACCATTAAATACAAGCTAAACATCTGTCACATTTTTATTTGGTTGAGCAAAAAAATAATACAGAATAGGATTTTCAGTAAACTAAGTCAGGAGTTTTGGTGAAAATACAAGAAGTTAAGCGTATATTAACCCGCTGGCAGCCATCTTCCTTTACCCTATACCGGGAGGTGTTTACGCAATACGGCGGTAGTATCAATATGCACCCAGATATTGTGGATTATTTTATGAAGCGCCATAACTGGCATTTTAAATTCTTCCACTATAAAGAAGATGATAAGATTAAAGGCGCCTACTTTATCTGTAATGATCAGAATATTGGCATCCTGACGCGCAGAACCTTTCCGCTATCGTCAGATGAGATACTTATTCCAATGGCACCAGATTTACGCTGCTTCTTACCCGATCGTACTAACCGACTTTCGGCGTTACACCAGCCACAAATACGCAATGCCATATGGAAACTCACCAGAAAAAAACAAAATTGTCTGGTCAAAGAAGCGTTCTCTTCTAAGTTTGAAAAAACACGCCGTAATGAATATCAGCGATTTCTTAAAAAAGGCGGAAGTGTAAAAAGCGTTGCTGATTGTTCTTCTGATGAACTGACTCATATTTTTATCGAGTTATTTCGGTCTCGTTTCGGCAATACTTCATCCTGCTATCCCGCTGATAACCTTGCCAACTTTTTTAGTCAACTGCATCACCTTCTGTTTGGGCATATTCTTTACATTGAAGGGATACCCTGTGCATTTGATATCGTACTGAAGTCTGAAAGCCAGATGAACGTCTACTTTGACGTATCTAATGGTGCAATTAAAAATGAGTGCAGGCCACTCAGTCCCGGCAGCATACTAATGTGGCTAAATATTAGCCGTGCCAGACATTACTGCCAGGAAAGACAAAAAAAATTACTTTTTTCCATCGGCATACTAAAGCCTGAATGGGAATATAAGCGCATGTGGTCGACCCCCTATTTTACCGGGAAATCGATTTGCTAAAAAGAAAGCCTGGACGTAAATATGTTTTTTACGCCCAGGTTTTTCATAAATCCTGATGACCTGATAAAAAACGAAAATTTAATCAGAATTAAAAAAAATAAGTTAACCACCATATAATCATAATGACAATTACTCGAAATTCACTTACACTATACTCGGTTTTATAGAATTGATTAACACGGTATGTTACAGATAACGTGCTAAAAAGCGTGCAGCGGTTATACATTTTCATATGTGTGTGTCATTAACCTGGCGTCAGGAACAGATGATGATGACAACTACCCTTTTATCTCTTCTGGCCTGGCATACCGTCAGTAGATTAAAGGAGTAGCCTTGCTTTATGGCATTACAAAAATGCGGGTGGGGTCTATGCTCAATGTATACGTTATTTGTAACAACGCTCTTGTGCATAAACAATACGTTATTGCCAACAGCACTGAACGGGTACAGTGGTTCTTGCTGACAACAGGCTTAAAGATCGCCTTAACACGGGATACCTGATAACTGGATTATATTATGACACATGCAGACTGGCTGATTCTTGGGTATACAACTGTTATTATTATTTTTGGTATTGTATGTTATATCGGATTGCTTAAATTGATAACGAAAGGCAAGCATGAAAAATAACGCACTTACCGGGAAGAATATACTCTCAGGAGATAAAATGCTTCGGCAATGATGTGACACCACTGCCGAAATGCTATTTTTACAGAAATCAATCAGGTATTGAGGGTGATTTTATCATAGCCGCGCCAGCGATAATTCAACAACGAGAGCAGCCAGAATAGCACGAAAGCGCCCACTACCCAGAAGCCCACATTCCCCATATGATCGTTAAGCGTGCTTACGGTCTGCCAAAATGTTCCGCTTAACTGTAACGCATCATCAATCAATCCCAGCGCCTCAAGCCCGCCAATCGCCAGCGCGACAATGACGGATGCGGCGGTAATGGTCATATTATAATAAAGCTTACGTAATGGATGCGAGAAAGCCCAACCGTAAGCGCCGACCATGACAAAGTTATCCAGGGAATCTACCAGCGCCATCCCGGCGGTAAACAGCACAGGAAAAATCATCATTGACCAGAGAGATAGCCCCTGGTTAGCTGCTGAAGCGGAAATGCCCAGCAACCCAACCTCGGTTGCGGTATCAAATCCCAAGCCAAACAGAAAACCGACAAAATACATATGCCAACTGGAAGTGACCAAACGAAACGTACGCTGAAATATACGCGTCATCAGCCCGCCAGGTATCGCCTCGTCATGCGCCCCCACTGACTCGCCGCGGGTAACCGAGCGAAATTGCCGCCAGACGTTGAACAAAATAAACAGGTTAAGCAGGGCCATCGCCAGCAGAAAAAAAGCGGAAACAGCCGTACCGATCAATGAACCATATTGATGCAAAACATCAATACGATCGCGAAATGCCATCGACGTCACAACAATCGCCAGACATGCCAGAACGACAATGGTCGAATGACCCAATGAAAAAAACGCCCCCACGCCTAAAGGCGTTTTACCCTGCTGCATCAGTTTACGGGTGACGGTATCGATGGCTGCGATATGATCGGCATCAACCGCATGACGCAGCCCAAAGCTATACGCCAGTATGGCTGCGCTTAGCATGACGGCATGGTGATGAAAAACACAGAACGCCCAAATCCAGGCCAGGATGTTAACCCCAACAAGAAAGACGGTTAATGCTATTCCCCGTCGTTTAGTATGATTATTCATGCCCCTGCACCCACTATATTTCTAATTAACGCTACAGTTTGTAGGGGGAATGTATGATCATTTGATTAAAACGTCACACCTCAAGATGCGACTTTTTGTAAACGTGCTTTACCGCTGACACATTTGTGCGCATTACTGCGGAATAAGGCTTAAAAAGCGTATCCGAACGTATAACCCTCCCAACGCTTCGCTACGGGAAAAATGGGGATGAGTACGGTGCAGGCGTGCGATATCATTGACCAAAGCCAGACCAATGCCCGCCCCGGCCACATTTCCTACGTTATCGAGCCGGTGGAACGGCTGTAGCGCCAGATGGATGTGTTCATCATCAATGCCGGGGCCGCTATCTTCGACAACCAGCGTCACGGCATCGCCATCCTGTTCAAGCCGCGCGGTGACGATGCCTTGCTCAGGCGTGTATTTCAGCGCATTATCCAGCAAGTTTCCGCACAGCTCGCTAAGCAGTACCTCATCCCCCTCGATCCACATCGCTTCCTGTTCGCCTTCGTAGCCCAGGTCGATATGTTTACTTCGCGCCTGCGCCAGGCGGGTAAAGCAGCCGCTCTGTACGATATCGTACAGATTCACCGGGGAAAAACGCCGCTCGCCCTGCTCTTTATGCTTTACCGCAGAAAGTTGCAACAATCTTTCCGTGAGCTGAATGGTGCTATCCAGCGTTACGCTCATCGCCTGCAGACTTTCGTACCAGTGATGAGGGTGCTGGCTGGCTAACGCCACCGCCGCCTGCGTTTTTAACACCGCCAGCGGCGTTTTTAACTGGTGAGAAGCATCGGCGCTAAAGCGTTCCTGCCGGGAAAGGATGCCGCGGAGCCTGTCAATGTAGCGATTAAACGCCACGATTAACAAGCGTGTTTCCGACCACGGCAGCAGTTCCGGCAGCGGCGTTAACAGACCCGGTTCGCGGCGTACCATTAATGATGAAAGTTGACGCATAGGGCGCAGGATCCGGCGTAATAACCAGCCAACCAGCACCAGGGTCAGCAACACCAGCAGCCCCTGTGAGATCCAGGAAGAGAACAGCAGTTGGCCCGCCAGATAACGACGGGACTGCAGCGTTTCTGCGACATAAACCTCCGCCATGCCGATAATGCCGCCTTCGTTGACCGGCTGTAGCAAACGCGCCACGCGGATCGCCTCGCCGCGATACTCGGTATGATAGAACCACGCCAGCGCCGGATAAAGCCGGGTACGGGGCGTAGCGGGCGGCATGGCAGGCAGATCGTCATAACCGGAAATGACCTTCCCGGAAGGGTCGACGACTTTGTAATAGAGTCGATCATTCATATTAAGCTCGAAGCTATCCAGCACCACCCAGGGCACGTTAACTTCCAGATGCTTATTGCGCACCACCAGCCGTTCCGATACCGTTCGCGCCGAGGAGAGCAACGTACGATCATAAGCCTGAGTGGCGGCCTGTAGCGCATTGACATAGCTGTTAAACGCCGACAGCCCCCATAGCAGAATCAGCGGCAACCCCAGGAACAGCAAGAGTTGCAGGTACAACGATTGCGGCTTAACCCACTTCATCGCCGCGCTCCAGCACATAACCCAGGCCGCGCAGCGTCGTAATTCGTACATCGCTTCCCTGGAGTTTTTTACGCAGTCGATGAATATAAAGTTCGATGCTTTCAGGGCTTACCTCATCGTTCAGGCTGAACACCTGTTCAAAAAGCTGCTGACGCGAGACCGGCCGCGTTCGTCGGTACATCAATACGGTTAAGAGCGCCTGCTCACGCGGCGTCAGCGCTAACGGCTGTCCCTGTAACAGAAAATACCCTTCATCATGAAAGATCAATTCCCCCAGTTGCTGAACTTCATGAACCTGCCCAGCGCTGCGTCGCAGCAAGGCCCGTAAACGGGCATCCAGCTCTTCCAGTTCAAAGGGTTTCGGCAGATAGTCATCCGCGCCGACGTTGAGACCTTTTACGCGATCCGCCACCGCGCTTCGCGCCGTGAGCAGCAAAACGGGCAAGGTCTGACCGCGTTTACGCAGCCGTTGCACCACCTCCAGTCCATCCATTCCCGGCATATTGATATCCAGCACCGCCAGCGCGTACATTTCACTGTGCAGAAGATGGTCAGCCGCCAGGCCGTCAAATACGCAGTCCACGGCAAAGCCGTTTTGCACCAGCGCTTTCTCCAGCCAGTGAGCCAGCTCACGGTTATCTTCCGCCAATAAGAGACGCATATCACATCCTGTAAAGTTTCTGCCGCATTGAAAGGGAATTGAAAGGTTATTGTTTTAACAATCACGCAACCGAACTGCTACATGTCGGCTCACATAATCACAAAAATCTTCTTCCGAACCTGAAAAATCCGGACGTCCGGCGTGAGGATAAAAAATGAAAAAACAATTACTTCGTACCCTTACTGCAAGCATTTTATTAATGAGTACCTCTGTTCTGGCACAGGAGGCGCCGTCGCGAACGGAATGTATCGCGCCAGCCAAACCTGGCGGCGGTTTCGACCTTACCTGTAAGCTGATTCAGGTGAGTTTGCTGGAGACTGGCGCAATCGAGAAACCCATGCGGGTAACGTATATGCCCGGCGGCGTCGGCGCTGTGGCTTATAACGCGATAGTCGCCCAACGCCCTGGCGAATCCGGGACTGTGATCGCCTTTTCCGGCGGTTCGCTGCTCAACCTGTCGCAGGGGAAATTTGGTCGCTACGGCGTGGATGATGTGCGCTGGCTGGCAAGCGTGGGCACTGATTACGGCATGATCGCCGTGCGTGCGGATTCCCCGTGGAAAACGCTGAAAGATCTGATGACGGCGATGGAAAAAGATCCCAACAGCGTGGTCATCGGCGCTGGCGCCTCTATTGGCAGCCAGGACTGGATGAAGTCGGCGTTGCTGGCGCAAAAGGCGAACGTCGACCCGCACAAGATGCGCTACGTTGCCTTTGAGGGCGGCGGCGAGCCGGTGACGGCATTAATGGGCAACCATGTTCAGGTTGTCTCCGGCGATCTCAGTGAAATGGTGCCTTATCTGGGCGGCGACAAAATCCGCGTGCTTGCCGTCTTTTCAGAAAATCGTCTGCCGGGCCAGCTTGCCAATGTCCCTACCGCTAAAGAACAGGGCTACGACCTGGTGTGGCCGATTATTCGCGGCTTCTACGTCGGGCCAAAAGTCAGCGATGCCGATTACCAGTGGTGGGTGGATACCTTCAAGAAGCTCCAGCAAACCGACGAGTTTAAAAAGCAGCGCGATCTGCGCGGCCTGTTTGAATTCGACATGACCGGCCAGCAGCTCGATGACTACGTGAAAAAACAGGTTACTGATTACCGTGAACAGGCGAAAGCCTTCGGACTCGCGAAATAATCGCGGAGGCAATGATGAGCGATCGTATCTTTGCGGGTATCTGGCTGTTGCTCTGTATCGCCGGGCTATTCATCGCCTGGCAGATCCAAAGCGAATACAGCTATGAACCCGTCGGTCCCCGCCCTTTTCCGCTGGGGATTATCGGCCTGATGGCGCTCTGCGCGCTGGCGCTGTTATTACGCCATCCCGACACGGTGAGCTGGCCGCGCCGCCATGTTCTGCAAAAGCTAATTACCACGATCATCATCCTGTTGATGTATGCCTGGGGATTCGAATGGCTGGGTTTTCCCATCGCCACCGCGCTTCTCACCATGGTTATCGGGATGCTGTTCGGCGCCACGATTCCGGCGGCGGGTATCTCCGGCGCGGTATTGGGCATTCTGCTGTGGTATGCCTTTGACCGGCTGCTTGATGTCACCTTACCTCTCGGCGCCTGGCTGAGTTAACGGAGCAACGATGGATACCTGGATATATCTTTCTCAGGGCTTTGCGGTGGCGATGACGCCGGAAAACCTGGTTATCGCGTTGATTGGCTGCTTCGTGGGCACGATTGTCGGTCTGCTGCCGGGCCTGGGACCGATCAACGGCGTGGCAATCTTACTGCCGCTGGTCTTTGCGTTGCATCTGCCTGCGGAGTCGGCGCTAATTCTGCTGGCGACGGTGTACATTGGGTGTGAGTATGGCGGCAGGATCTCCTCCATATTGCTCAATGTCCCCGGCGATGCGGCGGCGATCATGACGGCGCTGGACGGTTACCCGATGGCGCAGCAAGGGAAAGGCGGCGTAGCGCTGTCGATTTCCGCAGTCAGCTCATTTTTCGGTTCATTAATCGCTATCGGCGGCATCATTCTATTCGCCCCTTTACTGGCGCAATGGTCGCTGGCCTTTGGGCCGGCGGAATATTTCGCCTTAATGGTTTTTGCCATCGCCTGTCTTGGCAGCATGATGGCGCAAAATCCGCTTAAATCATTTCTGGCAGCGCTGATCGGTCTTGGCCTTGCGACCGTCGGCGTGGACGCCAACACCGGGGTTTATCGCTTTACCTTTGACAGCGTTCATCTTTCCGACGGCGTACAGTTTATCGTCGTGGTGATCGGCCTGTTCTCGGTATCAGAAATACTTTTAATGCTGGAACATACCAGCAGCGGGCAAACAATGGTCCGCAAAACGGGTCGAATGTTGTTCAACCTGAAAGAAGGCGCGCAGTGTATCGGCACTACCCTGCGTTCTTCGGTAATCGGCTTTTTTGTCGGCGTATTGCCCGGCGCCGGGGCGACCATCGCCAGCGCCATTACCTATATGACCGAGAAAAAACTCAGCGGCAACAGCGATAGCTTTGGCAAAGGGGATATTCGCGGCGTCGCGGCGCCGGAGGCGGCAAACAACGCCTCTGCCTGCGGCTCCTTCATCCCGATGCTGACGCTGGGCGTTCCCGGTTCCGGCACTACGGCAGTGATGATGGGGGCGCTGACGCTGTACAACATCACGCCAGGCCCGGCGATGTTCACCGAACAGCCGGATATCGTCTGGGGACTCATCGCTGCGCTGCTGATTGCGAACGTGATGCTGCTGATCATGAATATCCCGTTGATCGGTCTGTTCACCCGTATGCTCACCATTCCGCTGTGGTTCCTGGTACCCGCCATCGCTGCCGTATCGGCGGTAGGGGTGTATGCGGTACACAGCACCACCTTCGATCTGGTGCTGATGGTCGCGCTCGGCGTGTTAGGGTACATTTTACGTAAAATGCACTTCCCCATGTCGCCGCTGATCCTGGGATTCGTACTGGGGGAAATGCTGGAGCAAAACCTGCGTCGCGCACTCTCCATCAGTAACGGCAATATGGCGATTTTGTGGCAAAGCGGCGTTGCCAAAGCCCTGCTGATCATGGCGATCATGGTCATTGTGGTACCGCCAGTGTTACGTCTGATCCGTAAACACAGCCGTAAACCGCAGGTTGACGCCGGTTAATTGACTGCTGAAATACGTTGTACTTGTCCGGCCTACGCGCTCATGTGCCAGGCCGGGCAACCCCGCCAGCATCACTCTCCCCATAACTTGCTCATTTTACCCCCCTTCTTGCCGTTGTCAGGCTCGTGGCGCCGTTAACCTCACTATTCACATTGTTAAATATTTGTTGTTTTTGATCACAATAATTAAACAAAAGCGGTTATTTCATACGCGTTCCTGGAAAATGTCGATATTTTTAATTTATGGCTACGAAATGAGCATCGCCATGTCTCCCTGACCATCTACCGAGAGGAATGATTCTGATGAATGCACTGACTGCCGTAAAAGCGAACACAGATGATTTAGCCCAACGCCATACTGGTTTCACCCTTGCCCCTTCGGCGCAGTCGCCGCGCCTGCTGGCGTTAACGTTTACGGCGGATACCACAAGACAATTTCTCCATCAGGTTGCGCAGTGGCCGGTGCAGGCGCTGGAATACAAATCTTTCTTACGTTTCAAAATCGGCAAGATCCTCGACGATCTGTGCGGCAATCAGCTACAACCGCTGTTGATCAAAACGCTCCTCAACCGTGCACAAGGCGCGCTGTTGATCAGCGCCGAAGGGATCGATGATGTCGCACAGGCAGAAGAGATGGTCAAACTGGCGACGGCGGTGGCGCATCTTATTGGTCGCTCCAACTACGATGCGATGAGCGGCCAGTACTACGCGCGTTTCGTGGTCAAAAACGTCGACAACTCCGACAGTTATCTGCGCCAGCCCCACCGCGTAATGGAACTGCACAATGACGGTACCTATGTTGAGGAGGTGACCGACTACGTGCTGATGATGAAAATCGACGAACAGAATATGGAAGGCGGTAATTCGCTGCTGCTGCACCTTGATGACTGGGAACATCTGGAGTCGTTTTTTACCCATCCGCTGGCGCGTCGCGTCATGCGCTGGGCGGCGCCGCCAAGCAAAAATGTTAGCCATGACGTCTGGCACCCGGTGTTTGATGTCGACCAACAAGGCCGCCCGGTCATGCGTTATATCGACCAGTTCGTCCAGCCAAAAGACTTTGAAGAAGGCGTCTGGCTCAGCGAGCTTTCAGACGCGCTGGAAACCAGTCAAAACATCCTCTCCGTGCCGGTACCGGTCGGCAAATTCCTGCTGATTAACAATCTGTTCTGGCTACATGGACGCGATCGTTTTACGCCGCATCCTGACTTGCGTCGCGAACTGATGCGCCAGCGCGGTTACTTCGCCTACGCCGCCAGCCATTATCAAACTCACCAATAAGCGCCACGGCGAAGGAATTACGCGGATGTATGATTTTGTGATTATCGGCGGCGGCATTATCGGCATGTCGACCGCTATGCAACTTATTGATGTCTACCCGGATGCGCGCATCGCATTGCTGGAAAAAGAGTCCGCGCCAGCCTGCCACCAGACCGGGCATAACAGCGGCGTGATCCATGCCGGGGTGTACTACACGCCCGGCAGCCTCAAAGCGCGGTTTTGTCTGGCGGGCAATCAGGCGACCAAAACCTTTTGCGATCAAAACAACATCCGCTACGACACCTGCGGCAAAATGTTGGTCGCCACCTCGGAGCTGGAAATGGCGCGGATGCGCGCGCTATGGGAGCGGACGGCGGCCAACGGCTTAGAGCGCGAGTGGTTAAGCGCGGCGGAGCTGCGTGAACGCGAACCCAATATCATTGGCCTGGGCGGGATTTTTGTCCCTTCCAGCGGGATTGTCAGCTATCGCGATGTCGCGACGGCCATGGCGAACCGCTTTCAGGCCAAAGGCGGCGAGATCATCTACCATGCCGAGGTCAGCGTTCTAACAGAACATGCCGCTGGCGTTGTCATTCGCACCTCGCAAGGTCGGGAAATCGAAACCGCTACGCTTATCGGCTGTGCAGGGCTGATGGCGGATCGGCTGGTCAAAATGCTGGGCGTGGAGCCCGGTTTTATTATCTGCCCTTTCCGCGGCGAGTACTTTCGTCTGGCCCCGCGACACAACCGGATCGTTAACCATTTGATCTACCCGATCCCCGATCCGGCAATGCCGTTTCTCGGCGTCCATCTTACCCGCATGATCGACGGCAGCGTTACGGTCGGGCCGAATGCGGTGCTGGCGCTTAAACGCGAAGGCTACTGTAAGCGCGACGTTTCCTTCACCGACACCCTGGAGATTTTCCGCTCCGCCGGCATTCGCCGCGTACTGCAAAACCATCTGCTTTCCGGACTGGGCGAGATGAAAAACTCGCTATGCAAAAGCGGCTATTTGCGGCGAGTACAAAAGTATTGCCCCAGCCTGACCGTCAACGATCTCCAGCCCTGGCCGGCAGGCGTGCGGGCGCAGGCGGTTTCGCCGGACGGCAAACTGATTGATGATTTTCTGTTTGTCACGACGCCGCGTTCCATTCACACCTGTAACGCCCCCTCCCCGGCGGCGACATCAGCGATACCTATCGGCGCGCATATCGTCAGTAAAGTTCAGGCGCTACGCGCAAGCCAGAGCAACCCCGGACGTACGCTGCGTGCGGCACGCAGCGTGGACGCATTACACGCCGCATTTACCCGTTAACCCTTCAGACAGGAAGCAATTATGCAACTTAACGACTCTACCCTGTTCCGCCAGCAGGCCTTTATCGATGGCGACTGGCGCGACGCGCGCGGCGGCGATGTCATCCCCGTGAGCAACCCCGCCAACGGGAAACCGCTCGGCAATGTGCCCAAAATGGGGGCGGAAGAGACGCGCGACGCCATCAACGCCGCCAATCGCGCCCTGCCCGCCTGGCGCGCGCTCACCGCCAAAGAGCGAGCCAATATCCTGCGTCGCTGGTTCAATCTGATGATGGAACATCAGGACGATTTGGCGCGTCTGATGACGCTGGAACAGGGCAAACCGCTGGCGGAAGCGAAAGGCGAAATTAGCTACGCCGCCTCGTTTATTGAATGGTTCGCCGAAGAGGGGAAGCGTATCTATGGCGACACGATTCCAGGTCATCAGACCGATAAACGGCTGCTGGTGATTAAACAGCCCATCGGCGTCACCGCCGCGATTACCCCGTGGAACTTTCCCTCGGCAATGATCACCCGTAAAGCCGGCCCCGCGCTGGCCGCAGGCTGCACAATGGTACTCAAACCCGCCAGCCAGACGCCGTTTTCCGCGCTGGCGCTGGCGGAACTGGCCCAGCGCGCCGGAATTCCCGCAGGCGTATTTAACGTCGTTACCGGTTCGGCAGGCGATATCGGCGGCGAGCTGACCAGCAACCCGCTGGTACGCAAACTGTCGTTTACCGGCTCGACGGAGATTGGCCGCCAGCTAATGGAACAATGCGCCAAAGACATTAAAAAAGTATCGCTGGAGTTGGGCGGCAATGCGCCGTTTATCGTCTTTGACGATGCCGATCTGGATAAAGCCGTCGAGGGCGCGCTGGCTTCGAAGTTTCGCAACGCCGGGCAGACCTGTGTCTGCGCCAATAGATTGTATGTTCAGGACGGCGTTTACGATCGTTTTGCGGAAAAACTCAACCAGGCGGTAAATAAGCTCGCGGTCGGCGACGGCCTGCAAGCCGACGTCGCTATCGGGCCGCTGATTGATGAAAAAGCCGTGGCGAAAGTCCAGGAGCATATCGCCGACGCGCTGGAAAAAGGCGCCCGCGTCATTACGGGCGGTGAAGCGCACAAATTAGGCGGCAACTTCTTTCAACCGACCATTCTGGTGGATGTTCCTGATAACGCGAAAGTCGCCAAAGAAGAGACATTCGGGCCGCTCGCGCCTCTGTTCCGCTTCAGCGACGAGGCGGACGTCATCAGGCAGGCTAACGATACTGAATTCGGCCTGGCAGCCTATTTTTATGCACGCGATTTAAGCCGCGTTTTCCGCGTCGGCGAAGCGCTGGAATACGGCATCGTCGGTATTAATACCGGCATTATCTCCAACGAAGTCGCGCCTTTCGGCGGTATTAAGGCCTCCGGATTAGGCCGTGAAGGTTCCAAATACGGCATCGAAGATTATTTAGAAATCAAATATATGTGCATCGGCCTTTAACAGGAGAGTCGCTAATGAATACCAATAACGCTTTAATGCAGCGCCGTCATAACGCCGTTCCTCGCGGCGTGGGGCAGATTCACCCGATTTTCGCCGAGCGGGCGGAAAATTGTCGGGTCTGGGATGTCGAAGGCCGTGAGTATCTCGATTTCGCGGGCGGCATTGCCGTCCTGAACACCGGTCATTTACATCCGGGCATTGTTTCAGCGGTCGAAGCGCAGTTGAAGAAATTGACCCATACCTGTTTTCAGGTGCTGGCCTATGAACCGTATCTGGCGTTGTGCGAACGCATGAACCAGAAGGTACCGGGCGATTTCGCCAAAAAAACGTTGCTGGTCACGACCGGTTCAGAAGCGGTTGAAAACGCCGTGAAAATCGCCCGCGCGGCAACAAAACGCAGCGGCGCTATCGCGTTTAGCGGCGCTTACCACGGTCGTACCCACTACACGCTCTCTCTGACCGGGAAAGTACACCCGTACTCTGCTGGTATGGGATTGATGCCAGGCCATGTCTACCGCGCGCTTTATCCTTGCCCGCTACACAACATCAGCGACGACGACGCGATCGCCAGCATTGAACGCATCTTTAAAAATGATGCCGCGCCGGAAGATATCGCCGCCATTATTATTGAGCCGGTACAGGGCGAAGGCGGATTTTACGCCGCCTCTCCCGCGTTCATGCAGCGACTGCGCGCGCTATGCGACCAACACGGCATTATGTTGATTGCCGACGAAGTGCAAAGCGGCGCGGGCCGGACCGGTACGCTGTTCGCCATGGAACAGATGGGCGTTGCGGCAGATATTACCACTTTTGCGAAATCGATCGCCGGCGGCTTTCCGCTGGCAGGCGTTACCGGCCGGGCAGACGTGATGGACGCTATCGCGCCGGGCGGGCTGGGCGGCACCTATGCCGGAAACCCGATTGCCTGCGCCGCCGCGCTGGCGGTACTGGACATTTTCGAGCAGGAAAATCTACTGCAAAAGGCGAATACGCTTGGCAACACGCTGCGCGATGGCCTGATGGAGATAGCGGAAACGCACCGTGAGATTGGCGACGTGCGCGGACTGGGCGCCATGATCGCCATTGAGTTGTTTGAAAATGGCGACCCCGGCAAACCGAACGCGACTCTGACCGCCGACATTGTGGCCCGCGCCCGCGAGAAAGGGTTAATTCTGCTCTCCTGCGGTCCTTACTACAACATCTTGCGCATCCTCGTTCCACTCACTATTGAAGCCTCGCAGATTCAGCAAGGCCTGAAGATTATCGCCCAGTGCTTTGATGAGGCGAAACAAGCGTAATGTCCAATAAGCAGCGTCGGGTGGCGACGTAACTGTCTTATCCGGCCTACAAAAACCGTTTCGATTGTAGGCCGAATAAGCCAGGCGCCATCCGGTAAACGAGCGCAATAACAATAAAGAGGTTTTAGGATGGGGCAATTGTCAGAATCACATGCATTAGGGGGCGGGCTGAAATCACGCCACGTCACCATGTTATCGATCGCCGGCGTCATCGGCGCCAGCCTGTTTGTCGGTTCCAGCGTGGCGATTGCGGAGGCCGGCCCTGCGGTACTGCTGGCCTATCTGTTCGCAGGACTTTTAGTCGTCATGATTATGCGAATGCTGGCTGAAATGGCCGTCGCCACGCCGGATACCGGTTCTTTTTCCACCTATGCGGATAAAGCGATCGGCCCCTGGGCCGGGTATACCATCGGCTGGTTATACTGGTGGTTTTGGGTGCTGGTTATTCCGCTGGAGGCCAATATTGCCGCCATTATTCTGAATTCATGGATACCGGGTATTCCGGTGTGGCTATTTTCATTAGTGATTACGCTTGCCTTAACCGGAAGCAATTTATTGAGCGTCAAAAATTACGGCGAATTCGAATTCTGGCTGGCGCTATGTAAAGTGATTGCTATCCTGGCGTTTATCGCGCTGGGCGCGACGGCGATTAGCGGTTTTTATCCGTATGCCGAGGTAAGCGGTATCTCCCGGCTATGGGATCACGGCGGTTTTATGCCTAACGGCTTCGGCGCGGTGTTAAGCGCCATGTTGATCACCATGTTCTCTTTTATGGGCGCGGAAATCGTCACTATTGCTGCCGCGGAATCCGATACGCTGGATAAACATATCGTACGCGCCACCAATTCTGTTATCTGGCGAATTTCCATCTTTTACTTGTGTTCCATTTTTGTGGTGGTGGCGCTGATCCCGTGGAATATGCCGGGCCTGAAAAGCGTAGGTTCGTACCGCTCGGTACTGGAGCTGCTTCATATTCCGCACGCAAAATTCATTATGGACTGCGTGATTTTGTTGTCGGTGACCAGTTGTCTGAACTCCGCATTATATACCGCCTCCCGGATGCTCTATTCCCTTAGCCGCCGCGGCGATGCTCCTGCGATAATGGGAAAAACTAACCGTAGCAAAACGCCCTGGGTAGCGGTTCTCCTCTCTACCGGCGCGGCCTTTTTAACCGTTATCGTCAATTATTACGCCCCGGCAAAAGTGTTTAAATTTCTTATCGACAGTTCTGGCGCCATCGCGCTGCTGGTCTATCTGGTGATTGCGATTTCGCAATTGCGGATGCGTAAAATTCTGCTGGCGCAGGGCGGAGAAATTAAGTTGAAAATGTGGCTTTATCCGTGGCTCACCTGGCTGGTTATCGGCTTTATCTGCTTTGTTCTGGTGGTGATGCTATTTCGACCGGCACAGCAACTAGAAGTCATTTCAACGGGGCTGTTAGGGCTGGGCATAATAGG
Organism: Salmonella sp. 32100201201700099SM; assembly: GCF_017572645.1. Taxonomy (NCBI): domain Bacteria; kingdom Pseudomonadati; phylum Pseudomonadota; class Gammaproteobacteria; order Enterobacterales; family Enterobacteriaceae; genus Salmonella; species Salmonella sp. 32100201201700099SM. The sequence goes on along the minus strand of NZ_JAGERQ010000004.1, from coordinate 251,887 downwards.
TACTGTCCCCATTATGTCTCGCTGGAAAAAACTGATAAGGTGGCAAAAAGCCCCCCTGCAAAACCTACGTTAGTTATTCCCGGCGTCAGCCGGGAAGCTTCTCAGGAGTAAAAGATGACCGCCCTTTCCCAACCGACGGCCATAGATGGCTATCGCTGGCTTAAAAATGACATTATTCGCGGCACTTATCAGCCGGATGAGAAACTGCGGATGAGTTTATTAACCGCCCGCTATGCGCTTGGCGTAGGGCCGCTGCGCGAGGCGCTGTCACAACTGGTGGCGGAACGGCTGGTCACCGTGGTGAATCAAAAAGGCTATCGCGTGGCGTCCATGTCAGAGGCGGAACTCCTCGATATTTTTGACGCGCGCGCCAATATGGAAGCGATGCTGGTACGCCTGGCGATTGAACGCGGCGATGATGCGTGGGAGGCGGAGATCCTGGCGCGAGCGCATATGCTCAGTAAACTGGAAGCCAGCGATGCTAGCGAACATATGCTCGATGAATGGGACCAGCGCCACCAGGCGTTCCATTCCGCCATTGTCGCCGGGTGCGGCTCCCACTATCTGCTACAGATGCGTGAACGCTTATTTGACCTGGCGGCCCGCTACCGCTTTATTTGGTTACGTGAAACCGTTCTGTCCGTCGAGATGCTGGAAGATAAACATATCCAGCATCACACGCTAACCGAAGCGATACTGGCGCGCGAGGCGGCACGCGCCAGCGAATTAATGCGTCAGCATTTGCTGACGCCGATTCCCATTATTCGCCAGGCGATGGCAGGGAAAATGTAGCCTGGCGCGACCTGATAGCCATTATTCTTCAGGAATACGCAACACTTGTCCCGGATATATTTTTTCCGGGCTTTTCAGCATCGGTTTATTTGCCTCGAAAATTTTATTATACAGATTGGCGTTACCATACACTTGCTTTGAAATAGCGCTCAGGGTGTCGCCTGATTTTACGGTATAAAACTGACTTTCAGCCGCCGGCGTCGTGGTTTTAACCTGATCGTCAACGCTGCTAATCCCGGCGATATTCCCCACGGCAACCAGAATTTTTTCTTTTGCCTCCTGACTCAGCCCATCACCCGTCACTGTCGCTTTTCCATCAGCTATTTGCACATTCACTTTGTCAGTGTCGGGTATTCCCGTTTTATTTAAATGTTCCTGGACTTTTTTCGCCTGATCGTCCTTATCATGATTAGCGGTTACCGCGTCCCAGAGTTTTTCACCTGCATCTTTTACAAAATTGAAAAGTCCCATATTCACCTCGCTTGTCAAAAATACACACAAAGAAAAGTGTAGCAGAGGGAATGAGGTTATCCTGATAAGCGGCGCTTATGCGCCGCCGGTGGCCGGTAATTAATGACGCATCTGAACCCAAAATGCGTGGATAAGCCCCGGAATATATCCGAGTAATGTCAGCAGGATATTAAGGATAAATGCCCAACCGAACCCTTTTCCTAAAAGTACGCCGAGCGGAGGCAAAATAATCGTAAATACAATTCTCCAGAAACCCATATACACTCCATACAAGCAAAATTAGTCATTGTTTAAAAAGAGATTTTATCTCTAAGCATAGTCAGTTTACCTGAGCCTGCCAGTCGCGCGCCGCGCTTTTACCCTCCTTTACGCTTTTTACGCTGGCATCAGGTTGACGTTTATTTTAGAATTAACTAAATTTAGAAAATGCTTAAATAACTATGACAGAGCTTGAACAACTTCAGGCCAGCGCAGAACAGGCGGCGGCCCTGCTCAAAGCGATGAGCCACCCAAAAAGATTACTGATTTTATGTATGCTTTGCGGTTCGCCAAAAACCAGCGCAGGCGAACTGGCGCGCATTACCGGGCTAAGCCCCTCCGCGACGTCGCAACATCTGGCGCGGATGCGGGAAGAAGGGCTGATTGATAGTCAACGCGATGCCCAGCGCATTCACTATTTCATTAAAAATGAGGCGGTTAATACGATTATCGCCACGTTAAAGAATCTCTATTGTCCATAAGGAGGCACGATGTCCATTGGGATAGTTTCCCCCCGTGAGGCGCAAGCGCTGATAGCGCAAGGCGCGAAACGGATTGATGTACGCGACGCCGATGAATATCTGCGCGAGCATATTCCACATGCGCAACTGGCGCCGCTTTCCCGGCTTGAACAGGGCGATTTGCCCGCCAACCTGCGAGCGGAACAGATTATTTTTCACTGTCAGTCAGGTAAACGAACCAGCAGCAATGCAGCAAAACTACAGGCCATTGCCGCCCCAGCTCAGGTCAGTCTGCTGGAAGGCGGTATCGACGGATGGAAAGCGGCAGGATTGCCCGTCACAGAAGACAAATCGCAACCGTTGCCACTGATGCGTCAGGTGCAAATCGCCGCCGGCGGGTTGACGTTGCTTGGGGTGATTCTGGGCTATACGGTCCACGGCGGCTTTTTCCTCATTAGCGGTTTTGTCGGGGCCGGGTTAATGCTGGCAGGCATGACCGGCTTCTGCGGAATGGCGCGACTACTGGAAAAAATGCCCTGGAATACCCGTACTCATTAAGCGGTACCTTCACCGCGCGTCGGTAGGTGTGTAGTAGACTGAAGGCGGGTTTATACCATTGTTCAACAGGAGAGCGTGATGTTCACACCAGGCGATATCGTACAGCCCCGAATGGGTGGGCCGAAACTGAAAGTGATTGAAGTCAACGAGGATCATATTGTCGCGGTACAGGTCGGTAATGAGCAGGGCGAAAAATTGATCCTCAAAGCGGCAGATGTCACCCCCTATTGCGAAGAGGGCGATTTTGGCGTGTGCTGATTTATCAGAATGAGCATGGCGCAACGTTCCCTGAGTCCCGGTTAATAGAGACAGGAAACGAAGCGCCATCTGTTAAAGGTTATCCGTGATTAGATTAAGAAATCATCCAGAGATTTCCCCGCCGCCAGCGCCTGGGCAATCGGTTTAGGCGTACGACCTTGTCCGGTCCAGGTTTTTTCTTCGCCATTGAAATCAGTAAAACGATATTTTGCCGGACGCGGCTGGCGCTTTTTAGCAGAACGCGGCATTGCTGAATCCATGGCAAATAACTCTTCCGGGTTAATACCGTCTGCTTTCATCAGCTCCAGAAAGGCATTAATTTTCTCCTGCTTCTCGGCAAGCTGGCGTTGCTGCAATTCTTCTTCTTCGCGTCTTTCTTTAGTGACAACCCTGAATTTTTCGAGCATTTCTTCAAGAACGTCAATGGAGAATTCGCGAGCCATAGCGCGCAGCGTGCGGATATTATTTAAGTTCTGTAACATCAAATTCATATCAATAAAAACCTTTTAACGCAGAAAACAAAAACTATTACAGGCGGTATTGTATGCGATTATTGATTATATTTCCAGATCCTAAAGTTCATACAGATATACTCAGTATAACTCGATTAATTATATTAATCTGTTAACCAGAAGGTTATATTCATTACCCCCTGTGTGTTTCAGGTTATTCTGCCTACGGTATATCTGTAGGTTTCCCGTTCGGCTGTTTATAACGTATTGCGTATCTCAGTAACCACGGTGACCCTCACGGTGGCTGACCTTATACAGAAGTGAATATTTCATTACAATAAGAGATTAACCATTCAAAAATCATCATCAGAGCTTTATGCTAAAAATCACCCTGCAATAGCTATAATTATGCTGAGAAAAGTAGAGCGCGTGCCGTTAGCCGAGAATACATCGCATCTGACAACATTTGGAATGTGGCTGAAAATCGCCAGAAAAACAATGCATTATAATGCATTGATTTAAAAGTAATTAATGACTAACAACAACGAAAATCTCGCTGCGAGCAAAAAACACACAGTCACAGAGTATTTTATCGACAAAAAGCCTATAAATAAAAATATTACACTAGTTAATAGTTATTATATAGGGATATAGTCTATGCAAAGACAAAAGTGCTTTATGATTTCACTACCAACCATCACCTCATTCTGATCGATACGCTACAAGGAGCATTAACATGTTCTCTCCACAGTCACGCTTGCGTCATGCCGTAGCAGACGCGTTTGCGATGGTTGTTTACTGTTCTGTTGTGAACATGTTGATCGAGATATTCCTCTCCGGAATGAGCTTTGAGCAGTCGCTTTCTTCCAGGCTGGTGGCGATACCTGTCAACATTTTGATTGCATGGCCATACGGCGTTTACCGCGATCTGATTATGCGCGTCGCGCGTAAGGCAAGCCCGGCGGGATGGGCCAAAAACCTGGCGGATGTATTGGCTTATGTCACCTTTCAGTCACCCGTTTATATTATCATCTTGCTGACCGTCGGCGCCGGCTGGCATCAGATAGTGGCCGCCGTGAGTTCAAACATTGTTGTTTCAATGTTAATGGGCGCGGTTTATGGCTACTTCCTGGATTATTGTCGTCGCCTGTTTAAAGTGAGCAGCTATCATCAGGCTAAGGCGTAAGTTAGCGTCGCGACTGGCATTGCCAGTCGCGATTTTAGTCGCTTTTTTCGTCGCCAAAAAGCCCGTTCAGATAACGTTCTAACGCTATATCGGGAGCTAAAGCCGTGGGGAATACCGTAATGTTCGTGGGTCTCGCCGCCTAAATAGAGCGGAAAATTTTGGTAGTGATCGCAGGTCTTAATATCCGAAGCCGGGTCAGCCAGTGATGAGCTACGGTCTTTTAATCTGGGGTGAATGATCAGCGCGGTACGCCCCATACGCGCCTCGCGGTTAACATAAACATAATTCTCGCCGCGTCGATAACCATACGTCTTATTCGTCACCACATCAACGGTAAACCCTGCCTTTTCCAGTACCCGCGCCACCTCGTCAGGTCGTAAATACATATTTTATCCTCATTCTCTTTTACTGCGGGCTTACCTTACCCGATAGCGCGTTATCAACGCTTTCAGAAAAGTCCAGAAACGCATGATATCGCCGTAACAAGCCTCAGCAGGTAAAAATATGAACTACACTGAAAGCTACATCGAAATCAATGGAGGATCATATGCTTAACAAACCGAACCGAAACGACGTCGATGATGGTGTTCAGGATATTCAGAATGATGTCAATCGATTAGCCGACAGTCTGGAAGATGTCCTTAAATCCTGGGGAAGCGATGCGAAAGACGAAGCCGAGGCTGCGCGACGTAAAGCACAGGCGTTGCTGAAAGAGACCCGGGCGCGGATGCATGGACGTACTCGCGTAAAACAAGCCGCCTGTGATGCGATGGGGTGCGCGGATACGTTTGTGCGTGAAAAACCCTAGTGTAGCGTAGGAACCGCCGCAGCGGTAGGAATTTTTATCGGGGCGCTGCTTAGCCTGCGTCGCTAACGACGTGCGCAGCCGGATGGCGACATACTTTATTGGGCCTGCATCATTGCCGCAGGCCCAGGTCGCGCCATTCGGCGAAACGGTTACTGTATCGCCTGTCGAAGCTGCCATGCGACCTGTTTCGCCATGCCAGCGGAAGTAATATTGGTAAACGACAGTAAAATGCCCCCCTTTCCTGACGAAACCACTCGCCAACGGCTTAGCGCCTGTACCGCCAGTCCGGCCTGATTCGCTTTTGCTACCTGCGCTTTATCATCACCTTCAACCTCAATAACCAATTGAATACCGCCTTTCTGTAATGTCACGACAAATCCCTGTTCCGCCAGCGCCTCTTCAATCCATAACCGTCGCTGAGCATAATGTTGACGCATCTTTTTCAGATGCCGCCAGAAATGGCCATCACGGATAAAATCAGCCAGCGTGTGCTGCCATAACAACGGTACGCTACAGGGCATCAGCGACGCCTGCTGGCGGAAATGCTCAATCTGCTTTATCGGCACCACCAGCCAGGCGGTACGTAATGCCGGAAAGAGCGACTTACTGAACGTTCCGGCGTAAATCACTCGCTGCGGGGCATCCAGACTCTTGAGCGGCGGAAGCGGTTTACCGTGATAACGAAATTCGCTGTCGTAGTCATCTTCAATAATCCAGGCCTGCACATTCGCCGCCCATGCCAGAAGTTGCCGTCGGCGAGTTAACGACAGCGCCACCCCCAACGGACTTTGATGGGCGGGCGTCACCAATGCAAAGCGTCCCTGCGGGCAATCCCGCATCCCCGCTGCGACATTCAGCCCATCGGCATCGACCGGAATCGGCGCCAGCGTAATCCCCTCCTGCGTTATCACCGGGCGAATTAACGGAAAGCCGGGATCTTCCACCCACATGCTGTCTCCCGGCACAGACAATGTACGCAGGATTAGCCGCATAGAATCCGCATATCCGGAGGTAATAAATACCTGTTCCGGCAGACATTCAATGCTACGTGAAACCCGCAAGTAATCGACTATCGCCTGGCGCAAAATCGCCTCGCCGCAGACGTCGCCTAATGCCAGATCGAAGCGCGTCTGCGTGCGCAACCGACGTCCCATCACTCGCGCCCACTTCTCGCGTGGAAAGAGATCCAGCGCCGGTAACCCCATCTGAAAGGGTTTCGGTTCCGGACTTTCTCCGGCAAAAACAGCGGGTATCGGCGGCGCCGTCTCAAACCGTAGAGCGTTGCTCACAAACGTGCCTGCCTGGCCACGTCGCTCCAGCCAGCCCTGCGCTACCAGCTCGCCATAGGCATTTTCCACCGTGGCGCGAGAAACGCCCAGTTCCTGCGCCCACGTCCGACTGGAAGGCAAACGCGTTCCGGGCGCGAGTTCTCCTTGCTCAATGGCCGTTTTTAACTGACGAGCGATGTGCTGATAGCGCGGCATATGGTCTGCTTTTTCTGTAAAAATATGGCTCTCTTTTACAGACCATTATAGTGCTACAGTGCTCGTCATCAACACGAGGAGAAACATGATGACAACGTTACGCCAACCCTATTATGAACTGAGCCCGGAGGTTTATAGCGCTCTGGTGCAGGCGAAAAACGCGCTGGAAAAGAGCACGCTTGACCCCATGCTGATGGAGCTGATTTACCTGCGTGTTTCGCAAATAAATGGTTGTGCATTTTGCCTGGAGATGCACAGTAAAGCGCTGCGTAAGGCTGGCGTAAATCAAGCTAAATTAGATGCGCTGGCAGGATGGCGGGTAAGCCACCATTTCAGCGAGCAAGAGTGCGCGGCGTTAGCCTGGGCGGAATCGGTGACGCACATTGCTGAAACCCACGCCGAAGATAATGTTTACCTGCCGCTGCTCGATCATTTCAGCGCGCGTGAAATCAGCGATCTGACCTTCGCCATCGGTTTAATGAACTGCTTTAACCGTCTGGCGATCGGTATGCGAATGTGACGCATTGTTGCCGGATGGCGCAGATGTCAGCCAACTCTGTTATGCGTGAACCTGCAGGCCGGATCGGGCGTTCACGCCGCCATCCGGCAAAAATTAGCCATGCCGCCCCGACCCCGCTGCGTTCATCAGCGACGTTAAAATCAATCGAAAATTCCCATATCTTGTATGGTTGAATCTTAATTCAACTACATCTAGTATTTCCTGTATCAACACACGACAATCCGACGCGTTTCATCGCGCCGTTTTCTCATTTTAAATGGAAATACGAATCATGAGCATTACTATTTACACTCGCAATAACTGTGTTCAGTGCCACGCCACAAAGCGGGCGATGGAAAGCCGTGGATTTGAATTTGAGATGGTGAACGTCGATCTGGTGCCGGATGCAGCGGATACGCTCCGGGCGCAAGGGTTTCGTCAATTACCGGTGGTGATGGCGGGCGATTTGAGCTGGTCTGGCTTCCGTCCGGACATGATTAACCGTCTGCCCCCGACACCCCACGCGGCAAACGCATGAGCGCGCTCGTCTACTTCTCCAGCAGCTCTGAAAATACGCACCGTTTTATGCAGCGTCTGGGGCTACCCGCCACGCGTATTCCGCTCAATGAGCGGGAGCGAATTCGGGTAGACGAACCGTACATTCTGGTTGTGCCGTCATACGGCGGCGGCGGGATGGCCGGTGCGGTGCCGCGACAGGTGATCCGCTTTTTAAATGATGAACACAACCGGGCGCGCATTCGCGGCGTTATCGCCTCCGGTAATCGCAATTTCGGCGATGCCTGGGGATGCGCTGGCGATGTGATAGCACAAAAATACGGCGTACCCTGGCTGTACCGCTTTGAGCTCATGGGCACACAACGCGACATCGATAACGTCCGAAGAGGAGTAAATGAATTTTGGCAACAACTACCCCGGAGCGCGTAATGCAGGAAACCATGGATTACCACGCCCTGAACGCGATGCTGAATCTTTATGATAAAGCAGGCCATATTCAGTTCGACAAGGACCAGCAGGCGATCGACGCCTTCTTTGCCGCCCACGTCCGCCCGCATTCCGTGACGTTTGCCAGCCAGCATGAACGTCTGGAGACGCTGGTTCGGGAAGGTTATTACGATGACGCTGTCCTCGCGCGTTACGACCGCGCCTTCGTCCTCCGCCTGTTCGAGCACGCCCACGCCAGCGGCTTTCGCTTCCAGACGTTTCTTGGCGCCTGGAAGTTCTATACCAGTTACACGCTGAAAACCTTCGACGGCAAACGTTATCTGGAACACTTTGAAGATCGGGTGACAATGGTGGCGTTGACGCTGGCGCAGGGTGACGAAACGCTGGCCACCCAACTGACCGATGAAATGCTTTCTGGTCGCTTTCAGCCCGCTACCCCGACTTTTTTAAATTGCGGTAAACAGCAGCGTGGGGAACTGGTCTCCTGCTTCCTGCTCCGTATCGAAGACAATATGGAATCGATCGGGCGAGCGGTGAATTCGGCGCTGCAACTCTCCAAACGCGGCGGCGGCGTCGCATTTTTACTCTCCAATCTGCGCGAGGCGGGCGCGCCGATCAAACGCATTGAGAATCAGTCTTCCGGCGTGATCCCGGTGATGAAAATGCTGGAAGACGCGTTTTCGTATGCCAACCAGCTTGGCGCGCGCCAGGGGGCCGGCGCGGTTTATCTCCATGCGCACCATCCGGATATTCTGCGTTTTCTGGATACCAAACGGGAAAATGCCGACGAAAAAATCCGGATCAAAACGCTCTCTCTCGGCGTGGTGATCCCGGACATCACCTTCCGGCTGGCGAAAGAAAACGCGCAAATGGCGCTCTTTTCGCCCTATGACGTACAACGACGCTACGGCAAACCGTTTGGCGATATCGCCATTAGCGAACGGTACGATGAATTAATTGCCGATCCGCACGTGCGCAAAACCTATATTAACGCCCGTGACTTTTTTCAAACACTGGCGGAGATTCAGTTCGAATCCGGGTATCCCTACATCATGTTTGAAGATACGGTAAACCGCGCGAATCCTATTGCTGGTCGCATTAATATGAGCAACCTGTGCTCGGAAATTTTACAGGTCAATAGCGCCTCTCGTTACGACGATAACCTTGACTATACCCACATCGGGCATGACATCTCCTGCAATCTCGGTTCGCTGAATATCGCTCACGTCATGGATTCACCGGACATTGGCCGTACCGTAGAAACCGCTATTCGCGGCCTGACGGCGGTGTCGGACATGAGCCATATACGCAGCGTGCCCTCAATAGCCGCCGGTAATGCCGCCTCTCATGCCATCGGTCTGGGCCAGATGAATCTGCATGGCTATCTGGCGAGGGAAGGTATTGCCTACGGTTCGCCGGAGGCGTTGGATTTCACCAATCTCTATTTTTACACTATTACCTGGCATGCCGTGCATACTTCAATGCGGCTGGCCCGCGAACGCGGCAAAACCTTCGCCGGATTTGCGCAGTCGCGCTATGCCAGTGGCGACTATTTTACGCAGTATTTACAAGACGACTGGCAACCGAAAACGGCGAAAGTCAGGGCGCTATTTGCCCGCAGCGGCATTACGCTGCCCACACGCGAAATGTGGCTAAAGCTGCGCGACGATGTGATGCGCTATGGCATCTATAACCAAAATTTGCAGGCGGTGCCGCCGACCGGTTCGATTTCTTACATTAATCATGCGACCTCCAGCATTCATCCGATTGTGGCCAAAATTGAGATTCGCAAAGAGGGCAAAACCGGGCGTGTGTATTACCCCGCGCCGTTTATGACCAATGAAAATCTGGACATGTATCAGGATGCTTACGATATCGGTCCGGAAAAAATTATTGATACCTATGCCGAGGCCACGCGCCACGTCGATCAAGGGCTGTCGCTCACCCTGTTTTTCCCCGATACCGCCACGACCCGCGATATCAACAAAGCGCAGATCTATGCCTGGCGAAAAGGTATTAAGTCACTGTATTACATCCGGCTTCGCCAGTTGGCGCTGGAAGGTACTGAAATTGAAGGCTGCGTATCCTGCGCGCTATAAGGAAAGCCATATGAAATTATCTCGTATTAGCGCCATCAACTGGAACAAGATCCAGGACGACAAAGATCTGGAGGTGTGGAACCGGCTGACCAGTAACTTCTGGCTGCCGGAAAAAGTGCCGTTATCGAATGATATTCCGGCCTGGCAGACGCTGAGCGCCGCCGAACAGCAGCTCACCATTCGCGTGTTTACGGGTCTTACGCTGCTCGACACTATCCAGAACATCGCAGGCGCGCCGTCGTTAATGGCAGATGCCATCACGCCGCATGAAGAGGCCGTACTGTCGAACATCAGCTTTATGGAAGCGGTACACGCCCGCTCTTACAGTTCTATTTTCTCCACGCTGTGCCAGACGAAAGAGGTTGATGCCGCCTACGCCTAGAGCGAAGAAAACCCGCCGCTTCAGCGTAAGGCGCAGATTATTTTAGCTCATTACGTCAGCGATGAACCGCTAAAGAAAAAGATTGCCAGCGTCTTTTTAGAGTCTTTTCTGTTCTATTCCGGCTTCTGGCTGCCGATGTATTTCTCCAGCCGCGGTAAGCTCACGAACACTGCCGACCTGATTCGTTTAATCATTCGCGATGAAGCGGTTCACGGTTATTATATTGGCTATAAGTATCAGATAGCGCTACAAAAACTATCGGCAATCGAGCGTGAAGAGTTAAAGCTTTTCGCGCTGGATTTGTTGATGGAACTGTACGACAACGAAATCCGCTACACAGAAGCGTTATATGCGGAAACCGGCTGGGTTAACGACGTCAAAGCCTTCTTGTGCTACAACGCCAATAAAGCCTTAATGAACCTGGGTTATGAGGCGTTATTTCCGCCGGAGATGGCAGACGTGAATCCCGCAATCCTTGCCGCGCTCTCGCCGAATGCCGATGAAAACCATGATTTCTTTTCCGGCTCAGGTTCATCTTATGTGATGGGAAAAACGGTCGAAACCGAAGACGAAGACTGGAACTTTTAACCTTACGGGCATGGGAAATAACGTTACATTTTCCATGCCTTTATTTCAAGCAATACCGGGTTAAATCGCGCAAATATTACAACATGTCCTACACTCAATACGAGTGACATTATTCACCTGGATTCCTCCAATTCAGGTGGATTTTTGCTGGTTGTCTCAAAAAATATCTCTTCCTCCCCATTCGCGTTCAGCCCTTATATCATGGGAAATCACAGCCGATAGCACCTCGCAATATTCATGCCAGAAGCAAATTCAGGGTTGTCTCAGATTCTGAGTATGTTAGGGTAGAAAAAGGTAACTATTTCTATCAGGTAACATATCGACATAAGTAAATAACAGGAATCATTCTATTGCATGGCAATTAAATTAGAAGTGAAGAATCTGTATAAAATATTTGGAGAGCATCCGCAGCGTGCCTTCAAATATATTGAAAAGGGACTATCGAAAGAGCAAATACTGGAAAAAACGGGGCTATCGCTTGGCGTTAAAGACGCCAGTCTGGCCATTGAAGAAGGCGAGATATTTGTCATCATGGGATTATCCGGCTCGGGTAAATCCACAATGGTACGCCTTCTCAATCGCCTGATTGAACCCACCCGCGGACAGGTACTGATTGACGGCGTTGATATTGCCAAAATATCAGACGCTGAGCTTCGCGAGGTGCGCAGGAAAAAGATTGCGATGGTCTTCCAGTCATTTGCGCTCATGCCACATATGACCGTGCTGGATAATACGGCATTCGGTATGGAATTAGCGGGCATCGCGGCGCAAGAGCGTCGCGAAAAAGCGCTGGACGCCTTGCGTCAGGTGGGGCTTGAGAATTACGCTCACGCCTACCCGGATGAACTTTCCGGTGGGATGCGTCAGCATGTTGGGCTTGCCCGCGCGCTGGCAATCAACCCTGATATCTTATTAATGGATGAAGCGTTTTCCGCCCTCGATCCATTAATTCGTACCGAAATGCAGGATGAGCTGGTGAAATTACAGGCGAAACATCAGCGCACCATTGTCTTTATTTCCCACGATCTTGATGAGGCTATGCGTATTGGCGACAGGATTGCCATTATGCAAAATGGCGAGGTCGTACAGGTTGGTACGCCGGATGAGATCCTGAATAATCCGGCAAATGATTATGTCCGCACGTTCTTCCGTGGCGTGGATATTAGTCAGGTCTTTAGCGCCAAAGATATTGCCCGTCGCAGTCCGGTCGGCTTAATTCGTAAAACGCCAGGTTTCGGTCCCCGTTCGGCACTGAAATTATTACAGGACGAAGACCGTGAATATGGTTACGTCATTGAGCGTGGCAATAAATTCGTGGGCGTCGTGTCCATCGACTCATTAAAAGCGGCATTAAGCCAGGCGCAAGGGATTGAAGCGGCGCTTATCGACGACCCTTTAGTCGTTGATGCGCAAACCCCACTCAGCGAGTTGCTCTCTCACGTCGGCCAGGCGCCCTGCGCGGTGCCGGTTGTCGATGAAGAACACCAGTATGTTGGCATTATTTCAAAACGTATGTTGCTACAGGCTTTAGATCGCGAGGGGGGTAACAATGGCTGATCAAACGAATCCGTGGGATACCGCACGGGTGGCCGATACTACGACGCAAACGGCTGATGCCTGGGGAACACCGGCAGGTGTAGCCACGGACGGCGGCAGCACCGACTGGTTGAACAGCGCGCCCGCGCCAGCCCCTGAACACTTTTCTCTTCTGGACCCGTTCCATAAGACGCTGATCCCGCTGGATAGCTGGGTCACAGAGGGAATCGACTGGGTCGTCACCCATTTCCGTCCCCTTTTTCAGGGGATTCGTGTGCCGGTGGATTACATTCTTAACGGCTTTCAGCAACTGCTGCTGGGAATGCCCGCCCCTGTGGCGATTATTCTCTTTGCGCTGATTGCCTGGCAGGTTTCCGGCGTGGGCATGGGGATCGCAACGCTGATATCGCTGATCGCCATCGGCGCGATCGGCGCCTGGTCGCAGGCGATGATTACCCTGGCGCTGGTATTGACCGCCCTGTTGTTCTGCGTCGTGATCGGATTACCGATGGGAATCTGGCTGGCGCGCAGCCCGCGCGCAGCCAAAATAGTTCGTCCGCTGCTGGATGCGATGCAGACCACGCCCGCGTTTGTCTATCTGGTGCCGATTGTCATGTTATTCGGCATCGGTAACGTGCCGGGCGTGGTGGTGACGATTATTTTTGCTCTACCGCCGATTGTACGCCTGACGATCCTGGGCATTAACCAGGTGCCTGCCGACTTAATTGAAGCGTCGCGCTCGTTCGGCGCCAGCCCGCGCCAAATGTTGTTCAAAGTGCAACTACCGCTGGCGATGCCCACCATTATGGCAGGGGTTAATCAGACGCTGATGCTGGCTCTCTCGATGGTCGTCATCGCCTCGATGATTGCGGTCGGCGGACTTGGCCAGATGGTACTACGCGGCATTGGTCGTCTTGATATGGGGCTGGCAACCGTCGGCGGCGTCGGCATTGTGATTCTTGCCATCATTCTGGACCGTCTGACGCAGGCCGTCGGGCGCGACTCGCGTAGCCGCGGTAACCGTCGCTGGTATACCACCGGTCCTGTTGGGCTAATCACCCGCCCTTTCGTTAAGTAACTCTCCTGACGCCCGGTGACATTGCGCTTACCGGGCTTACAACTCCCTACCATAATTAAAGGAACAACGATGCGACATACCGTGATATTTGCCTCAGCGTTTGCCACCCTTGTCACCGCCAGCGCTTTCGCTGCCGACCTGCCTGGCAAAGGCATTACCGTCCAACCTATCCAAAGCACGATTTCTGAAGAGACCTTCCAGACGTTACTGGTCAGTCGGGCGCTGGAAAAGTTGGGTTATACCGTAAATAAGCCGAGTGAAGTCGATTACAACGTAGGCTACACCTCCATCGCCTCTGGCGATGCGACGTTTACCGCCGTGAACTGGCAGCCGCTGCATGATGATATGTATGCCGCAGCAGGCGGAGACAAAAAATTTTACCGCGAGGGCGTCTTCGTCTCCGGCGCTGCGCAGGGCTATCTGATCGATAAAAAAACCGCCGAGCAGTACAACATCACCAATATCGCTCAGCTAAAAGATCCGAAAATCGCCAAAATCTTCGATACCAATGGCGACGGAAAAGCGGACATGATGGGCTGCTCGCCGGGCTGGGGCTGCGAAGCCGTGATCAATCACCAGAATAAAGCGTTTGATCTGCAAAAAACCGTTGAGGTCAGCCACGGTAACTATGCGGCGATGATGGCTGATACCATTACCCGTTTTAAAGAAGGCAAGCCGGTGCTGTATTACACCTGGACCCCGTACTGGGTGAGCGACGTAATGAAGCCGGGTAAAGATGTCGTCTGGCTACAGGTGCCGTTCTCCTCTCTGCCGGGCGAACAGAAAAATATTGATACTAAACTGCCGAACGGCGCGAACTATGGGTTCCCGGTTAATACCATGCATATTGTCGCCAATAAGGCATGGGCGGAGAAAAACCCGGCGGCGGCGAAACTGTTCGCCATCATGAAGCTGCCGCTGGCGGATATCAACGCGCAGAACGCCATGATGCATGCCGGTAAATCGTCTGAAGCCGATGTTCAGGGCCACGTAGACGGCTGGATCAACGCCCACCAGCAGCAGTTTGACGGCTGGGTGAAAGAAGCGCTGGCCGCGCAGAAATAATATCGTTTTTTATGCCGGATAAGGCGCAGTTCATGCGCCGCTATCCGGCCTATTCAATCTCTCCTCAAAGCGCACGATTCATCACGTCACTGTTCCCCTTTATTCATCAACATCCGCTATGATTGTTTTCCCAGAAAATAATTATCTAAATCACGATTACCATAATGACGAAACCCACTCATGGGCTTAGCCCGGCGCTGATCGTTTTAATGTCTGTGGCCACGGGTCTGGCGGTCGCCAGCAACTACTATGCCCAGCCGCTGCTTGATACCATCGCGCATCACTTTTCGCTTTCCGCCAGCTCCGCAGGGTTTATCGTTACCGCCGCGCAGTTGGGCTATGCCGCTGGCCTGTTGTTTCTGGTGCCGCTCGGCGACATGTTTGAACGCCGAACGCTGATTGTCTCCATGACGTTGCTGGCGGCTGGCGGAATGCTGATCACCGCCAGCAGTCAGTCGCTTAGCATGATGATACTCGGAACGGCCTTAACCGGACTGTTCTCCGTGGTGGCGCAGATTCTGGTTCCGCTGGCCGCCACGCTTGCGACGCCCGCCACCCGCGGTAAAGTGGTCGGCACCATTATGAGCGGCCTGTTGCTGGGGATCCTGCTGGCGCGAACGGTCGCCGGACTGCTGGCAAACCTCGGCGGTTGGCGCACCGTATTTTGGGTAGCGTCGGCGCTGATGGCGCTGATGGCCGTCGCGTTATGGCGCGGACTGCCAAAGCTCAAATCCGACACCCATCTTAACTACCCGCAACTGTTGGGTTCTGTATTCAGCCTGTTTATTCACGATAAGCTGCTGCGTACCCGCGCGCTGCTGGGCTGTCTGACCTTTGCTAATTTCAGCATCCTCTGGACATCAATGGCCTTTTTGCTCGCCGCGCCGCCGTTTAGCTATTCCGAGGGAATGATTGGCCTGTTTGGCCTGGCGGGGGCCGCCGGCGCTTTAGGCGCGTGTCCGGCTGGCGGATTTGCCGATAAAGGTAAATCTCACCTCACCACCACGTTCGGCTTACTGCTGCTGTTACTCTCCTGGCTGGCGATCTGGCTTGGGCACACCTCGGTACTGGCGCTGATTATTGGCATTCTGGTACTGGACCTCACCGTTCAGGGGGTACATATCACCAATCAGACGGTCATCTATCGTTTGCATCCGGATGCGCGTAACCGGCTCACCGCCGGCTATATGACCAGCTACTTTATCGGTGGCGCCGCGGGGTCGCTGATTTCCGCCTCCGCCTGGCAACATGCCGGCTGGGCCGGCGTTTGTCTGGCGGGTGTCACGGTAGCCTTACTTAATTTACTGGTCTGGTGGCGAGGTTTTCACCGACAGGAAGCCGTAAATTAAGCGGATAGTGAGCGTTTACCTTTGTTTAAGCTCCTTAGGGTGTTAAGGAGCTCCCCAGTCTGTTAAGGTTATGCTATTCATTTATCATGGTTATTTTTATACCGGTGAAGAATAATATAATTCTATGGAAAGCCCTGCATCCCCATCTGCTCCCAGGCCAATAGCGCCCGTTCAAGGATTCGAAGGTCGTTCACCGATAGCTATCCGTGATATTCCGGTGGCTTTTGCATCGGGTTGTAAGGCCGTTTACCCGGCTTTCGCCCCTCCCGCTTATCGTTCTCTCCTGATTTTTTCATGCAGGCACTCACGCTTTTCTCGTCATTCCTGGATTTGCCGCAGGCGGCGCTTTACCGGGCCCAATGTTCCCGCTGGCGTCTCAGTCTGCGTATCATTGGTTGCTTTATAGCCTGAAAGAATGATTTTGTATTAATAATACATTTACTTTATTTGTCACTGTCGTTACTATATCGGCTGAAATTAATGAGGTCATGCCCAAATGGATAGTTCGTTTACGCCCATTGAACAAATGCTAAAATTTCGCGCCAGCCGTCACGAAGACTTTCCTTATCAGGAAATTCTTTTGACTCGTCTTTGTATGCACATGCAAGGCAAGCTCCTGGAAAACCGCAATAAGATGCTGAAGGCTCAAGGGATTAACGAGACGTTGTTTATGGCGTTGATTACGCTGGAGTCTCAGGAAAACCACAGTATTCAGCCGTCTGAATTAAGCTGCGCGCTGGGTTCATCTCGCACCAATGCGACACGCATTGCAGATGAGCTGGAAAAACGCGGCTGGATTGAGCGTCGTGAGAGCGATAACGACCGCCGTTGCCTGCATCTGCAATTAACGGAGAAAGGCCAGGCATTTTTGCAAGAAGTGCTTCCACCTCAGCATCATTGTCTGCATCAACTCTGGTCATCACTTAGCACTGCCGAAAAAGATCAACTTGAGCACATCACTCGTAAACTCCTGACGCGTCTTGATCAAATGGAGCAGGAAGGCACTGTTCTTGAGGCGCTGCGCTAAAGCGCCGACCCGCTCAAAAATCCAGATTAATAACAGGAAAGCGGACAGGCCGGCACGCATTACTGCTGGCCTTTCTGACAACAGGTCGGCTCAGCCGATGTGAATAATAAGATCGTGGAGAACAACATGAGCGCAAATGCGGAGATCCAAACCCCGCAGCAACCGGCTAAGAAGAAAGGCAAACGCAAAACAGCGCTGCTACTTCTTACCTTGCTCTTTGTTATTATTGCCGTGGCATATGGAATTTATTGGTTTTTAGTATTGCGTCATATTGAAGAGACAGATGATGCTTACGTGGCAGGGAACCAGGTTCAAATCATGGCGCAGGTGTCAGGCAGCGTGACGAAAGTCTGGGCTGATAACACCGACTTTGTAAAAGAGGGCGATGTTCTGGTCACGCTCGATCAGACTGACGCCAAACAAGCGTTTGAAAGAGCCAAAACGGCGCTGGCCTCCAGCGTGCGCCAGACGCACCAGTTGATGATTAACAGCAAGCAGTTGCAGGCGAATATCGACGTGCAAAAAACCGCCCTGGCGCAAGCGCAAAGCGACCTTAACCGTCGTGTGCCGCTGGGTAATGCCAATCTTATTGGCCGTGAAGAGCTGCAACACGCCCGCGATGCCGTCGCCAGCGCGCAGGCACAGCTGGATGTCGCCATTCAACAGTACAATGCCAACCAGGCAATGATACTCAACAGTAATCTGGAAGATCAGCCTGCGGTTCAACAAGCGGCGACCGAAGTGCGTAACGCCTGGCTGGCGCTGGAGCGTACTCGCATCGTCAGTCCAATGACCGGTTATGTTTCCCGCCGCGCCGTCCAGCCTGGCGCGCAGATCAGCCCCACCACGCCGCTGATGGCCGTCGTGCCTGCAACCGATCTGTGGGTGGACGCTAACTTTAAAGAGACCCAATTAGCGAATATGCGCATTGGGCAGCCAGTGACGATTATTACTGACATTTATGGCGACGACGTAAAATACACCGGTAAAGTCGTCGGTCTGGATATGGGGACAGGCAGCGCCTTCTCCCTGCTGCCCGCGCAAAATGCGACGGGTAACTGGATTAAAGTGGTTCAACGTCTGCCGGTACGCGTCGAACTGGACGCCCGCCAGTTAGAACAACATCCGCTGCGCATTGGTTTATCGACGCTGGTCACCGTGGATACCGCTAATCGCGACGGTCAGGTACTGGCCAGCCAGGTACGAACGACGCCGGTTGCCGAAAGTAACGCACGCGAAATTAATCTCGCGCCGGTCAATAAACTGATCGACGACATCGTACAGGCTAACGCGGGTTAATCCTGAGGTGCGTGTGATGCAACAGCAAAAACCGCTGGAGGGCGCGCAGCTCGTCATCATGACGATCGCGCTGTCGCTGGCGACATTCATGCAGGTGCTGGACTCCACCATTGCCAACGTGGCGATTCCGACCATCGCCGGGAACCTGGGTTCTTCCCTAAGCCAGGGGACATGGGTTATCACCTCTTTCGGGGTGGCGAACGCTATCTCGATTCCCTTAACCGGCTGGCTGGCGAAGCGTTTTGGCGAAGTCAAACTGTTCATGTGGTCGACGGTCGCCTTTGCCGCGGCCTCCTGGGCCTGTGGCGTATCCAGCGGCCTGAACATGCTGATCTTCTTCCGCGTGGTGCAGGGCGTGGTCGCCGGGCCGCTGATTCCGCTCTCGCAAAGCCTGTTGCTGAATAACTATCCGCCTGCAAAGCGCTCCATTGCGCTGGCGCTCTGGTCAATGACCGTCATTGTCGCGCCGATTTGCGGCCCGATTCTGGGGGGCTACATCAGCGATAATTACCACTGGGGATGGATTTTCTTCATCAACGTGCCGATTGGCATCGCCGTCGTCCTGATGACGTTACACACGCTGCGCGGACGTGAAACGCATACCGAACGGCGACGTATTGACGCCGTCGGGCTGGCGTTACTGGTGATTGGCATCGGCAGCCTGCAAATTATGCTCGATCGTGGTAAAGAGCTGGACTGGTTCTCCTCGCAGGAAATTATCATCCTGACCGTGGTCGCCGTCATCGCCATCAGTTTCCTGATCGTCTGGGAACTGACCGACGATCACCCTATCGTCGATCTTTCTCTTTTTAAATCGCGTAACTTCACTATTGGCTGCTTGTGCATCAGCCTTGCCTATATGCTCTATTTCGGCGCCATTGTTCTACTGCCGCAGCTTTTGCAAGAGGTGTACGGCTATACCGCAACGTGGGCAGGTCTGGCGTCGGCGCCAGTCGGTATTATTCCGGTAATTTTGTCGCCGATTATCGGACGCTTCGCGCATAAACTGGATATGCGCAGGCTGGTCACGTTCAGCTTCATTATGTACGCCGTCTGTTTTTACTGGCGCGCCTGGACATTCGAACCGGGTATGGATTTCGGCGCTTCCGCATGGCCGCAGTTTATTCAGGGATTTGCCGTCGCCTGCTTCTTTATGCCGCTGACCACCATTACGCTCTCCGGGTTACCGCCAGAACGGCTGGCGGCGGCATCAAGCCTGTCGAACTTCACGCGAACGCTGGCGGGCTCCATTGGCACCTCGATTACCACCACTATGTGGACCGATCGTGAGTCGCTACACCATGCGCAGCTCACCGAGTCGGTTACGGCGTATAATCCAAACGCTCAGGCTATGTACGATAAACTGGAAGGCTTAGGGATGACGCACCAACAGGCGTCAGGCTGGATAGCCCAGCAAATCACGAATCAGGGGCTGATTATTTCCGCCAACGAAATCTTCTGGATGTCGGCGGGGATCTTCCTGGTGCTGCTCGGCCTGGTGTGGTTCGCCAAACCGCCCTTCGGTGCGGGCGGCGGCGGCGGTGGCGCGCACTAACTATCTGATAAAAGGGATCTACGGATCCCTTTTTTAGTAGACCAACAATCAGAAGAAATATTTGAATCTCAGACGCCCGCCGTAACGCGCATCTTCACTGTTATCGCCATTATTCGGATTGGCCTCTACCCATGAAGCATAGGCGCCGAGGTAGATGTTAAAGTTTTTCATATCCATCACGTTGGGGAATAAATATGAGGCATGAATAGTGTGGATGTCATAATTGCCGGGATCGGTGATCCAGCAATCGTCCTCACAAACGGCATCGATATTGGTAGCATTAAAGGCTTC
This sequence comes from Salmonella sp. 32100201201700099SM, assembly GCF_017572645.1. Taxonomy (NCBI): domain Bacteria; kingdom Pseudomonadati; phylum Pseudomonadota; class Gammaproteobacteria; order Enterobacterales; family Enterobacteriaceae; genus Salmonella; species Salmonella sp. 32100201201700099SM. Next base: position 231,428 of record NZ_JAGERQ010000004.1, on the reverse strand, counting down.
GATTTTGTTATGCGCATAGATATAACCCAGTTCAAATCGATGTCACAGCGCATTCACCCCAGCGGTAAAATCTGTCTCATCGGTCGCATCCATATAAGCGGTATTCAGGTTAATAACTGCGCCATCTTCCGGGTCAGTTTTTTGACCATTCCAGGTCATGGTAAAACCATAGCCCGTACGATCTGACTGATCGATCCACTTCCCATTCTCATAATAGCCATAGGCGTTGTTAACGACGTTACTTTCCATCGCTATCGCCGTTGAAAAACGCCCGTTTTGCCAGGCAATAACCGGACGGACGTAAGCCACGTTTTTATCGTTGGTTAAATCCATTCCGTGGTACTGCTTCTCGGTATATAACGTACTGCCATTTTCCAGCAATGTGTTAACTTCGAAATACCAGTTGTCGATGGTTTTGCTCAGCAGGAAGTTACCCCCACTGTCGCTACGTCCCCGTCCTTCTTTCATCATATAGATATAGCCGTAACCGTCACTGTAAAGATCGTTCGCTGTATTCCCCGAATATTCAATAAATGTATCCTGATTCAGCGGGAACATATCGTAGGCTTCAAAACGACCAACCTTAATTTTCCAGTCATTCTCACGACCAAAGAAGAAAACGGCATCATCAAGGTTCATTTTCCCGGTCAGATCCGCCAGAGGCTGTACAGAGAATCCGGCAAAATTACCGTTGTCCAGCCGCTGGTAGCCATCAAAGCCCAGCAACAGGCGCCCGTTAATATCCCAGCGTTCATTGGTTCCTGATGCCCAATCTTTATTCGCTGACGTTCTCATCGAGGTCAGGCTACCGGAACGGCTTGCCGCATCCATATTAAATTCGACATCGCCATAGAACTTAATATCGCTGAATCCGGATAAGGTCAGCTTCGGCGGCGTTTTATCTGCTGCAATGGGCTCGGCGGACTGGACATTCACCGTCGGTGTAGCGGCGACCTGCTGCTGTTTCAGCGAGCGAATTTGCGCCTCGGCATCGGATGCCCGTTTTTCAGCATTAACAACACGTTGCTCCAGTTCAGCCAGACGCTGCTCAATAGTGATATTATTCGCTGCCCAAAGGTTATGAGAAAAGCAAGCACCGATCATCAGCGCCAAATATTTAGCCTTCATTTTTTATCCCTTAAGTTTGATGTATACCAGATAAGATTTGCTAAAAACCCCATCGACCGGCTATTAGTAGAGTCTTGTTATTACCTGGATATCTGGCGCATTCTATTATGTTTTTCTATTAATTATTTATGATTTTTAGTTTATGTGATCAATACACTCTGGCATCGTGAGTTATCCGCCTTTTCTGTTTACCAGATCACATTTTATTATTTAACAGGCCAGGCATTACTTAATTTAAAATGTATTCTCGCCGCAAATATAATAAACGCAAATTATATTAAGCAATAAAAAACCCCGGCCATAAACCGGGGTTAATTTAAATACTGGAACCGCTTACCAATAAGACTAAATATGCAATTCCTGCAGTTTTTCTTTCGGCAGCGCCAGCTCTTTATTGCTGTTCACGCGCACATCACGCTCCAGAATATGACGGGCAATGTCCTGCGCTTCACTGAGCGAGTGCATCTGATACGTACCGCACTGGTAAACGTTCAGCTCCGGGATCTGGTTTTGATCCTGCACTTTCAGCACATCCGCCATCGCCGCTTTCCAAGCGTCGGCAACACGCTGCTCGTCCGGCGTGCCAATCAGGCTCATGTAAAAGCCGGTGCGGCAGCCCATCGGCGAGATATCGATAATCTCAACGCCGTTACCGTTGAGGTGGTCGCGCATAAAGCCAGCAAACAGATGCTCAAGCGTATGAATCCCTTTTTCCGGCATCACTTCTTTGTTCGGAATGCAAAAACGCAGATCAAACACGGTGATTGCGTCGCCATGCGGGGTGTTCATCGTTTTTGCAACCCGGACCGCCGGCGCTTGCATCCGGGTATGATCGACTGCGAAGCTATCTAATAATGGCATTTAGTCACCTCCGATAATTTTTTAAAAATAAACTGAACTCTTTGTTCCGGGGCGAGTCTGAGTATATGAAAGACGCGCATTTGTTATCATCATCCCTGTTTTCAGCGATGAAATTTTGGCCACTCCGTGAGTGGCCTTTTTCTTTTGGGTCAGGCGTGTTTTGCAAGCCACGCGGCAAACGGCTCGGTATCCGCCGCCTCAATCTCCTGCTGACGACGTACTGAAGCGTCACGTTCAGCAATAAACTCTTCTTCCTGTAAAATCTCCAGCGGCTCTTCGCGTAACAGATTACGGTAAGCCTCACCGAACGCTTTCCCGGTGCCGCCAATGCCTTCATCAATCATAGACCGTAGGATCCGGGCGGAGAATGTCAGTTCAGGATTATCAAAGCAGGCGACCAACTCGTCACACACCTTTTGATACTCCTCTCCCCCGTGGATACTGTCCAGCGTTTGCGCCACGCGTTTCAGATCGCGGAAAAGATCTTTCCCGACTTTGGGCAGCGGGAACTGCGCAGTTTCACAGCCAATGCCTAACGTCAGGCCCGGCTTACGCCCTTCCAGAATAACGCGATTCCAGTTAGTACGCGTACATAACAGCTCATCGCTACTCATTTCCGGCGCATCGGCCAATACGCACCAGACCATAAACAGATCGAGGAAGCGCACCTGTTGTTCGTCTACGCCGATCGGTGAGAACGGATTAATATCGAGAGAACGAACTTCAATATACTCAATACCACCACGCAGAAGCGCGTCAGAAGGCGATTCGCCGCTGCGCGTCACGCGCTTGGGACGAATGGGCGCGTACAGCTCATTTTCAATTTGCAGAACGTTGCTGTTAATCTGTAGCCGCTTACCGTCTTTTTCCACACCAATCCGCGCATACTCCTCGGAAGGGGTTTTAATCGCGCGCTTCAGACCTGCAACGTATTCATGTAGATCGTTAAACGTAATTCCGAGATTGCTTTGCGACTTATTGGTATAGCCCAAATCACTCAAACGCAGCGACGTCGCATACGGCAGGTAGTACATGCCGCAGTCCGTTTTTTCAAACGGTAATGTGGTTGGCTTTCCTTGCAGGAAAGAGGAACAAATGGCCGGAGACGCGCCAAACAGATAGGGGATGACCCAGCCAAAACGGTAATAGTTGCGAATCAGACGAAAATAGCCGGCAGAAATTTTTTCTTTTGCCGCTTCGCCTTCCGTAACGCCGCATTTCGCCTGCCAGAACGCCATCGGTAATGAAAAATTGTAATGTACGCCGGAGATGGTTTGCATCAAGGCGCCATAACGATTTTTCAGCCCTTCGCGATAGAGCGTCTTAAAGCGCCCGGTATTTGATGTACCGTACTGCGCCAGCTCTATGTCCTGCCCTTCCGCAATATAGCAGGGCATACTTAATGGCCACATCCGCTCATCGCCCAGTTTCCTGGCCGTATACCGATGGAGATCGCGCATAAAAGTGAGCATATGCTGGATATCGCCATCGACTGGCGTAATAAACTCCAGTAGGGCTTCCGCAAAATCCGTGGTAATCCATTTATGGGTCAGCGCTGAACCTAACGCTTCAGGATGACCTGTTGTCGCCAGCGTGCCATCAGCATTGACACGCAGCGTTTCGCGCTCTAACCCGCGCTGTATCCCCTTTAACGCCTGAGGATGTTTTTCCAGCCAGGCCAGAGCCTGTGATACGTCCGGGATCAAATTGACCTCCCGCCTGTCCAAATCGTTTTAATAAGCATAACTGTAATGGCGGCCATACATGCCAAACCTACAATTATTACCACCACATCATGCCCTGAACCGTCGCCGCTGCAAGCGCAACATAGCGCAGCGCCTTACCAAGACACAAAAAAAAGATCGTCCGCCCCCACGGGATGCGCATCCATCCCGCTAACAGGCACAACAAATCACCGATGACCGGCATCCAGCTTAATAATAGTGTGGCTGCGCCATAACGCTTTAGCCAGCCAGTCGCTTTTTCCTGCCAGCGCGACGTTTTGCGCAGCGGAAAGAAACGCCCAAGAATAACGTTAGTTACCCCTCCAAGGCTATTACCCATTGTTGCTGTTAAGACTAAGACCCAGGGATGACTGACGCCGGAGACCAGCATAGCAACCAAAACCACCTCAGAATTACCGGGTAACAGCGTCGCGCTGAGAAAACTACTGGCAAACAGAGACAGGAGTGACAGTCCGTCACTCACAATAGTCGGACATCCACGGCATCCATTCCCGCCGCCCGCGCCGCCTGTAAACCAAAATCGGCATCTTCAAATACCACGCACTGCGTCGGCATGACGCCCATCCGCTGGGCGCACAGTAGGAAGGTGTCAGGCGCGGGTTTGTGATGCTGTACGTGATCTGCCGCCACAACCGCATCAAAATAACGACGCAGCCCCAGATGCGCTAACAAGGCTTCCGCGATAGCGCTTTCGCTACCGGTACCGACCGACATGGGACGCCGCCCATGCCACGCTTTGACCACCTCAACCAGCGGCAGCGGTTCTACGCAGTCCAGCAGGATGCTTTTTACCGCGTCGGTTTTCTCACGCGCCAGTGACAGGGGATCAAGATCGGCATGGTTAAGCTCAATGATTGACTGGGCGATAAGCCAGGTTGGCGAACCGTTAAGTGCGACCATTGCCTGTTCATCAAAACGAAGACCATAGCGCCCCAAAACCTCACGCCACGCTTTGCGATGCGTGGGTTCGGTATCCAGGAGAGTACCGTCCATATCAAAAATCAAACCAGCATAACGTGCGTACATCGTGTTCTCGCAAACCGAATAACCAGACAGTACTTTATCGCAATTGGTTGATTTTGTCGCTAATAGAGATGAAGAGGTATATTCAGGATAAGGGGGAAAAGCGATTGCAGGGCAGTAACGTATCCGGGAGGATTACTCGCCCTTCGGGCCGTTGCTGATGCAACGTTATCCTTCTGATGCCAGCGGTGATTACCGCTATCTCATCTGCATCTTCATCGCTGAAAGTATGGAGAATATGGTGCATCCGGGAGGATTCGAACCTCCGACCGCTCGGTTCGTAGCCGAGTACTCTATCCAGCTGAGCTACGGATGCATCGGAAAACTTGCTTTACTGCCGATATTGATACCGCGGTGAAAGCCGTATCAAGTAAGAGATGGTGCATCCGGGAGGATTCGAACCTCCGACCGCTCGGTTCGTAGCCGAGTACTCTATCCAGCTGAGCTACGGATGCATCGGGAAACTTACTTTACTGCAGATTTTGATACCGCGGGAAAGCCGTATCAAGTAAGATATGGTGCATCCGGGAGGATTCGAACCTCCGACCGCTCGGTTCGTAGCCGAGTACTCTATCCAGCTGAGCTACGGATGCAAATGGCGGTGAGGCGGGGATTCGAACCCCGGATGCAGCTTTTGACCGCATACTCCCTTAGCAGGGGAGCGCCTTCAGCCTCTCGGCCACCTCACCACACGCCTCTTACGAGTGCTTCGAAGAACTTGTTCTGCTCATCGTCGCTGCGTGGCGCACATATTACTTTCTGGGACTTATAAGTCAAACAATTTTTCCAGAGCTTTTATCGTTTGCACACTTCACGCTCAATTAGTCTGTAAAAAAGCCAAAAAGAGTGTTTTATCAACAGATAATTTGATGACACGCTGGCCGCCAAAAGCGCACCATATCAACAGTGAGGTTGAAAAAGTCATGAAGGGACAACGCGGGCGAGCGAGAAGAGAGGCTGCGTCTCACCCGAAAAGTGAGACGCGAAAACCTTAGTAACTGGACTGCTGGGATTTTTCAGCCTGGATACGCTGGTAGATCTCTTCACGATGGACAGAAACTTCTTTCGGGGCGTTCACGCCAATACGCACCTGGTTGCCCTTCACCCCTAAAACTGTCACGGTGACCTCATCGCCAATCATGAGGGTCTCACCAACTCGACGAGTCAGAATCAGCATTCTTTGCTCCTTGAAAGATTAAAAGAGTCGGGTCTCTCTGTATCCCGGCATTATCCATCATATAACGCCAAAAAGTAAGCGATGACAAACACCTTAGGTGTAAGCAGTCATGGCATTACATTCTGTTAAACCTAAGTTTAGCCGATATACAAAACTTCAACCTGACTTTATCGTTGTCGATAGCGTTGACGTAAACGCCGCAGCATGGGCTGCGGCGCCAACGAACGCTTATAATTATTGCAATTTTGCGCTGACCCAGCCTTGTACACTGGCTAACGCTGCAGGCAGAGCTGCCGCATCCGTACCACCGGCTTGCGCCATGTCCGGACGACCGCCACCCTTACCGCCCACCTGCTGAGCGACCATACCAATCAATTCCCCTGCTTTAACCCGGTCGGTCACATCCTTCGACACGCCCGCAATCAGAGAAACCTTACCTTCAACAACCGTTGCCAGTACGATAACGGTAGACACCAGTTGATTTTTCAGATCATCAACCATGGTTCGCAGCATTTTCGGCTCAATACCAGCAAGCTCGCTGACCAGGAGCTTCACGCCGTTGAGATCGACCGCTTTACTGGAAAGATTTGCACTCTCCTGCGCTGCGGCCTGGTCCTTCAACTGCTGCAACTCTTTTTCCAGCTGACGTGTACGTTCCAGCACGGCACGCACTTTGTCGCCCAAATTCTGGCTGTCGCCCTTCAGCAGATGCGCAATATCGTTTAAGCGATCGCTTTGCGCATGAACGGTGGCCATAGCGCCTTCACCGGTTACCGCCTCAATACGACGAATGCCCGCTGCGGTGCCGGACTCAGAGATAATACGGAATAGACCGATATCACCGGTACGACTGGCGTGAGTACCGCCGCACAGTTCAGTAGAGAAATCGCCCATGCTCAGAACGCGTACACGTTCGTCATATTTCTCGCCAAACAGCGCCATGGCCCCTTTCGCCTTCGCCGCGTCGAGATCCATGATGTTCGTTTCAATCGGCAGGTTGCGGCGAATTTGCGCATTCACCAAATCTTCAACCTGACGAATCTCCGACGGCTTCATCGCTTCATTGTGCGAGAAGTCGAAGCGCAGCACTTTATCGCTAACCAGCGAACCTTTCTGCGCAACGTGTGTCCCAAGCACCTGGCGCAACGCCGCGTGCATCAGGTGCGTGGCGGAGTGGTTCAGACGGATACGTGCGCGGCGCGCTTCATCTACGTCAGCCTGTACCGCATCGCCCACTTTCAGAGCGCCCGCAGACAATTTGCCGATATGACCAATCGCCTGACCATATTTTTGCGTGTCGTCCACAGCGAAAGTAAATCCAGCGCCTTTCAGCTCGCCTTTATCGCCAACCTGACCGCCTGATTCCGCATAGAATGGGGTCTGATCCAGCACGACAACCGCTTCCTGTCCCGCGTTAATCGCTTCAACCGCTTTACCATCGACAAACAGCGCGGTCACTTTGCCGTTCAGTTCCAGATGGTCATAACCTTTAAATTCAGAAGCGCTGTCAACGCGGATCATCGCGTTGTAGTCCGCGCCAAAACCGCTAGCTTCGCGCGCGCGACGGCGTTGCTCTTCCATAGCGGCTTCAAAACCGACTTCATCGACTTTGATGTTGCGCTCACGGCAGACGTCCGCCGTTAGATCGACCGGGAAACCATAAGTATCATACAGACGGAAAGCGGTTTCGCCATCCAGGGTGTCGCCCTGCAATTTCGCCAGTTCTTCATCCAGCAGCGCCAGACCGCGCTCCAGCGTACGGGCGAACTGCTCTTCTTCCGTTTTCAGAACCTGCTCGACCTGCGCCTGCTGACGTTTCAACTCTTCGCCTGCGGAGCCCATTACCTCAATCAGCGGCCCAACCAGCTTGTAGAAGAAGGTCTCTTTCGCGCCCAGCATGTTGCCGTGACGCACCGCGCGACGAATAATGCGACGCAGCACATAGCCACGGTTTTCATTTGACGGCAGCACGCCATCGGCAACCAGGAATGCGCAGGAACGGATATGGTCGGCGATAACACGCAGCGATTTATTACCCAGATCGGTGGCGCCGGTGACTTTCGCTACCGCTTCAATCAACGTGCGGAACAGGTCGATGTCATAGTTAGAGTTAACGTGTTGCAGTACCGCGGCAATACGCTCCAGCCCCATACCGGTATCTACAGACGGTTTCGGCAATGGTTCCATAGTCCCGTCAGCCTGACGGTTGAACTGCATAAAGACGATGTTCCAGATCTCAATATAGCGATCGCCGTCTTCTTCCGGGCTTCCCGGAGGGCCGCCCCAGATGTGGTCGCCATGATCGTAGAAGATTTCGGTGCACGGACCGCAGGGACCGGTATCACCCATCTGCCAGAAGTTATCCGATGCGTATGGCGCGCCTTTATTGTCGCCGATACGGATGATACGCTCGCGCGGGATGCCGACTTCTTTTTCCCAGATCTCATAGGTTTCGTCGTCGGTTTCATAAACGGTGACCCATAAACGCTCTTTTGGCAGAGCAAACCAGTTTTCACCGGTCAGTAATTCCCATGCGAACTGAATGGCGTCGTGTTTGAAGTAATCGCCGAAGCTGAAGTTGCCCAGCATTTCGAAGAAAGTATGGTGACGTGCAGTGTATCCGACGTTTTCCAGATCGTTGTGTTTACCCCCCGCGCGTACGCAACGCTGGGAAGTGGTTGCACGGGAATAATTACGTTTATCGAGCCCAAGGAAAACATCCTTGAACTGGTTCATCCCGGCATTGGTAAACAACAGAGTGGGGTCATTATTAGGCACCAGGGAACTGCTGGCAACTACCTGATGCCCTTTACTATGGAAAAAGTCGAGAAACGCCTGACGGATCTCAGCGGTGCTCTTGCTCATAATTATCCTGAAATCAAGCTACACTTCATCCTTCAGGCCGCCTCTGCGTTGGCTGCGAGTTTCCCGGTCACGCGTTCCCGAGGCTCACTTGCCGCTTTGATGCGGCTTGAATGATTTTGTGTATTTAAGGAATATTCGTCGCAGACGCTGTTCGCCGTTAAGCAACCCGCGTCCAGACGGAAAAAGTGGGAATAAGATAAGTTTTCTTTACCGGGAAGTAAAATCCCGTATGCGCTCAATCTGCAAAATTTCGCCATATTTGCTGGATATCGTCCATCAGATACCCGCGATAGAGCAAAAAGCGCTGTACCTTAACCTTTTCTGAAAAGTTTGAAGGGAGCGGCTCGCCATATTTGCGAACGGCCTGTTCACGTGCCATTTCACTCCAGTCAATTTCACATTCTCGCATCGCTTTTTCAGTCGATTCACGGGAAATGCCTTTCTGATTCAATTCCTGGCGAATACGCGCCGGGCCATAGCCTTTGCGGCTACGACTGGCGATAAAGCGCATCACGAAGCGCTCGTCATCAAGATAGTGATGTTCGTGGAACCAGGCGATCACGCGCTCATAATCGTCTGCCGTCGCATCAATCTCTTCCGGCCCATTTTTGCCCATCACCGGCGCGGAGAGTTTACGCCGTAATTCCTGCTCGCTGTGATCGCGGACAGCAAGAATACGTACCGCACGATCAAGGAGACGAGCATAAGCGGGACGGCGCGATGTGGGTTCACTCATAAAAAACCTTAACAGGGGTAAATGCCAAAAGGGCCGCATAAATGCAGCCCTTGATGGTAATTTAACGTTTTGCTGAATGGCGGCTTCGTTTTGTCCGACCCACCATCACCTGATGATTAAAAATCTTCGTTGGTTTCTGCAACGCCTTCGCTATCGTCAACGGCGAAATCGGGCGTGGCATTCTGATTACTCAACAGTAATTCACGAACCCTTTTCTCGATCTCTTTCGCTGTCGCCGGGTTCTCTTTCAGCCAGGTAGTCGCGTTCGCTTTACCCTGGCCAATCTTCTCGCCGTTGTAGCTGTACCATGCGCCCGCTTTCTCGATCAGCTTCTCTTTCACGCCCAGGTCAACCAGTTCGCCATAGAAGTTGATGCCTTCGCCGTAGAGGATCTGGAACTCGGCCTGCTTAAACGGCGCGGCGATTTTGTTTTTCACCACTTTCACACGTGTTTCGCTACCCACGACATTATCGCCCTCTTTCACCGCGCCAATACGACGGATATCAAGACGAACAGAGGCGTAGAATTTCAGCGCGTTACCGCCGGTGGTGGTTTCCGGGTTACCGAACATCACGCCAATCTTCATACGGATCTGGTTGATGAAAATCAACAGCGTGTTGGACTGTTTTAGGTTCCCCGCCAGCTTACGCATCGCCTGGCTCATCATACGCGCCGCGAGGCCCATGTGAGAGTCGCCAATTTCGCCTTCGATTTCCGCTTTCGGCGTTAGCGCCGCTACGGAGTCGACCACAATGACGTCCACCGCGCCTGAACGCGCCAGCGCGTCACAGATTTCCAGCGCCTGCTCGCCGGTATCCGGCTGAGAACAAAGCAGGTTATCGATATCGACGCCCAGCTTGCGTGCGTAAACAGGGTCAAGCGCGTGTTCCGCATCGATAAACGCACAGGTTTTACCTTCACGCTGCGCAGCGGCAATCACCTGCAGCGTCAGGGTCGTTTTACCGGAAGATTCCGGCCCGTAAATTTCGACGATACGCCCCATCGGCAGACCGCCCGCACCGAGTGCGATGTCCAGTGAAAGCGAACCGGTGGAGATAGTTTCCACATCCATAGAACGGTCTTCACCCAGACGCATGATGGAGCCTTTACCAAATTGCTTTTCAATTTGGCCCATTGCTGCCGCCAACGCTTTCTGTTTGTTTTCGTCGATAGCCATTATTACTCCTGTCATGCAACTTGGTATTGAACCGGATAGTGAATTCGTACTGTTGAAGCAATTATACTGTATGCTCATACAGTATCAAGTGTTTTGTAGAAATTGTTGCCACAGGGTTTGTAGCGCGTACGTCGTCGCCTGTCGACGCACCGATTCACGGTCGCCGCTGAAGCATTCCCGACGCGTAATCCCTTCTCCGCTGACGCTGGCGAAAGCAAACCACACCGTACCAACCGGCTTTTCTTCACTGCCGCCATCCGGCCCGGCAATCCCGCTAATAGCGACAGCAAAATCGGCGCGAGCGGCCTTCAGCGCCCCGATCGCCATTTCGACCACTACGGGTTCGCTGACCGCGCCATGCTGCGCCAGAGTCTCTTCACGCACGCCAATCATCTGCGCTTTGGCTTCATTACTATAGGTGACAAAGCCGCGTTCAAACCAGGCGGAGCTTCCGGCGATGTCGGTAATGGCTTTCGCCAGCCAGCCGCCGGTACAGGACTCTGCTGTCGTTACGGTCGCCCCGCGCGCTTTTAACGCCAGCCCGACCTGCTCGCTAAGCCGCATCAGTTCACTGTCAGTCATCATGACCTCTGTCAGTTAGAAATCCTGCCGCACAAGATAGCACTTTCTCACCAGAGATGGGGACGAGCAGTCGATTTTACGAGTCGGATTCCGAAAAAATGCCAGCAGGTTATTTATGCAGAATGAAATGAGGTAGCACATGACTAAATAGCAGTACCATGTCGCTAAATTTACACGCACGGAGAGAAAGCAAGGATGTCACTCAAAAAAACGGAAAGCACACAGCACAAACTGAAACAAACCTGTCAACTACGGCTGTGGTTAATTGTGGGTGGAGTATGTTCATTAGGAATGGGAGTACTGAATATATTGTCGTCAGGCTATTTTGAACCGTATGACGGCGGTCAAATTATCTTAGGCCTGGGATGTCTGGGATATAGTCTGGCACTATCAAAGAAGATATCCCACTTGCAGGCAGAGAATCAGCCCAAAAAGCCATAATAATAGCGGAGGGGGTGCTCCCCTCCCTAAGCGTAAATTAGCGCACCCGCGCCAGCGCTACCGCCTGGCCCAGTTGCCAAACCGCCATCGCATAATGCGTGCTGTGGTTATATCGGGTAATGGTGTAGAAGTTCGGCAGGCCGTACCAGTACTGGTAGCCCGTACCGATATCCAGACGCAGCAGGCTGGCTTCCTGATGATTGCCCAACGATTGCTGCGGCGTTAAGCCTGCGGCGGCAAGCTGAGAGAGGCTGTATTTTGTTTTGAAACCATTCGCCAGTCCCGGCGCCTGACCATTCGCTGGCACCGCAACCGTATCGCCTTTCACCCAACCATGCGCCTTGAAGTAGTTCGCCACACTGCCGATGGCATCTACCGGATCCCACAAGTTAATGTGCCCATCGCCATTGAAATCGACCGCATATTCTTTATAGGAAGACGGCATAAACTGGCCGTAGCCCATCGCGCCGGCAAAGGAACCTTTCAGATTGAGCGGATCGTCTTGCTCATCGCGCGCCATGAGCAGGAAGGTTTCCAGCTCGCCGGAGAAATATTCCGCCCGGCGTGGATAGTTAAATGACAGCGTCGCCAGCGCGTCCAGAATCCGCGTTTTCCCCATGATACGTCCCCAGCGGGTTTCCACGCCGATGATGCCCACAATGATTTCCGGCGGTACGCCGTATACCTGCCAGGCGCGGTTCAGCGCGTCTTCATACTGATTCCAGAACGCGACGCCGTTTTGCACGTTATCCGGCGTAATAAATTGTTTGCGGTAGCGCAACCAGGCGCCATTTGGTCCAGCGGGCGGCTGAGTGGTCGGCGCTTGTCTGTCCATCAGACGCAGGACGTAATCCAGTCTTTTAGACTGCGAGAGGATCTCCTGCAGCTGCTGACGGTCGAAACCGTGTTTGCTGACCATTTTATCAATGAACTGCTGCGCATTAGGGTTGTTGGCGAAGTCGCCGCCCATTTGCATGACGTTATGCTGCGGCTCAAGCAGGAAGCCGCCGGAAGACGTGCCAGTCGTCGCTTGAGTCCCGGAAGATTTTGGCGTGCTGCTACAGGCAGCAAGCAATACGCAAAGTGGAAGTAACGCTACATAACGACGCTTGAACATGAGAGATCCATTAAACAAATTCAGCCAGGGAGAAGTATGGTAAAGCATCCCCCGCCGCACAAGGAAGCGGCACAAGAGAATAAATCACCTTTCTCCTCTTTTCAGTTTGTATCCGCTCCCCCACTCCCGTAACCTTTCAACTTAAAATATTTTTCTTTTATTTTGCGATCATAATAACACTTTTTAATCTTTCAAAATGATTACAATGAACAGGAAATTAGCAAGAAAACTAAAAACCCTACAGGAGAGAACAATGATCGAAACCATTACACATGGTGCGGAGTGGTTCATCGGGTTATTCCAGAAAGGCGGAGAGGTGTTTACCGGTATGGTGACAGGTATTCTTCCGCTACTGATAAGCCTGCTGGTTATCATGAATGCGCTCATCAATTTTATCGGCCAGCAGCGTATTGAGCGTTTTGCCCAACGTTGTGCCGGAAATCCGCTATCTCGTTACCTGCTTTTACCGTGTATCGGGACATTTGTTTTTTGTAATCCGATGACCCTGAGTCTGGGACGCTTTATGCCGGAGAAGTACAAGCCGAGCTATTACGCGGCGGCCTCCTATAGCTGTCACTCCATGAACGGTCTGTTTCCGCATATCAATCCCGGCGAACTGTTTGTTTATCTGGGTATCGCCAGCGGACTCACCACGTTAGGGCTTCCTCTCGGCCCGCTCGCGGTGAGCTATCTGCTGGTAGGTCTGGTGACGAACTTCTTCCGCGGTTGGGTCACCGATCTCACCACCGCTATTTTTGAGAAAAAAATGGGGATTCAACTTGAGCAGAAAGTTCATCTGACAGGAGCGGTATCATGACACGGGTTCGTATTGAGAAAGGCGCCGGCGGCTGGGGCGGCCCGCTTGAACTGGACGTTACGCCAGGCCAAAAGATCGTCTATATCACAGCCGGTACGCGCCCGGCGATCGTCGACAAACTGGCACAACTAACAGGCTGGCAAGCGGTGGACGGCTTTAAAGAAGGCGAACCGCCGGAAGCGGAGATCGGCGCGGCCATTATCGACTGCGGCGGTACGCTGCGCTGCGGTATCTATCCGAAACGCCGGATTCCAACCATTAATATTCACTCGACGGGTAAGTCCGGCCCACTGGCGCAGTATATTGTTGAGGATATTTATGTCTCCGGCGTAAAAGAAGAAAACATTACTCTTGTCGGCGAAACGCCTGCTAGTCCCCAGCCTGCCAAAACGACATTAGGACGTGACTACGACACCAGCAAAAAAATCACCGAGCAGAGCGACGGGCTGCTGGCAAAAGTCGGTATGGGAATGGGCTCCGCCGTGGCGGTACTGTTCCAGTCCGGTCGCGACACCATTGATACAGTCCTGAAAACAATCCTGCCGTTTATGGCGTTCGTTTCGGCGCTGATCGGCATCATTATGGCCTCAGGTCTTGGCGACTGGATCGCCCACGGCCTGGCGCCATTAGCCAGCCATCCACTGGGGCTGGTGACGTTGGCATTGATCTGCTCTTTCCCGCTGCTGTCGCCCTTTCTCGGCCCTGGCGCGGTTATCGCTCAGGTCATTGGCGTCCTGATCGGCGTTCAGATAGGCCTGGGCAATATCCCCCCGCATCTGGCGCTTCCCGCCCTGTTCGCGATTAACGCGCAGGCGGCCTGCGACTTTATCCCGGTCGGCCTGTCACTGGCGGAAGCGAAACAAGACACCGTTCGCGTCGGCGTACCTTCTGTGCTGGTCGGACGCTTCCTGACTGGCGCGCCCACGGTACTTATCGCCTGGTTTGTTTCCGGCTTTATCTATCAATAAGAGGTTCAGACATGAGCGTGATTTATCAAACCACCATCACCCGTATCGGCCAGAGCGCGAAGGAGGCGCTCGGCGAACAGATGCTGATTACGTTTCGGGAAGGCGCGCCGGCGGATATCGAAGAATTTTGCTTCATCCATTGTCATGGCGAACTGACCGGCGCGCTGCAGCCTGGCGCGCGGTGTGAATTGGGCCAACATTGCTATCCGGTCACGGCGGTCGGCAGCGTAGCCGAGCAAAACCTGCGTGAACTGGGGCATATCACTTTGCGCTTCGATGGTCTGCGTGAAGCGGAATTTCCCGGCACCGTACACGTTGCGGGGCCTGTACCGGACGATATCGCGCCGGGCTGTATTTTGACGTTTGTCGCTTAAGGAGAAAAAACATGAATCAAGTTGCCGTTGTCATTGGCGGAGGCCAGACCCTGGGGGCATTCCTTTGCCGTGGGCTTGCAGAAGAAGGATACCGCGTGGCGGTCGTTGATATTCAAAGCGATAAAGCCGCGAATGTCGCCCAGGAAATTAACGCCGATTTTGGCGAAGGTATGGCCTACGGTTTTGGCGCCGACGCCACCAGCGAGCAGAGCGTGCTGGCGCTTTCCCGCGGCGTAGACGAGATTTTCGGGCGCGTCGATCTGCTGGTTTACAGCGCGGGTATCGCCAAAGCGGCGTTTATCAGCGATTTCCAGTTGGGCGATTTTGACCGCTCGCTACAGGTGAATCTGGTGGGCTATTTCCTCTGCGCCCGTGAGTTTTCCCGCCTGATGATCCGCGACGGCATTCAGGGGCGCATTATTCAGATTAACTCTAAATCCGGCAAAGTGGGCAGTAAACACAACTCCGGCTACAGCGCGGCGAAATTCGGCGGCGTGGGGTTAACCCAGTCTCTGGCGCTGGATCTGGCGGAATACGGCATTACCGTACACTCGTTGATGCTCGGCAACCTGTTGAAATCGCCGATGTTCCAGTCACTGCTGCCGCAATACGCCACTAAACTGGGCATTAAGCCCGACGAGGTGGAGCAGTATTACATTGATAAGGTACCGCTCAAACGCGGGTGTGATTATCAGGATGTGCTGAACATGCTGCTATTTTATGCCAGCCCGAAAGCGTCTTATTGCACCGGGCAGTCGATCAACGTAACCGGCGGTCAAGTGATGTTCTGACCGTGAATTGCCGGATGGCGCCGTAAGCCGGATAAGACGGTTACGCCGCCATCAGGCAAAACAACAGGAGCACATTATGGTTTCCACTCTGATTACCGTCGCCGTTATCGCCTGGTGTGCGCAACTGGCGCTGGGCGGCTGGCAGATTTCCCGCTTTAATCGGGCCTTCGATAAACTTAGCCAACAGGGGCGGGTCGGCGTCGGGCGCTCCGGCGGGCGTTTTAAGCCCCGGGTGGTGGTTGCCGTGGCGCTGGACGAACAGCAGCGGGTGACGGACACTTTATTGATGAAAGGCCTTACGGTATTCGCCAGACCGGTTAAAATTGCCGCAATGCAAGGAAAACATTTGCATGAATTACAGCCTGATGTGATCTTTCCCCATGATTCGCTCGCGCAGAATGCACTATCATTGGCGCTTAAACTGAAACATGGGTAATTTCGTTGTGAATGCGTATAGCTTGCGAAATTATCATTTTGCAACCAATACCCTAAATAATTCGAGTTGCAGGAAGGCGGCGACGCAGTGAATCCCAGGAGCGTACATCAGTACGTGACCGGGGTAAGCGAGGAAAGCCAACGCACATGCAGCGTGAAGTATGACGGGTAAATACATAAGTCAGGGTAATCACGCCTATGAAACCTCGTCAGCGTCAGGCCGCGATTCTGGAGCACCTGCAAAAACAGGGAAAATGCTCGGTTGAAGAACTGGCCCAGTACTTTGACACGACAGGCACCACTATCCGTAAAGATCTGGTCATTCTGGAAAATGCCGGAACCGTCATCCGCACCTATGGCGGCGTGGTGTTGAATAAAGAAGAGTCCGATCCGCCTATTGATCACAAAACGCTTATCAACACCCACAAAAAAGCGCTGATAGCCGCAGCCGCTGTGAAATATATCCATGATGGCGATTCCATTATTCTGGACGCCGGAAGTACCGTGTTACAGATGGTGCCGTTGCTTTCGCGTTTTAGCAACATCACGGTGATGACCAACAGCCTCCATATTGTTAACGCGCTATCGGAACTGGACAACGAACAAACTATCCTGATGCCCGGCGGCACCTTCCGTAAAAAATCGGCGTCGTTTCACGGTCAACTGGCGGAAAACGCCTTTGAGCAATTCAGCTTTGATAAACTTTTCATGGGAACTGACGGTATTGACCTGAATGTCGGTGTGACCACGTTCAATGAGGTTTACACCGTCAGTAACGCAATGTGCAATGCAGCACGCGAGGTGATTCTGATGGCGGACTCCTCAAAATTTGGTCGTAAAAGCCCCAATGTGGTGTGCAGTCTGGAAACCGTCGACAAACTGATCACGGACGCGGGGATCGATCCGGCATTTCGTCAGGCGCTGGAAGCAAAAGGGATTGAAGTAATCATAACCGGAGAAAGCAATGAGTGATGCACTACTAAACGCGGGCCGTCAGACCTTAATGCTGGAGCTACAGGAAGCCAGCCGTCTGCCGGAGCGTCTGGGCGATGATTTTGTCCGCGCCGCCAATATCATTATTCACTGTGAAGGCAAAGTGATCGTTTCCGGTATTGGCAAGTCAGGTCATATTGGTAAAAAAATCGCCGCGACGCTTGCCAGTACCGGTACTCCCGCTTTTTTTGTTCATCCGGCGGAAGCACTGCATGGCGATCTGGGGATGATTGAAAGCCGCGACGTGATGTTATTTATCTCCTATTCCGGCGGCGCAAAAGAACTCGACCTCATCATCCCGCGTCTGGAAGATAAATCCGTCGCGCTGCTGGCGATGACCGGTAAACTTCACTCTCCGCTGGGGCGAGCGGCAAAAGCCGTTCTGGATATTTCCGTCGAGCGTGAAGCCTGCCCGATGCATCTGGCGCCGACATCCAGTACCGTCAATACGCTGATGATGGGCGATGCGCTGGCGATGGCGGTCATGCAGGCGCGCGGTTTTAACGAAGAAGATTTCGCCCGTTCGCATCCGGCTGGCGCACTGGGCGCGCGTTTGCTCAATAATGTGCATCACCTGATGCGCCAGGGCGATGCAATACCGCAGGTGATGCTCGCCACCAGCGTGATGGATGCCATGCTGGAACTTAGCCGTACCGGGCTGGGGCTGGTGGCGGTTTGCGATGAGCAACATGTTGTGAAAGGCGTCTTTACCGACGGCGACCTGCGTCGCTGGCTGGTAGGCGGCGGCGCGCTCACCACGCCAGTAAGCGAAGCCATGACGCCCAACGGTATTACGCTCCAGGCGCAAAGCCGCGCCATTGACGCCAAAGAGCTCCTGATGAAACGCAAAATTACCGCCGCGCCAGTGGTCGATGAAAACGGCAAACTCACCGGCGCCATTAACCTGCAGGATTTCTACCAGGCGGGGATTATCTAATCCTTCAGTCCCAGACGCTTCGCCAGCCGATGCAGGTTGGCGACGTCGGTTTCCAGCGCCCGCGCACTGGCCGCCCAGTTGTGATTATTTTGCGCCAGCGCCTGGCGAATCATCTCTCGCTGGAAGTTCTCCGTCGATTCGCGCAAATTGCGGCAGGCCGGCAGCGCCAGAAAGCTTTCCGCAGACGGCGCGGGTAAAACGTCCTCTGACAAGGCAAAATGCTGCTCCTCCAGTACCACCTCATCCCCTGCCCGGGTCGCTCTCGCCAGTACAACCGCACGGTGAATGGCATGTTCCAGCTCCCGGACGTTGCCCGGCCAACCATAGTTGAGCAAATGGCGGCGCGCGCCGGGACTCAGTACCACGCGGGACAGCCCCAGCCGCAGTCGGCACTGCTCGCAAAAATAGCCCGCCAGCAACACCACATCATCGCCGCGCTCGCGCAGCGGCGGCACAAAGAGCGGGAAAACGCTCAGGCGATGGAACAGGTCGGCGCGAAAACGCCCCGCCAGCACCTCTTCACGCAGGTCACGGTTGGTCGCCGCCAACACCCGCACATCCACGCGCAGGCTACGATCGTCGCCGACGCGCTGAATATCGCCATACTGCAACACGCGAAGTAGCTTGGCCTGTAGCGCCAGCGACAGTTCGCCAATCTCATCCAGAAACAGCGTACCGTTATCCGCCATTTCAAACTTACCGCTACGATTACTGATAGCCCCGGTAAAAGCCCCTTTTACATGACCAAACAACTCGCTCTCCGCCACGCTTTCCGGCAGCGCGGCGCAGTTGAGATAGACCAGCGGATTGACCGCTCTGGGGGAGCCCTGGTGAATAGCTTTCGCCACCAGCTCTTTACCGGTCCCCGTTTCACCGCCGATCAGCACGTTAAGATCGGAGCCCGCCACAATCTCGATCTCTTTTTTCAACTGCGTCATCGCCGGCGACAGGCCGATCATGTGCGTCTCTTTTATCGGTTCGAACACGCCTGACGACCCCGGCAGCATGTTCTGGCTTTCCAGTTGTTCAATTAACAGCGCATTACTCAATGCCCCGGCGGCCAGCGCGGCGACAAGCCGTAGCTCTTCATCGCTAAATACCTCGAACTGCTCCGGCGTCATAGCATCAAGGGTCAGCGCACCGATGAGGTTCTGTCCGGCAAACAGCGGCAGACCAACACAGGCGTGGACTTTCAGGCTTTCCTGTCCGGGAATTAACCCGTCATACGGATCGGGCAAATCGCTATCGGCCGGAAAACGCACCACGTCCCCCGCGCGGGCGATGGCTTCCAGGCGCGGATGCCCTTCCAGGGTAAAACGTCTGCCGAGGACGTCCTGCGCCAGGCCATCAATCGCCAGTGGAATAAATTGTCGTGATTCATAACGTAACAGCGCCGAGGCGTCGCACGCCAGCACCTGACGCAGCGTAGTAATCAGCCGCTGAAAACGATCCTGATGCCCAATGCCGCGTTGTAACTCAATGGCGATGCCCGCCAATACCTCCACGGAAAACTCATGGTTACCTCATTGTCATTTTGACAATCTATAGTGTCATATTGACAGCATCATTTATAGTCTTTTTGACTATACCAAAAATACAAAATTATTATAATTTTATATAAATCAATAAGATGTAAAGTTGGCACACTACCTGCAATAAGCAAAACAACTTTTTGCAAACGTTGAATGAATTGAGGTGGTTATGTCTATTCTGGTTAAAAATAATATTCATTGGGTTGGCCAACGCGACTGGGAAGTACGTGATTTTCACGGCACTGAATACAAAACGCTGCGTGGCAGCAGCTATAACAGCTATCTCATTCGTGAAGAAAAGAATGTGCTGATCGATACCGTCGATCATAAGTTTAGCCGTGAGTTTGTGCAAAATCTGCGCAGTGAAATCGACCTCGCGGACATCGACTACATCATCATTAACCATGCCGAAGAAGACCATGCAGGCGCGCTGACCGAACTGATGGCGCAGATCCCGGACACGCCTATCTACTGTACCGCCAACGCCATTGACTCTATCAACGGCCATCACCATCACCCGGAATGGAATTTTAAGGTGGTGAAAACCGGCGATACGCTGGATATCGGCAACGGCAAGCAGTTGATCTTCGTGGAAACGCCGATGCTGCACTGGCCGGACAGCATGATGACCTATATGACCGGCGACGCGGTGTTATTCAGCAACGACGCCTTTGGTCAGCACTACTGCGACGAGCGCCTGTTCAATGATGAAGTGGACCAAACCGAACTGTTTGAACAATGCCAGCGCTACTACGCCAATATCCTGACGCCGTTCAGCCGTCTGGTAACGCCAAAAATTACCGAAATCCTCGGCTTCAACCTGCCGGTGGATATGATTGCCACCTCACACGGCGTGGTATGGCGCGACAACCCAACGCAAATCGTGGAACTGTATCTGAAATGGACGGCAGACTATCAGGAAGATCGTATCACTATTTTCTACGACACCATGTCGAACAATACTCGCATGATGGCGGATGCCATCGCGCAGGGTATCAATGAAGTGGACCCCAACGTGGCGGTCAAAATCTTTAACGTCGCCCGCAGCGATAAAAATGAAATACTGACCAATGTCTTCCGTTCGAAAGGCGTGCTGGTCGGCACTTCTACCATGAACAACGTGATGATGCCGAAAATCGCTGGTCTGGTGGAAGAGATGACCGGCCTGCGCTTTCGCAACAAACGCGCCAGCGCCTTCGGTTCTCATGGCTGGAGCGGCGGCGCGGTGGATCGACTGTCCACGCGCTTACAGGATGCCGGTTTTGAAATGTCCCTGAGTCTGAAAGCGAAATGGCGTCCGGATCTGGATGCGCTGGAGTTGTGCCGTCAGCATGGTCGCGACATCGCGCGTCAGTGGGCGCTTACTCCGCTGCCGGAAACCACACAGAAAACCGCGCCAGCCGAAGAAATCACAACCTGCGCCGCCGCAGACCTCGGTCCTAAAATGCAATGCAGCGTATGCCAGTGGATTTACGACCCTGCGCTGGGCGAGCCGTTGCAGGATGTCGCGCCGGGTACGCCGTGGAGCGAGGTGCCGGATAACTTCCTGTGCCCGGAATGTTCATTAGGTAAAGACGTGTTCGACGTACTGGCGACGGAGGCAAAATGAGTCGGGGGATCATCATTATTGGGTCGGGCTTCGCCGCCCGCCAGCTCGTCAAAAATATCCGTAAACAAGATGCGCATGTGCCGTTAACTCTGATTGCGGCGGACAGCATGGATGAGTACAACAAGCCCGATCTCAGCCACGTTATCAGCCAGTCGCAGCGCGCCGATGATCTCACCCGCCAGTTAGCGGGGGAATTTGCTGAACAGTTTAATCTACGACTGTTCCCGCATACCTGGGTTACTGACATTGATGCCGATGCCCATGTGGTGAAAAGTCAGGATAAGCAGTGGCAGTACGACAAGCTGGTACTGGCGACCGGGGCGGCAGCCTTTGTGCCGCCGATTGCAGGACGTGAGTTAATGCTTACTTTGAATAACCAGCAGGAGTACCGCGCCTGTGAGACACCACTGCGCGACGCGCAGCGGGTGCTGATTGTCGGCGGCGGTCTCATTGGCAGTGAATTAGCGATGGATTTCTGCCGCGCCGGGAAAACGGTAACGCTGATGGATAACGCCGCCAGCCTTCTCGCCTCACTGATGCCACCGGAAGTGAGCAGTCGCTTACAGCATCACCTGACCGATATGGGGGTGCATCTGCTGCTGAAATCGCAGTTGCAAAAACTGGAGAAAATCGAAGCCGGTATCCGCGCTACACTGGCAAGCCAGCGTAGTATTGAGGTCGATGCGGTGATTGCCGCCACCGGCTTACGCCCGGAAACCGCTCTGGCGCGCCGCGCCGGGGTAGTCGTCAACCGCGGCGTCTGCGTGGATAGCTATCTACAGACCAGTCACCCGGATATTTATGCGATCGGCGATTGCGCGGAAATCAATGGTCAGGTGCTGCCCTTCCTGCAACCGATCCAGTTAAGCGCGATGTACCTGGCGAAAAATCTGCTCGGCGGCAACGCGCCGCTGAAGCTACCGGCGATGCTGGTCAAAGTCAAAACGCCGGAACTGCCGCTGCATCTGGCGGGAGAAACTCAGCGCCGCGATTTAAGCTGGCAGATTACCGCAGAATCTGACGGTATGATTGCCAAAGGCATGAGTGGAGAAGGCCAGCTACGCGCCTTTGTGGTGAGTGAAGACCGCATGAAAGAGGCCTTTGCACTGCTGAAAACGTTGTCCGTATAAGCCTGTGATGCCGGATGGCGCCGCTTCGCGTCTTATCCGGCCTACGAGTGAGCATCTGTTTACGCGCCGGATAAGGCGCAGCCGCCATCCGGTGCCCTATACTTCCCTTAATGCTCGCGCTGCAGCAATCACGCCCTGTCCAAACGACAGTCCGCCGTCGCCCGCCGGTAACCGCTGCGGAAATAACAATTTAAAATCAGAAAGATAAAAGGCAAGACGCGCGCGCAGTAAGCAGTTGTGTATCACCCCGCCGCTGAAGACCAGAGTGGTTATCCCCCGCGCCGTAGCCTGTTGGCGCATTAGCGTGGCAAACCCGCACGCCAGCGCATCATGAAAAGCCCAGGCGCGTTGCGCGGGCGTGGCCTGCCAGTTCAACCATTGCCGCCAGAAAACAGCGACGTCCAGTTGAGCGCCGTTAAGCGGCATCGTTACCGGATGCTCAACGTTAGCGCATTGAGAGGCCAGCGCCTCCAGCGCGCAGGCGGCCTCGCCCTCATAGCTAAGCGATGCTGGCGCGCAGCGAAGCGCGGCAGCCACCGCGTCAAACAACCGCCCGCAGGAAGAGGCCAACGGGGCATTGACGCCGCGCTCAATGGCGCGCGCCAGGACACTCCAGTTTTGTTGTTGCAGCCCCGCCGTCTCCGGGTAATCCTGCCAGTCCGGCACAAAGCGCAGGCACTGCGCTAACAGATTACGCCACGGCTGTTTGGCAGCCAGATCGCCTCCCGGCAGCGCCACGGCGGGTAAACCGCCTAAATGTTCGCATTCGCGATAATTGACCCGCAAACATTCTCCGCCCCATAGCGCGCCATTCTCACCCATGCCGATACCGTCTACCGTCAGGGCAATCACCTCTCCGCCGTCCAGCGGCCAACCATGCTCGGCCAGGCAAGCCGCCGCATGGGCATGATGGTGTAACACCGTCTCTGTCGGCAGACGCATCTCACTGGCCCACTGACTAGAAACATAGCCCGGATGCGCATCACAGACGATACGCTCTGGGGTAAAATCGTAGATTGACTGGATCAGGCGCAATGCCTCGCGCCACTGCGCCTGGATACCGTCATCGCTGAGATCGCCCAAATGTTGGCTGACAACCGCCTGTTCGCCGCGTACCAGACAGAACGTATTTTTCAGATCCGCGCCCAGACAAAGTATCGGCGGCACATCGCGAAATCCGGGCGGCAACGCAATCGCGTCCGGCACGTATCCCCGCGAACGACGCAGCATTTCGCCGCTGTCGCGCACGACAGAGTCGTCCATGCGCTGTACAATGTCGCGATTGTGCAACAGAAAACCATCGGCAATATCGTGTAAATCGTCCAGCGCCTGTTCGTTGGTGATGGCGGGCGGTTTGCCGCTCAGGTTGCCGGATGTCATCACCAGCGGGTAATCGAGCGCCTGCAACAAGAGATGCTGCAATGGGTTGGCTGGCAGCATCACGCCCACTTCCGTAAGTCCTGGCGCGATGCCCTCACTCAGCGAAGGTACATACTGCTTATCCACCAGTACAATCGGGGCCGCTGGCGTGGTCAGCAGCGAACGCGCCGCGGTCGGCAGCGTTTGCGCCGTGGGCAACATCACCGCCAATGGTTTCGCCGGGCGATGTTTACGCGCCCGCAGCATCGCCACTGCGTTATCATTGCGCGCATCGCAGGCCAGATGAAAACCACCCAGCCCTTTAACGGCAATAATGCCTCCGGCGTTCAGTTGGGCGACCGCCGCCTGCAAAGCCGCCTCTTTTTCCGCTCGCTCATGTTGGCTCCGCCACTCAAGATGCGGCCCGCATGACGGACAGGCAACGGGCTGGGCATGAAAACGGCGATCGTACGGATCGCGGTATTCGCTGTCGCATTCCGGACACAAGGGAAACGCCGCCATCACCGTAAATGGCCGGTCATAGGGCATAGCGCGAATAATGGTGAAGCGTGGTCCACAGTGGGTGCAATTGATGAAAGGATAACGGTAGCGCCGCTCGCCTGGGGTATTCATCTCGGCAAGACATGCCGGGCAGGTCGCCGCATCCGGCACGATTTGCGTGTTCATCGAACCGCCTGCGCTCTGACGAATAGCGAAATCCGTCGGCGCCCGCTCCCATACCAACGACGCGTGTTCAACGCTGTCAATGCGCGCCAGCGGCGGGCAATCCTGATAGAGCGCGGCAATAAATTGCGACGGTTCTTCCAGCAGCCGAACGACGACGCCGTCGCCGTCATTACACACGTCGCCGTGTAATCGCAACTGCTGCGCCAGCTGCCAGACAAAAGGACGAAAACCGACGCCCTGTACTTTGCCCCGAATGCGTAGCTGTACGCCGGAAGGTGTGTCTATCGCCATCTTATTTTCCCGCCATCATCGAACCCGGATGCCTGATGGCGCGACGCTTATCAGGCCTACAACCGCACGGACCGTAGACCGGATAAGGCATTGATGCCGCCATCCGGCAATGCTTTGTGGCGTATTCTACGCGCAATCGCTGAAATCAGAAAAGCAGCGATGCCGTTGAATCCAGCGCCGCACGACGGCGTTTTTCCGCGCTCAGCTGTTCGAGCTTATTGCGGTCCACGCAGATGAGGGCGTGCGTTGGGCAAGCGGCCATACAGGCCGGACCGGCTTCACGGTGGTGACACAGATCGCACTTGTTGGCTTCGGCTTTTTCGGCACGCACGTTCAGCCCCGCGCCGCTATTGCGAACCACCGGACGTACCACCACTTCCATGGCGCCGTAAGGACATGCCACTACGCAAGTTTTACAGCCAATGCAGCGTTCCTGCATCACATGAACAAAGCCTTTGTCACGGCTGATGGCGCCATTCGGGCAAACGTTGGCGCACGGCGCGTCTTCACACTGGCGACACAGCGTTGCCGTGGAAACATTCACGCCTTTGATGACATGGATACGAGGTAAAAAGGTTTCAGGGGTTAGCGATGCGCAATCCTGATTTTCCTGATGGGATACGACGCAAGCCACTTCACAGGTACGGCAACCAATGCACTTACTCGCGTCTGCAATGATGAAACGGTTCATCAAATTCTCCAGCAATAACAGATGATGTGCCGATATATACACGAATCGTGCCAATTTTTATTTCATTGTTATTTAAGAATATTATTTCTATTTTCGTGAGCATTTACGTGTCATCGTCACAAGTGTCGATGACACGTAATGTCGCCAGTGGTGGTCAAGATTTGCAGTGATAGCCAGCCAACTCTGCACCGAAACTGGCATCAATCCTGATTAACGCCTGGCAATACGTTACCGCGTATTAAACAGCGCCGCGTAAGGGAAAGATCGTCCGTTTGCGGATTCCTTCCGGCAATAGGTTTGATAATTAATTTACGGCCAGGATAGTGATTAAAGCGGGTCAGCGCCGGATAACTCAACCGGCCAAACCAGCCGTGTACGCGCTGCCAGCGGGCGTCCTTCACCTGATATAAATTGGTTATCCAGTAGCCTGAGTCAAACTGCATATCCAACAGTTGCGTGCGCCCATTGCCCTGTAAATCAAGCAAATCATCGACGCCAGTATCGGTGGCGGTATAAAACCCCCACGGTTCAAAGACGCAGGGGCGGCCATTCTTGAGAAAGGTGAAAATGATGTATTGCGCGCTCGGCGCCAGGCCCAACCCAGGATTGCCCAACCAGATAACCAGATCCTGAATGCCGTTACGATCGAGGTCAGCGCGATAAAATTGCGCATTACCCGCCAAATTAATCAGCCTTCCCACCGGGACAACCCACGAATTACCGGCTCTGTCTTTTCCGCTAATCCGCCATTCGTTATCTTTTTTCGGCTCCGGCAGTAGCGTCACGCCACTGACTCCGACCTGGCGAAAATGCCAGGTCTGGTCGGGCGATACAGAATAAGGCAGGGTCAACAGAGACTTTAGCGCACGCTTTTGCGCATATCCACCGTCGCTCATCGGCAGGTAACCGACAACACCGGTGGCCAGTGCGCGTGCGGCGAGGCAGAGAAATAGCAGTCCGCTCCATACGATAATCTTCACGTCCTTCTTACAACCTTTGCCGTGTAACACAAATTCTCCTTAAATATGTGCGCATTTTACGCCTCCGGCGCTTCCAGCGCGGCAAATCCGCCGTTTCCCTGCCAGCCTTCCAGGCGCTGATAGACGATGTTTACCGCGTCCTTAATCGGTTGAGTCATCGGATAATAAAACCCGACGATATCCGGCTGGATACCAACAAAAATCACCTCGCCGACATCCTCTTTCAGCTGATCGATAAGGTAGTTGAGCGGCATATTGTGGGTGGTCATCATAAACATTTCGGCGATATCATCCGGATCGATAATGCGGATCTCGCCCGGATTAAGCCCCATGTCGGTGGCGTCGACAATCAACAGACGCTGCGGGCGCAGTTCGCGAATCGCCACAATGTCGTTTTCCGGCGCGCTGCCGCCATCAATCACCACCCAATTCCCCTTCGGCTGCGCCGCGCACATTTCCGCCAGTAACGGGCCTGCGCCGTCGTCGCCCATCATGCTGTTGCCGACACAGAGTAAAACGTCAGTCACGAAGCCTCCTCACCATCAGGTAGATGGCGCTTTCCTGATGAATGTCATGCAGCATACTGAGCATCAGTTTGCTCCATTCTTGCTGCTGCGGGGTCTGCGCGGCGCGCGCCTCATCAAACGCGCGCGCCAGCATTTGCACATGGTTGAAATCGATGACGATCTCGCCATACTTCGGCACGCCTTCCATTTTACGCCGGGCATCGCTACCGGCTTCCAGGGTGGCGATCCACGCCAGATACTCATCCCATGGGCAGGTGAGCGCGGCCTCCAGACAATCGATAACCCCCAGGTGGTGACCAATCGCCAGGCTGTAATAGACAACCTGCTGCGCCTCGGCAGGCGTCGCATCGTTCTCATCAATAAACTTACGGCTCAGTTGACTGAACACCACCTGTTCGCTCATCGGATACGCGCCTCTTCAACAACATGATTGAGATGGGTGACAATTTCGGTTAAACGCGGATCGTTTTCCACTTCCAGCCAACGCGCCACTTGCTGCTCGCCCTGCCCCAACTGTGTCAGGTAATCATCGGCGATCTGACGACCATAGCGATAACCCGCCAGCCGGCGCGCCGCGCGATCCACCTTCACGCGCAGCGGCTGCACCATATCCGGATGCAGGATCTCTGCGGGCTGATCGTCCAGCTCACCCGGCGCGCGGGCGTGGATTTTCTGCTCCAGCAGGCCAAGCGCCATCGCAAATCCGTACAGCGTGGCGGCAGGCGTTGGCGGGCAGCCTGGAATATACACATCCACCGGGACGATTTTGTCGGTACCGCCCCAGACGCAGTACAGATCATGGAAGATGCCGCCGCTGTTGCCGCAGGCGCCGTAAGAGATACAGATTTTCGGGTCCGGTGCCGACTGCCAGGCGCGCAGCGCCGGAGAGCGCATGGCGCGGGTCACCGCGCCGGTAAACAGCAGAATATCGGCATGACGCGGCGACGGTACTACTTTGATGCCGAAACGCTCGGCATCAAACAGCGGCGAAAGCGTCGCAAAGATTTCGATTTCACAGCCGTTACAGCCGCCGCAGTCCACGCGGTAAACGTATGCCGAACGCTTAATATTTTTCAGTAAAGACGCCTTCATGCTGGCGATGGATTCATCCACCGTCATCGGTACCGGAATGCCGTTGGCGTCACGCGGGCCTAATAAATTGCTCATTAGCTGACCTCTTTCATATGGCGAGTCAGTTCAATACGGTCGGACGGCACCAGGCATTTCTGACGCTTACAGTCCGGGCAGGTCTCAAAGCTTTCGCGGTGGTTTTCCGCGCGGCTGTCGCCGTTGTGCGCAAGCAGCGCAATGGCGTAGTCGATCTCTTTCTGTACCACGAAAGGACGATTGCACACGCGGCAGTTGCACAGCGCGAAGCGGGACTGTTGCAGGAAATCTTCTTTCTTCCACACTGCCAGTTCGTACTCTTGCGACAGTTTGATCGCCGCCGTCGGGCACACCTCTTCGCAGCGACCGCAGAAGATGCAGCGGCCAAGGTTGAACTGCCACGCCAGCTCATTGGTTGCCAGTAAGGTTTCCACCGTCAGCGCGTTCGACGGGCAGGCATTAACGCAGGCGGCGCAGCCGATGCACTGCTGCGGATTATGTTCCGGCTTGCCGCGGAAGTTTTTATCAACCGCAATCGGCTCCAGCGGATAAGACGAGGTCGCCGTGCCGGTTTTGATAACTTTTTTGATAAAGGTAAACATGGCGATTCCTTATTTCAGCGGCGAGTTTTTACGCTCAATGCTATAGCGCTCAAGTTCTTTGTACGGCACGACTTTGCTCTTCTTCTTACGCACATCGACCACCGTCATCCGGTCGGTACAGGAGTAGCACGGGTCGAGGCTGCCGATAATCAGCGGCGCGTCGGAGACGGTGTTGCCGCGCAGCATATAGCGCAGCGTCGGCCAGTTGGCGTAAGTCGCGGCACGGCAGCGCCAGCGGTACAGCTTCTGGTTGTCGCCGGTCATGCTCCAGTGGATATCGTCACCACGCGGCGCTTCAGCGAAGCCGAGCGCAAAACGGTGCGGAATATAGGTGAATCCTTCCACCATCAGCGGGCCGCCCGGCAGATTATCCAGACCGAAATCGATCATATTCAGCGAGGTGTAGACTTCGTTGATACGGACTTTCAGACGAGAAATCACGTCGCAACCCTGCTCGCTATGTACTTCCATCGGCAGCAGACCGTAGCCGACAAACGGGTGGTCGGCGCGGGTGTCGCGGGCGTGACCGCTGGCGCGCACCATCGGGCCGACATTACTGAAGTCGCGGGCAATTTCCGGGTCCAGACGGCCGATACCCACGGTACGCTGTTCCATATTCGGCGTGCTCAGCAGCATGTCCACCAGCTCCTGCACGTCACGACGCATCTGCTGCGCCAGTTGACGGGTCTGGATCATGTCCTCTTTGAGCAGATCGCGGCGAATCCCGCCGATCAGGTTCAGACCGTAAGTTTTGCGCGCCCCGGTCAGGATCTCTGCCATTTTCATGGAGGTTTCACGCACGCGGAAGAACTGCATAAAGCCGGAGTCAAAGCCGGTAAAGTGGCAGGCGAGGCCGAGGTTTAGCAGGTGCGAGTGCAGACGCTCCACTTCCAGCAGAATGGCGCGGATCATCTGCGCACGCTCCGGCACCTGAATGCCCATCGCGTTTTCCACGGAAGTGGTGTAGGCAGTGCTGTGCGCGAAGCCGCAGATACCACACACGCGATCCGACAGGAAGGTGACTTCGTTATAACCCATGCGGGTTTCCGCCAGTTTTTCCATACCACGGTGGACGTAGAACAGGCGGTAGTCGGCGTCGATAATGTTTTCGCCATCGACGAACAGACGGAAGTGGCCCGGTTCATCGGAAGTGACATGCAGCGGGCCAATCGGCACCACGTTATTTTTCTTGTCACCCAGCTCGTTAATGAACTCGTAGGTTTCCGCATCGGTGGTCGGCGCCGGGCGCTGACGATAATCCATGCTGTCTTTACGCAGCGGATAGAGTTCATCCGGCCAGTCGTCCGGCAGCACCAGACGGCGCTCGTCCGGCAGACCGACCGGGATTAAACCGTACATGTCGCGTACTTCGCGCTCACCCCACACGGCAGCCGGCACGCGCGGCGTAACGGATGGGAATTCCAGCTTATTGGCATCCACTTCAACGCGGACGGTAATCCAGCACTTCGTGCCCTGCTCCATCGACAGCACGTAATAAACGGCATAGTGGCCGCACAACTGGCGTTCGTCATTACCGAACAGCACCGACAGCCACCCACCCTGCTGGTAGTAAAGAAACTCCACCGCTTCCGGCAGATAGTTCACTTTTACCGTAATAGTCAGCTGATCTTTGGTCTGCCAGGCTTCGTCCAGCACGACGCCCGGAAACGCCTGGTGCAGCGCCGCAAGGTATTGTTGACCTAATTTTTCTTCAGACATGCTCAAACTCTCTTAAATCACGCCGCCAGCAAGGAGACGAAGGCTAAAAACGCAAACCCAAAACCGGCCCAGGTCACGCGTGAAGTGGCGCAAAAACGCAGTCGCGCCATGCTGTTTTCAAACAGGGCGATCACCAGTACGCCGACAATCAGCTTGACGACGGCAATCACCAGCGCCAGTAACAGTCCGCCTGCGCTGAAGGTTTCCATCTGTCCCCACGGCAAAAACACGCCGACGAACATTTGCAGCACCACCAGTTGTTTCAGGCTGATGCCCCATTTCAGCACCGCAAAGCCGCTACCGCTGTATTCGGTCAACGGCCCTTCCTGCAACTCCTGCTCCGCTTCCGCCAGGTCGAACGGCAGCTTGCCCATTTCGATAAAGGTGGCGAAGGCGCAGGCGCACAGCGCCAGAATCAGCGGAATACTGCGCGCGACAGGCCAGTGATAAATGGTATCGGCGATATTGCTGATATGAGTTGAACCCGCCACCTGCGCGGCTACCCACAGACCCAGCAGCAGAATCGGCTCCACCAGCACGCCGAGCATCGCTTCACGGCTGGCGCCGATCGCAGTGAACGGACTGCCGGTATCCAGGCCTGCAATAGAGAAGAAGAAGCGCGCAATCGCGAACAGATAAATCAGGGTGATTAAATCACCCAGTTGCGGCAACGGAGATCCAACGGTGACGACCGGCAGCGCGGTGGCGATAGTCAGCATCACGCCGACCATCACAAACGGCGTCAGGCGAAAAACCCAGCCGGAATCAGCGGGCGCAATACTCTGACGACCGAGCAGTTTGATAATGTCGCGGTACTCCTGCAACACGCCCGGCCCACGGCGATTGTGTAGACGGGCGCGCGCCACGCGAGTAATACCGGACAGCAATGGCGCAACGGCAAATAGCACCAGCGCCTGAATTAACGGATAAAACACACTCATTTTCAGGCTCCTCGTGAAACCACAATCACCACCAGCACCGCCAGCTCAATCAGCGCCAGACGACGGAACAGCACCGCGGCCGCCGCGTTCTGCCAGCCCGGCACCAGCGATACCGGGTTCAGCCATTTACGCAATTTGAGTACCGGGGCAAAGGCCTCTTTCACCGGCATGGCGAAACCGTGCGCGGTAATCACCATCGACTGCTCATGGTCGTAGCCGCACACCCAGGCCGCGCCGCGAGAACGCGACGGCAGACGGTTGCCTTTGAACATCGCCATAATGATGAACGGCAGTAGCGGACAGGCGACCAACAGCAGCGTGATCATCGGCTGCGATACGGTGGTGTGCGCGGTTTCCAGCGGCAACGGTACCGCAGTGGAAATCATCGGCAGCAGCCACGGCGCGGCAACCCCGCCAATCACGCAGCAAATCGCCAATGCCACCACGCTGACGCCCATCAGGATCGGCGCGCAGCTGGCATTTTCAGCTTCCTTCGTGCGCGGCGCGCCAAGGAACGTCACGCCGTAAACTTTCGCCATACACATCACCGCCAGCGCGCCGGTAATCGCCAGGCCAACCGCCAGCAGCGGTCCTAACAGACGACCAACAAACGCGCCGCTGTTGCCCAGTTTGAAGAAGGACTGGTAAATCACCCACTCGCCGGCAAAGCCGTTCAGCGGCGGCAGCGCCGCCATCGCCATCAGACCGACCAGCATGGCGATAGAAATAACCGGCATCCGTTTACCAATACCGCCCAGTTTTTCGATGTCGCGATGACCGGTACGGAACCAGATGCTGCCCGCGCCCAGAAACAGCACGCTTTTGAACAGGCTATGGTTCAGCAGATGATAGAGCCCGCCGGTCAGACCCAGCGCGATCAGTACCGGCTGATTGAGAGCAATCCCGGTAACGCCTGCGCCCAGACCGAGCAAAATGATGCCGATATTTTCCAGCGTGTGATAGGCCAGCAGGCGCTGAATGTTATGCTCCATCAGCGCGTACAGACCGCCGACAAAGGCGGTGATCATCCCAAGCACCAACAGCGCCACGCCCCACCACAGTGGCGCATTGCCGCCAAGCAGAGATAGCGAGAGAATGCCCAGCAGCCCGATTTTCATCACCACGGTCGAGAACAGCGCGGCGGCGGGAGCGCTGGCGTTGGCGTGCGCCTGCGGCACCCAACCGTGTAGCGGGATAATCCCGGCCAGCAGACCAAAACCGATAACGCCGAGCAGCCAGATATCGGAGCCCAGCGGCAGTTGCTGAGCGCGTTGATCCAGCAGCCCCAGATCCAGCGTGCCGTAGCGCTGCCACACCAGCCAGCAGGCGATTGCCAGCAGCAGCGTACCGAGACGGCCCAGCACAAACCACAGTTTGCCCTCTTTGCTACCGCCGGTAAGGAACACGGCGCAGAGCGCCATGATTTCAGCCATCACCACCATCGTCCCCAGATTACTGGCGACCACAGCGCAGACGGCTGCCGCCATCAGCAGGTTGATCAACAGTCCGTTGGCTTTTACCTGTGGATGGCGATGCCAGTCGATATTGAACAGGCTGACGAACAGACCGCACAGCCCCAGCGTAATCAGCCAGATAGCATTCAGCGGCGTAATTTGCAGCATGTGACCGGTAAACGGCATCACGCCGCTAACCGTAACGGCGCTGGTCAGCGCGGTGAACCCCGCGCCTGCCGTACACAGGCTGCCGACCGCGCCGCCGATACCGGCAATCCAGCCGCTCAGCGCTTTATGAAACGAAAACAGAAACGCCAGAACGGCGGCGGCGGCAAACCACGCGACGCCGCTAGTAATCAGTGAAAGTGAACTCATTATGCATCCCCACTCTGAGCCTGCTGAAACAAGGTGAGATCGCCAAAATCGGTATTAAACGTCAGCTCACGTTTACGTTTGCTGGCGCGGGCGATATCCGTGTTCTCCACCAGGTGTAGCGCTTTAGTCGGGCACATCCGCACACAGGCCAGGCCTTGCTCGTCAAAGCTGCACAGGTCGCATTTCACCGCGATAGCGCGCACGCCCGGCACCCAGTCGAGCAACGTACTGACGCGCGCAGGCGCTGGCGGCGCGGGCGGCGCTTTCGGCGTATTGGCGTTCGCCGGAATATGCAGCGGACGGCTGCCGGAAAACTCAATAGCGCCAAACGGACAGGCAATACCGCACAGTTTGCAGCTCACGCACAGGCTTTCATTAAGCTGGACAGCGCCGTCAACGCGATTAATCGCGTTAACCGGGCATACCGTGGCGCATGGCGCATCTTCACAGTGGTGACAGAGCTGCGGCGCAGATTCTTTTTCATTCAGCATCACTTTCAGGCGCGGCATTGACTGCAGGCCATGCTGGCGATGCGTCTCTGAACAGGCGGCCTCACAGGTGTGGCAGCCGATACAGAGAGTGGAGTCAGCAATTACAAAACGATTCACCAGGCATTCCTCAGGTGATTGTCATTTTTGACGAAAACATGCCGTTGAAATGTCATTTTCGACACTTATCGACACGCCCATCCCCAAAACATTCATGACATGGCGCAACGCCATATCGCGAATCAAAGCGGGCAACGCCTCAGGCTTATACAGCCGGGCTGTGTCCCTTTACCAATTGGCGCAAATTAACCGGCGAGTTGGTTTCTACAGCGGTATAGAGGCTGTCGTAAACGCTGGCGATTTTTTCCAGATAGTGCTCCAGCACCTGCTCGCGATCGCGGTTGTTAACCCGTTCGTCAACCTTGCCGTCGATATCGAGCTGCGCCTGTGCAATCAATTGCTTATCTTCGCCATCTTTGGTTTCAACGTAGTACTCAATGGTGTGGCTGTTAAAACCATCCGCCAACGCGACGTAAATACGAAAGTGCTCAAACAGGACAAAGCAAAGATCCCTTTCCGGCGCGCAGCTCATTGCGTGATGCAGGCGCGCTTTCGAGAGGGTGATCCCCTGAACCAGCGAGTTGCAGTAAATATGCCACTGGTCCTGTAGGCGACGATGCCGTTGCGCGATGTAATCGGCCTTTTCGCTTATTTCCCAAATAGTCATGTCAGGTTACCCGTTTAACAGAGATGCCTGCGTTAAGCATTTTCCATGCCAATTTTTAACTTATTGTTTTTAATGGAAGACGCGCACAGTTACTGCCGTTTCGACGCGGTGACGACATGTCATTTCGTCATCGTCGACATTAACCTGCCAGGGGATACAAATATTGGCATAAATATTGCTTTACAGGGGCAACCACTACGGGAGGCGATATGCACGAAATCACCCTCTGCCAACGGGCACTGGAATTGATTGAACAACAGGCTTCAGCATACGGTGCAAAACGTGTGACAGCCGTCTGGATCAAAATTGGCGCATTTTCTTGCGTGGAAACCAGCGCTCTTTCCTTTTGTTTTGATCTGGTATGCCGCGGCACGATAGCAGAAGGTTGTAAACTGCACCTCGAAGAACAGGAAGCCGAATGCTGGTGTGAGCATTGTCAACAATATGTCACGTTGTTAACCCACCGTGTACGTCGTTGTCCGCAATGTCATAGCGATACGCTGCGAATTGTGGCCGATGACGGCTTACAAATTCGGCGCATAGAGATTGATGAAACTGAAGATTAATGCCGGATAAGACGCTCGCGTCGCCATCCGGCAGAAAGCCTGTAACAAGAAGAAGATCAGGAGTAAGCGATGTGTACGACTTGCGGTTGCGCTGAAGGCAACCTTTATATAGAAGGCGATGAACATAATCCGCACTCAGCGTTTCGTAGCGCGCCCTTTGCCCCAGCGGCTCGCCCGGCGCTGAATATTACCGGCATTAAAACGCCTGACTTTACCCCAAGTCAGACCGCAGAAGGCGATCTGCATTACGGCCACGGCGAAGCCGGAACCCACGCGCCTGGTATGAGTCAGCGGCGGATGCTGGAGGTTGAAATCGACGTGCTGGACAAAAATAATCGTCTGGCTGAGCGCAACCGCGCCCGTTTCGCCGCCCGCCAGCAACTGGTGCTCAACCTGGTGTCCAGCCCCGGGTCCGGTAAAACCACCCTGCTGACCGAAACGCTGATGAAATTGAAAGACCGTGTACCGTGCGCGGTGATTGAAGGCGACCAGCAGACAGTGAACGACGCCGCCCGCATCCGCGCTACCGGCACGCCCGCCATTCAGGTCAACACCGGTAAAGGCTGCCATCTTGACGCGCAAATGATCGCCGACGCCGCGCCGCGCCTGCCGCTGGATGACCACGGTATTCTGTTTATCGAAAACGTCGGAAATCTTGTCTGCCCGGCCAGCTTCGATCTGGGCGAAAAGCATAAAGTCGCAGTGCTTTCCGTGACCGAAGGTGAAGATAAGCCGCTGAAGTATCCCCATATGTTTGCCGCGGCGTCGCTCATGCTGCTCAATAAAGTCGATCTGCTGCCCTACCTCAATTTTGACGTTGAGAAGTGCATCGCCAGCGCGCGTGAAGTGAACCCGGAGATTGAAATTATCCTGATTTCCGCCACCAGCGGCGAAGGCATGGATCAGTGGCTGGCCTGGCTGGAGGCGCAGCGATGTGCATAGGCGTTCCGGGTCAAATCCGCGCCATTGACGGCAATCAGGCAAAAGTTGACGTCTGCGGCATTCAGCGCGACGTCGATCTCACATTAGTCGGCAGTTGTGATGAAAACGGTCAGCCGCGTCTGGGTCAGTGGGTGCTGGTTCATGTCGGATTCGCCATGAGCGTCATTAACGAAGCGGAAGCGCGCGACACGCTCGACGCGCTACAAAATATGTTTGATGTTGAGCCGGACGTCGGCGCACTGCTGTATGGTGAGGAGAGATAATGCGTTTTGTTGACGAGTACCGTGCGCCGGAACAGGTAATGCAGCTCATTGAACACCTGCGTGAACGCGCCGCCCTTCTTCCTTACACTGCTGAACGACCGCTGCGCATTATGGAAGTCTGCGGGGGTCATACCCACGCGATTTTTAAATTTGGTCTCGATCAGTTACTGCCCGAAAACGTGGAGTTTATTCACGGCCCCGGTTGTCCGGTCTGCGTGCTGCCAATGGGACGCATCGACAGTTGCGTGGAAATCGCCAGCCATCCGGAGGTGATTTTCTGCACCTTTGGCGATGCCATGCGCGTGCCGGGGAAACAGGGTTCTCTGTTGCAGGCTAAAGCGCGCGGCGCGGATGTGCGTATTGTTTATTCTCCGATGGACGCGCTGAAGCTGGCGCAGGATAACCCGACCCGCAAAGTGGTATTTTTCGGGCTGGGCTTTGAAACCACCATGCCGACCACCGCCATCACGCTACAGCAGGCAAAACAGCGTGACGTGCGAAACTTCTACTTTTTCTGCCAGCACATTACACTGATCCCGACGCTGCGTAGCCTACTGGAGCAGCCGGACAACGGCATTGACGCCTTTCTTGCGCCAGGCCACGTCAGCATGGTCATCGGCACCGAGGCGTACCAGTTTATCGCCGCCGATTTTCATCGCCCGCTGGTGGTGGCTGGATTCGAACCGCTTGATCTACTGCAAGGCGTGGTCATGCTGGTTGAGC
This sequence comes from Salmonella sp. 32100201201700099SM, assembly GCF_017572645.1. NCBI lineage: Bacteria > Pseudomonadati > Pseudomonadota > Gammaproteobacteria > Enterobacterales > Enterobacteriaceae > Salmonella > Salmonella sp. 32100201201700099SM. The sequence goes on along the minus strand of NZ_JAGERQ010000004.1, from coordinate 194,547 downwards.
AGAAAATAGCGGCCCTAAGCCAGGTTGAAAACCAATACCGTCGCGTGGTGCCGGATGCCGGAAACATGCTGGCGCAGCAGGCCATCGCCGATGTGTTCTGCGTTAATGGCGACAGCGAGTGGCGCGGCCTGGGCGTGATTGAATCCTCCGGCGTCCACCTGACGCCGGAGTATCAGCGCTTTGACGCCGAAGCGCATTTCCGCCCAGCGCCACAGCAGGTCTATGACGATCCGCGCGCCCGCTGCGGCGAAGTGCTGACCGGCAGATGCAAGCCGCATCAGTGCCCGCTATTTGGTAAAACATGTAATCCAGAGACCGCGTTCGGCGCGCTGATGGTCTCTTCCGAAGGCGCATGCGCCGCCTGGTATCAGTATCGTCAGCAGGAGTGTGAAGTTTGAACAATATACAACTCGCCCACGGCAGCGGCGGCCAGGCTATGCAACAGTTGATTAATAGCCTGTTTATGGAGGCCTTTGCCAACCCGTGGCTGGCGGAACAAGAAGATCAGGCGCGTCTGGAGCTGGCGCAACTGACGGCGGAGGGCGACCGTCTGGCGTTTTCTACCGATAGCTATGTGATCGATCCGCTCTTTTTCCCCGGCGGCAATATCGGCAAACTGGCGATTTGCGGTACGGCGAACGACGTTGCGGTGAGCGGCGCGATCCCCCGCTATCTCTCCTGCGGCTTTATCCTTGAAGAAGGGCTGCCGATGGAGACGTTAAAAAGCGTGGTCAATAGCATGGCGGCGACCGCACGGGAAGCGGGTATCGCCATTGTAACCGGCGACACCAAAGTTGTGCAGCGCGGCGCGGCGGATAAATTGTTTATCAACACTGCCGGCATGGGGGCGATTCCCGCCGATATTCACTGGGGCGCGCAAACGCTGAGCGTTGGCGATGTGCTGTTAGTCAGCGGTACGCTTGGCGATCACGGCGCCACTATCCTCAACCTGCGTGAGCAACTGGGACTGGATGGCGAGCTGGCGAGCGACTGCGCAGTATTAACGCCGCTTATTCAGACGTTGCGTCATATTGACGGAGTGAAGGCATTGCGTGACGCCACGCGCGGCGGCGTGAATGCGGTCGCCCATGAGTTTGCGGCGTCCTGCGGTTACGGTATTGAATTGTCCGAATCCGCACTGCCGCTCAAACCTGCCGTGCGCGGCGTCTGCGAGCTGTTGGGGCTGGATGCCCTGAACTTTGCCAACGAAGGAAAACTGGTGATTGCCGTTGAACGGCAGGCCGCAGATCGGGCGTTGGCGGCATTACGCGCGCATCCGCTGGGACGTGATGCGGCGCTGATTGGCGAAGTCGTGGAACGCAAAGGCGTTCGCTTAGCCGGACTCTATGGCGTGAAGCGAACCCTTGATTTGCCACACGCCGAACCATTACCTCGTATATGCTAGCAGCCTGTTGGCAGCATACTGTAGGCCGGATAAGACGCATTTGCGGCGAGATCCGGCATTAACGCTGCATTAACGCCTGATGGCGCTTTGCTTATCAGGCCTACGGAGTGTGTGACCAGCGAGTTTGCGGTCAGCCATCCGGCAATAACTTACGACTTATACCTATAATTCATTTACCGTTTTCGCACCGTTTTGCGGTATTTTCCTGGAAAAGCAACATGTCGTATACACCCATGAGCGATCTTGGACAGCAAGGCTTGTTCGATATCACTCGTACCTTATTGCAGCAGCCCGATTTGGCGTCGCTCAGTGAAGCGCTTTCGCAACTGGTAAAGCGTTCAGCGCTCGCCGACAGCGCCGGCATTGTGCTATGGCAGGCGCAGTCGCAACGCGCACAATATTATGCGACGCGAGAAAATGGCCGTCCTGTTGAATATGAAGATGAAACCGTACTGGCGCACGGCCCGGTACGTCGCATCCTTTCTCGCCCCGATGCATTGCACTGTAATTTCCATGAGTTTACCGAAACCTGGCCGCAGCTTGCCGCGAGCGGCCTCTACCCTGAATTTGGTCATTGCTGTCTGCTTCCTTTAGCCGCGGAGGGCCGTATTTTCGGCGGCTGCGAATTCATCCGTCAGGAAGATCGCCCCTGGAGTGAAAAGGAATATGACCGTCTGCATACGTTTACCCAAATTGTCGGCGTGGTCGCCGAGCAAATTCAAAACCGGGTAAACAATAATGTCGATTATGATCTGTTGTGCCGCGAACGCGATAACTTCCGTATTCTGGTTGCGATTACCAACGCCGTCCTGTCGCGTCTGGATATTGATGAGTTGGTAAGCGAAGTCGCAAAAGAGATCCACCACTATTTCAATATCGACGCGATCAGCATCGTGTTGCGCAGCCATCGCAAAAATAAGCTGAATATCTACTCCACCCACTACCTTGATGAGCATCATCCGGCGCACGAACAGAGCGAAGTCGACGAAGCCGGCACGCTCACGGAGCGCGTCTTTAAAAGTAAAGAGATGCTGCTTATCAACCTCAACGAACGCGATCCGCTTGCCCCCTACGAACGAATGCTGTTCGATACCTGGGGCAATCAGATCCAGACGCTTTGCCTGCTGCCGTTGATGTCCGGCAAGACGATGCTTGGCGTGCTCAAACTGGCCCAGTGCGAAGAAAAAGTGTTTACCACCGCCAACCTCAAGCTGCTGCGTCAGATTGCCGAACGGGTAGCCATTGCCGTGGATAATGCGCTGGCCTATCAGGAAATCCACCGTCTGAAGGAACGCCTGGTCGACGAAAATCTGGCGCTCACGGAGCAGCTTAATAACGTCGACAGCGAGTTTGGCGAGATCATCGGGCGCAGCGAAGCGATGTACAACGTGCTAAAGCAGGTTGAGATGGTGGCGCAGAGCGACAGTACCGTGCTGATTCTGGGCGAAACGGGAACCGGTAAAGAGTTGATTGCCCGCGCCATTCACAACCTGAGCGGACGTAGCGGACGCAGGATGGTAAAGATGAACTGCGCCGCGATGCCGGCGGGGCTGCTGGAAAGCGATTTGTTTGGTCATGAGCGCGGCGCGTTTACCGGCGCCAGCGCGCAGCGGATTGGCCGTTTCGAGCTGGCGGATAAAAGCTCGCTGTTTCTGGATGAAGTGGGCGACATGCCGCTGGAGCTACAGCCTAAGCTGCTGCGCGTCCTTCAGGAGCAAGAGTTTGAACGTCTCGGCAGCAATAAACTGATCCAGACCGACGTGCGGCTGATCGCCGCGACTAACCGCGATCTGGAAAAAATGGTCGCCGATCGCGAATTCCGTAACGATCTCTACTATCGGCTGAATGTATTTCCGATCCAGCTTCCTCCGTTACGCGAACGTCCGGAAGATATTCCACTACTGGTCAAAGCGTTCACCTTCAAAATCGCCCGCCGAATGGGGCGTAATATCGACAGCATTCCCGCTGAAACGCTGCGCACGCTCAGCAGCATGGAATGGCCGGGGAACGTTCGCGAGCTGGAGAATGTCGTCGAGCGCGCCGTGCTGCTGACGCGCGGCAATGTGCTACAACTGTCGCTGCCGGATATTACCGCCGTAACACCCGATACCTCGCCTGTTGCGACTGAAAGCGCCAAAGAAGGCGAAGATGAATATCAGCTTATTATACGCGTGCTGAAAGAGACCAATGGCGTAGTGGCTGGACCAAAAGGCGCGGCGCAGCGTCTGGGGCTTAAACGAACCACCCTGTTGTCGCGTATGAAGCGATTGGGTATTGATAAAGACGCGTTAGCGTAACGGGTTGCCGGATCTGATCCGGCCTGGAGATGATGCGCGCCGTAGGCCTGGCGCTTCCCCTTCACTTCTTGCGCTGATATTTTTCCGGCAATTCCGGAACGGGGCGCTTATCGTCGATAAGGTGCCGCACGGTCAGGACAGGATGCCGCCAAAGCATTCGCGGACCTGCCCAACGCATAATCTGCTTCATCTCCTCGCGTTTAGCCGGCTGATAGCAGTGCACCGGGCACTGCTTACAGGCGGGTTTTTCCTCGCCAAATACGCATTTATCAAGACGTTTTTGCGCGTAGGCGAACAGCGCGTCGTAATGCCCCTGCACCGCTGACGCCTGTGGGCACTGGCTTTCATACAGCGCGATCATTTTTTTGATCGTCAGTTTTTCACGAGCGATACGTTTACCAGGCATCGTGCTCTCTCCGAACATTAAGGCGCATTTATTTTACATCTTATCCCTCTTTAGCACTATCACTGCATATCGTCGCCATTACGCAAATAAGAATTATTTTCATTTATTCATGCCTTGTGCTATATAACATAGCAAAGGCTATATTCGATGATTAATTAACCACATTGTTGCGAGGGATACTATGACGAATCTACATCGTCTGAAAACACTCCTGATTGCCGGTATTGTCGCGATACTCGCGCTATCGCCAGCCTATGCAAAAGAGAAATTTAAAGTCATCACCACGTTTACCGTTATTGCCGACATGGCGAAAAACGTGGCGGGCGACGCAGCGGAAGTCAGCTCGATTACCAAACCCGGCGCTGAAATCCATGAGTATCAGCCAACGCCCGGCGATATTAAACGAGCGCAGGGGGCACAGCTTATCCTCGCGAATGGTCTGAACCTGGAGCGATGGTTCGCCCGCTTTTATCAGCACCTTTCCGGCGTGCCGGAAGTCGTCGTCTCCACCGGTGTCAAACCGATGGGCATTACCGAAGGCCCGTATAACGGTAAACCGAACCCGCACGCCTGGATGTCGGCAGAAAACGCGCTGATTTATGTCGATAACATTCGCGACGCCCTGGTGAAGTACGATCCGGATAATGCGCAGATCTATAAGCAAAATGCCGAACGCTATAAAGCGAAAATACGCCAGATGGCCGATCCGTTGCGTGCCGAGCTGGAAAAAATTCCCGCCGATCAGCGCTGGCTGGTCACCAGTGAAGGCGCGTTCTCTTACCTGGCGCGCGATAACGACATGAAAGAGCTTTATCTCTGGCCAATTAACGCCGATCAACAGGGGACGCCAAAACAGGTGCGTAAAGTGATTGATACCATTAAAAAGCACCATATTCCCGCCATCTTTAGCGAGAGTACGGTTTCCGATAAACCGGCCCGCCAGGTCGCGCGTGAATCCGGCGCGCATTATGGCGGCGTGCTGTATGTCGATTCTCTGAGCGCCGCTGACGGCCCTGTGCCAACCTATCTGGATCTGCTGCGCGTCACGACCGAAACCATCGTCAACGGCATTAACGACGGACTGAGGAGTCAACAATGAGTCAATCTGCGATTACCGTTGATCAAGTCACGGTGACGTATCGCAACGGTCATACCGCCCTACGGGACGCCACTTTTCAGGTGCCTAGCGGTTCAATCGCCGCGCTGGTAGGCGTAAATGGTTCCGGTAAGTCTACGTTATTTAAAGCGTTAATGGGCTTTGTGCATCTTGCGCAGGGCGATATCACTATCCTGCAACAGTCAGTCAACAAGGCGCTGAAAAAAAACCTCATTGCTTATGTTCCGCAATCAGAAGAAGTGGACTGGTCATTTCCGGTGCTGGTAGAAGATGTGGTGATGATGGGACGCTACGGCCATATGGGCTGGCTACGCCGTCCCACTGCGCATGATCACGCCTGTGTTGACGCCGCGCTGGCGCGGGTAGATATGCAGGAGTATCGTCACAGGCAGATTGGCGAGCTGTCCGGCGGGCAGAAAAAACGTGTGTTTCTTGCCAGGGCCATCGCTCAGGATGGACAGGTAATCCTGCTGGATGAACCTTTTACCGGCGTGGATGTAAAAACCGAAGCGCGAATCATCGATCTACTGCGGGAACTGCGCGATGAAGGCCGCACGATGCTGGTCTCAACGCATAATCTCGGCTCCGTCACCGAGTTTTGCGACTATACGGTAATGATTAAAGGAACCGTACTGGCCAGCGGCCCTACCGAAACCACGTTTACCGCCGCGAATCTGGAACAGGCGTTTAGCGGCGTTCTACGTCATATCGCGCTAAGCGGAGGCGAAGAGCACATCATCACCGATGACGAGCGCCCCTTTATTTCCCGGCGCGTGGCCAGCGGAGGAAAATCGTCATGAACTGGCTTGTTGAGCCGTTTGGCTACCAGTATATGCTCAACGCGATGTGGGTCTCCGCGATGGTGGGCGGTCTGTGCGCGTTTCTCTCCTGCTATTTGATGCTCAAAGGCTGGTCGCTCATTGGCGATGCGCTATCTCACTCTATTGTGCCTGGCGTCGCTGGCGCCTGGATGTTAGGGCTGCCCTTCTCGCTCGGCGCGTTTCTTTCCGGCGGACTGGCGGCAGGCAGTATGCTCTTTCTTAACCAACGCTCACGCCTGAAAGAAGACGCGATTATCGGGCTTATCTTCTCCTCTTTTTTTGGCATCGGCCTTTTTATGGTGTCGCTCAATCCGATGTCGGTGAATATCCAGACGATTATTCTCGGCAACGTGCTGGCGATCGCGCCAGCGGATATTGCGCAACTGGCGATTATCGGCGCAGTCTCGCTGACGATTCTGCTGTTAAAGTGGAAAGATTTGATGGTCGTCTTTTTCGATGAGACCCATGCGCGTTCTATCGGGCTTAATCCGGGTCGACTGAAGCTGTTGTTTTTCACTCTATTGTCCGTCTCTACCGTAGCGGCCCTGCAAACCGTTGGGGCGTTCCTGGTGATCTGTCTCGTCGTCACGCCGGGCGCGACGGCCTGGTTACTCACCGACCGTTTTCCACGTCTGCTCATAATTGCCGTCGTGATTGGCAGCCTGACCAGTTTTCTGGGCGCATGGCTTAGCTACTGGCTGGATGGCGCCACTGGCGGAATTATTGTCGTCATGCAAACCTTACTGTTCATCACTGCCTTTATTTTCGCCCCGAAACACGGTCTGTTAGCCAACCGTCGACGCGCCCGCCTGCAGAAGGAGCCGACATGTTCTTAACAACGTTACTGGAACCCTTTCAGTTTGATTTTATGGTGAACGCCCTTATGGTTTCGGTCATTGTGGCGATTCCCTGCGCCTTACTGTCCGTGTTTTTAGTGTTAAAAGGCTGGGCGTTAATGGGCGACGCAATGAGTCATGCGGTATTCCCCGGGGTCGTGCTGGCATATATTGTGGGGATCCCCCTGGCGATTGGCGCTTTCATTGCCGGATTATTTTGCGCTATCGCCACCGGCTATCTGGACGATAACAGCCGCATCAAACGTGATACGGTGATGGGCATCGTCTTTTCCGGGATGTTTGGCGCAGGTCTGGTGCTCTATGTTTCTATTCAATCGGAAGTGCATCTGGATCACATCCTGTTTGGGGATATGCTGGGCGTATCGCTGGGGGATATCGTACAAACGTCAGTTATTGCACTGGGTATTGCGTTAGTCATTGGGCTGAAATGGAAAGATCTCCTGCTACACGCTTTTGACCCGCACCAGGCGAAAGCCAGCGGGCTGAATACCACGCTACTGCATTATGGCCTGCTATGTATGATTGCGCTGACTATCGTCGCCACGCTGAAATCGGTGGGCATTATTCTGTCGATTTCATTGCTTATCGCCCCCGGCGCAATTGCCATTTTGCTGACGCGACGCTTTGCGCGCGCGCTGGGATTAGCGGTGAGTCTGTCAGTTATTACCGCTTTTACGGGCGTCTATCTGTCTTTTTATCTTGATAGTGCGCCAGCGCCGACCATCGTGGTATTATTTGCCATCGTGTTTATTGCGGTATTTATTTACGCAACATGGCGCGACAGGCGTAATGAAATCGTACCAGAGGCGCAAGTTTAACAGCAGCGTTCAGAAAATAAATACGACAGTTGTAGTAGAAAGCCACCCTATATCTGTTGTTGGTCAGTATGGTAAGCAGCTATCTTTAAATTTCTTTACAACAAGCGTAAAGATAAGCTGCTTTACTCCCCATGTTTTTCCTGTTTCGAAATTTTTTCAGAGTTTGGCTAACCCAGCATAATGTGATTATTACTCACAAGATCTGTAATATCCCAGCAAAAAATAAATTTATAACTACACGTAATACAAGAGAATGATTGTCACATAAAAAATAGTTTAATTCATTCCTACTGCAATCGGTAACGCGCAATTATCGTCAGGTACAGCAGGGTTATGTGCAAAAGCAGTGCGCTGTAAATGCGCGTCTAGTTTCAGTCCCCGGAACAGAGATAGCGGTGAAGAGTCCATCCCCAAACGATACATAACCTTCTTACGATAAATACTGACGGTTTTTGTTCCCAGACCAAATTTTTTCGCCAGTTCAATTGCCGGATGTCCAGAGGATAATAATATCAGCAGCGCATATTTCGCCTGCGTGACACCGGGAGGTAGATTCCACCAGGCGTATTGATTGATATTAAACAATACCTCTTCCGGCGTCTCGCCGGCATTAAAAGCATACGTAGCAGCCACGGTTTTCTTTTGTGGCCTGTGGCAGAAACGCAGCCAGGCTTCCGGAAGACGGAGCTTCTCTCGATCCGAGCGGATAGCGCAGGATAGTTCGTCTTTTAAAACATAATCCATAACGCCAAAATATTGCAGCACACAGCGATCGATATAATACAAGCGATCTGCCACTACCAAAGCTTTACGGTTCTGCAACCGCGCCTGCAACGCATGAAAAAGATAAACATGCTCATGCGGGTTCAAAGCTAAAATCAGCCCGGCGTCCGGCATATCAGATAGAGAATGCAAAAGTGCGGTTAATGAGTTACATGTTTTAACGCACTTTTCCGGATATTTTTGCTTAAAAATAGACTGAAGGGCATAACAATTAGTCCAGTTAATACCGTATATAATTACATTTCTCATTTATTTATCCTTTTTTGAAAACTGACCACAGCTTCGGTAATGATTTTTCTTCCTGGGCGACTACTGCGCAAGTAGATAACGCCTTCTTACTACAAAGGTAATAAGACCAGATACGTTATTACATGCGCAATGTCGTTACCGAAATGAATTCCTTTTACAAATCTGATAATGATTAAATTTGCTGTTTTACTTTACTGTAATCTCTTAGAGTACAACGATTGCCTGACGCCTTGTGGCCATGTATGTCTGACAATGAACGCTTTCGGTTCCCTTTCATTAGCTACATATCACTGGTGTAGCGATACTGAAATATACACTACGATTAAAAAAATATTTGGTATCTGTAACGCAAACAGATAGTAACGTTTAAAATAATTTCACAAATCAATGGTTCATTGTACGCATAAAGCTAAGCGGTGTAATCTTAAAATGCCGTTTAAAAATAGCGATAAAATAAGAAGGCGTATCATAGCCACACATCGTCGCGACTTGTGAAATATTTCCAGCACCCATACGTAATAATTTTATAGCCTGATTCATACGAGCATCCAGGTATATTTTGCTAAAACTCACCTCTTCAGCGGCCAGTTTTCGCTTCAGACTTGATACGCTCATAAACAGCTTTCCTGCCACCTCAGCCTGTGACCATTTGCGGGTGAGATCGCTGATAATAATGTTATAAACTTTCTCTTTTGTTGTAATTTTTATTGCTCGCTCAAGGAAATCAAACCCACCGGGCTTACGTACAAATGCCGATATAAGATACATCAATGAGAAATATGAATAATCATGATCATCAATACTCACATTACTACAAACCCGTGGACATGCGACACCATGCAAAATAGAGTCAAAAGTATCACTCATCCCTGGCAACAAGTCCGCATGAAAAAAATACTTTGGTTTCGTTTTTAATGATAGCTCTCGATCATTATAGTTTCTTGTACTGTAAAAAACTTTGTAGAATTTTTGCATTAAGTCATAGGAAACTTCCAGTGAAGAAAAATCAATATGTCCTTCTATTTCGCTCATACTAAGCGTGATTGTTTGATCTTTTTCCAATAAAAATAAACACGGCGCAGATTGTTCGATGAACTCCCCAAATTCGTTTTCAATTCGCAAACTGCCTTTATTAAGTTTAAACAATAAGCAGTTTGCGACATAATAGTCTCTTACGTCAGCTAATCCATTTATTAATGGAAATTTGTTCGGTTGTTGAAGGTGATTATTGCTAATGGCCTCAACTGATTTATTCATTGAAGGCAATACCATATTTTATCCTGTGTGCTATAAGGAACTCAAAATCGTTATATTCTTATAAACAAATAATTAAAACTCACAGAGATGATTTAAATCCGATTTTTTTATTATTATAGCCAATAATTACATTCCAAAGCGCGTTCATTTCGTCACAAAAAGATACCCTTACAAACTTTATGCACAATTTTGTAATAAAAGCTTACAATATTAATATAATCCTTTCAGAATAAAACGCCTGGCAGATACCTTAATAATCCATATACATCAATAAGATAGATACACTGGCATGGTGCATTTTCTGCATTATTTGCTGATATATACACCATACCTTATCACAAATCGCCAGCAATGGGGGGCTCACCAGTCAATTGCCTCTTTGTTTTCCCCGCCCGATAAAATAATCTCCTGCATCCAGGAGGTCATTTGTGACTGTGCATTCATTGTACCAACTAATACCCCGTTTAAAGCCTCATATAAATGGGTGCCCGGTTCAACTTTTGCTAACATGTTTTGTAGCATAGCCGTTTGCTGCTCAAAAGAAACAAAAGCCGAATCACCACTTTTAGGATCTTTGAAGGCATTCATCTCTTGATAAATGCTATCTTTAAGCGTTTCAGAAGAGGCTGACTCAGGAAGCGCCAAAAGTCGTTGGTAGAATGCATCATAAAGATCAACGTCGCCGCCATTGCTTAAAGGCGCGCTATCCACATTATTCAGCATAGCGGCCCTGGCACTCAACGAAACCACACCCGTCGCTTCAGTATCTGCTGTCGGGACCAAATAAGAAGTCGGAATCGTACCCGGTATCACCTTATAACCTCCATTTTACAATGCTTGCGTTTTTGTCTTCCATTCATCAATAAGTGCGTTAATGGCGTTATCAGAAATCGTCCGGCAGTCTTGTGGAAGTTCATCAAGATGATGCTTAATGACGCCTACTGCTGTTTCAACAAATTGTTCAGGTGAAAATTCTGCGATCTGATCGCCGCAACTCATGATAAAGCGCTGTTCCTGATGATATTTAAGATTAAAAGTGCCTGGCCAGTTCTCCATAAGCAACACCATCAGTTTTTGGTGATCTTTTTTCGCATTAACTGGCAGTGTTAAAAAAAGTTGCCCCTCAGGCTTATCGAAATCCCTTAGCCACTCATCCAGGACGGTTAAAAGCGTTTCGGGATGGTCGACCGCAGCTGAAAATAACTCGCGGGCATAAATCTGTATTTTTTCCATCCACTTCCAGGCCATTGTCTGATTATCAGTAAGATAAGCGGCGACCTGCTGTAACGCGTCTATCATTCCCTGCTCGTAACCTTCCTGATAGGCGTACATCCGCAAGGTCTTTGCCTCTTCTTCCGCCTCTCGCAAAATACGCTTAGCCCGTTGATGCGCCTGCTGTTCTAATCTTTCAATAGAGAAATAACGTTCCAGCGTTTTACGCTTTATCAGTATCCCCTCAACAGGCGAAAGCGGGGACGGTATTGGGATATTTTTGAGCATATTGTAAGGCCAGTAGCAAAATTGACATTTCTACAGCATCCTGCTTCAATGCCTCCTCAATAAATGGAGGAAAAAGCAAAGGAAAACGCTGTGCTAAAGATTCAGGTAAAAATTCATTTAGGGCATTTAACTGTGCATATCCGACGCTAAGTAAAAACCGGTGATTCGGCGCCTTATTGCAGACAGATAAACTTGTTCCCTGATGCATTGCCAAAAATGCTTGCGCCCAATCCGGCAGGCCAAGCAAGGCCCCCTGCCTTGCCAGATCGGCTCTCAGTTTATGGCAACCGAGTAAATACGCTACTTGCGGCAGTCGGCGCCACTGACGCAGCCACAGCTGCGTCAGTGAGTTTTGAATACACTCCTTTTCTCCGTTCTTAAGCCGCCATGCCGCCAGTATTAACTCATTTGCCGCCGCCCTGGCGGCGGGTCTGACAATCATTTCCGGCGCTATCTGCAACCGCTGAGGATGGATATACGATAACGGATCAAAAATGATTCTTTGCCAGATAATGGGTAATGGCTGCCTATTCATTTGACGATTTCGCCTTATCATCAGCCGTTATGCCTTTCTTATTGCGGGCATAATGGTTTTTGTAATACCAGACGCCAAAGCCTGCTGACATCACGGATAACAAAATAATCAACACAATCCAACTGGTTGCAAAAGAATTACGTTTTACTGGTGTGCCGGGAGCCTGTAATTGGGCATCAGAACGTTCTGACAACACAACAGAAATGTTGTCATAATCCACATCGGCAAAACTATTCTTTAAGAAACGCTTGATATCGCTGATCTGATGCGCAAGCGGCGAACCTCGTTCATATACGGCTAATGCCGACAGATGAACAGGTTTTGGCGGGCGGCCATTTTCACCAGCATCAATATCATAACTAATATGGACCCTGGCGGAGAGCACGCCCTCCATCGTCTGTAATGACTGTTCCAGTCGCTGTTCAATAGCCGAATATAACCTGGCCTTTTCAGCTCGCGGAGACGATACCAGCGAATCCGCCGGGAACATCTGCGCTATTTCCACCCGTGGCCGGGGAGGAAGCTGATAAGTTTTAATCCAGTACACCGCAGCGGTAAAATCAGGCTCAGCAACGGTAATGCTATAGCCCAATTTTCCGCTATCAATTTTATTCGCCTCTATATTGTGCATTTGCAGAACGGCAATGACCTCATTAGCCTGTTCCTGGTCCAGTCCTTTTAAAAGATCCTTATCCTTACAGCCGGCAAGGGTCATTACCAGCAGAAAAGTATATAGATATCGACGAATCATGAGCGTAATAGCGTTTCAACAGCCCCGACTCCTTTACGAGTAAGGGTACTGACCATAGAAACATACAGGTTATAATCTGAAATCATCTCTTGCGAAATAGCCAGCTCTTTAGGATCCGTCACCAGATTAGGGTCCTCAATCCTGTTGGTAATCGTCTGTTTATCCACAGCCGTGGCAATCGCCGAACCAGAAAAAGCCTGGAGTAGCCGGTCATCCAGCGAGACAATGTCCGTTTCCATAGACCTGATATTGACCGCCTGCCCTATAACGGCATTCTCAGGGACAATAGTTGCAATCGACATAATCCACCTTATAACTGATTAACGGAAGTTCTGAATAATGGCAGCATCAATATCCTTAAAGACTTTTACCGTGTTCGATTGCGCGTTACGGTACAAGTTATATTCCGAGAGCTTACTCTGATACGCCGCCAGTAGCGCCGGATCGGAGGGTTTTGCTGCTAATTTATCCAGCGCCTCTGTTACCTGCGTTTGTAGATCATCAACGCCCGTATCAAATTTTGCTGAAACTTCATCCAGATAGCCTGACCAAGGTGTTGGCATAATGACTTCCTTATTTGCGTTAAATTAAAGTGGGCTTGGGAAATACCAATGGCCTGGGCTCATTTTGATATAACCTTCCGCCCCGTACTGAAATGAGCGTCCCTTGAGCCAGTCATCTTTTAATTCGATCGCAAACTGCACATAGCGTCCTCCCCATGTGCGGTAATAGCTATCGACAAATTGACGGGCTCTGAGTATTTCTACATCATCGAGCGCCCCCTGAATAACAAACGTTACGCCCCCCTTATGATTCCTGCGGGAATAAGGTAACGCCTGCTGTTTTAGCCCCGCTTCCGCCTGGCCTGCGGCGGTAACATCGTCCATCAACGTGATGTTAACCGAATCCGCGTAAGGCATTAGCGCTCTCAGCTTTTGACTTAACACCTCGAGCTCTTTCTTGCTCATCGTGTTTCGCTGGCGGCTTAGCCAGAAAACGGGTTTACGCGGCTCATCGAAATGAAGCCGATAATAAGCCAGCTGCGGATAATAGGTATCCAGCCAGGTAGAGATACGCTTATTTTCTTCGTTTTCGTTAATCACTCGCGCATTTTTATCATAATCGCCCCTCGCTAAAACCTGACGAGCCCACAGCGTATCTCTTTCATTTTGCGCAGCGACATAGAGCATTTTGTCCCGTCCTGGCAACACCTGAAAGCGCTCCTTCTCCTGCCCCAATAACGAATCGAGCTCTGCGGCCTGCCGCTGCGGCGAGTTAAGTATCCATAACGTCCCCACCGTCCCAATTCCCAATATAAAAAACCCGGCCAGTGCTGCTACAATTCCGTTTTTAAAACGCGGCTCGTTCTTTTTTGCAGACGTTTCTAACTTCTCAGGCTGCTCGGGCACCCACGGCTCGCTTTCCGGGCGAATCAGGATAAGCAATTCACCGACCTGTATTGGCGTATTTAATTGCACCGAACGAGATTCAGAATTTCCTTCTTTCAGCTCATGGAGTATAATTTCGGTCGCATCCGTATCCACCTGGATTTCAAAATTTACTCCGCCATGGTCCAGCGGGATAAAAAAGCTATCGGCAGGTATATCAGGGAGTTGGCCTGAAGCAGTGAGCGCATCACTCTGACCTACCACAAAGAGTGTTCGGCCTGTCAGCAATGGAAACTCACAGCCGTTCAGTGAGCTGTTAAGTAATCGAACTATGTATGGCCCTGGGCTTGTTATCGTCTTCTCTTTTGATGTTTCCATATATACTGTTAGCGATGTCTGTCGTTCTCGATAGCAGCAGATTACCGCACAGGACACAGGGATTCCTGATGAAAATAGAATGAAAAGTGAGAAATAAAATCAATTTATTCTGTATAATGCGTCTCAACACATATTAAAAGAACCATCATCCCCATTGGGGCTTAAACTACTGTAGATAAATCACCCAAATTTGGGTTCTTTTGGTGTAACAATCAGACCATTGCCAACACACGCTAATAAAGAGCATTTACAACTCAGATTTTTTCAGTAGGATACCAGTAAGGAACATTAAAATAACATCAACAAAGGGATAATATGGAAAATGTAACCTTTGTAAGTAATAGTCATCAGCGTCCTGCCGCAGATAACTTACAGAAATTAAAATCACTTTTGACAAATACCCGGCAGCAAATTAAAAGTCAGACTCAGCAGGTTACCATCAAAAATCTTTATGTAAGCAGTTTCACTTTAGTTTGCTTTCGGAGCGGTAAACTGACGATTAGCAATAATCACGATACGATTTACTGTGACGAACCTGGGATGTTGGTGCTCAAAAAAGAGCAGGTAGTTAACGTGACGCTTGAAGAGGTCAATGGCCACATGGATTTCGATATACTCGAGATACCGACGCAACGACTTGGCGCTCTCTATGCACTTATCCCAAACGAGCAGCAAACAAAAATGGCGGTACCCACAGAGAAAGCGCAGAAAATCTTCTATACGCCTGACTTTCCTGCCAGAAGAGAGGTATTTGAACATCTGAAAACGGCGTTCTCCTGTACGAAGGATACAAGCAAAGGTTGCAGTAACTGTAACAACAAGAGTTGTATTGAAAATGAAGAGTTAATTCCTTATTTTCTGCTGTTCCTGCTTACTGCTTTTCTCCGACTCCCGGAGAGTTATGAGATCATCCTTAGCTCGGCTCAGATAACGTTAAAGGAGCGCGTTTACAACATTATATCTTCGTCACCCAGTAGACAGTGGAAGCTTACGGATGTTGCCGATCATATATTTATGAGTACGTCAACGCTCAAACGGAAACTTGCAGAAGAAGGTACCAGCTTTAGCGACATCTACTTATCGGCAAGAATGAATCAGGCAGCAAAACTTTTACGCATAGGCAACCATAATGTTAATGCTGTAGCATTAAAATGTGGTTATGACAGCACGTCCTACTTCATTCAATGTTTCAAAAAATATTTTAAAACTACGCCATCGACATTCATAAAAATGGCGAACCATTAACATTTTTTGTATCTGTCACTTAAGTAAAGATTTTTATTAAAATTGTAATAATTTAAAATTCAGACTGCGCATTAACACGCTCTATCAGGATGGGAGGCTATTCAATATCATTGTTCTGTCCGGAAGACAGCTTATACTGATATCTCTGGTAATTTAAAGTAAGGCTGATTATATAACACGATTTTTGTGAACTTGTCATCGCTATGATGACTGGTAAAACGATATTGCCTTATTCACAGCGTAAGAATTCGTCCAGATGACACTATCTCCTTCCGGCTTTAACTCTGTGGATTAAGGCCGGCATTTTATTCATATTTATACATCATCCGTTCCCTCTGAGAACTATTTGCCTGAACGGTCTATACCGAAACAGTCACGCTTGTTAGCTTTCTGCCAGGCATACCTCTTCTCTTCCTCCTGATATCGATATAATGCCTGGGGCCAGCCTGAGGATGATACTGCTCATAAACCCCCTGCCTTTTTGACGCTATAGCTGAAGGGAGTAAAGAAAAGACGATATCATTATTTTGCAAAAAAATATAAAAATAAGCGCACCATTAAAAACAGTCTTTCATTTATATTTTGGAACCTAAGACAAATTACACTCTTAAACTTTCAACGAATGGTCATTTAGTGGAAATCTTCGAGAAAAATGGTTCTGATGGTGTAATTATCAGACCATTAACCATGAAGATATAATAAGCAGCATTTACACCCCCAAAAAATGCAGTAAGATAGCTACAAAACTAATCTCTATTGCAATGAGGCCAAGTTAAATATGTAAATATTTAGATGCCCGGCGCTGACTCTCTCTGCACCAGGATATACGGCAGCGTCCATTCGATAATCACAGTTAGTTATAACAATATTATTACCAACATGTCAGTTATTTAAAGCACAGGCATAAGCTAAATAATCAAATGTTAAAAACATATAAACCCGAGCCCGTAGAATATGACATTAAGCTCATAATAAAAGCTCAACCTGACCGTTAGTACTAACAGCAGAATTACTGAAACAGTAGATTCTATCCTAACGACTTGTATTAGTTATTATAACTTTTCACCCTGTAAGAGAATACACTATTATCATGCCACATTTTAATCCTGTTCCTGTATCGAATAAAAAATTCGTCTTTGATGATTTCATACTCAACATGGACGGCTCCCTGCTACGCTCAGAAAAGAAAGTCAATATTCCGCCAAAAGAATATGCCGTTCTGGTCATCCTGCTCGAAGCCGCCGGCGAGATTGTGAGTAAAAACACCTTACTGGACCAGGTATGGGGCGACGCGGAAGTTAACGAAGAATCTCTTACCCGCTGTATTTATGCCTTACGACGTATTCTGTCGGAAGATAAAGAGCATCGTTACATTGAAACACTGTACGGACAGGGCTATCGGTTTAATCGTCCGGTCGTAGTGGTGTCTCCGCCAGCGCCGCAACCTACGACTCATACATTGGCGATACTTCCTTTTCAGATGCAGGATCAGGTTCAATCCGAGAGTCTGCATTACTCTATCGTGAAAGGATTATCGCAGTATGCACCCTTTGGCCTGAGCGTGCTGCCGGTGACCATTACGAAGAACTGCCGCAGTGTTAAGGATATTCTTGAGCTCATGGATCAATTACGCCCCGATTATTATATCTCCGGGCAGATGATACCCGATGGTAATGATAATATTGTACAGATCGAGATAGTTCGGGTTAAAGGTTATCACCTGCTGCACCAGGAAAGCATTAAGTTGATAGAACACCAACCCGCTTCTCTCTTGCAAAACAAAATTGCGAATCTTTTGCTCAGATGTATTCCCGGGCTTCGCTGGGACACAAAGCAGATTAGCGAGCTAAATTCGATTGACAGTACTATGGTTTACTTACGCGGTAAGCATGAGTTAAATCAATACACCCCCTATAGCTTACAGCAAGCGCTTAAATTGCTGACTCAATGCGTTAATATGTCGCCAAACAGCATTGCGCCTTACTGTGCGCTGGCAGAATGCTACCTCAGCATGACGCAAATGGGGATTTTTGATAAACAAAACGCTATGATCAAAGCTAAAGAACATGCGATTAAGGCGACAGAGCTGGACCACAATAATCCACAAGCTTTAGGATTACTGGGGCTAATTAATACGATTCACTCAGAATACATCGTCGGGAGTTTGCTATTCAAACAAGCTAACTTACTTTCGCCCATTTCTGCAGATATTAAATATTATTATGGCTGGAATCTTTTCATGGCTGGTCAGTTGGAGGAGGCCTTACAAACGATTAACGAGTGTTTAAAATTGGACCCAACGCGCGCAGCCGCAGGGATCACTAAGCTGTGGATTACCTATTATCATACCGGTATTGATGATGCTATACGTTTAGGCGATGAATTACGCTCACAACACCTGCAGGATAATCCAATATTATTAAGTATGCAGGTTATGTTTCTTTCGCTTAAAGGTAAACATGAACTGGCACGAAAATTAACTAAAGAAATATCCACGCAGGAAATAACAGGACTTATTGCTGTTAATCTTCTTTATGCTGAATACTGTCAGAATAGCGAGCGTGCCTTACCAACGATAAGAGAGTTTCTGGAAAGCGAACAGCGTATTGATAATAATCCGGGATTATTACCGTTAGTGCTGGTTGCCCACGGCGAAGCTATTGCCGAGAAAATGTGGAACAAATTTAAAAACGAAGACAATATTTGGTTCAAAAGATGGAAACAGGATCCCCGCTTGATTAAATTACGGTAAAATCTGAGAGAGGAGATATGCATTATTTTTTTATCATCGTAATCTGGTTGCTTAGCATAAATACAGCATGGGCTGATTGCTGGCTTCAGGCTGAAAAAATGTTCAATATTGAATCCGAACTACTTTACGCTATCGCCCAGCAGGAATCGGCGATGAAACCAGGCGCCATTGGTCATAACCGAGATGGTTCAACCGATCTTGGCCTGATGCAAATTAACAGCTTCCATATGAAAAGGCTGAAAAAAATGGGGATTAGTGAAAAACAGTTGTTACAGGATCCCTGCATTTCTGTCATTGTGGGCGCATCCATTTTATCAGATATGATGAAAATCTACGGTTATAGCTGGGAGGCCGTTGGCGCTTATAATGCCGGGACGTCTCCGAAACGATCGGATATAAGGAAACGTTATGCTAAAAAAATTTGGGAGAATTACAGAAAATTAAAAGTGATGTCAGCAGAAGAGAAAAACAAAAGACTTTCTATCGCGGTAAACAAATAATTATACAGAAATAGCTTACTTTCAGATAGTTCTAAAAGTAAGCTATGTTTTTATCAGCTTGCCGTCGTCATAAGCAACTGGGCTTGCATTGCTTTTAGTTGTACAAACTGTGAGGCGTCTTCCAGCATTCTATTGTTCCGTGAATTCCGGAAATCTGCACGTACCTGCTCTAGATTACTATGAGGATTATCCTTAAGTACAAGAGCCGCCGCCATCGTTCCGGTTCTTCCCACTCCGCCCAGACAATGAATCATCGGTAAATGCTTATCTGATGAACTACGCCCCGGCGCGCCATTTTGGTTACTATTTTTCACCCTATCCGCCAGGTATTCTAACTGATCAGTAGACGGTAACGGCTGGTGATCTGGCCAATTTTTCACATGCAATACCGGGATTGTATACCGCTTTTCCCCGCAGGACAGTTGCATATTGTATTGGTCTATCGCACCTCCCTGACTGGCTGAACTCACTTTTTGGCTGTTGGTATGCACCTCGCCAAAGGTGTAGCTCCCTCTGAAATAGGCTGGTAATTGTTTTGCCTGCATCTGATCTTCCGACGTTAACACCGCCAGGCATGAGCATTCTTTTTCAAGAAGCATTTTCATATGCGCTTCCAGCGCATCCGGCGTATTTTTTGGGTACGAACCGGCTAACGCCACAGGCTTACCGTCAAAAGTTAACGTATTCACTGGCACAGGCATTCCATCGCTCAGTTTCACCTGGGTTTGCTGATTAATGGGGATGCTGCTGACCGCAAACCGTGCCAGGCCCAGTGTCGGTCCGTTCATCGTCTGTGGCATTGACGCACCAGCTTTTATTTTCTCAAATTCAGCTGTAACGTTTTTCAGTTCTTTAGCAATAACGTGAATTTTTTTTACAGCCTGGGTTAATTCATGAGTAGAGGCTTTATCAATCCACCTCTCAACCTCTCCCCCACAGGTTCCCCATTGTGAGAACCTGTCTGCTCCTATCTGAATATTTTTTAACGTTGTAACATAATCATTAAGTTGTTTAGCCTCTGGAATTTTATTTAAACTCTGTAAATTCGTCATTAATGAACGCAGCGGGCCGTTACCTGAAGCCATCTCCTGGAAGTTTTCTCGCAGGCTATTTCCATCCATTTGTTCCAGTTGCGGTATTGTTCTCTTAAGTCCCTTTAGCGCGATATCGAGTAAAGGTTGCTTACTTTCTGCACCAACATCGTTATTTTGTTCTGTCACTTTTGTATCGCCGCCTTTTATGACTAAAGCGGCATTCATGACACCAACATTATCCTTGTTCTTAATAAGATTTATAAACCCTCCGTCAGCACCTTTTACACACTCCGTGATCTGCACTACTAAACGTTGGGTAAGGGGTTTGTTCATATTTATACTGGACATGTACAAAGCATTATTGACCGCTTTTTCCCCATATTTTTCCGTTAGTGCCTGGAGAAATGTCTGTAAAATCTTTTGGTTCTGTACTCTGATATTTTCCGTGTGTTTTTGCACCACTTCAGTGTTTTTAAATAAGGGCATTTTTCCAAGCCAGGTTAATACTTTTGACGAAAATTTTTCAGGCGCAACATATGCCTTATCAGTATTTTCCTTAGCAATATATAGCCGGGTATCACTCGACACGCCAGATTTTGAAAATGAAGACAATGTTAAATTATTCAACTTCCTCTCCTCATACCTTAGCATATTCCTGTAGTATGTTTTTGAGCGCTTCCTGCTTATTCACAAATGACTCAAGCTGCGATATGATATGATAAATATTTGTCAGATCGGTAATTGCATGTATAAACAACAACGTCTCTGCGGCATCAATATACGCTAACGTACCTTCATTATTCGCAGCCAGTTCACCATTAATCACCATAATCTGCCGCCAGATAGAATCGCCACAAACAGGCGATAGCGGTATAATCATACCGTTCAATAACCAGATATCATCTTTAGCTTCAATAGACGTAAAAATATCGCTATCGAGTAGTAATAAGCACTGATTGTTGTCGTCAAAAGTGAGCGGTAAACCCAATTTCTCACCAATATTAGCGATAATATCCTGGTGTGCTTGCAATTTACTTTCCTCTTTAATTATATCTTTTATAAGATTGCTTCTTCAAATTTAATCTGGTTACACAATGTCTTGATATTTTTTCGCGCCCATCGCCGGGCGCAATATTTCTCTCCTTTAATCCAGTAGAATAGCCATTCACTACGCATCGGAACACAAATCAGCAGTTCCTTCGGATCATTTTCAACATGACGTAACTTGCCTTTAATAACAAAACGCGGACTGTCAGCAATATCATCATATATTGCAGCCATACCTGAACCGGGTACTACATGTGTGATGATTTTCATAACAATTAATCTTGTTCAATTGTTGTCGAGCGAGAGAAAAATACTACACCCTGGACTCAAGACTTTTTTTAACAACACGGCATATATCCGCAAAGGTCGTCATATCAGGAAGATCGTTTTCATTACAACTAATGTCAAACTCCTCACTAAGACCAAATACAATATCAATTAAATCCAATGAGTCAGCGTAAAGATCCTCAACCAGATGGGTCTGACCATTGATACTATCAACATCAACGGCAATACAGGAGGTGATCACTTTTTTGACTCTTGCTTCAATATCCATATTCATCGCATCTTTCCCAGTTAATTAACGCTGCATGTGCAAGCCATCAACGGTAGTAATAACCCGATCCACACCAGGTTTATTCAGGTATGACTCGTAAGCCGGGCCAGCTCGCCAGCTACCATCTCCGATAAGGCCGTCCAGCACATTACTTAACACATAGTCAGTTTCCCCTTTTTGCCTGGTCAACCCCGCCTCTCTGGCAAACTGCAATGCAATCTCAGCCAGTTTTTCTTTTTGTGGATGATGAGTAATGACCTCTTTGAGCGTCTCCATTTTCGCTTTCAATTCTGGGTGTTTGTCAATATCGCTACATTGCGCTTTCAACGCTGCACTCTTTATCGTGTCATTGGGTAATATTTCCCCACGCAAGCCGTCAAACGCTCTGCGTACAGGAAACGGTGTAGAGGCATCCGGCTCCAGGGCTTTACGTATCACACCCAAAAACGCCTCACGGGCGTTGAAATGTATTGAATGCATATTCGTAACGCTCGGTACTGTTGAGAGGAAACTATTTTGCTTAAACTTCAAACCAGAAAATGGGCCAGTCTTATCTGTCTGGCTATTATCATTATCGGTCGTACCGGCTTTATTACCTGTAATTACCGTCGAGTCTGATTGTAAGGTATCGATTTTAACATTCTCGACGCCAGCCAGTTGACTGGCAAGCGGCTTCACATTCACAATCTCTGCCGTCTGGCTTTGCTGTTTATTATCATCAACGCCGTGCACCGTGGCCTGTAACGGCTTGCCGATAATGCTCTTGCTGGTTACGCCATCGACTTCATCAAAAGAGGTTGTTTCACCCGTAGTGCCCTTTTCTGACGTGACCACCTTTCCATCTTTACTTTCGGATGAAGAGTTGGTCACAGCCTCTGCCGTCGCATGAGCCGTGACGTCAATTTTACCCGCGATGCCATGGTCAATTGTCCCTGTGCTGGCGCTGTGTGCGGTCTCCGTTTGATGCGTAGTCGAATCCACACGCGAATGACTATGACTTACGTTGCTGCTGTTAGTCGAATGGTGTGACTCGCCATGGCGTTGGCTGTTATCAATAAATGTTCGGCTATTATCAATCGTCTTCCGGCTATTATCATGGTTGCTATTATCGATATGGCGCTGGCTATTATCGACATGGCTTCGGCTATTGTTAATATGCTTACTGTTATCCACGCTATGGTTACTGCTATCAATATTAATATTGATATTAATACCCGTAGGTTCTGCTTTTTTCCCACCATCAGGTACTGGTCCAGCCGCAGGTTCCGGAATTTTAGGGTCAGGCAGTTTATCTGCAGGAATTTGTGCAAAAACATTACGTAGCAGCAGGGGTATCAACGTTTGCATTTCAAGGTGCCGGGCTTCCCGTCCTACGCTGGTACCCTGCTCTTGCGTTAATTTTTGGTGGCACATATCAAGCGCCTCAACCGCCTTCGCCGCCGCTTTGTCAACAAGCTGCGTAAGACTGCTGCGGGTTAACGGATCTAACGTACAGCCAAAGTTATGTTCAATGCAGCTGGCAATATAGGGCATCACCTCCTGCATAACAAGATTCGTCGATAATTTACTTAATTCACCGCCAGTGTTATTTTTGATGATATCTAACAGCTGCTTTTCCAGGTTTTCCAGCTTCGCTTCCGCTTTCTTTGTTTCTGGCAGCCATGGCCCAAAAGCTGACTTTTCTTTCAGGCCATCTTTTATGATTTGCGCGGTATACTCTGCCCCCACCTTCATCAGTAGCGTCTTCGCCTCAGGAGAATCACTGGCGGCGTTGAGCGCTGAACGAAAGAGGCCGGCAAACTCCATTATCGCTTTCTTACCGGCGACATTATTTGAATTGGTAAAAACTTCTTTTAACGCCTCGGCGTCTTTCCCGCATTTAAACAACGCATCCAGACTCGCCTGTTTGATCAGCGCGGGAAAATCTTCCAGTTGCTGGCCTTTAATTTCCCCTGACAGCGTTGCTGTGGCACTTTCTCTGACCGCGGAAAGATTCGCCGCAAGATTCGTGGCCTGCGTTTTGATCTCGGTCTGCATACCTGGCATTATGACGGGGGGCTGAGTTCTTACACTTGTAACCATTATTAATATCCTCTTCTGTTATCCTTGCAGGAAGCTTTTGGCGGTTTCCAGGCTGCTACTTATCGTACTGCTCAGCACTTTTACCAGGTTGTCGTACAATGAATTGGCATTGCTATATTTTTGCGTCAGCGTCTGTAATGTGGTTTTCAGATTTTCTTCCTGTGCTTTAAAACCCGACTGCCAGGCTTGATATTTGGCGTTATCCAGTTCAAGGGCTGAACCCGATCCTATTCCATTAAGATCGCTAACCATTTTGCTCAGTGGCCCCGTATCCACCAGTACGACATAACCAGAACCAGACGCCTTTAGACAGCTGTCCGGTAAATTCAATTCTTTAATCCACTGCTCAGCTTCCGCTTTCGTTGCTGTTGTCATTCCGCTGCCAGTTTGCGAGGGAAATAAAATCGTATTTTTATTTATTTGAGTGTATTTATTAATTAAACTACTTATTTCACTTTTAAGTGAGTCAACATTTAGCTTAATGGTATTTCCATCCTTACCAGGCGATAACCAGCCTCCCATTTTGGAAAGAATATCACTGAAGGCCTGATAAAAATCGGTATAGACTGCGACAACGTTTTCATAAACGCCCAGGTAGCTGTCACCTATCGCCGATATATTTTGGGAAACCATATCCCAAATCTCAGCATCAGAAATGGTTGTTCTCGGCTGCGCCATAGGCGAAGCGCTAAATAAGGCCGACGTCGGCGCAGAAAACGTGCTCCGCAGGTTCTCATTTTGTTCTGCGGATAATGACACGCCGGACTTCGCCAGCGCATTCAGGCTGCTGGTCAACTGTTGGCGCGCCAGCGTGCGCTCGTCATTATTCTCTTCAGAAATCGGTGGCGTTGACTGCAGCGTCTGCTGTGCCTGCTGGATTTTAGTAGCCGCCTGCGATAATGAAATGATATCTGTGCCGCGATGTTCTGTGGTAGACGGTACCACGGCAATCTCGGCGTGCTCGCTCGCCGAAGGAGTCTGCGGCCGTTCGGCAACGATCCCCGGATGAGGAGAAGCGGAATAATTTTGAATATTAAGCATAATATCCCCAGTTCGCCATCAGGAGGGCGATTAAATCCCCCCCTGATGGCGTATAGTTGATCTGTCAGATTAAGCGCGAATATTGCCTGCGATAGCAGCGAGTGCGGATGCTTTCGACTGGTTAATGCTCTCCATTGTTTTCAGCATTTCCTGAATCAGGCTGGTCGATTTACGTGAACTTTCACGGGCTTCGTCCGATGCGGTGCTGGCAACCCGGTTATTCACCTGGCTAATTTGCTGCTCGGAACGTTCCTGAGTAGCGGCGTACTGCCCGGACGCCCCTGCAATACCACCGACCGTGACTAAGTTCTTCATAATCAGATCGCCCGTCATCTGCATCTTGCGCGCATCGATTCGGGTCATATCCATGGTATTCTGCTCAAGACGAATATCGGATTCGACAGACTCAAGACGTTTCGACAGAATAGCCTGATGTTCAGGGGAGATTTGTTTATTACTGTTTTTAATACCCAGACTTTCCGTGGCGCTGGTTCCGGCATTAGATTTAAGCGTCGCATCATTAAGATTTTTCGTCGCATCG
Source organism: Salmonella sp. 32100201201700099SM (assembly GCF_017572645.1). Lineage (NCBI taxonomy): Bacteria > Pseudomonadati > Pseudomonadota > Gammaproteobacteria > Enterobacterales > Enterobacteriaceae > Salmonella > Salmonella sp. 32100201201700099SM. The sequence goes on along the minus strand of NZ_JAGERQ010000004.1, from coordinate 169,187 downwards.
GTACCGGTTTTCTTCATATTTAACGATTTCAGAGAATCGACGCCTTCAGCACCAAGTTTGACGCTATTCTGCCCGTTCAGCACGTTTTTAATACTGTGGCTTTCAGTGGTCAGTTTATCGATCTTCGCGGCATTATGTTTAAGCGCGCCTCTTTCATTCTGCAGCCCCTTATATTCCAGTTTGGCGCCCACGCCAGTGATCCCCAACTGAAGCGCGCTCTGGGAAATACTACCGGACAACGCATTCATCCCTTCGCGCATCATGGAGCTTGCCGTCGTTTTAGCTGCATCAAAACTGACTAATGACAACTTACCAGACAGTTTGCTATCAGCCTGGTTCAACGTCAGCATTAACGTATTCGCGGCAGCCAACAGCGCAACGGCACTGGAAGACATTCCGCTAATATCAAAAAACTTTCCGACTTCTGCCTGCTGCTCGCGTAACTGGGTTTGCACAACCTCATTCGCTTTAGTCGTGACATTATTTGCCAGGGCATTCAAATCCTGATTCATGTCGGTATTTTGAATACTGGCTTTTAAAAAGGACGTGATCGTTCCGGGGGTTTGCGTTAATACCCCTGGCGCAGGCGCGCTCAGTGTAGGACTCAACCCCAGGTCACTGACTTTACTGCTGCTAATACCAATACTATTCAGAATATCTTTAGCGCTAACGGATTGCGAAGCTGTCTGTGAACTATTCTCAACAGAATGATTATTTAAATAAGCGGCGGGATTTATTCCCACATTACTAATTAACATATTTTTCTCCCTTTATTTTGGCAGTTTTTATGCGCGACTCTGGCGCAGAATAAAACGCGAAGCATCCGCATTTTGCTGTACCGCAGAAGACATGGCTTTTTGCAGTTCCGCCGTTACCTTCTGGTTTTCACCAAATATTTCTACGGATTGTTTAAGCCACTGCTGAATCTGATCCATGGCAAAACGGGCGAGCATAAAATCAGCAAGCGCCTCGCTGGCATTTTTAATAAATACCCCCTCGGCAACCCCACCGGCTGACTGGGCTGCGGTATTCGTGACTTCCATGCTCAACGCCACTTTATTTAGGGTATTACCTACCAGCTCTTTACTTAAGGCATTCGTTTGCAGGCCCATCTTGCTACCCACATTACCCAGGCCGCTAGTAATACGTTGCATCCCCTGGGTAAAGAGTTTGCTGCCGTTTTGTGCCAACTGTTTCAGCACGTTAGGCACCAACTTCTTAATCGTTTCGCCCATCATTTTGCTCAGCGCGTTACCCAGTTTCGCCGCCGCGCCTTTCCCGACAACTGCGACCACCACAATGACCGCTACCATGGCAATAGCGGCGACAATCGCACCAACAATGCTGCCTGCCATCTCTGCCGTTTTCTTATCGACGCCTAATCCTTCCAGCGCTTTGGTAATCGCCTTGCCAATCAGCTCCATTAACGGCTTCAGCACATGCTCCATAATCGGGTTTAGCGCCTGCTGAATAAACGACACCCCCGTCGCCGCCTTCACAATTTCATCGGCCACCATTACCGCAAGTCCCACCGCAGCCAGCGCCAGACTCGCCCCACCGGTAAAAACAGCGGCCACAACGCTGACAATGGTTAGCAGCGCGCCGAGGACTTTCCCGATACATCCCATAATGCGGTTCGTTTCCTCGGCTTTGCGCGTCTCTTCCTGGAATTCAGCCGATTTCTTTTCCATCTCCGCCTGACGCCCTTCCTGCAAGGCGTTGAAAAGCGCAAGATCGTTTTGCAGGCTTTCTTCCGTATTTTTGCCCACAATCTCAATAAACATGGCCATGAGCATAGTGAGGCGGGCGACATTTGACAGATTATCCTGCTCACCCTGGGAAACCTGATTCTGAGAGGCGGCATTAGCCGTTCCCTGGAATTTGGTCAGAATGTTATCCGCTTTCTCGGCTTTCGCTTTGGCGTCTGTGCCTGCTTTAACCGTCGCATCCGTGGCCTTATCTAAGGCCTCTTTCGCCTCTGTCGCTTCTTTTCCGGCCTGTTCTACCGCGGCTTCAGCTTGTGCATAGCCGGGGTCAGCCGGGTCCAGCGATTGCAATTTATTTTGCGCCTGCGTCAGTTTTTTGGCCGCAGCGTCATAAACACTCTTGGCGGTATCCGTCTTTTTGATGCTGGCTTCATAGAGATCCGTCGCCTCCTGAGCCTCTCCCAGAGCCGTCTGGAATTCTTTCGATACCTGAATCCCCATCTCTTTTTGTGACTCAATCATCGCCTGCCATACCGCCAGACGAGACTCCAGTTGAGACAGCGAAACATCGCCCAGTAGTGTCATTAACTTGCCAAGCAGTAATGTCAATTGCCCTTCGCTGGAGAGTTTTTCCCGGGCGGCGTCCGTAGGCGGCTTTAGACCCACCGTATTAATAGCGCTCTCGCCGGACTTTGTTCCGGCTTTAAGGTCGCCCGCTTTCGTTGCCACCACATCTTTAAAAGCTTTATCCGCCGCTTTTAAAAAGTCCGTGTTCTTACGAACGCCTTCAAAAGCCGCCTCAGCGAGGCGCGGATTTTGGGTATATCCGCTACGGCTAATGCTACTTGCGTCATTTACCATAATTATTCCTTTTCTTGTTCACTGTGCTGCTCTGTCTCCGCCGTTTTTAGCGCCTCCAGATAGACCAACGCTTTTGCCCGCAGAGACTCATCTTCAGTACGTTCATTGACAAGTTCAAAACACTGTCTGGCTTTTGCCGCCTTACGCATTAATAATTGACACTGCCCGGTAAAAAAAACGGGGCGATAATCATTTTTAAGTAACGTAAACGCTACTGCATAAAGGTCACATGCTTTCTGAAATTGTTTTTTCAGTTGGCATACCGCCGCCAGTCCCATGGTGTAATCGGGATTGTAAAAATCATAAATGCATAAGAAACGAAAGAATGTCTCAGCTTCATCCAGTCGTCCCTGGTTATAAAACTCATAAGCATGAGCATATAAACCGTCCATCATATCTTGAGGGATCCCGTGAACGTCTTTTAGCGTGGCGCCTTCACTAACGGCATCCCAAATCATTTCCGCAACACGTTCTTCGCTGACATTATTTTGATAATCCATTACTTACTCCTGTTATCTGTCACCGACTTTGTAGAACTTAACGACTGCGTTTATCTGATGCAGTTATTAACCCCCGACGGTGGTTAGTGAACATTCAAAAAACGCCCAATGAATACATCGCTACTGCTTTACGCGGCTCAATGCCGTACCTCGTTTTCTTGTGGCTGAATAACGTCTTTGCCCGCGTTTTCTACCTCTTCCAGCCAAACCAGAAGACGTAAAACTTCATCAATTTCTTCCAGACTCACCAGATCATAACGGCGATGGGTTTTGAAAAGACTGCGCGCCAGTTTGATATCGACGATCACAGGTACGCCAACCTTCTCCGCATAGGCGCGGACGGCCAGTGCGCGCTGATTCGTTTCATACACCGAGATCATCGGAATCGGCATCAATTCGGGTTTAAAATAAATCCCGATCGTAATATGCGTGGGGTTGGCAACAATCAGGCGTGAGTTTTCAATATCGGATTTCACCTGTTCAGACAGAATTTCCATATGAACTTCACGTCTTTTAGATTTAACCTCTGGGTTCCCTTCCTGCTCCTTCATTTCACGCTTCACTTCTTCCTTATCCATTTTCATATCTTTCATGGTCAGGAAATATTCCGCAATAGCATCCAATAATAAGACAATCAATGCGCAAGCAAGGCAAGTTAATACCAATGCGAGGAGAAGTTCACGCCAAATGACGGCAATATCCACAACATTGCCATTTAACTGAGAAAAGATTTCAACCTTATATTTCTTCCAGCAAATGATGGCGGCCACCACAAAGGATGAGAGATACAGTAGGGTTTTGACCGTATCTTTAACCGTGCGCATACTAAAAAGTTTTTTCGCCCCTTCTACCGGGTTTAACGCCGATAAATTAGGTTTTAATGCTTCTGTCGCCAGCACGAAACCGGCCTGTAATAACGCCGGTAATGCGGAACACACTAAACAGAGCAGCATAAATGGAATCAGATATTTTAATCCTATCCCAAAAACGGCCAAACTGTAATCAGCCATGCTCTGATCAAAATTATCCGCAATAATGATCTTAATTATCCCCATAAACTCATTAAATGAGCCATACGACACCAGATAGGCAATTCCTCCCAGCGTCAGACAGGCGATAATGAGATCTTTACTTTTAAATGATTGGCCTTTTTTAGCGGAGTCTTCCAGCCGTTTTTTAGTCGGTTTTTCTGTTTTATTCGAGGACATGCGTCGCCCCTCGCTCGTAAAACCAACTGCTTAACCCTGTGGCCTGGAAAGAGAGTCGCAGTACATTGTCCGGTAGTACCGGAGAGAAATAAAGCAGCATAATTAAAACGGCAATGCCGCTTTTTACCGTCAGTGAAATCGCAAAAGCGTTCATTTGCGGAGCAAAGCGCGACAATAAACCCAGGAATACTTCTGACAGCAACAGCACTAATACCACCGGACTGGCCAGAACCAAGGCGTTTTGAGCCACCTGATTAATAAACGTTAATAGCGGCGGTAATGAAGGCGTGCACTCGTTCATCGGATCGCATAGCTGATAGCTTTTATTTAACACGTCAACCATCGTGACCAGACCGCCGTTTTGTAAATAAACGACAGCGGCAAACATATTCAGGAAATTAGCCATTTCCGAGGTATCAATACCGTTTGCCGGATCGATACTGCTACTTAGCGTTGCCCCTCGCTGGTTATCGATAATACAACCCAGCGCATGCATAACCCAAAAAGGCCATGACAGCAGACAGCCCAGCATGACGCCTACCGCCGCTTCTTGCAGAACTAACGGGATCATCGCCACCGATAAAAACGGCGGCGCCTCGTTCAATGCATGCGGCCATACTCCCAATGCCACCAGGATGATAATGGCGTTTCTCGGCGCGCCGCTTAATACCCCGCTATTCAAAAACGGCAGGAAGAAAAAAATCGGCGCTACGCGAGCAAACCCTAGTGCCGCAGACGCAACAAGGTGATGAATTTCAAAGTACAACGCGTAAAGCATTTTTTACCCCTTAGCCAACGCCAGGAATATCACCTGACGCCCGTAAGAGAGTAAAACTTCGCCATACCAGCCAGACAGTAAAAACAAGCATAAACACACGCCAAGTAATTTAATGCCAAAAGGCAGCGTCTGTTCCTGTAATTGCGTTACCGTCTGGAATAACCCTACCAGGAGGCCGATAATCGTTGCGACAATCGTCGGCCACCCTGACAGGATCAAAACAAGATAGAGCGCCTTATTACCTGCAAACACTAAATCATCCATTTAACTATCCCGTCTCGTAATGATGTCATGTTGCAATGTCCATATACTGTAATATCAATCCTTTAGACAGTAAGGTCCAGCCATCAAGCGCGACAAAAAGCACCAGCTTAATAGGTGTAGATATCGTCACCGGACTCATCATCATCATCCCCAGCGCCAGTAGCACGCTGGATACCACCAGGTCGACGACAACAAAGGGCAAATAGAGATAAAAACCAATTTTAAACGCGCTTTTTATTTCGCTCAGCGCATAAGCAGGTAATAACGCAAATATTGATGGTTTTTCAATTTCATCTTTGTCACGCTTTACCGTCTCGGTCTCTTCTCCATACTGACGCTTCAGTTGCGCGTTTTCAAAAAACTGAACTAACTCGCGATCTGAATATTTGCTCAGATAATCGCGATAACCATCCAGACCTTCATCAACGTGTTTACTTAATGACGAAATATCATTAAAGGTGACATCTTCGTCCTCAAAATAGACGTAGGCATCATGCATTATTGGCCACATAACAAACATAGAAAGCAGCAATGCGACGCCGTTAAGCGTCATATTTGAAGGTATCTGCTGCAATCCCAGGGCGTTACGCACCATGACAAATACAATAGAAAATTTAACGAAACAGGTTCCTGACGCAATAATAAATGGCAACAGGGTGGAAAATGCCAGTAAGGCAATTAATGAGATATCATTCCCCATTACCAGACTCGCTCAGCCATTCATGGATCTCAACGCCTAAGGTGTCATTCATCTGTACCAGTTCGCCATTACCCAGCAAAACACCATTCGCCATAATTTCAACGTTAAGTTCAGCATTGGTCGGCAGTGATAATAGCTGTTGCTGCCCCATGGCTTCGAGTTCGGCGAGGGTAACGTTCTTACGATACAAAACAAATTCCAGTTTGACGGGCAATTGATTCAAGCCAGGCAGAGTTTCTGCAGTTTCAGTTGTATTATTTTCTTCTTCGATATGTTGAATATCTAACGTTTCCACAATAATTCCCCCTTCAACACGGTTGAAATGACCTAACTTTTTCGCGTAGCAATAAACTTCCGCACGGGAAGTACGAATCAGGAGTACATCTCCGATCCCGATTCGGCCCAGCAAAGAACGCTGCGTATCACTGCTACCGATTACAAAGCGCAACGGCCAACGCAGCATTTTCGGCCTGCCGCCCGCGACTGCAGGCAGTTCAGGAAGATGCTCAAACCACAGGCCGCCCCGATCGCTCATAATGTGCAACAATTTCCCTTCCGGCAGCGCGCTTCCCGGTACGGGGTTCTCTACGCATAAACGCCGACAGGACAAATGCGGCACGGGCAACTCAAACGGTCGCTCTGTTGCAGCAAGCCAAGGAACGACCAGGTGCTCAGCACCGGCAGAAACCGCCGCCCCCGCCAGAGCGGGAGAGACATGCTCAAGCCAGTCCCCAGGTTTAATCCAGGCCGACCACCGTTTTTCTGCATCGCTCAACCGAACCCACATTCCCTGTCGCGTCGGATATTCCAGCGTCGCTTCCCGGCCATGGCGCTGGCATTCTGTCGCGGTTTGCGCCAATAGCCATTCGCGACGATCAATCTGTCTCACACGCAATGACATTAGGCGTCATCCTCCTCGCCAGATTGCTGTCTGTGCTGTTGCTGCTGCGGATTTTGTTGATCGTCTCGCGTCAGGTGCCAGCGCTGGGGATTACCGTTTTGCCATTGATCATGCAAACGATGTTCAACCTGCGTATTTGACGGTATTAACGAAAACTCCCCTGCTTGCCGCGCCTGAATATTGACGGAATAGTCATTTCCCCAGCGCTGAAAACGGTAAGTCAGCGAGCTATCCTCTCCTTTCACGCCATCGGCAGTGGGAAAAATAGTCATCATCGGCTTTGATTGCGCCGCTAAAGGCATTTTTTCATCGCCGCCGGTTAATTGGCTAAGATCGGCGATAGTGGTTGGTTGCAGCGGAAGCTGAGAAACATCTTTAACCTTTTTATGATCTTTATCGTCAGGCTTACCGGTATTGGCTGCGGCCATTCGGGCAGGTGCGACATCCCGCGCCAGCGGCGCGCCCTCTTTACGAACGCCTTCGCCCGCGATGGCTTTATTATCCCCAGGCAATGCCTTGATATTATCGTCAGAGATTCCCGTGGCGTTATCGGTTACTTCACTAACGGATTCCACGGCTTTTAAATCAGCAGATAATTTTTTACCGCTTACGCTTTCTAACGGCCTATTTTTAGGCGATAGCAACGCTGCGGATTTATCTACTTTGGCCTCCGCAGAAATCAAACCGACAGATTTTTCAGCAGTGACTTTCAACAGTTTTTCAGCAATCCTGAGTTCGCCTTTTCCGTTATGATGCAGACCAGAAACGTTGCCATTGTGATGTTCTGATTTCGCTGGCGCGCCATGTCGCCATGCCGCCAGTAATACCGGTAAAGCCGTTTCTTTATGCATTACGAAAGCATCGCCATAGTCGCGATCTTTTTTATCACCGGAATATTCTGTCTTATGTTTTTCCACCGCTTTTTTTAATGCTTCTGATAAACCGCCAACCTCATCCTGCTGCGGCAGTAAAATGTTCCCGGATGAACTGACAGCTGACACATCGCCCATTAAATTATCTCCTCTGACTCGGCCTCTTCCTGCTGTATCTCTCGCTGGATATAGTGTCTTTTCTGACGAATTATCCAGCGTTGATAGTTCCCTTCTTTGCGCAACCAATATTTACTTTTTTTCTGAAACTCTTCCCTTTTCTTTTCCAGCTCGCTCCGTTTTTCCTGAATTTGTATAATCTGGAGTTCTAAATCTTTTATCTGCCGGCGAACAATAGACTGCTTACGTAATAACGTATAAATTTCCTCACGACTGAGCTGTCTGTTTTCTGCACGCAGCGTATCTAATAACAATTTCAGACCCGCTATTTGTTCAAGGATCGCCTCCTCCTCGGCCTGCAGCCCGCGGTCCTCATCCTGATAGCGAAGTAATATCGACTCACACTGTGAATGAAATACCGTACAGCGCCGCTGTAAAACTTTAATTCTGGTCAGCGAATGCATTCATACCGCTCAACGTGTCATCAAAGGATGAATATTGCGCTACCGGCTGGCATAACCAGGCTTTCAGGCTATCCCGCATCTGCATCGCCCGATCGTTATCGATATTTTCGCCAGGACGATATTCTCCCAAGTCAATGAAAAGCTGGAGCTCTTCCAGACGCGTCATTAATTTACGCACGGCAGATGCCTGTTCAGCATGTGTCGGCGTCGTGACTTGTCCAAAAACGCGGCTTACGCTTTTCAGTACATCGATTGCCGGGTAATGTCCCTGCCCGGCCAGCTTTCTGCTCAGATACAGGTGACCGTCAAGGATAGAGCGAATTTCATCCGCCATCGGGTCCGCCTCTTCCTCGCTTTCCAGCAGTACCGTATAAAAGGCAGTAATGCTTCCCTCGCTGGTCGCCCCGGGGCGTTCCAGCAAGCGGGGCAAATTATCGAATACGGAGGCGGGATAACCTCGACGGGCCGGACGCTCTCCCGACGCCAGTGCCACATCTCGCAAAGCACGCGCATAACGGGTCATGGAATCGATAAAAAGCACGACCCGTTTTCCCTGGTCGCGAAAATATTCCGCTACGGTTGTCGCCAGTTGCGCCGCATTGCAGCGATCGACCGAGGGGAAATCGGAAGTGGCAAAAACCAGCACGCATTTTTCTTTCTTATGCGAAGCGCGCAACATATCCACGAATTCAGTGACCTCACGGCCTCGTTCACCGATAAGACCGATAACAAAGACATCCGCCTCCGTTTGCTCGATCAGCATATGCATCAGCATGGTCTTACCGCATCCTGCGGAGGCAAAAATGCCCATTCGCTGGCCTACGCCACAGGTCAATAACCCGTCAATCGCGCGCACACCGGTAATCAGCGGTTCACGGACGCCAACGCGCGAAGCGTAAGACGGCGGTGCGACATCAATAACGCGTTCTTCGCTAATCGGCGCCACTTCAGGGGCAAAACGCTCAACGATTTTCCCTGTCGGATCCAACACCGCGCCTAATACTGAGTATCCCACCCACGCCGATAACGCACGTCCAGTGGGATAAAGCACGACATCGCGGCTCAGCCCCTGGGCATTGCCGATAAGGCTCAGCACGGTGCGTTCCCGCTGTAAGCCAACCACCTGCGCACGTGCAACAACCTGTTTTTGGTGCCAGCCACGGCGTATTTCACACAGTTCGCCAATGGCCACATCGCGCAATTCCGCCTCAATAATTGGGCCGGTTATTTTTTGTGGGTAGGCCAGATATTGCAGTAAACGAGGTGTTTTCATCTCATTAGCGACCGACTAAAAACTTCCAGATAGTTGTAAAACCCATTCAAGGCAGTAGAGAACTTTTCACCGTCAGATAAAAAATCCGGATGCACTAAGGCTTTAAGCGTTAGCTCCCCATTCTGCTCCCCCAGTAGTAATTGCCCGCCGCGGGCAAAATGGCATCCTTCCATTATGGTCATTAAGATTTCATAAGCCCGCTGTTGTAATACCACCATGCTGCCAGCACCCAATTGCGCCCAGATCCATACATCATCGTCCTTGACGCTGATACAGATACTTGGCAATGCAAATAAATCCAGAACAATTGTTGAATGGCTATCTATTCCTCCAATTAATGAAGGATCGCAACCACTTACTTCCAGTGCGGAACGAACTAATTCAGCGATATCCAAATGTTGCATAGATCTTTTCCTTAATTAAGCCCTTATATTGTTTTTATAACATTCACTGACTTGCTATCTGCTATCTCACCGAAAGATAAAACCTCCAGATCCGGAAAACGACCTTCAATCATTTTCTTAATAAATCGACGGACATCGACAGACGTAAGGAGGACAAGATCTTTATGTGCAATCAATAAATCATCCAACTTAAGTGTAATGAGATCCATCAAATTAGCGGAGGCTTCCGGGTCAAGGCTGAGGAAGGTACTGCCAGAGGTCTGACGGATCCCTTTGCGAATAACATCCTCAACTTCAGCAGATACCATTACTGCTCGTAATTCGCCGCCATTGGCGAATTTATGACAAATATAACGCGCCATTGCTCCACGAATATGCTCCACAAGGTTAATGACATCTTTTTCTCTTGGCGCCCACAATGCGAGCGCTTCCATAATTAATTTCATATTACGCACGGAAACACGTTCGCTTAACAAACGCTGCAAAACTTCAGATATACGTTGTACCGTGGCATGTCTGAGCACTTCTTTAAGTAAATCAGGAAATTTCGCTTCCAGTTGGTCCAGCATATGTTTTGTTTCCTGAATACCGAAATATTCATTGACGTTGCGCGCCAGCGTCACCGCCAGACAGTGGTAAAGCTCATCAAGCGCGTTCCGCAACACATAGCCAAGCTCCCGGAGTTTCTCCCCCTCTTCATGCGTTACCCAGAAATACTGGCTGCTACCTTGCTGATGGATTGTTGGATTAATGCCAAAGGAAACAACTTCATCGGAATAATTTACCACTCGCATCAAATCAAAATAGACCGTAAATTGTTCAACACGGATCTCATTAATCAACAATACGATGCTGTTATCGTCCAGGCCCTCGCCATCGCGTAACAATACTTCCGGCAGGCGCACGCCATAATCAATAAAGAACTGACTACGTAGGCGCTCCGCAAGTTGAGCTTTTTCCAGATCTTCACGCCGGCTCTTCGGCACAAGTAATATCAACGGTACAGTCTCTGTAGAGACTTTATCGAGATCGCCAATCAGTCCTAACGACGACCCTTCTTTTTCCTCAATACTGAGCGGCTGCTCGCCTTTGCTGGTTTTAGGTTTGGCGGCGCTACGTTTTGCTTCACGGAATTTAAAATAGAAGAGTACGCTTAAAACCACCGATAAAATAACAAATACCGGCAGCGGGAATCCCGGCAGAGTTCCCATTGAAATGGTCAAAATAGCCGTAACAACCAATACAAATGGGTTGTTCAACAGCTGCGTCATGATATTCCGCCCCATATTATCGCTATCGCCATTTACGCGAGTCACGATAAAACCGGCACTAATCGCAATCAACAATGCGGGGATCTGGGCGACAAGACCATCACCAATGGTCAGCATGGTATAAGTAGACAGAGCGGAGGACAAATCCATACCATGGCGGGTCATCCCCACCGAAATACCGCCAATAAAGTTCACAAAGATGATAATGATGCCGGCAATAGCGTCACCTTTGATAAACTTCATCGCACCGTCAAAGGAACCGTAAAGCTGGCTTTCCCTTTCCAGTACGCTTCGCCGTTCGCGCGCAGCATCCGCATCAATAATACCGGCCTTCAAATCGGCATCAATACTCATCTGTTTACCGGGCATACCATCCAGAGAAAATCGGGCCGCGACTTCCGCGACGCGTTCTGAACCTTTGGTAATAACGATAAACTGGACCACGGTGACAATAGAGAAGACAACAAAACCCACCGCCAGGCTATCGCCAATAACGAATTGCCCGAACGTGGCGATAATTTCACCGGCATCGGCTTCAATCAAGATAAGACGGCTGGTACTGATCGATAATGCCAGACGAAAGAGCGTGGTAATTAACAGTACCGCAGGAAACGTTGAAAAACTGAGGATTCTGTCAATGTAGAACGACCCCATAAACACCAATATCGCCAGTACGATATTCAGTGCGATCAGGAAATCAACCAGATAGGTAGGTAATGGAATGACGAACATAGAAATGATCATCACCATTAGTACCAGAATCAGTAATTCAGGTCGTAAACGAGCACTGTTAAGTAGAGAAAGCAGCACTATAGGTATCCTGTTAATATTAAATTAAGACAGCTTTTCAATAGTACGACGCTGTTCTGCCATTTCATGCTTGTAGGCAATATCGGTCATACTACGTAACGCCATTAACAATTCTTCCTGCCAATATTCTTCATAAAAGAGTGAAGAGGGTATGGCTTTACATACTTGATAAAATATCTGCAAAAAGGATGCATGTTCTTTATGACTAAGCAATAACGCATTCAAACCTATAATATCGGCTAACAGCGAATCCACTTCATGTGGCTGTTGCAATAGCGAAAGCATCAGTAGTAGCCACGACGACTCCTCCGCATTAAACGCTTTGGTAAACGAATACGACAACAATGTACTCACAAACAGTAGGTCAGCGGAGCGCAACATTTTAAGTTGCGTCAGGCGTCGTAAAAGCTGGCCAAACTCCAGGCGCGAACAGCTGGCGTCATTCGCGTCAATATCGGTTAATAGCGAACCCTCGATAAAATCCAGTACCACCAGTCGACGTTGATAGCCATAACTGGCTATCCAGTCAGAGTAAATCTCCACTTCATGTGATTCACTCTGGATAAATTGCCGATAGCTGGCGCGCAATAAGCCTGGTTTTAACGATAATGTTTTCCCAAAAAGCCGGGCCTTCAACGCACAATTAATCCCTGCCTTGAGGGTCTTCGGATCGGTTTGCTCTTCAACGTGCTTAAGTAACGACTCCAGCTTTTTCCGCACGATCTCTTCCAGGTCTTTACGACGAAGCAATTCGCGTAACACAAGGACTAAATCACTGGGGTCAGGAAATAAGCTACGCGCCTGACGTAAAAAATCTTCTAACGCGCCGCCATGTACGCTAATTAGCTTTAATATTTGCTTCGCCTTCGGTAAAGCCTCATCCTCCAGCACGCGTTCAAAACTGTTAGATAAATTACTGGATTTTTTTTCATAATCGCGACGGTTACGAAATTGCGCCAGCGCCGCTGACATTTCGTCCGTCGACTGGACAAATTTTTGTACTTCCGCCCCTGGAGACGAATCCTCTGCGGCCTGTTGTATTTCCGCCTGTTGCGCATCAGTATGCTGGGTCGCATCCTGATGAGATGCCTGCCGGGACAATATTCTGGAAAATGAAATACCGGAGGTTGAGCCAGGAATCATTTAATTACCTCCTGACCTCTATCCAGATAAACACGAACCCATTTCTGTAACTTATCGTCCCCACTCCAGGCACCGCTTTGCTTCAGAATATTGTTTACCGATTCGCTGGCATCCGGCGTTAACGGGTCGACAATTTCTTTTGGTTCAATCATGAACACACGAACAACATTACTTTTATTCTTACTGGAATAACGGAACAGGCTACCAATAAGCGGTAATTTGCCTAAAAACGGAATACTTTGGACAGTATCGGTATTTGCATCCCGTGTATAACCACCGACCAGCAAACTTTTTCCGTGCGGAACTCTTGCAATAGTGCTAATTAACGTTCGCCCGACTTCGGGTAACGCATCTACGGAGGTGGTAGTATCGGATTGCGGCGTCTTATCGTTGCCATCTTCAATGTCCAGCGACATTTCTATCTGACCATCTGCGGAAAAACGGGGCAGCACTCGGATCATTGTTCCGTATGTTACATGCTCAAGCGCCACATTACGTTCCCCAATCAGCTTGGTGTAAAACGTTCTGTTGTTATCAAAAATAGCGGGAACATTTTCCTGAGTCAGTAATACCGGACGCGAAACCACCGTCGCCTGTTTCTTCTCTTCTAACGCATTGACCGCGGCGATGAATCGGCTGCCATCGAGGGTACTTATTGAAGACTGGTTTAATGACACGCCAAGTTTGTCCCCAATAGTTATGCTGCCGCTCCATGAAGTGCCCAAACGCTCCAGATCGCTTTTATTAAGATCGACAATCCACAGGGATAATTCTACGTGACGTTTGGCGACATCCAGCGCTTTAACCAGCATTTCGATAAAATGCACCTGCTCAGCCGTTCCCTTTACTAACAAACTGTTGGTATCCGGATAGGCCACGATTTTAATATTGCCCGCCGCGGCATTTTGCTTTAAAGCTTCCTGCAGACTCATGCCACCGGCATAATTTGCTGCTTTACCTTTTTCTCCATTCGCTGAAAATGCTGGCATCGCCGGGGGTTCGCTACTGACAATATTACCTAAGGGTTGCTCTTCTCCCTGCAATAACCTTTCAATGGCCGTAGCAATACCGGGAATAACCATTTTCTGATCGCGCAGATTGTAGGTACGATCGCCCACGAAGGTATTGTTCAGACGCATCACCCCTATTTTCTGGCGTCCCAGCTCAATACCATCGTTTTGCTTGTCCATCATGGTGGCGGCGTTGACCACCATATCAACATAGACGGGTGGCCCTGAAACATAGAATGTTCCTTTACGGTTATCGCCACGTAGCGGGTAATTTTTGTTATATAAACCTGAGCGTTTTAGAAAATTGTTGAACTCATTGAGTGAGACGTTGCGTAAAGAAACCACGGCATTGCGCATTTCACTGGCGTCATAAATATAGATAGCCTGCCCATCGAAATACCAAATCAGCCCCAGTTGTAGGGAAAGCTTCTCCAGTAATGCGTTAGGATCGTGAAACTCAAAGTTGCCCGTAATTTTTTTTCGTGCCGCCATTTTGCTAACAATGACAGGCTCCTTTAGCTGTAGCGCCATGGCATCGAAAAATGTCCGCAGGCTATCGTCTTTCGCAACAAACCCACTTCCCGTTACAGGTATTTTTTCACTAGAATAACCAGGTGCAACCAGAACAAGCGCGGCACATGCCAGCACTCTGGCCAAAAGAATATGTGTCTTCATTTGTCTGCCAATTGAATAATATTTGATAATTTCCGCGGCGAAACGCCGATCAGCTCTTTGATCTCACTAGAAAAATGTGAAGGCGATGAGTAACCATGATTAACGGCTAATTGGGTGATGTTCTCGTGGCCTTCTACACTATTCAGCAGCGATTGCGCCATACGCCAGTTTCGTAATTCACTCTTCGCTTTTCCGCCCAACGCTCTGCTGCACAAACGACGAAAATGGGTATAAGAAACGCCATAGTCTTCTCCCAGCATTCTCATCGTGTTGCCGCTGGTTGACTGAGCGAGTAAATAGCCAACCAACCAGTAACTCTCGCTTTTTCGTAACAGCGCCAGTACCTTATTGAAGGCCGGAGAAGGCGTAATAATTTGCTGCAAAAACCAGTACTCGCAGCGTTTACGATCTTGCCAAATAGCGCGAAACTCAGGACTCAGCAAAACCCATTTATCGGATTCAGCATATGTCGTGTCCACTAATCCTGCGCCATCGATAAATGCCAGTAATTTGCTGAGTACTTCAATTTTTAACGGTCGAAAAACCAGGTCTCCTGATACTGGTGCGACAACGGCCTGCTCGCAAAAAAGCAGCGCGCCTTCCTGAATCAGGCAGTTTTCATTGTGTCGGCTTTCAGAAAATGACATATGCAGCTTTTGCGCGGAACACGTCTGTATAAACCATGCTTCCGGGCTGCGGATTTTCCGCTTCTCTCCTTCTTTAAGTACTTCCTGCGTATTTAGCATAGTTGTCAGCACCAGTTAAAAATCATTTTAATATGTAAACAATACCAGGAGCGGGTGGCAAAATCCTGATGCAATCATTATGAAACTGATGCCACCCGCTAATTAAATTAGCCAACTTGCACAGCGCTTGCTGATTTAAAATAGAAAATCAGCTCATAGTATACAAATTATGGCTTATTGTTCTACAGCAGCAAAAATTCAGATATTGTCGTCGGGATGGAGAATTAATTATTTATATCAGGAGTTTTTTTTGCTAGCATTCCTGAAACGCATTCGCCCCTTATCACTATTGTCAGATAACATTCTGACGGTTGTGTAAAAACATGGCGCCTCATTCTTCTGTAGTTGGAGTTAATATGAAAAAATTTTATAGCTGTCTTCCTGTCTTTTTACTGATCGGCTGTGCCCAGGTGCCCCTCCCTTCCTCCGTGAGCAAACCGGTACAGCAACCTGGCGCTCAGAAAGAGCAACTGGCCAACGCAAATAGTATTGATGAGTGTCAGTCTCTTCCGTATGTGCCGTCAGACCTTGCGAAGAATAAATCATTATCAAACCAGAACGCTGATAATTCCGCATCAAAAAATAGCGCAATCAGCTCAAGCATTTTTTGCGAAAAATATAAACAAACCAAAGAACAGGCGCTTACCTTCTTCCAGGAACATCCACAATACATGCGTTCGAAAGAAGATGAAGAGCAACTCATGACCGAATTTAAAAAAGTTCTACTTGAACCCGGAAGTAAGAATTTAAGCATATATCAGACGTTACTTGCTGCCCATGAAAGACTGCAAGCCTTATAAGGCCATATCACCGCTGACTGAACTCATCATGATATAATTAAGACCATATTTTGCATTACCACTTAATATCAATATAATTATTATAGCTATGGTCACTTTTACGGTTGGCCATTTGTCTCTTACGTTGCATTTATCAATCTGCTTTTTGATACAGCAGCACCTCGCTGCTGCTTTTTTTATTTGTGATAAAGAACGGCCTCCCAAACTCGGGAAAATAGCCGAAACTTATACTGATAAACTATCGTCTCGTATATCGCGATAAACTGACATCCCCCTCTTGCCCCACATGTTGGCATTCTTACGATACCCCATCCACTTTTCGCGGATAACGTTCTTTTGAACTTACCCAGCAATAGTGGACACACAACTAAGTGAGTAAACGCTCAAGCAAGAGGTGACTCACATAACAAAACCAGCATCAACCACCAAAAAGCCACGCAAGCAGCACACGCCTGAATTTCGTCAGGAAGCCCTGAAACTGGCGGAACGCATTGGGGTGCCCGCTGCCGCCCGTGAGCTTAACCTGTATAAATCACAGCTCTACAGCTGGCGAAGCAAACAGCAAACTCAGCTCTCTTCTTCTGAACGTGAGCAGGAGATGTCCGCCGCTTAGGGTTGTGTTCATACTACGCGGGTAGGATCAATCAAGCAGTTACGGCAAAAAAGAGAATCATGAATATATTTAGCAAACTCCCTGATGATACGTAATCAGTGAGATTAAAATAATGCAATCGCGATAAACCGAAGTTAATGCCCTGTTTAAAGACAGTGAACGACCTTCTTGCCATGTCTGGACTATATCAGCCTCACATGTACGCTTTGAAAGCGTACAGATATGTATTATAATTGTACATATTGTTCATAAACAGGAGGATGAAAACCATGCCTCAGATAGCTATAGAATCTAACGAAAGATTGTCGTTACGTGTATCGACGGATGCCAAAAAGTTGATAGTCCGCGCTGCGGCAATCCAGCAAACCAACCTGACGGATTTTGTGGTCAGTAACGTACTACCTGTCGCACAGAAGATTGTTGATGCCGCCGAACGGGTATATCTGACGGAGCGTGATACTCAAATGATCATGGAAATTTTAGATAACCCGCCAGCGCCGAATGAAAAGCTTCTTGCCGCTGCTTTCGCCCTGCCGGACATGAAGAAATGATGTTTACAGACTGGCATGAGGCCGCGATAGGGAAAACTCACAATCGAATGAATTTTGATTGTGGGGATGCCGATCTGAACCAATTCCTGCAACGCCATGCACGACAAAATCATGAGAAAGGGACAACAAAAACCTACGTTGCGCTTGATAATTCGGATGTTACACGTATCCACGGCTTTTACTCAGTCAGTCCTGCATCACTGATATATGCACAGGTTCCCGGCGCAATCAGCAAAGGATTAGGGAGATATGATGTGCCAGTGTTTCGTCTGGGTCGTTTAGCCGTAGACAAATCTATGCAGGGGCAAGGGCTGGGAGCACAACTTTTGTTATCTGCCGGAAAGCGTTGCATACAGGCGGCTTTGCAGGTCGGTGGCGTAGCCCTGCTTATTGATGCCAAAAATAAACAGGTCTGCGACTGGTACAAAGGATTTGGCGCAGTACCATTAAACGATCAACCCCTTTCCTTGTTGCTGTCGTTTAAAACGCTTTATGCTGCTTTATCTGCATCTGGTAGGTTATGACAACATGAGGCTTTGTTGAATAATTCAGAATCGGCCAACGATAAGGATACAGGACTCCCGCCGGAGCACTCGTTATACGAGCCTGACGCTGGTCAGCATTGCCAACAACGTCATCCGGTTCAGCGCTTTGACCATCGCCATCGCCATCGCCATCGCTTCACCCACCTGCGCGTCATAGTTCCGCAGGCTCAGATGGCCGCCCAGCAAGGTTTTGAGACGGAACATCGCTGTTTCCACTACTGAACGACGGTGATAGCCCACTTTCTTTTCCAGACCTCATTGCTGCCGCTCAGATGTTGATTCGCCACCGCGTGGTTACGCTCATGGTACTTGCCCGGCCAGTATCGCGCACCGCTTCGTGGCGGGATTAGCGGCCTGATTAATAACACATCATGGCAATAGCGCGTGTCATAAGCGCCGTCAGCCGAGGCTTCCCTGATTTTACGGTGAGTCTGGCTAATCAGCCCCGGCAGTGCCTGCGCATCTGTCGTGCCGCTGAGCGGGAAAGTATGCCTTTGCAATTAATCAGGAAAGTGTTGCGCGAGAAATAGCGCATCTTTCAAGCACATCGTCTACTTTAATTAACCGATTCATAAAATATATATTATCTGTTCATTTCTAGCTTGTAGGCTATTTTAATAACTGTGTATTTTAAACAATAAAAATTAATATTACCCTACTTCTTTGTTATAATACCAGCCTCCAAAATTGTGCTATAGGAACATCATGGAATTAATTCGTTATGCTGACATCAACAGCGATCTCTATCGCCACATTTGAGTCGTTGGTGATATTCATGGATGTTACTCCTTATTGTTAACCAGACTGGCTCAATTAAATTTCTCTCCTGATACCGATCTATTGATCTCCACTGGAGATAACATTGATCGAGGAAAAGAAAACCTTGAAACACTGAGACTGTTAAATACCTCATGGTTTATTTCTGTAGTGGGTAATCATGAAGCTATGGCGCTTGACGCTTTTGAAACACAGGATGGCAATTTCTGGTATGTAAACGGTGGTTACTGGTACGACTCGGTCACCCAAAAAGACAGGCAAGAAGCCACTGAGCTATTACTAACTTTTAAGCAGCGTCCTCACATCATAGAGGTTAAAACGTCCTCAAAGAAGTACGTGATTGCCCATGCCGATTATCCAGATGACAGCTACGATTATGGGAAGCAAGTTGATATTGATAGCGTTCTATGGTCACGCGATCGTCTGCTTAGTTCGTTACAGGGGAATATCCATCCAATACGCGGTGCGGATACTTTCATCTTCGGCCATATGATTGTTGACTACACAACAACATTCGCCAATCAAATCTACATTGACACCGGTTCTTTCTGTTCAGGCAATCTGTCTTTTTTTAAAATAAAGTAGTCTAGAAATAGAATTATATAATATTAACCCTCCCTGCATTATGGCAATGATATAGCCTTCAATAAGTACCATTGCTCATTCGTAATAGCGTCTAAATTTCGCGTTTTTCCGCCCATTTCATCATTAAGATCGCAGACCAAAAAACGAAGCCGTAATCCGACGCAGGTAGTTACTCGATCGCCTGAGAAGAGTAAAGATCGCACAGCTCAAGATACCTATCGGAATAAAGCACAATAACCGTGGTGGCGAAATGGATCGGCTTGCCTTCATGCAACACAATCTTGATTACGGTCTTGAGTTCGGAAGCATCCGTTTCCCTCTTAATTTTGTTGTGATTTCTCTTTGTTGCGAACATGGTCTGAACTAATTGCCTGCAGATTGCCTTGTTTCGTCAATATTTGGAAAATCGAACACATTTTCAACTTTTACTTTCAAGACAGAACTTGGCTTCCTACCCTCACTGACATTACGATCTGACGAGGCTACTCTTCGCTGGATTACGTAGGTTTTTTTCGTCAAACTGGCTTTTACCCCGAAACCAGCAGGAGCTTCTCTGTGGTCATCGAAAACAATGTAGAGTTTTTGAGCTGGGTTAGCTTCGAAAACGATTTTTCCAGAGCGACTGAGTGCAGGCTTAACATTGATACTTAACTTGTTGATAATGAAAGGCTGGCTGAGAGTTGTTTTCAAAGTATCACCCCTGTTGTAGTCCAGGAATGATGAGAATGTAACCTGTCACATTTTAGGCTACAGGTGAGCTACAAATTTATGGGTTTATGTGAGTTTATAAGGGTTTTACCCGGGGCCACATGAACACTTGAAAGAATAAAAAAACGAGTAAAATCAATATGAATGAGTCATTTGATAAGGACTTCTCCAACCACACCCCCATGATGCAGCAGTATCTCAAGCTGAAAGCCCAGCATCCGGAGATCCTGCTCTTTTATCGTATGGGAGACTTTTACGAGCTGTTTTATGACGACGCAAAGCGTGCGTCGCAGTTGCTCGATATTTCGCTGACCAAACGCGGCGCATCGGCTGGCGAACCTATCCCTATGGCGGGTATCCCGCACCACGCCGTAGAAAACTACCTCGCGAAACTGGTCAATCAGGGCGAATCCGTCGCTATTTGCGAACAGATTGGCGATCCGGCCACCAGCAAAGGTCCCGTTGAACGTAAGGTCGTGCGTATCGTTACGCCTGGCACCATCAGCGATGAAGCCCTGTTACAGGAGCGTCAGGATAACCTGCTGGCGGCTATCTGGCAGGATGGTAAAGGCTACGGTTACGCCACGCTGGATATCAGCTCCGGGCGCTTTCGTCTGAGCGAACCCGCCGACCGTGAAACGATGGCCGCAGAGCTGCAGCGCACCAATCCCGCCGAACTGTTGTATGCCGAAGATTTTGCTGAAATGGCGTTAATAGAGGGACGCCGGGGTCTGCGCCGTCGCCCGTTGTGGGAGTTTGAGATTGATACCGCCCGCCAGCAGTTAAATCTGCAGTTCGGTACGCGGGATCTGGTCGGTTTCGGCGTCGAAAATGCCTCGCGTGGATTATGTGCGGCAGGCTGCCTGTTACAGTACGTAAAAGATACCCAGCGCACCTCCCTGCCGCATATTCGTTCCATTACGATGGAACGCCAGCAGGACAGCATCATTATGGATGCCGCGACCCGCCGCAATCTGGAAATTACCCAAAACCTGGCCGGTGGTGTCGAAAATACCCTCGCCGCGGTGCTTGACTGTACCGTGACGCCAATGGGTAGCCGAATGCTTAAACGCTGGCTGCATATGCCGGTACGAAATACCGACATATTGCGTGAACGCCAGCAGACCATCGGCGCCTTGCAGGACACCGTCAGCGAACTGCAACCGGTGCTGCGTCAGGTCGGCGATCTGGAGCGTATCCTTGCGCGTCTGGCGCTGCGCACCGCGCGTCCGCGCGATCTCGCCCGAATGCGTCACGCCTTTCAGCAACTGCCGGAATTGCACGCTCAGCTTGAAACCGTTGGCAGCGCGCCGGTACAGGCGTTGCGTAAAAAAATGGGCGATTTCGCCGAACTGCGCGACCTCCTGGAACGCGCCATTATTGACGCGCCGCCGGTACTGGTCCGCGACGGCGGCGTTATTGCGCCCGGCTACCATGAAGAGCTGGACGAATGGCGCGCGCTGGCGGATGGCGCCACCGATTATCTCGATCGTCTGGAAATTCGCGAACGCGAGCGTACCGGGCTGGATACGCTGAAAGTCGGCTATAACGCGGTACATGGTTATTACATTCAGATTAGCCGTGGTCAAAGCCATCTGGCGCCCATCAATTATGTGCGTCGCCAGACGCTGAAAAATGCCGAACGCTACATTATTCCTGAGCTAAAAGAGTACGAAGATAAAGTTCTGACCTCGAAAGGCAAAGCGCTGGCGCTGGAAAAACAGCTATATGACGAATTGTTTGATCTGCTGTTGCCGCATCTGGCCGATTTACAGCAGAGCGCCAACGCGCTGGCGGAGCTGGATGTGCTGGTTAACCTGGCCGAACGCGCCTGGACGCTGAATTACACCTGCCCGACATTTACCGATAAACCCGGTATCCGTATTACCGAAGGTCGCCACCCGGTGGTTGAACAGGTACTGAATGAGCCGTTTATCGCTAACCCGCTCAACCTGTCGCCGCAGCGCCGGATGTTGATCATTACCGGCCCCAATATGGGCGGTAAAAGTACCTATATGCGGCAAACGGCATTGATCGCCCTGCTGGCCTATATCGGCAGTTACGTTCCGGCGCAAAACGTGGAAATCGGCCCCATCGACCGTATTTTTACCCGCGTCGGCGCAGCGGATGACCTGGCCTCCGGGCGTTCGACCTTTATGGTGGAGATGACCGAAACCGCGAACATTCTGCATAATGCCACGGAAAACAGTCTGGTATTGATGGATGAAATCGGGCGCGGTACCTCCACGTATGACGGGCTGTCGTTGGCCTGGGCCTGCGCGGAGAATCTCGCGAATAAGATTAAAGCGTTAACGCTGTTCGCTACCCACTACTTCGAGCTGACCCAATTACCGGAGAAAATGGAAGGCGTGGCGAACGTCCACCTGGATGCGCTGGAACACGGCGATACTATCGCGTTTATGCACAGCGTGCAGGACGGCGCGGCAAGTAAGAGCTATGGCCTGGCGGTCGCGGCGCTTGCGGGCGTCCCTAAAGAAGTCATCAAACGCGCGCGCCAAAAACTCCGCGAGCTGGAAAGCATCTCGCCCAATGCGGCGGCAACGCAGGTGGACGGCACGCAAATGTCGTTGCTTGCCGCCCCGGAGGAGACATCGCCTGCCGTTGAAGCGCTGGAGAATCTCGATCCGGACTCCCTGACGCCACGCCAGGCGCTGGAGTGGATCTATCGGCTGAAAAGTCTGGTGTAAACGTGTCGGGCCCGATAGCGCCGCGTTATCGGGCCCACGCGCCAGCACAGGCTTTTCAGGCTGTGGCTGTCGTTTCGTGTAAATGACGCCAGACTATCCGTCCTCTTTCCCTTTTTAAAATGACCGTCGACCAGCGTACCGTCTCAGCCTGACCCGGCAGTTGCTGGCGCTCACGATAACGCAGCGCGGCACCTTCCGGCCACTCCGCCACAAGGTCAATGTGCTCAACCACGATAACCAGCCCCGGGCGACACGCGCGCTGCGCCTGGAAAAAAGCGCCGAGCGCCGGATAATCCAGACAAATACCTCCTGGCGTTATCATCGTAAAATCAACAGCAAAACGCGCTATCAACGCCTCCAGGCTACCCACCCCCTTACTAAGCCAGTTCTCAATCGCCGCATGGGCGTGAATAATTTCATCTTTATATGGATTCATGGTCTTTCCTTTTTCAGGCACAGAAGCGCCTGTCTATTGTTCAGACAGACAGCGTAAATAAGGGGCAGCAGGGTGATACCGGCGGCGGCAATAAAGGTCCAGCGATAAGCAACCTCAAGCGACATAACGCGCTGGAGCGCGTTTAACAGCAGCGTCAACAGCGTCGCGCCAAGGAAAAAGCTGAGCTGACGATTAAGATTCCATAGCGCGCTGGCGTCAGGCATGTCCCGGCGAGCAATAGTCAGGAAAGCGCCACTCTGCGCAGTACTGCTGCACAAACTGCCGCCAGCGCCCATTAAGGCGAATATCATCATCAGTACACGGTGCGATGTCGCAGGCGTAACGTTAGTTAAAAGCAGTATCCCTGCGGCCTGAAGAAGACAGCCGACGATAATCAGCGGACGCGGCCCAAGCCGATTGAAATAACGTCCGGTAAGCATAATGGCGACAAATGAAGCGATCGACCAGGGGAGCATCAGCGACCCCGCCGCCGCAGGCGATAGCTGCGCGATGTTCTGTAGATAAAACATCCCGACCACGCTGATACCAATGAACATACCCGGTACGCACAGATAGACGATCATGGCAAAACGCAGCAGCCTGTCCGTCAACAGCGGCAGATGGAGCAATCTTGCTGACGCCATTGTCGTCGACGCGGCGTTCAGCCAACAATAAGCGAGCAATAAAGTGAGAACGGCCACCGGCAGCGTGGCAAAGAATATCCAGCGCCAGCCGCACGTTTCCACCAGCAGCCCACCAATCGCAGGCGAACATGCCGGCGCCAGTAGCGCCACCATCATGACAACCGATGACACGCCAGCGCGTTCATGCGGTTCAAACTGTTGCCAGGTTAACGCCTGACCAACCGGGATCAATAAGCCACCGCCCGCCCCCTGCACAATACGCCAGAAAACAAGGCTGTGTAAGGAATCGGCAAAACCTGCGGCAGCGGCGGCAACGCTAAACAGAATGAGCGAAAATATGATCAGCCGTCGTGCGCCGAGATAACGCGAAAGAAACGCGCTAAACGGAACGATCAGCGTTAATCCTGCGATATAACCATTACTCACCCATGCCAGCGCCGATATGGACGTATGCAGATCCACGGACATCGCAGGAAAAGCCACGCTAGCAATAAACAGATTAATCAGATCAAGAAAGAAGCCGAGCAGGTAAACCACTGCCACTTTACTGCGATACGTCATTATACATCCTCCGTCAGAGGCGCTAATGTAGCCGTCCGGAGAAAGCCAGATAAGTCCGCGCTTCAACGATATACTGTCAAAATAATTTTGACAGTAAAGGAGCTCGCCATGCTCAATTTGCAGCGTATGTCGCTGTTTATCGCCGTGGTAGATAGCGGCAGCTTCACGGCGGCGGCGGCCGCATCGGGCCAAACAAAAGCAGTAGTGAGTTTTAATATTCGGCAGCTTGAAAAAGAGCTTGGCGTAACGTTACTGCTACGTTCCACCCGACGATTGACGCTCACAGACGCCGGCGTCCTCTTTTACCAAAAAGGCGTGAATTTACTCAACGCCGCGAAAAATTTGCAGGATGAAGTGCGTGCCAGCCATAGTGGGCTGGGCGGCGAGTTACGTATTACCACTACGTCCGAGTTTGGCGAACAGGTGGTCATTCCGGTACTGGCGCAGTTTAGTCAGCGCCATCCCGATCTCCGTATTCGGCATATGTCCTCATCACATCATGCCGATTTAATTGCCGAGCGCTTTGATGTGGCGATTCGGCTTGGCTCGCTGGCGGACTCCCGCTATCGCGCCGCGCTGATATCCCGCTTTACCATTCTGCCGGTCGCCGCGCCGCAGTGGCTCGCCCGCAACCCTGTTTCATCACTGGAGTCGTTGGCCCAGGCGGAATGGATTATTCATGAGCGATTACCTACGCCGCTACGGTGGACAGTAACGAATAATCATGGCCAACACTCACGCCTGGAGATAAGCAAAGCCGGAAAAATTTCTGTCGACAGCGCGCGCTCGCTGATGGCCTTCGCTCTCGCGGGAAGCGGCGTCGCATTACTGCCGCAATGGTTAGTCAACACCGCACTGGAGGATGGAACGTTAATTCACCTGTTACCCGACTATCATTTTCCCCGTCAGGGCATTTATGCCGTTTATCCGGACGCCCGCCATGTATCGACAAAAGTACGCGCATTTATTGATTTTTTACGTTCGCAATGGGATTGCGGGGAGCACGCCCCATCATCGTAGCCAGTCCGGGAGCATTGCGCTCCCGGACGGATAATACCGTCTTAATCCTTAACTACCAGCTTGTCTTTGATCCCCTGCGCCTGCCAACGCACCCACAGCATAATTGCCGCCAGAACGACAATCGGCAGTAACGGATCGAGCCAACTGCCGCCGGAACCGAACAGCAGGTTAATCAGCGCCACGCCGGTGCCGCCAATCGCCCAGGCAATGGTCGTCGGTACAGACCAAACCACCATCTGCTGTTTGACATCAGAGACGCCCATCATGCGGTTAACCACCCAGAACAGGCTGTCGTTGAAGTAGCCGAAGAACAGCGACCCCATCGTTGCGGCCTGAGCGGCAAGCAACATATTGATGCCGGGGATCTGCGCCAGGATCGGCGCGGAAATCGAGGCGGCAGTGATCATCGCCACCGTCCCCGATCCCTGAATCAGGCGTACCAGCGTCGCCACGATAAACGGGATCAGGATCGGCGAGATCGGCAGGTTGGCAACCTGCTCCGCCAGCTGTTGCCCCGCGCCGCTGTCGCGCAGGATCGCGCCCAACGCGCCGCCAGCGCCCGTGACCAGTAAGATAATCCCGGCGCTTTGCAAGCCCTCTTCCAGACGCTCTGCAGTGGTATGTTTATCCATGCGCGGCACCAGCGTATACACCGCCAGCAGAACGCTGATGGCCAACGCGATCACCGGACTTCCCACAAAGTTGATTGCCTGTACCACCGGATGCGTCGCCAGGCCGGACCATCCTTCTATGGTGGCGAGAGTGGAGCAGATAGCCTTCAGGAAGATCAGCACGATCGGCACCACAATAGGCAGCAGAGAGAGCGTCAGGCTCGGCAGATCCTTTTGCTCTTTCTCTTTATTGTACTGCTCCAGCGCGGCATTAACTTCATCGGCGTTCAGCGTACGCGGCACGAAATCAGGGTAGCGTTTATCCAGCCACTGCGCATAGAACACAATGCCGATCACACAGGGCACCGCCAGCGCCATCCCGGTCAATAACATTGCGCCGATGTCGACGTTAAAAATCCCGGCTACCCCCAGCGGACCGGGCGTCGGAGGTACCGTATGGTGAGTGACCGCCAGCCCGCCCGCCAGCGCGACGCCCAGCGTCAGTAGCGAACGTTTACCGCTTTTCGCCAGCGCTTTCGCCACCGGATAAAGAATGACAAAAGCGGAATCGACGAAAATGGGGATGCTGACAATATAACCCGTGATTGCCAGCGCCCACTCTTCACGGCGTTTCCCCAGCCATTTGATAAAGCTCCAGGCGATACGCTCCGCCGCGCCGGAAACCTCCAGCAAGCGCCCCATCATTACGCCGAGACCAATCACCAGGCCAATGCTGCCCAGCGTCGTACCGAATCCGCTGGTGATGACAGAGAGCGTTTTATCAATGCCCATTCCCCCCAACAGACCGGCGATGCAGGCCGCCGCCAGCATCGCGATCAGCGCATGAACACGGGTGCGTAACACCAGCCATACCAGCACGAAAACGGCAACGATCAGGCCGATAATTGGGGTCGGTAAACTTGTCATGACCTCCCCTCCATATCATCTTGTCGAAAGCGTTCGATAATGTCATCGAAACGTTTATCGGCGACAAAACCTAACGCCAGCGCACGCTGGTTATCGATACGTCCCGGCCAGGAGGCGACAATTTTCTCGACGCCTTCGTCGCGCTGATGCGTAACCCGATCGCGCGCCGCCTGACCGCCCGCCTGACGCAACGTTTCCAGCATCTCGCCCACGGTTACGCTGATCCCCGGTAAGTTGATGCTGCTCGCCTCGCCAGGCGCGGGTAACGTTGCGGCCAGCGACAGGTTATGGATCACCGTCGCTGGGCTGGAAATCCACAGCCGCAAACTTTCCGACACCGGGCAGACGATCGTCTCGCCCTGCAACGGTTCACGAATAATCGCGCTGACAAAAGAAGAGGCAGCGCGGTTTGGTTTACCCGGGCGAACACAGATCGTCGGCAAACGCAGCGCCAGCCCATCCACATAGCCTTTGCGGGTATAGTCGTTGACCAACAGTTCACAGGCGGCCTTCTGCGCGCCATAAGACGAGCGCGGCGTGAGCGCGGTGGTATCGGTGACGCATTCCGGCAGCGTACCGCCATAAACGGCAAGCGAGCTGGAGAAGACAAAACGAATTTTCTGCGGTTGTCGACGACACGCCTCAAGTAACTGGCGGGTAAGATCCAGGTTAACTTTCCATCCCAGATCGAAATCGTCTTCCGCATGACTGCTGACAATCGCAGCGAGATGATAAACAACAGAGGTATTAGCGGTAATCACATTCTCCAGCACGCCCGGCTGGGTTAAGTCAGCTTCCAGGCAGCGTAAACGAGGGGAATCTGATAACCGTGCAGGCATTTTTAAATCAACAAGAAGCAGTTCGTTAAACGCCAGCGATGAGTTTAATAAGGCGCTTGCGAGTTTCTGGCCTAAAAAGCCGCCCCCGCCGGTAATGATAATCTGCATTCGGATGTCCTCTTTATTGTTGTGTAGGGTAGTTCAGGGTTAGCGCCAGGCGTTAAACCAGCCAAGCCCGTCCTGCGTGGTATTCCGTGGTTGGTATTCGCAGCCTATCCAGCCGCGATAACCTACGTCATCGAACAGCCGGAACAGCCATGGGTAGTTGATCTCGCCATCATCCGGTTCATGTCTGTCCGGTAGTGAGGCGATTTGTACATGGGCATAGCGGCCCGCGTACTCGCGAATCAGGTGACTCAAATTGCCATTCACTTTTTGTGCGTGGAAAGTGTCGAGCTGGATGAACACATTCGGGCGGTCAACCTCTTCTGCGATGCCCAGCGCCTGATATTGGCTGGAAAAGAGGTAGCCGGGTTTAACGCCGGGACTCAGCGCTTCGATCAAAATACGTTTATCGTGGGCGGCAAACCGGTCGGCGGCATAACGCAAATTATCGATAAACGTGGCGCGATAACGTGCGCCATCAGCGCCATCCGGCACTACGCCCGCCATGATGTGAACCTGCTCGCATTCCAGCGCCAGAGCGTATTCCAGAGCCAGTTCAATATCGGCGCGCGCGTCGTGTTCGCGCCCCGGTAGCGCGGCACGTCCCCACTCGCCCGCCGCGGTATCGCCCGCCGAAGTATTAAACAGCGCCAGCGTCAGATCATGACGCGATAGCTGGGCTTTAATCTCGCTCGCGGCAAAGCCGTAGGGGAACAGAAACTCAACGGCCTGAAAACCGGCTGCGGCAGCGGCGGCAAAACGCGGCATCGGGTTATCTCCTTAACTGCGCAATTTCTTCGGTGGTTAAATAACGAATCGGGCGTTCGCCAAGGATAAAAATCAGCTTTGCCGTCTCTTCCAGCTCCTCGGTATTATTAGCGGCTTCCTGCAAATTCTCCCCGCACACGACCGGCCCATGATTAGCCAGTAAAAAGGCCTGATGCCGGGCCGCCAGCGCTGCCAAATCGCGGGCAATTCGGTCATCCCCCGGGCGATAGTAGGGAACCAGCGGAATGTCCCCCATCCGCATCACCACATAGGGGGTAAACGGGCGAATCACATTTTGCGGGTCCAGTCCTTCGAGACAGGAAAGCGCCGTTGACCAGGTGCTGTGCAGATGAACCACGGCCTTGCAGCAAGGGTTATTGCGATACAACGCCAGATGAAAACGCACCTCTTTAGACGGTTTATCGCCGCTGAGCCATTCGCCCTGTGGGTCCACTTTGGATAGCCGCTGCGGGTCGAGATTACCCAGACACGAACCGGTGGGCGTCGCCAGAATATTGCCGTCCGGCAGTAACAGCGAGAGGTTGCCTGCCGAGCCGGTGGCATAGCCGCGCTGGAAAAACGAGGCGGCTATCCTGACCATCTCTTCTCGCAAAGCGTGCTCTTCTTTTGCCAGTATCGTCATACCTGAAACTCCCTTTGAGCGCGGATGAAAAAGGATTCATCGCCAAAATTACCTGACTTTAGCGCCAGCGAGACTGGCGCATGGAGCGCGTTGACCCACGGCACGCCGGGTGAAATGCACGGTCCGATGTGAAAACCGGTAATACCGAGGCTTTGCGTCACCACGCCCGAGGTTTCGCCGCCCGCCACAATAAACCGGGTGATACCGCCTTCCGCTAAGCGAGCGGCCAGCAGGGAAAAGAGCGCCTCTACCGCATGGCTGGCTTCGGTAGCGCCATATTGCTGCTGGATGGCGGCCAGCGCCTGCGTGGAGGCGGTGGCGCTAATCATTGGCGCCAGTTCGCTGTCCTGACTGAGCACCCACTGCGCCAGCGCTTCAGCGTAGGCCTCGCGCGTCTCGGATGACAGGCAGCGCGCCACGTCAACGTCGCGTGTGGGAGCATGTTGTCGATAGAAAGCCACCTGCTGATTCGTCATTTGCGAACAGGAACCGGAAAGCACCACCGCGCGACCGCTCAGTGGATAGCCTGCGGAACGGGCCTGAGAAACGCCGTGCTTCGCCCACTGACGCGCCAGCCCCATTGCCAACCCGGAACCGCCAGTCACCAGCGGGGCATCACGCAAAACCTCGCCCTGGATTTCCAGGTGCCGCTCATTGAGCGCGTCAAGTACCGCGTAGCGATATCCTTCCTGCTGTAAACGCGACAGCGCCGCACGGGGCGCGGCAACGCCTTCATCAAGCGTCTGAGCCGGAATAACGCCGCAGCGTCCTTGCGCCTGCGCTTCCATCAGACGCGGCAGGTAGCTGTCGGTCATCGGATTGATAGGGTGGTGGCGCATACCGGACTCCGCCAGCAAGTGGTTCATGACAAACAGATAGCCCTGATAAACCGTGCGTCCGTTAACCGGCAGCGCGGGAGAAATCACGGTAAATGAGGTATCCAGCGCCACCATCAGCGCATCGGTGACCGGGCCGATATTGCCTTCGGCGGTACTATCGAAAGTCGAGCAATATTTGAAATAGACTTGCTGGCAGCCCTGTTTTTTCAGCCATACCAGCGCCGCCAGCGATTGTTTTATCGCCTCTTGCGCCGGGCATGAGCGGGTTTTCAGGCTGATAACCACCGCGTCGCACCCTTCCGGTTGCGTCCCGGTTGGGACATCATTGATCTGCACTGTCGGCATCCCGTTTTCGACCAGAAAACTGGCGATGTCAGTCGCGCCGGTAAAATCGTCGGCAATGACGCCAATTTTTAACATGACGGCTCCTCAGGCGTGACGCCAGGCAGAGTAATCCCCGAGAAAATTTTGATCACAGCGCTGTCATCCTCTTTGCCATAACCGGCGTTACTGGCGCTGGTGAACATATTTAACGCCGTAGAGGCCAGCGGTAAGGGGAAGCGCAGCGCTTTCGCCGTGTCGGCAACCAGCCCCAAATCTTTGACAAAAATGTCGACGGCCGAACGCGGGGTATAGTCGCCGTCAACGACATGCTGCATACGGTTTTCGAACATCCAGGAGTTTCCGGCGGCATGGGTCACGACGTCATACATCACGTCCAGAGGAATACCGGCCCGCGCGGCCAGCGCCATCGCTTCGGCCGCCGCCGCAATATGCACTCCAGCCAGCAGTTGATGAATGATTTTGACGGTTGAGCCTGCGCCCGGTGTATCGCTGATGCGATAAACGTTGCTGGCAACGGCGTCCAGCACAGGCTTCAGGCGGGTAAACGCCGCCTCGCGCCCGGAGGCCATCACCGTCATTTCGCCCTGCGCCGCTTTTACCGCGCCGCCGGAAACCGGCGCATCCAGCATGTTAAGATTCAATGCCGTCAACGCCGCGGCGATCTCTTGCGCGTCGGCGCTTGAGATCGTAGACGAGACCATCACCGCGCTTCCGGGTTTCATCAGATGGGCGACGCCATCCTCACCGAATAACACCTGTCTGACCTGGGCGGCATTGACGACCAGAATGACTAACGCATCCACGACGCCGGCGAACTCCCTGGCGCTGGCGGCAGCCCCACAAGCCCCTTCAGCAAGAAGATTCGCGCACGCTTGCGGGTTAAGATCGGCCCCCCATGTGGAAAGCCCGGCGCGCAGGCATGAACGCGCAGCGCCCATTCCCATTGAGCCAAGCCCCACAATGCCGACATGAAAATCAGTTCCTGTTGTCATTATCACTCCATGTTAATTTACGTGATATTATGTTTTGTTATGTGAATATAGGCGTTTTTATAAACAATTGCGGTGAGTTGTTTCACAAAAAATAACAAAATATGTTATTTTTTGTGAAGGCAATCCTCATAGAACTTCACACGCTGTGACGAGAAATCGCGTAAAATCGCGACAGGACTAAAGAAAGGAGCAGACGTTGATACCTACTGAGCGTCGACAAATCATTCTTGATATGGTGGCGGAGAAAGGCATCGTCAGTATCGCTGAACTGACCGAGCGCATGCATGTATCCCACATGACTATCCGCCGTGATTTACAAAAACTGGAGCAGCAAGGCGCGGTAATCCAGGTCTCTGGCGGCGTGCAATCATCGACTCGCGTGGCGCACGAACCCTCGCATCAGATCAAAACCGAACTGGCGACGCCGCAGAAAGCGGCGATTGGCAAACTGGCCGCCAGCCTGGTACAGCCAGAAAGCTGTATCTACCTTGATGCAGGTACGACCACGCTGGCGATTGCCAGGCAGCTGGTTACGATGAATAAACTTACGGTGGTGACGAATGATTTCGTTATCGCCGATTACCTGATGGACAATAGCGGTTGCACAATTATTCACACTGGCGGGGCGGTATGCCGGGAAAACCGGTCGTGCGTCGGTGAAGCCGCGGCGACGCTTTTGCGCGGGCTGATGATTGACCAGGCCTTTATTTCCGCCTCTTCCTGGAGCGTGCGCGGTATTTCAACGCCGGCAGAAGATAAAGTCACGGTGAAACGGGCCGTCGCCAGCGCCAGCCGCCAAAAAATTCTGGTGTGCGACGCGACCAAATACGGCCAGGTCGCGACGTGGCTGGCGTTACCGCTGGCGGAATTCAACCAAATCGTCACCGATGACGGCCTGCCGGAAAGCGCAATTCGGGCGCTGGCCAAAGTGGATATCTCACTGTTGATGGCCAAACAATAGCGAAGCGGCGCAAGCCGCTTACGTCATCATCTTGCGTACCAGTCGCGTAAACTGTTCGCGTTCTTCAGCGCTCAGTCGCCCCAAAAACTCATCGTCAACGCGATCCCCCAGTGGTATCGCGGCGGCGAGCAACGTTTGGCCCTGAGCCGTGAGATAGACAAAACGCCGACGTTTATCCAGCGGATCGTTTTCTCGCTTTACCAGCCCACGATTTTCCATCCGGCTTAACATCTCCGCCAGCGTCGCTTTAGTGCTGACCGCCGCTTCGGTCAGATCGACCTGTTCAATACCCGGATGTTCAGCAATAACGCGCATCACCGCATATTGAGGTTTGGTGAGCTCCGGTAGTTCATGCTGCCAGCGTGCGGTATGTTGCTGAAAAAGTTGGCGTAACAGATGAAACGCGGTGTTTCGTAACTCCATGAGCGCTCCGGATAAATTAACTTTTTCTATCATAACGACTTATGCACGGTTTTTTAATGACGAATGCTTTAGCTAAACGTGCGCAGGCGTCGGGAGCGATCTTGTCGCAAAGGCCGTGTGGGCGTATTTTGATCAAAATGTTCGTATACGAACGATATTTGAGGTAAGAAATGAGATTGATTGTGGGGATTACCGGTGCGACCGGCGCGCCGCTTGGCGTCGAGCTACTCCAGGCATTACGGGCGATACCTGATGTTGAAACGCATCTGGTAATGTCAAAGTGGGCGAAAACCACTATTGAACTGGAGACGCCCTACACGCCCGCTGAGGTAGCCGCCCTGGCAGATTATTGTCATAGCCCGGCCGATCAGGCGGCGACCATTTCCTCCGGCTCATTTCGTACCGACGGCATGATTATTATCCCCTGCAGTATGAAAACACTGGCGGGGGTTCGCGCCGGCTATGCCGAGGGGCTGGTGGGACGCGCTGCCGATGTCGTGTTGAAAGAGGGTCGCAAGCTGGTACTTGTGCCGCGGGAAATGCCGCTCAGCACGATTCATCTGGAAAACATGCTTGCGCTTTCTCGTATGGGGGTGGCGATAGTGCCGCCCATGCCCGCGTTCTACAACCTGCCGCAAACCGTTGACGATATTATCCAGCACATCGTAGCGCGCGTTCTCGACCAGTTTGGTCTGGAGCATACGCGCGCGCGCCGCTGGCAAGGACTGCGACAGGCAGCAAATTTTTCACAGGAGAATGTGATAATGGCATTTGATGATTTGCGCAGTTTTTTACATGCGCTGGATCAGCAGGGACAACTGCTGAAAATCAGCGAGGAAGTGAATGCGGAGCCGGATCTCGCCGCCGCTGCCAACGCAACGGGACGAATCGGCGATGGCGCGCCCGCGCTGTGGTTTGACAATATTCGTGGTTTTACCGACGCCCGCGTGGCGATGAATACCATCGGTTCCTGGCAGAACCATGCCATCTCTCTGGGTTTGCCGCCTAACACGCCGGTTAAAAAACAGATCGATGAATTTATTCGCCGCTGGGACAATTTTCCGGTTGCGCCGGAACGACGGGCGAATCCGGGCTGGGCGGAAAATACCGTCGACGGCGACGCAATCAACCTGTTTGATATCCTGCCGCTGTTTCGTCTGAACGACGGCGACGGCGGATTCTATCTGGATAAAGCCTGTGTGGTATCACGCGATCCGCTCGATCCCGATAACTTCGGCAAGCAGAATGTCGGCATCTACCGTATGGAAGTTAAAGGCAAGCGTAAGCTGGGTCTGCAACCAGTGCCGATGCATGATATCGCATTGCACCTGCACAAAGCCGAAGAGCGCGGGGAAGATCTGCCGATTGCGATCACGTTGGGTAACGATCCGATCATTACCCTGATGGGCGCAACGCCGCTGAAATACGATCAGTCAGAGTATGAAATGGCAGGCGCGCTGCGTGAAAGCCCCTATCCTATCGCCACCGCGCCGCTGACCGGTTTTGATGTACCGTGGGGATCTGAAGTCATTCTTGAAGGGGTCATCGAAAGCCGTAAACGTGAAATTGAAGGGCCGTTCGGCGAATTTACCGGCCACTATTCCGGCGGTCGCAACATGACCGTGGTGCGTATCGATAAGGTCTCTTACCACAGCAAACCCATTTTTGAATCGCTCTATTTGGGGATGCCGTGGACGGAAATCGACTACCTGATGGGGCCGGCGACCTGTGTGCCACTGTATCAACAGCTGAAAGCCGAATTTCCGGAAGTGCAGGCGGTAAACGCTATGTACACCCACGGCTTGCTGGCCATCATCTCGACCAAAAAACGCTACGGCGGCTTTGCCCGTGCGGTGGGCCTGCGCGCGATGACGACGCCGCACGGTCTGGGATATGTGAAGATGGTGATCATGGTTGATGAAGATGTCGATCCATTTAATCTGCCACAGGTGATGTGGGCGTTGTCGTCGAAAGTGAATCCGGCAGGCGATCTGGTACAGCTACCGAATATGTCCGTCCTGGAACTGGACCCGGGTTCAAGCCCGGCGGGGATTACCGACAAACTGATCATTGACGCTACCACGCCGGTTGCGCCAGATAACCGTGGTCACTATAGCCAGCCGGTTGTGGATTTACCGGAAACTAAAGCCTGGGCTGAAAAGCTGACCGCCATGCTGGCCAACCGTAAATAAGGAGTAACCGATGATTTGTCCACGCTGTGCCGATGCACATATTGAACTCATGGCGACTTCGCCGGTAAAAGGAGTCTGGACGGTATATCAGTGTCAGCATTGTCTGTATACCTGGCGCGATACCGAACCGTTACGCCGTACCAGCCGCGAACACTATCCACAAGCGTTTCGCATGACGCAAAAAGATATTGATGACGCGCCAATGGTGCCGAGTATCCCGCCGTTGCTGGCAGAAGACAAACGGTAAAAAAAAGGCCAGTCTGTCGACTGGCCTTTTTTTGACAAGGGTACTTACTCGCGGAACAGCGCTTCGATATTCAGCCCCTGCGTCTGCAGAATTTCGCGCAGACGGCGCAGGCCTTCAACCTGAATCTGACGAACACGTTCACGCGTAAGACCGATTTCACGGCCTACATCTTCCAGTGTCGCAGCTTCATATCCCAGCAGACCGAAACGGCGCGCCAGCACTTCACGCTGTTTGGCGTTCAGTTCGAACAACCATTTGACGATGCTCTGTTTCATATCGTCATCTTGCGTGGTGTCTTCCGGACCGTTCTCTTTTTCATCGGCCAGGATGTCCAGCAACGCTTTTTCGGAATCACCGCCCAGCGGAGTGTCTACCGAGGTAATGCGCTCGTTGAGACGAAGCATACGGCTGACGTCATCAACCGGTTTATCCAGTTGCTCTGCAATTTCTTCCGCACTCGGTTCGTGGTCCAGTTTATGCGACAACTCACGTGCGGTGCGCAGGTATACGTTCAGCTCTTTAACAATGTGAATCGGCAAGCGAATCGTACGGGTTTGGTTCATAATCGCCCGTTCGATTGTCTGGCGAATCCACCAGGTTGCGTATGTTGAGAAGCGGAACCCGCGTTCCGGGTCAAACTTCTCGACT
Organism: Salmonella sp. 32100201201700099SM; assembly: GCF_017572645.1. Classification (NCBI taxonomy): domain Bacteria; kingdom Pseudomonadati; phylum Pseudomonadota; class Gammaproteobacteria; order Enterobacterales; family Enterobacteriaceae; genus Salmonella; species Salmonella sp. 32100201201700099SM. Next base: position 132,996 of record NZ_JAGERQ010000004.1, on the reverse strand, counting down.
GCACGGATAAGCCCCAGGTTGCCCTCTTCAATCAGGTCCAGCAACGCCAGTCCACGATTGCCATAACGGCGGGCAATTTTTACCACCAGACGCAGGTTACTCTCAATCATGCGACGGCGAGAAGCGACATCTCCACGCAGTGCGCGACGCGCAAAATAGACTTCTTCTTCGGCTGTTAACAGTGGTGAATACCCAATCTCACCAAGGTAAAGCTGAGTCGCGTCCAACACACGCTGTGTGGCCCCTTGCGATAACAGCTCTTCTTCAGCCAGGTCGTTATCACTGGGTTCCTCTTCACTCAAGGCTTTTTCGTCAAAAGCCTCTACTCCGTTCTCATCAAATTCCGCGTCTTCATTTAAATCATGAACTTTCAGCGTATTCTGACTCATAAGGTGGCTCCTACCCGTGATCCCTTGACGGAACTAGCAAGTCAAAGCCTGGTTCCGCCGCTTTATCGCTGCGGTAAATAACGCAGCGGGTTTACGGATTTCCCCTTGTAACGAATTTCAAAATGCAAGCGTGTAGAGCTGGTGCCGGTGCTACCCATAGTAGCGATTTTTTGCCCCGCCTTAACTTCCTGTTGTTCCCGGACCAGCATCGTATCATTATGGGCGTAGGCACTCAGGTAATCATCGTTATGTTTGATGATAATAAGATTACCGTAACCACGCAGTGCGTTACCGGCATATACGACGCGCCCATCAGCGGTTGCGACGATAGCCTGTCCCTTACTGCCTGCAATGTCGATCCCTTTATTGCCCCCTTCGGAAGCGCCAAAGTTTTCGATCACTTTGCCATCCGTCGGCCAGCGCCATGCGGAAATCGGCGCGCTGGTTGACGTACTGCTTGCATTTGGTTCGGTCGTGCTTACCGTTGGTGCCGTTACAGGCGCTGTGACAACCGTCCCAGCAGGCTTGTTGTTTGGCAACATTTTGTTAGCACTTTGTTCACCTGAGCCCTCAGAATACGTAATTGTTGGTTGAGACGCAACTGCAACGGTGGAATTTTGTGCAGACCTGTTCACAACTCCTTGCTGTGCTGCATCCGCCTGGGTGATCGCATTTCCGCCAGTAATTGGCGTACCGGATGCGTTACCAACTTGCAAAGTTTGCCCTACATTCAGGCTATACGGGGCAGAAATACTGTTTCTCTGGGCCAGATCGCGGAAATCGTTCCCGGTAATCCAGGCGATGTAAAAAAGCGTATCACCCTTTTTCACGGTGTAAGTACTGCCACCCGTATAGCTACCTTTCGGAATATTCCCATACTGGCGATTGTATACAATTCGCCCATTTTCCATCTGCACGGGTTGTTCCGCGACCGGTTGAGTTTGCATGGGCTGCGTTACAGGACGCTGAACGGGTTGAATTTGCGGCGCTTGTTGCGGCGTTTGTTGCGTCGTCGCGCCCATTTTTGGCGGCGGTGTGATCAACATCCCGGAATTGGTATTTGATGACGAACCACTGTCCACAGACGTGACCGGCGCCGGAGGGTTTGACGAACTGGTACAACCTGCCAGCCATAGTGAAACCAGTGATAGTGCCGCAATGCGACTAACGGTGAATTTTGTGCTTCCCGCGCTCATTTATCCCCCAGGAAAAAATTTGGTTAACAACCAGTGACGTAAGAACCGTGCAACGCATTAAGTGAACACGGGAAAATGTGTTCACGATACGCTTAACCCACCGGGAATAACCAGGAAAACTCCAGGTATTCGTTTCGGCTTCATCAGGCGTAAGAGTGGGCGTTTGCAGGGCAAACTAGGCCAGCTCTCCCTTGACTAACGGGACGAAGCGAACGGCCTCCACGGTATCGATAATAAATTCGCCGCCCCGGCGACGCACGCGTTTCAAAAACTGCTGCTCATCGCCCACGGGCAGAACAAGAATGCCGCCTTCATCCAACTGTGCCATGAGCGCGGTAGGAATTTCCGGCGGCGCGGCCGTCACAATGATAGCGTCAAACGGCGCACGCGCCTGCCAGCCTTGCCAGCCATCGCCATGACGGGTAGAAACATTATGTAAATCGAGCTGCTTCAGGCGGCGGCGCGCCTGCCATTGCAGCCCCTTAATCCGCTCAACGGAGCAAACGTGATGTACCAGATGCGCCAGAATCGCCGTCTGATAGCCGGAACCGGTGCCAATTTCCAGCACCCTGGATTGCGGTGTCAGTTCGAGCAGTTCCGTCATTCGCGCCACCATATAGGGCTGCGATATCGTCTGACCCTGGCCTATCGGCAAAGCGATATTTTCCCAGGCCTTATGTTCAAACGCTTCATCAATAAATTTCTCGCGCGGCACTGCGGCAAGCGCATTAAGCACCAGCTCATCTCTGATGCCCTGCGCGCGCAATTGTTCAAGAAGAGCCTGTACACGTCCACTTACCATTGCGTGCCAACTCCCACGCTGTCTAACCAGTCTGAAACCACATCATGCGCGCTGTGCGCGGTTAAATCCACATGCAACGGCGTGACGGAGACGTAGCCTTCATCCACCGCCGCGAAATCGGTATCCAGCCCGGCATCGTATTTATCGCCCGGCGGGCCAATCCAGTACAATGTATTACCGCGCGGATCTTCCTGCGGGATTACTTTATCCGCTGGATGGCGGCTACCACAGCGAGTCACGCGGATGCCTTTAATCTGCGCTAACGGTAGATCCGGGACATTCACGTTGAGAATACGCCCGGTACGCAACGGCTCCCGGCTTAACCCTCGCAAAAGCGCGCAAGTCACGGCCGCAGCCGTATCATAATGCTGATAGCCGTTAAGGGAGACCGCTAATGCCGGAAAGCCGAGATGACGACCTTCCATCGCCGCGGCGACTGTACCGGAATAGATCACATCATCGCCCAGATTCGGACCCGCGTTAATACCGGAAACGACAATATCCGGACGCGGACGCATTAAGGCATTAACGCCCAGATAGACGCAATCGGTCGGCGTCCCCATCTGTACGGCGATATCGCCATTATCAAAGGTAAAAGTACGAAGCGAAGATTCCAGCGTGAGGGAATTAGACGCGCCGCTGCGGTTACGATCCGGGGCTACGACCTGTACATCAGCAAACTTACGCAGCGCTTTCGCCAGCGTTTGTATACCGGGCGCGTGAACCCCGTCATCGTTACTCAGCAATATGCGCATAATCACCCATTGTGTTGATCAGTTCCCTTACTACGCTGGTGGCAAAACTGCCTGCGGGCAGCCAGAAACGTAACTCGACGGTAACGTCATCCCACCAGTTCCAGCTTAATTGTTGCGGATAAAGCAGCATCGCTCTGCGCGACGCCTCTACTTTTTCGCGCAGCAACAGCGATTGCAACACCGTTTCCTGGGCAATGGCATCTTGCTCAAACGCCAGCGCCGCACGCTGTGTTCCCCACTCTCCGCTGCCCGGCAACGACGCTGTAATCATCAGCTCTTTTTCGTCTACCCGGCGCTGCAATTCAGGCAGTTCTTCAGATGTCGCGACGAACCAGCTTCCACGCCCCGCTAATTGTAGCGCATCGCCGTCAACAACTTGATTAAAGTCTGGTTTCTTCAGCCGCTGGTGAACAATTTGATTAAACAACGCGCTACGTGCCGCCGACAACCAAAAACTGCGTTTATTGCGATCGCGCACCGGCGCGTTACTTTGCGCCCAGCGCAGCGCGCCCTGCAAGTTGCTGCCGCCAATGCCGAATCGCTGTGCGCCGAAATAGTTCGGCACGCCGCCATCGCGAATCGCCTGCAATCGTGTTTCGACATCGCGGCGATCGCTTATTTCACGCAACACCAGCGTAAAGGCATTGCCTTTCAGCGCGCCTAAACGCAGCTTACGCTTGTGACGCGCGTATTCCAGCACTTTACAACCTTCCAGCTGAAAGGCGCTGAAATCGGGCATCTCTTTCCCCGGCACGCGCGCGCACAGCCACTGCTCGGTAACGGCGTGTTTATCTTTTTGCCCGGCAAAGCTCACTTCGCGAGCGTGAATTTTCAGGAATTTCGCCAGCGCGTCAGCGACAAAACGGGTATTGCAACCGTTTTTCAAAATACGCAGCAGAATGTGCTCGCCTTCACCATCCGGCGTAAAGCCTAAATCTTCAACCACCACAAAATCTTCCGGATTCGCTTTCAGCAATCCGCTACCTTGTGGTTTTCCGTGCAGCCAGGTGAGATTGTCAAACTCTGTCATTTCGCCGCCTTCATCAGCAACGCGACCGCTTCGCAGGCAATGCCTTCTCCGCGTCCGGTAAATCCGAGCTTTTCCGTCGTCGTCGCCTTCACGTTAACGTCATCCATATGGCAGCCGAGATCTTCGGCGATAAAGACGCGCATTTGCGGAATATGCGGCAGCATTTTCGGCGCCTGCGCAATAATGGTGACATCCACGTTGCCGAGGGTGTACCCCTTGGCCTGAATACGACGCCAGGCTTCACGCAGTAGTTCGCGGCTATCCGCTCCCTTAAATGCCGGATCGGTATCCGGGAAGAGCTTGCCGATATCGCCAAGCGCCGCCGCGCCCAGCAGCGCATCGGTCAGCGCATGTAACGCCACATCGCCATCGGAATGCGCCAATAGCCCTTTTTCATAAGGGATACGCACGCCGCCAATGATAATCGGCCCTTCTCCGCCAAACGCGTGTACGTCAAAACCGTGTCCAATTCGCATTATGCTTTCTCCTGGTGGATGGTTCGGGTCAGATAAAATTCCGCCAGCGCCAGATCTTCCGGACGGGTGACCTTGATGTTATCCGCGCGACCTTCTACCAGCGCCGGATGAAAACCACAATACTCCAGCGCTGACGCCTCGTCGGTGATGATCGCGCCTTCATTCAGCGCACGCGTCAGACAATCGTGCAAGAGTTCGCGGGGGAAAAACTGCGGGGTGAGCGCGTGCCATAAATCGGCGCGCTCTACGGTATGGGCAATAGCGGTTTTCCCTGGTTCGCCGCGTTTCATGGTGTCGCGCACCGGACTGGCGAGGATACCGCCGACCCGGCTGTTTTCGCTGATGGCCAGTAACCGCGCCAGGTCATCCTGATGCAAACAGGGTCTTGCCGCGTCGTGCACCAGCACCCACTGCGCCTTTGCAACGGCCTGTAACCCGGCCAAAACGGAATCAGCGCGTTCGTTGCCGCCATCCACAACGGTGATTTGCGGATGATTCGCCAGCGGAAGTTGGGCAAAGCGATGATCGCCAGGGCTGATAGCAATAACAACGCGTGTCACCCGAGGATGCGCCAGCAGCGCATGAACTGAGTGCTCCAGAATGGTTTTATTACCGATTGAGAGATACTGCTTAGGACATTCTGTTTGCATTCGGCGGCCAAATCCGGCCGCCGGCACCACGGCGCAAACGTCCAATAAAGTGGCTGCCATGTTAAATCCCTGGATGGTTTATCGATGAGTTTGCCCCGCCGTTGCCGCGCGTTTTGAGGCGTCAGGCACCAGACGATAGAAGGTTTCGCCCGGTTTGGTCATGCTAAGTTCGTTGCGCGCGCGCTCCTCAATCGCTTCCTGGCCGCCATTGAGATCGTCAATTTCGGCAAAAAGCTGATCGTTACGCGCTTTAAGTTTGGCGTTTGTCGCCTGCTGCGCGACCACATCATCGTTGACGCGGCTATAGTCATGTATGCCGTTCTTACCGAACCACAGCGAGTACTGTAGCCAGACCAGTAAAGCCAGCAACAGCAGCGTTAGTTTACCCATCCTGCCCCCTGAAAAACGGCATCATCATCCCATAACGTCCTCTGTGACTCCACATTCAGGACGGGATTGCCGCGACAACGCCGGCAAATGTACCACATTTGCCGGATGTTACGTATACCCGAGTAAGGAGAACATAATCTCATTGTTGGTTACGGTTTGAATTATGACCGGAGGCGTAGTGATAACCCGTCTACCCTAATAGCCATATGAATAACGCGCCGAACAGCGCGCCTACGGCCAGTAGAGTAAACATGATGCTAAAAAGTATTTTGCCCTTTACCAACAGATGCAACGCAATGCCGATAATCACCGATACCGGCATTAACGTGAGGAAAAAGGGCCAAGTATAGAGGAAAAAAAACAGCGTGTTAGGGCCATAAAGCAGAAAAGGGATCCCCAACGCCAGCAGCCATGACACAAAGCCGACCACCGCCCCCGGAAATGCACTGGTGGCGTCATCGTCGACCATGAAGGCGTCTGACCTTGTGAAAGTAATGTTATGGCTATTACGCATATTAAATCCTGTAACCTTGACCATACCGGGCATACAAGCCCGGTGGTGTCTCAGGATCTGATAATATCGCGCCGTCTCAGCAGGTCTAATAATTGGGAAACCAAATTTGTTACTAATTGTTCACCATTAAGATGAACCTGGGGCGAGTCAGGCGCTTCGTAAATGGCGTCGATACCGGTAAAGTTACGCAACTCGCCCGCGCGCGCTTTTTTATACAATCCTTTAGGATCGCGCTGTTCACAGATAGCCAGCGGCGTATTGACATAAATCTCGATAAAACGATCGTGGCCGACGCGCTCTTTTACCAGTTGCCGCTCGGCGCGGTGCGGAGAAATAAATGCCGTCAAAACAATCAGGCCAGCGTCCGCCATCAGACTGGCCACTTCGCCTACCCGCCGAATATTTTCCTGGCGATCGGCATCGCTAAAGCCTAAATCACGGCACAAACCGTGGCGCACATTATCGCCATCCAACAGGTAGGTACTGACGCCACGCTGATGTAACGCCTCTTCCAGCGCGCCGGCCACCGTTGATTTTCCCGAACCGGAGAGTCCGGTAAACCACAGCATCACGCCACGGTGGCCGTGGAGCTGTTCACGAGCGGCGACAGTAACGGGATGAGAGTGCCAGACCACGTTCTCATCATGCAGCGCCATGTTTATCTCCCAGCAAATCTCGGGCGTCCCAGTGCGGAAAATGACGGCGTACCAGCGCATTCAGCTCCAGCTCAAACGCACTGTATTCCACGGGCGGCGTCGCTCCGCGTTCATCCAGTTCCCGCACCATGCCAGCACCCACGGTAACGTTAGAAAGTCGGTCGATAAAAATCAGCCCGCCCGTCACCGGATTTTGCTGATAAATATCCAGCGCGAGCGGCTCATCGAATGTCATCTCTACCAGACCAATACCGTTTAACGGCAGGCTCTCGACGTCTCGTTGAGTCAGATTGTTGATATCAATCTGATAGCAAATAGCCTCGATACGCGCGCGGGTTTTCTTACCCGCAAGTTTAACGTCGTAGCTTTGGCCCGGCGCCAGCGGCTGTTCCGCCATCCATACCACATCGATCGCGGCGTGCCGCGCAGGTGCCAGCGTCTCGTTTGCCGCCAGCAGCAGATCGCCGCGGCTAATATCAATGTCGTCGTTGAGTACCAGGGTAATGGCTTCGCCCGCACAGGCTTCTTCTTTGTCGCCATCAAAAGTGACGATACGCGCCACGCTGGATTCCACGCCGGACGGCAGCATTTTAATGCGCTCTCCGACTTTGACGCTACCAGACGCCAGAGTGCCGGCATACCCCCGAAAATCAAGGTTCGGGCGATTGACGTATTGTACTGGAAAGCGCATCGGCTGACGGTCTACCGCACGCTGTATGTCTACCGTTTCCAGGACTTCCAACAGCGTCGGGCCGCTGTACCAGCGCATATTGGCGCTCTGCGCGGCGACATTATCCCCTTCCAACGCCGAAAGCGGGACAAAGCGAATGTCCAGATCGCCCGGCAACTGTTCAGCAAAGGTCAGGTAATCTTCGCGAATACGGGCGAAGGTCTCTTCGCGGTAGTCAACGAGATCCATTTTGTTGATTGCCACCACCAGGTGTTTGATCCCCAACAGAGTGGAGATAAAGCTATGGCGACGCGTCTGATCCAGCACGCCTTTACGCGCGTCGATCAGTAGGATCGCCAGATCGCAGGTGGACGCTCCGGTCGCCATATTACGGGTATATTGTTCATGGCCCGGCGTGTCGGCGATAATAAATTTTCGTTTTTCCGTGGAGAAATAGCGGTACGCGACGTCAATAGTAATGCCCTGCTCACGCTCGGCCTGCAGCCCATCTACCAGCAGCGCCAGATCGAGTTTTTCTCCCTGCGTGCCATGACGTTTACTGTCATTATGCAGAGAAGAGAGCTGATCTTCATAAATTTGCAGGGTATCGTGCAGCAAACGACCTATCAGCGTACTTTTACCGTCATCAACGCTGCCACAGGTTAAAAAACGCAGCAGGCTTTTGTGTTGTTGGGCAATCATCCAGGCTTCGACGCCGCCTTCACTGGCGATTTGTTGTGCAAGTATGGTGTTCATGGCGGCTCCTTAGAAATACCCCTGACGTTTTTTAAGCTCCATCGACCCCGCCTGATCGCGGTCAATCATCCTCCCCTGGCGCTCGCTGGTGGTAGAAACCAGCATCTCTTCGATAATTTCCGGCAGCGTTTGCGCGTGGGATTCCACCGCCCCGGTGAGCGGCCAACAGCCAAGTGTACGGAAGCGCACCATCCTTTTTTTGATGACTTCGCCAGGTTGGAGGTCGATACGATCGTCATCCACCATCATCAACATGCCATCACGTTCCAGAACCGGGCGTTCAGCAGCCAAATACAGCGGCACGATGTCGATGTTTTCCAGCCAGATGTATTGCCAGATATCCTGCTCTGTCCAGTTGGAGAGCGGGAAGACGCGTATACTTTCGCCTTTATTAATCTGACCGTTATAGTTACGCCACAACTCTGGCCGCTGATTTTTCGGGTCCCAGCGATGGAAACGGTCACGAAAGGAGTAAATACGTTCTTTCGCGCGGGATTTTTCCTCATCGCGCCGTGCGCCGCCGAACGCGGCATCAAAACCGTACTTATTCAGCGCCTGCTTTAACCCTTCGGTTTTCATAATGTCAGTGTGTTTAGCGCTACCGTGAACGAACGGATTGATGCCCATCGCCACGCCTTCTGGATTTTTATGTACCAGCAATTCGCAGCCGTATGCGTTGGCGGTACGATCGCGAAAGGCGTACATCTCACGGAATTTCCAACCGGTATCAACGTGCAATAGCGGGAACGGTAACGTACCCGGATAAAACGCCTTACGCGCCAGATGCAGCATGACGCTGGAGTCTTTACCAATGGAGTACAGCATGACCGGATTAGCGAATTCCGCTGCTACTTCACGGATAATGTGGATACTTTCCGTCTCCAGTTGCCGCAGGTGGGTGAGTCGTTTTTGATCCATAACCGTTCCTTTGCAATACCGTTTTTTGCTAAACATTTCGATTACACGACTATAGGGAGCGCGGGAGAGTGAATGAAATGACGAATTGGAATGAGTAGTTCCTCAAAGGAATAACGCGGCCCAAAAACCAATATCAAAAAATGCTTAACGTACCGGATTGCCAGCATTTAGGAGCAAATGAAATTGTATTAACACGATCGCGGTTTCATACTAGCCCCGTAAAATTTTGTTCTGTATTTAAGGACTCATTATGTTTTCCGCAACGCGCCGCTTTGCCGTCATTCTGGCGCTCGGCGTAGGCTTTATCCTTCCTGCACAAGCAGCATCACCAGGGCCTGGTGAAATAGCGAATACTCAGGCACGACATATCGCCACCTTTTTTCCCGGGAGAATGACTGGCTCCCCCGCCGAGATGTTGTCTGCCGATTATTTACGCCAACAATTTACCCAGATGGGATACCAAAGCGATATTCGAACGTTTAATAGCCGATTTATTTATACCACGAAGGATAATCGCAAAAACTAGCATAACGTGACGGGCAGTACGGTCATCGCCGCCCATGAAGGGCGCGTGCCGCAGCAGATCATCATTATGGCGCATCTGGATACCTACGCTCCGCAGAGCGATGCTGATGTCGATGCCAATCTGGGCGGTTTAACGTTACAGGGAATGGATGATAATGCCGCGGGATTAGGCGTTATGCTGGAACTGGCGGCGCGTCTGAAAGATATACCGACCCATTATGGGATTCGTTTTATCGCCACCAGCGGGGAAGAAGAGGGAAAGCTAGGCGCGAAAAATTTACTCAAACGAATGAGTGACGCTGAGAAGAAAAATACGCTGCTGGTGATTAATCTCGATAACCTGATTGTTGGGGACAAGCTCTATTTTAATAGCGGGAAAAATACGCCGGAAGCGGTGCGTACACTGACCCGCGATCGGGCATTAGCGATTGCGCGCCGTTATGGCATCGCCGCCAACACCAATCCGGGACGCAATCCATCCTACCCCAAAGGAACGGGTTGCTGTAATGATGCGGAGGTTTTCGATAAAGCGGGAATATCGGTGCTTTCTGTTGAGGCGACGAACTGGAATCTGGGTAAAAAAGACGGATACCAGCAACGTGTGAAAAATGCATCCTTCCCGAACGGCAATAGCTGGCACGACGTACGGCTTGATAATCAACAGCATATAGACAAGGCGCTGCCAGGGCGGATTGAGCGCCGTAGCCGCGATGTAGTGCGGATAATGCTGCCGTTGGTAAAAGAGCTGGCGAAGGCGGAAAAAACGTCCTGATATGCTGGTGAAACGTGTTTATCCCCGCTGGCGCGGGGAACACGAATCATTCTGTCACGAACAATTATATTTTCTCGGTTTATCCCCGCTGGCGCGGGGAACACGACATTTGACACTATGCGCGATGATGCAATCGCGGTTTATCCCCGCTGGCGCGGGGAACACCGTTTACGTTTGCCGACGATTTAACTAAACAGCGGTTTATCCCCGCTGGCGCGGGGAACACAGCGCCGCCCTCGCGTAGAAAGTGTTCGTGTGCGGTTTATCCCCGCTGGCGCGGGGAACACCTCATTACGATGTGACGCAATACCGTGCTGTCCGGTTTATCCCCGCTGGCGCGGGGAACACAGCATTTTCTTTGCTGGCCCCCATTTGGTGTACGGTTTATCCCCGCTGGCGCGGGGAACACACGTAGCCGGTACAACTGACGCAGTAGACGTGCGGTTTATCCCCGCTGGCGCGGGGAACACTCTAAATCTACCCAATTGAATTTAAATACTTTTTTAGCGCACAAAAAACCCACCAACTTTTCCTAATTTTTAAAGATCTCTAACTTATTGATTTTCAACAGGTAGAAACGACACCAATCGCAGTCCATCAAGATCTACCGGAATACGTCGATTTACACCAAAAGTCTGAAACTCAAAACCTGATTCTGTATTTGTCGCCCACGCCATAACAACATTTCCCTCATCTGCCAGAACGGAAACCTGTTGCCATATCATCTCGCGGATCTTTGCGGAAACATCACCAACATACACACCAGCTCGAATTTCCAGTAACCAGACGGCCAGCCTCCCCCGCAGACGAGGAGGAACATTTTCGGTAACAACAACCAGCATACTCATCGTTAGGTACTCCGATGACCGGAATCTCCCTACGCAACAGGAAGAGGGATCGCTATGGGTTGTGAATCTTCAGGAGGTAACGGCGGTTGAATTTCCCCTGCCGCGAGAACATCTTCAATAAGAGGAATCAATTTCGCCAATGTTTTTCCACTGCGGAAGATATCCCGGCAGGCAATACGGACATCACGATCGGGCTCGGCAGGATTACGTCGCGCAATTTCAAATGCTTTCGGTACAACGGTCTCAAATTTAATGATATCGGCAATATCATAGACAAAAGAAAGCAGCTTGCCGGTGTGCACAAATCCAATCGCGGGCGCATATCCGGCAGCCAGTATTGCCGCCTCCGTTACGCCATAGAGGCAGGAGGTTGCCGAGCTGATACACTGATTAATGACATCGCCTTTCTCCCAGTCTTTCGGATCGTAGCGACGTCCCTGCCATTTCACGCCATACTGCTTAGCAAGTAGTGCATAGGTTGCCCGCACACGGCTCCCCTCAATACCACGCAATTGATCTACAGAACGACGGCTCGGCGCGGGTTCGCCAAAACGTAATTCAAACATTTTACGCACGACCTTCAGCCGCAAATCTTCATCCAGTGCAAGTTTCGCCTGATAAAGCAATTTGTCGGAACGGGCACCACCAGGCTGCCCCGAAGCGTAAACGCGTACGCCCGCTTCCCCCACCCACACCAGTAACGTACCCACCGTTGCCGCAAGTCGCACGGCGGCATGGGAAACCCGCGTCCCCGGTTCCAGCATGATGCAGGCCACCGATCCAACAGGAATATGGGTACGTACACCCGTTTTATCGATAAGCACAAACGCACCGTCGATCACATCAATTTGTCCGTACTGGAGAAATATCATCGAAACACGGTCTTTCAACGGGATGGGATTCAGCGGCAGCCAGCTCATCAGCGTTTCCTTTTTACCATCAGCATTCCGCAGCCCAGCGCTTTACTTTTACCTAATCCGGAAAATAAAGCCTGTTTAAACAGTGCTGCATCGGTGATACAGAGCGCACCGCTAAAATCAACGCTACTGAAAGTGATTGGGGTTTCCTGGTCTTTACGGACAAAACGATGTTGCTGATACGCTTGCACGCATCCACAATGCGCCTGCAATTCACTGTACTCGTCACCAGCCCACATAGCGAAATCATCAGGTTCCGGTGCAATCAACCGGAAACCATGCTGCTGCCCTTGTTGTTCCAGCCACGCCTGCGCGGCCTGCTGTTGAAGCTCCCACCACCGTTCTTTCTCCACACCATTCGCCTTCGCCTGATGTTTCGCGTTCATCATCACGTCACTGCGCTTACCGTTACGGGTTATCACCGGGTTAGCTCGTAGTTGAAAATCAAGCTCAAGACCATTTGTCAGTTGCGGATTAAATGGTTTGGTTTCAATAAGAAACAGGGAGTGCTGCAATAACGGCGGTATTGCCGAGAGCATAAAAAAGCCGCCATGCGCCTCTTCGCGAAACAGAAACTGACGCAATTCCTGTTCCGGAAAGAGCTGCCATAACCACTGGTGGCTGGCATAAGGCCTGGCTGAATTCCACTTTGCCAACATCTCCGGTCGCAAATTATTAAACCGGAGTTGAATACGAGAAAGATACATTATGTTCTCTCCTGCAACGGCCCATTGAAGCGGGTGTAGCCGCCAAACTGCCAGCGTTGGCGGCTAACTGGCTGGTTATTGCTATGCTGCTTTTGTTGCCAGACCAGACTCTCCTCATCAGGATCATCCCAATAACAAATACCCTTACGCAGGGTAAATCCACTTAATTCCGCTGCGGAAATCTCCTCCACAGCATGAGTGAATACCTCTTTTAAGGTGCCGGTCATTAAACGCGCCGCTAACGGTAACGCCAGCGGGCAGGATTTTCTCCCCAGATAGAGCGGAAAATGCGGTGTCAGCAGCGCCTCTCGCAGTTCGCTAAGCGAATATGGTGCATCAGGCGTGGCGCTTATTGCCACATGCCAGTAGCCATCGCAGCGATACTCTCGCTGCGAGATAAGCGTTCCCACTTCATCCGACGCGAGAGTCAGTTCATCCCGGCGCGTGTAATAACGATACTTTTTGTTTTCTCGCGGCGCGCTAACCGTGTGATAATCCCGCAACCAGCGATCTTGTGAAGCCAACGCGTGCACCGCCAGATGATAGTGCCGGTTAAAGTTATTCAGCCGCGCTTCTTCGTCGCGACGAATTCCTAACGCTGCGGCAAGCAGACCCAATAGCGCAGAGCGCGTGGGAACCGTAGCTGAGTGGCGAATCTCGCCAGACGCTTCCTCCCCCCACGACGCCAGCGGCGCATAAAGCTGAAAAACCAGATATTCCTTCATTATTCATCCTTACTGGCTAACAAAGGCCAGTAATTCCGCCAGAGATCCCGTACCTTCCTGAACGTTCAACTCGCGATAATCGTCTGCACAGTTTCCATATACGCTATCGAAGCTGGCGCGCTGCTGTTTTAAACGGGTTATTGCCGCAGGAATTTGATCGGTATCGCGTACCGGCTGGAAAAATGCCGCCGCCAGAGAACGCGGTTGTTTTTGCCCGACTTCGGCCAACGCATAGGTGGCATAGGCACGAGAAGCGAAGCTGTTTTGTTTACCGGTTGGCGAGACGGTTAACGCTGTTTCAGTGAGTGCCGCGATAGTACGCTTCGCCAGTTCTTCGTTACCACCCAGGTTTTCCACCAGCAGATCGCGGCTGATACAGACATAGGTATAGAAAAGCGCCGAGGCAAAACCCTGCTCGCCCATATGCCCGGAACCTGCGTCTTCCTCTTTATTATTCAGATCGTCAACGGCGGTGAAAAAATCAGACTCAACGGTCACGGCACTTACGCCCAACGCATGGGATACCTGACAAGCAGCCTCGACGTTGAACTCAGGCGATGACGCCAGCATACGGCCAAACAGCGCCATATCTACGCTACGCTGCTCTTTGCGCAGAAGCTTCACTTCTTCATCGTTAGGTTCGCGTTTGTCGGCAATTAGCGTATCAACCAGTTGTTTAATCAAACTAATTTCATGGTTACTGACGTGAACGATCTGCTCAATTTCGAGATTTTTTTCCGGTTTCGCATCTTTATCACTTTTAAGCTTGCCAAATTGCTTAGCGATTAACTCAGACGAACTCTTAGCAATTTTTTCTTCAATTCCGGCATCTTTCATCGGACGATAAACATAATCCACGCCAATTCGACGAGTACGCTTACCCATAAAGCCATCCATTGCCGCTTCAAAAGTTTCCGACACCCGCCAGGCACGCTTCAGACTTTGCGACGATACGCGTAAACGCTCAACTCCTCCCATAAACGCGGTCTTCGGTCTGCCAGACTCATCACGATTCAGGTTAGCGGGCGCATAAGCAGTCAATAAATGCAGTTGAATAAAAGTTGTCATTATCAAATCCTTCTAAAAATGATTATTTGCCACGCGACGTGGAAAGATATTCGTTCGCCCAACGGATGCGACTTCGTTCAAAGGGGTTACGGAATTCCGGCTGATGGTTTTCGCGTCGTTGCCACTCTTCCATCCACAGGAAAATGCCATCGGCAAGTGAAAGAACATTCACCCCCTCCGTACCGCGAATCTTCACTGCCTGAATCAACAACTGGCAAAATGTTTCCGGGTCGGACGCTTTTTGCAAACGTTCAAAACGCAGACCAGAAACGCACGACGTGGAACCTTTAAGCTTTTCCCCTAACTGCGCAGCGAAACTAATATTCTCCTTATGACTCTTAATATGCACAGCGACGCTGACAAACAGAGCCAGAGCCATCTCATCAAGAGGTTGCAGTCGCATATGTTTAAGCAGAGCCTGGCGGAGAGCGTCATGCCCTTCACATATCATTACGCCATATGGCGGCGCCATTCTTTTCAACTCAGCCCGCCAGGCGCGACCGTTGACTCGTTTACCATCCTTGCGCTCATAACGCTCAGACAGCGTAGCAAACCAGTCAAGTAGTGCCTTCTGCGCATCGGGGTGGAGAATTCTGCATAACACTGCTGTATTGCTATTCAGCATATTTGGCTTCCTTCTGTTATTCGACCAGCGCCAACACATCCTTGCGCGCTTTATGTTTACGATAGCTGCTGGCTAAATCCTGTCGGGCCGTCAGCTGGCGCTGCAGGATATCGTCCGGGCAGTCGGGGTTGGTCAGGGCATCACGGTCAAAAACGTGAAATAGATAGTGTGCTAATTCCGCCTCCCACTGACTTACTGCGTGACGAGTCTGTGTATCCTGCCGAAGCGGATCGACAGCCAGCGCCTCTTGCAACGTCCGAAAAGCGGGTTCGGTTTCCTGCCAGAAGGCGATATCCACCATACTAAAATCCATTTTGGCTTCTTTCGGACAATCGAATTTAGCGCTCTTTAACGCGTTCCGTAACAGCGACAGCGACTCACTAGCCAGCACCAGCACAATGTTAAGCGCAGCGAGAAATTGCTCTTCGTGCGAAACGCTAATGAGCGGAATTCGGTGCTGATACCAGCAGCGGACCTTGGCCTTATCCATATCCTAGGCAAAGCACCACAGGCTCATTTTGTTCCGCTGACCAGCGGCACGAACGACCTTTGCAGGCTGCATTTTGTTGAACTTATCCTCACGATTGAGCATCAGCCCCAACCAGTCTTTATAACTTAACCCGCCCGGCTGCCCTTTAAACGCCAGCCAGGGTGCGGATGGATCTTTCAATGCCTGCCGATATGGGGAGAAGGGATGTAGCCAACTGTCGTACTGAACGCCATAATTTTTACTACGCATTTGCAGTAGCAGTGATTCGTGATGCTCCCCGCACAAATCGCAGATACCTGCCACAGTGTGGGTGAAATCCAGTTCTATGCGCCGCGGCATCCCCCAGTAGGCTTGCAAGGGGTGCGCATTATCCGGTGTGACCACATTCCCCGCTTTTTCGCTGGTTTTCGTCGGCGCAAGCCAGGGAAAAATGAGTGGATGCTGTGTAACATTCGGCGGCTCTTCCTGCGGCAAAACGTTAAGCCAAAGTTTTTTCCATAGTGGATATTTATCTTCTTCCTGCGGTACCACCAGCGTAGTCAGCGGACCACCGCCGCGCATCCCTACCCGGTAACCCGCCCCGCCGGCAGGTGAATTGGTTTGAATCGCAAATAGCGCTATCGCCGCGCAGTGAGGACATATTTGTTCTACGTTGCCACGTTTTACAAAATGATCTTTATTGAGCTTGAGCGCATTCCCGCCCGGAGCATCCACCAGCAGCCCGGCAATAGAACCATATTCACTATCGAGAGGATCAAAACTTTGCAGGAAGGAAGGTTTTTGCTCGCCGAACTGTAGAGCCAGAGAAATCGTATTTAACGCCTTCTCCCATTGTTCGAATTCGATACTTTCATGCCAGATATCTGCCCATTCTTCTTTATCTTCCGGCGCGACGGTACATTGTAAAATACCAATCAGCATTTGCCATGCCGCCCCCTGAAAGTCAGCCCGAGGATAGGCAAGATCCTGAATGCGGTTATCCAGAAGATCGCGTAATGATATTTTCTTTTTATCGCCGTTTGAGAATATGACGGGAAGCCATTTCTCTTTGGTTAAATCCATACCTTTACTCCTGCAGGGCTATTTATTAAGCCAATTTGGAATATTACCTACCTATAGGTAGGTTCCGTCCTGAGGTATCTCTTAAATACTGTCATCGGAGTTATACTACATTTTCTCGAAGACGAAAATATAAATAAAAAGTAGATACAGTCTTAAATCAGACTATGTATTTTTTATAGTTATCTGTTATCTTTAATACGTTCCCTAAAATTATGGGATAAACCGTAGATGCAGTCTTAATAGCGCAGCGTTCCCCGCGCCAGCGGGGATAACCTAATCCAGACAAAAAAACTGGCCAATTACCCGTATCCCAATTTATTATCGATTTCATTGTAATCCCCCTCCTACAGAAAAAAGATGACACAGATAGAATATCTGGACTACCTCTGCTATTGGGGGAAAACAGATAAATCAACAGAAAACATAACCTGTAATTATCATTTACTGGCATACCATTGCCTGGACGTTGCTGCATGCGGGGAATACATAATAAAAAACAATACATTCAATTCATGTAATATATTAAAAGAATGTAATATCTCAGGTACAAATGCAGAAAACTGGATAATCTGGTTTCTTGCCAGCCACGATATCGGAAAATTCGCCAGAGGATTTCAAAAATACGCCGAATTCCCAGACTCTCCCTTAGTCTCTCCCATTAGCGGTGTTTCCGCATTTGAGAGACATGATTCCTTAGGCTTCTATTTATGGGGTAAATTATTTGAAGCGTGGAGTTCAGGTAGTAATGAAATTATCGCAGGCATTGAACCAGAAAATCGCGCCAGGTTTGAAAGCGCTTTAAATAGCTGGATGCTTATTAGCACCGGGCACCATGGCATCCCGCCGGACACCATGAAAAATAGAAGCTCGCTGGCATTCACCGATGAAGACATTGTCGCAGCAACGCATTATCTGGAAGCATTAAGTGAATTATTCCCTTTCACTCTACCTCAGGAATGGAAAACCAAAGCAGGGAGAAAATGTTTAAAACAGCACAGTTGGTTTTTCGCTGGGCTTGTCACCCTCGCCGACTGGATGGGCTCGGATGAAAGCCAGTTTCCACTGCTCAGCAGCGCCATGCCATTGAAAGATTATTGGCCTCTCGCTTGTGAAAAAGCCCAACAGGCCATCCTCCGAATGCCGCCGTTATCTCAGCACAGCCATTATCAAGATCACCGGGCATTATTTCCGTTCATTCAGACGCTCACCCCTCTTCAGCAACGAGCAAGCGAACTGGATATTTCAGCACCCGGTGCACAGCTGGTTGTCCTGGAAGACGTTACCGGAGCAGGCAAAACAGAGGCCGCACTGATTCTGACTCACCGCTTAATGTCAGCCAATAAAGGCCACGGTCTCTACGTTGGGTTGCCGACAATGGCCACCGCAAACGCCATGTATCAGCGCCTGGCATCGGCTTATCATGCGCTATTTACCGATGAGTCCAGGCCATCGCTCATCCTGGCACACGGTGGGCGAGAAATGTCGGACTCTTTCCGACAATCCATCTGGCAGCCAACAGAAAATATAGCTGAAGATTATGCCCGTGATGATGGCAACGCGACTACTGAGTGCCATACCTGGTTTGCAGATTCACGCAAAAAAGCGCTGCTGGCGGAAGTCGGCGTAGGTACGCTGGATCAACTCTTAATGGCGGTGATGCCTTTTCGCCATCAATCGCTCCGATTGCTAGGGATGCGCGACAAAATCCTGCTGCTGGATGAAGTGCACGCCTATGATGGTTATATGGTTAAATTGCTGGAAGGTTTATTGCGCTTCCATGCCGCCCAGGGCGGTAGCGCTATTATTCTGAGCGCCACTCTTCCCGCCGCTTTACGGGAAAAATTACTTAATGCGTTTAGCGATGGCGCGGAATTTATGAGCGCTGGTGGTAGCGATAACGCGGGTTATCCATGGTTAAGCCACCTCACTTCCTCCGGTCTGTTAGAGCAACCACTGGCCACACGTCCCGAAGTCCAAAGGACTGTAGCCGTTAATTGGATACAGCAGCGCCAGGAAGCACTGGACATTATTTATCGCGTTGTGGCAACCGGACAGTGCATTTGTTGGATCCGCAACACGGTTGATGATGCGCTGGACACTTACCAGCAGTTGCTACACGAGGGAATCGTTCCAGAGCAGGATCTTTTGCTTTTCCACAGCCGTTTTGCTTTTATCGATCGTATTGCTATTGAAAATAAAACGTTAAACTGGTTTGGTAACAATGCCCCCGTTTCTGAACGACGTGGTAAGGTATTAATCGCCACACAAGTCGTTGAACAAAGTCTCGATCTGGACTTTGACTGGATGATCACCGATCTGGCGCCGATTGATTTATTGATCCAGCGCGCCGGTCGCCTGCAACGCCATATCCGCGATGCCCATGGGCAACGAAAATCTACGCTTCCGGATGAACGCCAGCCACCAGTATTGCATATTCTGGCCCCTCACTGGCAGGAGCAGGCAGAAGAGGGCTGGTTGGGGCAAGAGCTAAAAGGTACCGGCTTTGTTTACACCGATCATGCCTGCCTGTGGCGTACCCAGGCGCTGCTGCGTCAACATGGTGAGATCCGTATGCCGGATAATGCCAGAGCACTCGTTGACGGCGTATACGAGCAGAAAATTGCTGCGCCAGCAGGCTTGCAGACGATCTCTGACGTTGCCTTTGGCAAAGTCCTTAGCCAACGTTCAGTGGCTGCGCAAAATTTATTACGTTACGATCTCGGTTACGATCGAGAAGCCAGCGACTTTTTATGGGATAAAGATAGAGAATTTTCTACCCGTCTGGGTGAAGAGAGTGTTGATGTTTATCTCGCCAGAAAAGACATTGATGGACAGCTACGCCCTTTAGTTGATGAAATAGATTTCTGCTGGGAAAAAAGTCGCTTATCCGTCCGAAAATCATGGTGGCAAAAAAATTCTGGTACATTCCAATGTCCAGATGAGGAAACATTAGCCTGTTTCAGAAAACGCCACCATCGCCCTTCCGGACAGATTGTGCTGGTATCTGATACCGGAGAAGCTAGCTATTACAGTAAACGTTTTGGATTGGTTGGATAACGGGTATTATTCTAACTCCGTTGTATAGAGAAGTTATTACATTAGATTCACTAAAATCTTTGTAGCTTCTCTATCTATATCCATTTCCATGAATACCCTTAATTAAATTTAACTACTTCATTTCATCATACTTTATCTCTCAGCATCAACACTATCCATGACAAACCAAAATTTAAAAAAACGACCATTTGCGGCGAATCATCTACCTTTTGTCTGAATTATCGTCACCACAAAGGATTATCAACCATAAATGTGCTGTATTTATAATGCCGTTCACATTCTCTCCTGTAGTAAACCTTGTCTGTTTAATAAAAAAGAGCGAATTGAACGATATATTTTACTCCGGATATTGAATAATATAAATTTGAAGGAAAATATTATGCCAGTCACTTTAAGCTTCGGTAATCATCAAAATTATACGCTTAATGAAAGTCGGATTGCTCATCTGTTAAGCGCAGATAAAGAAAAAGCAATCCATATGGGGGGCTGGGATAAAGTCCAGGATCATTTTAGAGCGGAAAAAAAGGACCATGCGCTGGAAGTGTTACACTCCATCATTCACGGGCAGGGCCGTGGCGAACCTGGAGAGATGGAAGTTAACGTAGAGGATATAAATAAAATTTACGCCTTTAAACGGCTACAACATCTGGCCTGCCCGGCTCATCAGGATCTATTTACTATCAAGATGGACGCTTCTCAGACACAATTTTTACTTATGGTCGGCGACACGGTGATCAGCCAAAGCAATATTAAGGACATCCTTAATATATCAGATGATGCAGTGATAGAATCTATGAGTAGAGAGGAGAGACAGTTATTTTTACAAATATGCGAGGTGATTGGTGCGAAGATGACCTGGCACCCGGAATTACTTCAGGAGTCGATTTCAACTCTACGAAAAGAAGTGACGGGCAATGCACAAATCAAAGCGGCGGTTTATGAGATGATGCGTCCCGCAGAGGCTCCAGACCACCCGCTTGTCGAATGGCAGGACTCGCTTACTGAAGATGAAAAATCGATGCTGACCTGTATTAATGCAGGTAACTTTGAGCCTACAACTCAGTTTTGCAAAATAGGTTATCAGGAGGTACAAGGTGAAGTCGCTTTTAGCATGATGCATCCGTGTATCTCCTATTTACTACATACCTATTCGCCGTTTGCAGAGTTTAAACCAACAAATTCTGGTTTTTTAAAAAAACTTAATCAGGATTATAACGACTATCATGCAAAAAAAATGTTTATTGATGTAATTCTTGAAAAGCTATATCTAACCCATGAACGTTCTTTGCACATTGGTAAAGATGGGTGCAGTCGTAATATATTACTGACATAAAGATAGTCAGTAATATAACCAATTTAAAATCCGGCTGCCTGCCGGATTTTTCATAGCAGCAAGTATAATCATACCGCGTAAGGACAATTACCCTTCGTGCAGCCCGCACTCGCGCTTCAGCCCGAAGAAGCGTGTCTCTTCTTCCGCCATGCCCGGCTCCCACTTGCGGGTGGTGTGCGTATCGCCCACCGACAGATAGCCCTGATCCCACAGCGGATGGTATTTCAGACCGTGCTTTTGCAGATACTGGTAAACCGTGCGGTTATCCCAGTCGATAATCGGTAGCACTTTAAACACGCCGCGCTGGATAGCGAGAACGGGTAAATGCGCGCGGCTACCGGACTGCTCGCGACGCAGACCCGCAAACCAGGTCTGCGCGTTTAACTCTTTGAGCGCCCGGTTCATCGGCTCGACTTTGTTGATCTCATTGTATTTCTCAATGCCCTCAACGCCCTGCTCCCACAGTTTGCCGTAGCGCGCTTCCTGCCAGGCTGGACTTTCGCCCGCGCGGTAAACTTTCAGGTTGAGTTTGAGTTTGTCCGTTAGCTCATCAATAAACTGGTAGGCTTCCGGGAACAGGTAGCCGGTATCGGTGAGGATCACCGGGATATCCGGGCGAATCTGGTTCACCAGGTGCAGGCTCACCGCCGCCTGGATGCCAAAGCTTGAGGAGAGCACGTATTCGCCGGGCAGATTTTCCAGCGCCCAGGCCACGCGTTCTTCGGCAGTCAGCGTTTCCAGTTGAGCGTTGGTTTCCGCCAACGCCAGTACGCGATCGACTTTTGGCAGTTCATTCAATGCGTTGAGATCGAGTTGGGACATAAGTTCCTCACTGTTTGCCTTGCCTGATGGCGCTGCGCTTATCAGGCCTACACAGACGCCATCCGGCAATTCAGGTTATTCCCAGAAATCACGCGCGGGATCGAGCACCGGGCGAATGATGCCCGCACGCACCGTAAAGTCGCCGAAGCCTTCACCCGCTTCACGCTCTTTCGCCCAGCGCCCAATCAGTTCACCCAGCGAAGCCAGAATATCCGGCTCGGTGATATTTTCTTTATACATCCGTGGGATACGTGTCCCAATACGGTTGCCACCAAGATGCAGGTTATAACGACCAGGCGCTTTCCCTACTAAGCCAATTTCCGCCAGCATCGCGCGACCACAGCCGTTCGGGCAGCCGGTCACGCGCATCACGATATGCTCATCAGGAATGCCGTGTTTTTCCAGAATCGCTTCCACTTTGTCCGTGAACGACGGCAGGAAACGCTCGGCTTCCGCCATTGCCAGCGGGCAGGTTGGGAACGACACGCAGGCCATTGAGTTTTCACGCTGCGGTTTCACCGCATTCATCAACCCGTGGTCGCGCGCCAGCGTCTCGATCTTCGCTTTCTGGCTTTCCGGCACGCTGGCAATAATCAGGTTCTGGTTAGCGGTGATACGGAACTCGCCCTGATGAATCTTCGCGATCTCCAGCAGGCCGGTTTTCAGCGGACGCCCCGAATAATCCAGAATGCGGCCATTTTCGATAAACAGCGTCAGGTGCCAGTTGTTGTCGATCCCTTTCACCCAACCGATACGATCGCCGCGACCGGTAAACTCATACGGGCGGATCGGCTCAAATTTGATCCCCGCGCGACGCTCAACTTCTTCTTTGAACGTGTCGACACCGACGCGCTCAAGGGTATATTTGGTTTTGGCGTTTTTACGGTCGGTACGGTTACCCCAGTCACGCTGCGTGGTCACCACCGCTTCGGCTACCGCCAGGGTGTGCTCCAGCGGCAGATAGCCAAACTCGCTGGCCGTACGAGCGTAGGTTTTCTTATTACCATGCTCAATAGACAGACCGCCGCCCACCAGCAGGTTAAAGCCGACCAGCTTGCCGTTCTCGGCAATCGCCACAAGGTTCATGTCGTTGGCGTGCAGATCGATATCGTTTTGCGGCGGGATCACCACCGTGGTTTTAAATTTACGCGGCAGATAGGTCTGACCGAGGATCGGCTCTTCATCGGTGGTCGCCACCTTCTCCTGATCGAGCCAGATCTCCGCATACGCACGGGTGCGCGGCAGCAGATGTTCGGAGATCTTCTTCGCCCACTCGTAGGCTTCAGCATGCAGCTGAGACTCGTACGGGTTAGAGGTACACAGCACGTTACGGTTCATGTCGTTGGCAGTCGCCAGCGCGTCCAGCCCCACCGAGTGCAGCATCTGGTGCACTGGCTTGACGTTCTTCTTCAGAATGCCGTGGAACTGGAAGGTCTGACGGTTGGTCAGACGGATACTGCCATAAATCGTGTTATCCGCCGCGAATTTGTCGATCGCCTTCCACTGGGTGGTAGTGATCACTCCGCCCGGCAGACGGCAGCGCAGCAGCATCGCGTGACGCGGCTCCAGCTTCTGCGCCGCACGCTCGGCGCGAATATCGCGATCATCCTGCTGGTACATGCCGTGGAAACGGATCAGCAGGAAGTTATCGCCGTGGAAGCCGCCGGTCAGGCCGTCATTCAGATCTTCCGCGATGGTGCCGCGCAGGAAATTACTTTCACGCTTCATGCGCTCGGCATCGGACAGTTTACCTTCGACCACCAGTGGGCCTGGATGTTTTTCGCTCATTAGTAGACATCTCGCTGATAACGGCGCTCTACGCGCAGCTCACTTAAATATTCATCTGCCGATTCGATGTCCATTGCACCGAATTCAGCGATCACTTCCAGCAATGCTTTTTCGACATCTACGGCCATGCACCTGGCGTCGCCGCAGACATAAATGTGGGCACCGTCATTGATCCAGCGCCACAGCTCCGCGCCCTGTTCGCGCAGTTTGTCTTGTACGTAGATTTTTTCTTTTTGATCGCGGGACCAGGCCAGATCGATCCGGTTCAGCACGCCTTCTTTCACGTAACGCTGCCATTCAACCTGATAAAGGAAGTCTTCGGTGAAGTGCGGGTTACCGAAGAACAGCCAGTTCTTGCCTTCCGCACCGTCGGCGGCGCGTTGCTGCATAAAGGCGCGGAACGGCGCGATACCCGTACCTGGGCCAATCATAATCACCGGAGTCTGCGGATTCGCTGGCAGGCGGAAATTATCGTTGTGTTCAATAAACACGCGCACTTCGCCCTCTTCTTCCACGCGGCCGGCGAGGAAGCTGGAAGCGCCACCGGCGCGGGCGCGGCCTTCAATGTCATAACGAACCACGCCAACGGTGATATGCACTTCGCTCTCCACTTCCGCCTGCGCGGAGGCGATGGAGTACAGACGCGGCGTCAGCGGACGCAGCAGGCCGATTAGCGCCTGAGCATCCAGCTGCGCCGGAGAGAAACGCACCATATCAACAATGGGCGTGGTCGCGGCGTAGTGCTGGAGCTGCGCTTTGTCGCCCACTAATGGCAACAGCGACTCACTGCGCGTCAGGGTCGCGTAGTTCTCAACAATGTTGGCGGTATTCACCGTCAGCTCGAAGTGCCACTCCAGCGCTTCGGCGAGCGGCAGGGTTTTACCATCAACCGTCACCGGCTCATCGCCTTTCAGCCACAGCAACTCAACCAGTTCCTTCACCAGAGCCGGATCGTTCTGATACCAGACGCCCAGCGCATCGCCCGGCTGGTAACGCAGACCGGAGTCGCCTAAATCAATCTCAATATGACGAACGTCTTTTTCCGAGTTGCGACCGGTGATTTTCTGATTCACGGAGAGGGTCGCGGTCAGCGGCGCGTCTTTGGTATAGGGGCTGGTGTGGATGTCGTTTACCGCGCCAGTAGCGACGGATTGCGAAGGTGCCGCGACAGGTGCGCGGGACTTCAGAACATCAACCACGCGGGCGCGCCATTCGCTGGCAGCTGCCTGATATTCAACGTCAGCATCGACACGGTCGAGCAGGCGTTCACCGCCCAGTTCCGCCAGTTTGCTGTCGAAATCTTTTCCGGACTGGCAGAAAAATTCATAAGAGGTGTCGCCGAGGCTAAACACGGCAAAAGCGGTGTTTTCCAGTTTCAGCGCTTTTTTCGAGAACAGGAACTTATGCAGCGCGACGGCCTCTTCCGGCGGCTCGCCTTCTCCCTGGGTGGACGTCACTATCACCAGCAGTTTTTCACTGGCAATCTGTTTGAATTTGTAATCGCCGGCGTTCACCAGTGTCACATTAAGGTTGGCCGCCAGCAGATCATCACGCAGCGCTTCCGCCACACGACGCGCATTGCCGGTTTGCGAAGCGGAGATAAGCGTAACTCCCGGCATCTTCCCCTCAGGAGCAGGCGTGACGGCAACAGCGCCTGAGCGCGGGTTCAGTACGCCCCAAAAATAGCCGGAGACCCAGGCAAGCTGTTCGGGAGTAAGGTCGGTTGTCGCGGCCTGAAGGCGCGCCAGTTGCTCCGGATTAAGCGGAAGCAACCCAGTCAGTGGAGCCGGTGTCGTCATGCGTCGTTATGTTCCAGTAAGCAAAGCGGATCTATACACAAAATCATTCAAGTTCGCTGTAGCTCAGACTGTAAGCTGATCGCGCCCCAGGAGCGTACATAAATACGTGACTGGGGCGAGTAAACGCAGTCAACACAGATGCGGCTTGAAGGATGAAGTGTATAAGCGATAAATCCCAAACTAAGGATAAGGGTAACGGTGAGAGGAATAACAATTAAAGAAGGGTTGGAAATAACAAATAACCAAATGAACTAACCTGTTTTAGTTATCGTTATTAACGCCAAAATCGATTTTATAATTGATTGATAATTATTAAATTTTCTGGAAATTCTTAAATTAATTGCCCGTCACAAGGCGGAGAATGGTTTTAGTTAATGATAAAAAATGCGCTTTCCGGTACCCTACGGCGGTTTTTTTATTGCCTGAGAGTTCATCATGTCCACCACGTTGTATAAAGATTTCACCTTTGAAGCCGCTCACCGCCTGCCTCACGTGCCTGAAGGGCATAAGTGCGGCCGCCTGCACGGACACTCGTTTATGGTGCGTCTCGAAATTACCGGTGAAGTCGATCCGCATACCGGTTGGATTATGGATTTCGCGGATCTCAAAGCGGCGTTTAAACCTACTTACGATCGTCTTGATCACTACTATCTGAATGATATTCCAGGGCTGTCCAATCCCACCAGCGAAGTGCTGGCAAAATGGATTTGGGATCAGGTTAAACCTGTCGTGCCGCTACTGAGCGCCGTGATGGTGAAAGAGACCTGTACAGCCGGCTGCGTCTATCGCGGCGAATAAGGTTTATTAACGCGTGGGCTGGATGGCAGATTGATTCCAGCCTATCCACACGACGTTTTATCAGTGAAAACATTGTCCAGCGCGGTGTTAAAAGCGCAGCACATCACCGGTTGCAGGTGCGGTTATTTCCGGTAGCCACAACCGCCCCCAGGCCCCTGTACAGTGACAACCGCATAGTTTTTCAGGTTTTTGTTCTTGCAGAAAGCGCCTGACTCGCCACAGCGTGAACGGTGTGCGCAGCGGAGATGAAATCCGCCGACAAGCGCGTAAATCCGCTTTATACCGGTAATGTTCTGACAGTGCCGGACAATATTTGCGATCCCCCGATGCCCGCATCCCGTAATGATGACTAATCCTTTTGCCGATTGGTAAATCAGTACACCCTCATCCAAAATAGAGTCCGGCTCCGCATCGTGGCCGCCAAAAATGCCGTAGGCTTCAGGCGCGACCACTGCTATTTCCCCTGACCAGATAAAGTTTTCGCCAATCGGCAGGGGGTCACGCGTGTACATCATTCGGTAGCGTGAATAGTCCACCTCACACGACAATTTTTTTATTTTCCGGGTAATACCGAGAAAAGTCATTGCCGCATAACGTTCACGCGCAATATCGGGATGGCAGATGATTCGACTGTTATCAGGAAGCCACGGCACGCCGCCGCAATGATCGTAATGACCATGCGAAAGCACCACAGCAGACACATCGGACAGGTCGATCCCCATCGCCAACGCGTTTTGCATAAAACTGCCATCAGGGCCGGTATCGAACAAGATAGACGTAGACTCATCCTCGACCAACAAGCTTAATCCTGGCCGGGCCTTCAACGATTTATCCGCTCCAGCTCCCTTATGATTTTCGAGCAATACCCTGATCCTTAACGCCATGGCCTTCTCCTGTATAAAAGCCTCCCCGGGAAAACGCGGCCTTTTTACTTTACAGGTTTGTAGCAGCCATTACTGGTACACAGATTATGATTATGCAACGGCTATCCCCGCTGGCGCGGGGAACACACGGCAACGGATGCGACCGCCAGCGCGATCCCCGGTTTATCCCCGCTGGCGCGGGGAACACTGTTCGAGTTGCGCCGGTGATTTGAAATCTTCCGGTTTATCCCCGCTGGCGCGGGGAACACGATGGCCTGTTTTTCAACGAAAGAGAAGAATTCGGTTTATCCCCGCTGGCGCGGGGAACACACTAAACGTATATCGTTGTTTATAAACTATTTTTTATCAGCACCACATTCCACCAACCTAATCGCAACAATTTAAATTATTAAAGAACAGCTAATTTGCTGATTTTGATGCAAAAAAGTTCATAGAATGATTTTTTCTTTAAATTTACCAAAATAGCGTGATCCGTGCATCGCTATGGAAAAATTTATCAGCGCTTTTATACACTCATCGAAATTCACATAGAGAAAATAAACAATGCAAGGTAATGGATGAGTCACAGACGGCATCGGCAGGCCGTCTGTAAGATTAGTAATGCATCAGGCGATATTTAAATATTTATGCGTTTGCATAGACAGCCGCCAGTTACGTGCAATACACGTTTCAATACACAGACGCGTCGCGTCTTCTTTCTGGCTAATGGGCTGCAAAGCAATCACGCGCGGTTTATCATCGCTCAACGTGGCTAACAGTTCATCCAGCGCCTCAATATCACGAACTCGCCCAACGGGATGCTTGATTTCATTGGCGCGCTCCAGCGCCTGGGAAAGCACGTCATATCCTCCGCGCATATTCACTTTTGGTGAAACCGTTACCCAGGTGTTAGGCGTACAGCGCACTTCGTGCGTCCCGCTGGTCTCAATCTGACAACTAAAACCACTCTTTTCAAGCAGATCGGTGAGCGGCATGAGGTCGTGAATACAGGGTTCGCCACCGGTGATGACAACGTGACGCGCGGTATAGCCCTGACGATTAATCACCGCCAGTAGATCTTCGCTGCTCGCAGCCCCCCATTTGTCGCTCTCTTTGATTTTTGCAAGAATACTGTACAGGGACACTTCCCGATCGCTAAGTTTATCCCAGGTGTGTTTGGTATCGCACCAGGCACAGCCGACCGGACATCCCTGTAAACGAATAAAAATAGCGGGGACGCCGGTAAAGTAACCCTCGCCTTGTAGGGTCTGGAACATCTCGTTAATCGGGTACTGCATAGCGTTCTCTGTTAAGGGGATAATCGTTAATTATTGCAGATTTCGTCTGCCCGGTCATGCACAGCAGCTGCGCTATTGAACCGATACAAAAAAACCCGCCGAAGCGGGTTTTTACGTTAAGAGGTAAAAGCAGGATTACGCCTGGCCTTTGATCTCTTTACGACCATTGTACGGTGCTTTTTCGCCCAGAGCTTCTTCGATACGAATCAGCTGGTTGTATTTAGCAACACGGTCAGAACGGCTCATAGAACCGGTTTTGATCTGGCCTGCAGCGGTACCAACAGCCAGGTCAGCGATGGTAGCGTCTTCAGTTTCGCCAGAACGGTGAGAGATGACAGCAGTATAGCCAGCGTCTTTCGCCATCTTGATTGCAGCCAGAGTTTCGGTCAGAGAACCGATCTGGTTGAATTTGATCAGGATGGAGTTAGCGATGCCTTTCTCGATGCCTTCTTTCAGGATTTTGGTGTTGGTTACGAACAGGTCGTCACCAACCAGCTGGATTTTGTCGCCCAGTACTTTGGTCTGGTAGGCAAAACCGTCCCAGTCAGACTCGTCCAGACCATCTTCGATGGAAACGATCGGGTACTGTTTGGTCAGCTCTTCCAGGAAGTGGGTGAATTCTTCGGAGGTGAACGCTTTGTTGCCTTCGCCAGCCAGAACGTATTTACCGTCTTTGTAGAATTCAGATGCTGCGCAGTCCATCGCCAGGGTGATGTCTTTACCCAGCTCGTAACCAGCCGCTTTAACCGCTTCAGCGATTACCGCCAGCGCTTCTGCGTTGGAGCCCAGGTTCGGCGCATAGCCGCCTTCGTCACCCACAGCGGTGTTCATGCCTTTGCCTTTCAGCACTTTTGCCAGGTGATGGAAAACTTCAGAACCCATACGGATGGCTTCTTTAACCGTTTTCGCGCCAACCGGCTGGATCATGAATTCCTGGATGTCGACGTTGTTGTCAGCGTGCTCGCCGCCGTTGATGATGTTCATCATCGGAACCGGCATGGAGTATTTGCCCGGCGTGCCGTTCAGTTCAGCAATGTGCTCGTACAGCGGCATACCTTTAGCGGCAGCAGCAGCTTTGGCGTTAGCCAGAGAGACAGCCAGAATGGCGTTTGCACCGAAGTTAGATTTGTTTTCAGTACCGTCCAGGTCGATCATGATTTTGTCGATGCCAGCCTGGTCTTTAGCGTCTTTGCCAAGAATAGCCTGAGCGATCGGGCCGTTAACCGCGCCAACAGCTTTGGTTACGCCTTTACCCAGGAAACGGGATTTGTCGCCATCGCGCAGTTCCAGCGCTTCGCGGGAACCAGTAGAAGCACCTGACGGAGCCGCCGCCATACCTACGAAACCACCTTCCAGGTGTACTTCAGCTTCAACAGTCGGGTTACCACGGGAGTCGATGATTTCACGACCGATGACTTTAACGATTTTGGACATTAGGTTTTCCTCAAGTCACTAGTTAAACTAAAACTTCAGACAAACGGTGCACCGCTGAGGGTGCACCGCCGTTCTAACTTTTTTACTTCGCCTGACGTTTCTGATGCTCGTTGGCGGCTTTAACAAAGCCAGCGAACAACGGATGTCCATCACGCGGCGTGGAAGTAAATTCCGGATGGAACTGACAGGCCACGAACCACGGATGATTCGGTACCTCAATGATCTCGACTAACTGATCATCACCGGAACGGCCTGCGACACGCAGACCCGCTGCTTCAATTTGTTTCAACAACATATTGTTGACTTCGTAACGATGGCGATGACGTTCAACAATCGTCGGCGCGCCGTACAACTGACGTACCAGGCTGTCATCGCTAAGCTGGCACTGCTGCGCGCCCAGGCGCATGGTGCCGCCCAGATCGCTTTTCTCGCTACGGACTTCAACGTTACCGTCTTCATCGCGCCACTCGGTAATTAACGCCACAACCGGGTACTTACAGTCTGGCACAAATTCCGTTGAGTTGGCGTTGTCCATGCCGGCCACGTTACGAGCGAACTCAATCAACGCAACCTGCATCCCCAGGCAAATGCCCAGATAAGGAATATTGTTTTCACGCGCATAGCGCGCAGTGGCGATTTTACCTTCAACGCCACGATAGCCGAAGCCGCCGGGGATCAGGATAGCGTCCAAATCTTTCAGAATTTCGACGCCGCGCGTTTCAACATCTTGCGAATCGATCAATTTGATGTTGACGGTAACGCGGTTTTTCAGACCACCGTGTTTCAGCGCTTCGATCACCGACTTATAGGCATCCGGCAGTTCAATATATTTGCCGACCATGCCGATAGTCACTTCGCCTGCCGGGTTCGCTTCTTCGTAAATGACCTGTTCCCATTCAGACAGGTTAGCTTCCGGACAGTTCAAGCTGAATCGTTTACAAATATAATCATCAAGCCCCTGAGATTTCAACAGGCCTGGAATTTTATAAATGGAATCGACATCTTTCATTGAAATAACGGCTTTTTCCGGCACATTACAGAACAATGCAATTTTTGCACGCTCGTTGGCAGGAACCGCGCGATCGGAACGACAAATCAGAATATCGGGCTGAATACCGATAGACAGCAGCTCTTTCACGGAGTGCTGAGTCGGTTTAGTTTTCACTTCGCCCGCAGCCGCCAGGTAAGGTACCAGCGTCAGGTGCATAAACAGCGCGTGTTCACGACCGATATCTACCGCCAATTGACGAATCGCCTCAAGAAACGGCAGCGATTCGATATCACCGACGGTACCGCCGATTTCCACCAGTACCACATCGTGGCCTTCGCCACCTTCCAGCACGCGCTCTTTAATCGCGTTAGTGATGTGAGGGATTACCTGTACGGTTGCGCCCAGATAGTCGCCACGGCGTTCTTTACGCAGAACGTCGGAGTAGATGCGGCCAGTCGTGAAGTTGTTGCGGCGAGACATCTTGGTGCGGATGAAACGCTCGTAGTGCCCCAGGTCCAGGTCGGTTTCAGCGCCGTCTTCAGTAACGAACACTTCCCCGTGTTGGATTGGGCTCATAGTACCCGGATCGACGTTGATGTACGGATCCAGTTTCATGATGGTCACGTTGAGACCACGGGCTTCCAGAATGGCTGCGAGGGAGGCTGCGGCAATGCCTTTACCCAGAGAGGATACGACCCCGCCGGTCACAAAAATATAGTTCGTTGTCATGCGGAACCTGAGAAGTTAGGTTTAAAAGACGATGGAATAACCAGGACGGGAAAGCAGTATACCCGAACATGACCTACGCCACAAACTTTCATTATTCCTCCTCTTCGTCAAGCTGACATTCACACAGGGAGGGAGAAAATAGCCCCTTTGAGGTAAATGTTTTTGACGTAAATCAAGCGCTTGTTATTTAAAAAATCACACAAATCGCTCTTGACCGCCTAAAACCTTTAGAGATCAATTTCCTGGCGTTTTACTTCCTGCCAAACTTCTTCCATTGTTTCCAGGTCCACCCCGGTCATTTCCAGGCCTCTGGCTGCAACAATACGTTCAACTTCGCGAAAACGACGTTCAAATTTATCGTTCGCTTTTTGCAAAGCGAGCTCCGCTTTCGTACCTAAATGACGCGCCATGTTGACCGTGGCAAAGAGCAAATCGCCCATTTCCTCTTCCAGTTTAGCCTGATCAACAACCGCCTGCCGCGCCTCGAACATCACCTCATCGATCTCTTCATAGACCTTATCGACGACCGGTCCCAGCGTCGTCCAGTCGAAGCCCACGTTTGAACACCGTTTCTGGATTTTTTGCGCGCGCATTAAGGCCGGTAAGCTACGCGGAATATCGTCCAGCGCGGAATGCTGCGCTTTTTGCGCGCGCTCTTCCGTTTTGATTTGTTCCCAGCGAACTAATGCTTCTTCGCTATTATCCGCGGAAAGCTCGCCAAAAACATGCGGATGGCGGCGCTCCAGCTTGTCGCTGATGGCAGCGCAGATATCATTAAAATCGAAGCGGCCTTCTTCCTGCGCCATCTGCGCGTAAAACACCACCTGGAACAACAGGTCGCCCAGTTCGCCGCGCAAATCGTCAAAATCCTCACGCGCAATCGCATCCAGTACTTCATAGGTTTCTTCCAGTGTATAAGGCGCGATGCTGGCGAAGGTCTGCTCTTTATCCCACGGGCAGCCGTTTTCCGGGTCGCGCAGGCGCTGCATGAGGGTGAGAAGACGGTCAATTTGATGGTTAGTTGTCATGATCTTTAATCGGTTGTAAATACTAGCGACAATTGTAACGTATTATTCTTAACCATTCACGCACAGAGACACTACGACAACGCCTATATAATAAAATATATTGTTAACAGGTGTTGAATGCTACCTTTCCCGTATAACTTTAAAATTATTAATCGATACACAACAATATAATAATCATATAACTAATTTATTAAAAAAAACAGATATTTGCACTAGGCATTATAAATAACATCAATTAAGTAAAAAAATTATGCAAACACTATAAGCCCCCCACCCAAAAGAGCCTTCCCTTTCAAAAAAAATAAATTATTTCACTTTTACGGAAAAACGAGTAGCATGCACGCCAGTTTAATATTCAAAAAAGACCGCTTTTTTGTTTTTTCTGAAACACACATGAAATAAATATATTGAAAGTATTACATATAATATTCTATGAACCTGTACGACCATTCTGTTCATAAGAATATACTCATAAAAATGTAGAAATATAATATTTTTATTATGACCTATTTTTTACCCAAAGCCCGCAGCATGGCTCTATGCCGCATATCCCTTGGTATACGCGTACAAAATGTTGCCATAAAACACGTTAATTAAGGATAACACGATGAAGTCATCTCATTTTTGTAAACTGGCAGTAACTGCATCTTTAGTTATGGGAATTGTCTCCGGCGCTCAAGCCGCGGGTAGCAACACAGCAAAGGTCACTTTCCTTGGTAATATTGTTGACTCCCCCTGCTCTGTCACATTGGATACGGAAGATCAAACAGTCAATATGGGTTCAAGTATCGGTAATGGCACACTGAGTAATGGTAAAACGACCATCAACAATGCCCGTACTTTTCATATCGATCTTGAGGGTTGTACCTGGGCTACCGAGAAAAATATGAATGTGGTATTCACTACAGGTAGTGGAACCACAGCGGCTACAGGCGCCACGGATAATCTCGCGCTGATGAAGACTGACGGTACTGGCGCTATTAGCAATGTAAGCCTGGCAATCGGCGATGCTGGCAAAAACAATATCAAACTGGGCGATACCTATACACAGGCCATTGCGGACCTGGACGGAGATACCATTCTTGATGAGAAGCAAAGCCTGAATTTCACCGCCTGGCTGGTTGGCGCAGCAACCGGCACCGTAGGCACAGGTGAATTCAGCAGCGCCGCCAACGTCACTATCTCTTACCTGTAATTCAGTTAACAGAGTCACGACGATAATACCCTGCCGCTTTAGGTAGGGTATTCCTGTTGAGTTTTATTGCGGAATATATTTGATGAATAACACATGGAAAAGTGTTCTTTGCCCAATAGCGTGCGGAGTGGGAATGCTTCTAAGCGCCTCCCCTTATAGCGCGTCAGGCAAAGACATCGAATTTAATACCGATTTCCTCGATGTAAAAAATCGCGATAACGTTAACATTGCACAGTTTTCTCGTAAGGGTTTTATTCTGCCAGGCGTCTACCTCTTACAAATTAAAATTAACGGACAGACTCTGCCGCAGGAATTTCCTGTTAACTGGGTTATTCCAGAACATGATCCACAAGGAAGCGAGGTTTGCGCAGAACCAGAATTAGTTACGCAATTGGGTATAAAGCCGGAACTCGCGGAAAAACTCGTCTGGATAACGCACGGTGAACGACAATGTCTGGCGCCAGATTCACTGAAAGGCATGGATTTTCAGGCCGACCTGGGACACTCCACGCTGCTGGTGAATTTACCCCAGGCGTATATGGAATACAGCGATGTCGACTGGGACCCACCCGCCCGCTGGGATAATGGTATTCCCGGCATCATTCTGGATTACAACATTAATAATCAGCTCCGCCACGATCAAGAAAGCGGCAGCGAAGAGCAAAGCATCAGCGGCAACGGGACGTTAGGCGCGAACCTGGGCGCATGGCGACTGCGGGCCGACTGGCAGGCCAGCTACGACCATCGTGACGATGACGAGAACACTTCCACCCTCCACGATCAGAGCTGGAGCCGCTACTACGCCTATCGCGCACTACCGACGCTCGGGGCCAAACTTACGCTGGGCGAAAGCTATCTCCAGTCCGATGTTTTCGACAGCTTTAACTATATCGGTGCCAGCGTCGTTTCTGACGATCAGATGCTGCCGCCGAAACTGCGCGGCTATGCGCCGGAGATCGTGGGCATTGCGCGCTCTAATGCCAAAGTCAAAGTCTCCTGGCAGGGGCGCGTACTGTATGAAACGCAGGTGCCCGCAGGACCGTTCCGTATTCAGGATCTCAACCAGTCCGTTTCCGGTACGTTGCACGTCACCGTGGAAGAGCAGAACGGTCAGACCCAGGAGTTTGACGTTAACACCGCATCGGTTCCCTTCCTGACGCGCCCCGGCATGGTGCGCTACAAGATGGCGCTGGGCCGCCCGCAGGACTGGGATCATCACCCCATTACCGGCACATTCGCCTCGGCGGAGGCTTCGTGGGGGGTCACCAACGGCTGGTCGCTCTATGGCGGCGCAATTGGAGAAAGCAACTATCAGGCCGTGGCGCTGGGAAGCGGTAAGGATCTTGGCGTGGTGGGCGCGGTGGCGGTGGACATTACGCACTCCATCGCCCACATGCCGCAAGACGACGGGTTTGACGGCGAAACGCTGCAGGGTAACTCATATCGCATCAGCTACTCCCGTGACTTTGATGAAATCGACAGCCGACTAACCTTTGCCGGATACCGCTTCTCAGAAAAGAACTTTATGAGCATGAGCGACTATCTGGATGCGAAAACCTATCATCATCTCAATGCCGGTCACGAAAAAGAACGCTATACGGTCACCTATAACCAGAACTTCCGTGAACAGGGCATGAGCGCCTATTTCAGCTACTCACGCAGTACCTTCTGGGACAGCCCGGATCAGAGTAACTATAACCTGTCTCTTTCCTGGTACTTCGACTTAGGGTCGATAAAAAATCTCAGTGCGTCGCTGAACGGCTATCGCAGCGAATATAACGGTGATAAAGATGATGGCGTCTATATCTCGCTGTCTGTTCCCTGGGGCAATGATTCCATCAGCTACAACGGTACGTTTAACGGTAGTCAACACCGTAATCAGCTCGGCTATTCCGGCCACAGCCAGAACGGCGATAACTGGCAGCTTCACGTCGGGCAGGATGAACAAGGCGCGCAGGCAGACGGTTATTACAGCCATCAGGGCGCGCTGACGGACATCGATCTGAGCGCGGATTATGAAGAAGGATCGTACCGTTCGCTGGGTATGTCGCTGCGCGGCGGCATGACGCTGACCACCCAGGGCGGCGCGCTACACCGGGGAAGTTTAGCGGGCAGCACACGTTTGCTGGTTGATACCGACGGCATTGCGGACGTCCCCGTTAGCGGTAACGGCTCGCCAACCTCAACCAACATTTTCGGCAAGGCCGTGATTGCGGATGTCGGAAGCTATTCGCGCAGCCTGGCGCGTATCGATCTGAACAAATTGCCGGAGAAGGCGGAAGCTACTAAGTCGGTTGTGCAGATCACGCTCACCGAAGGCGCCATCGGCTACCGTCACTTTGACGTGGTCAGCGGCGAGAAAATGATGGCGGTTTTCCGGCTGGCAGACGGCGACTTCCCACCTTTCGGCGCCGAAGTGAAAAACGAGCGCCAGCAGCAGTTGGGCCTGGTGGCCGATGACGGCAACGCCTGGCTGGCGGGCGTAAAAGCCGGGGAAACATTGAAAGTCTTCTGGGATGGCGCGGCGCAGTGTGAAGCATCACTCCCGCCCACGTTTACACCAGAGCTATTGGCCAACGCGCTATTGCTGCCGTGCAAAATGCTGGAAGGTCAGCCCCCCACCGCACCGCAGAAAAGTTCTCCGCTGCCTGCGCAACCGCTAATCCAGGAACATACGCAAACCGATGGCCAACCGGCCGCGCCGGTGGCGACAACCACTCAAACTCCGCCCATACCGCTGGCTGACAACCATGCGGTGAATCGCAAGGATATGGAATAAAGGGAACCTGTAATGAACAAGACCAACCATTTTAATCGCCAGGCGCTTATTGCCACGGTATTACTGGCTGCGCCGCTGGTGTCACACAGCGCGATTGTGCCGGATCGTACCCGCGTTATTTTTAACGGCAATGAAAATTCAATCACCGTCACGCTGAAAAACGGCAACGCCACTCTGCCCTATCTCGCTCAGGCGTGGCTGGAAGACGATAAGTTCGCCAAAGATACCCGCTATTTTACCGCCCTGCCGCCGCTGCAGCGTATTGAGCCAAAATCCGACGGGCAGGTTAAAGTCCAGCCGTTACCAGCCGCGGCTGGCCTACCGCAAGACCGGGAAAGTCTGTTTTATTTCAACGTGCGAGAAATTCCGCCGAAAAGCGATAAGCCTAATACGCTCCAGCTGGCGCTGCAAACGCGTATTAAGTTTTTCTACCGCCCGGTAGCCGTAGCCCGGCAGGTGGATAAGACGCACCCGTGGCAGACGAAGCTCACGCTGACCTACCAGGGCGATGGTGTGATCTTCGACAACCCCACACCGTTTTACCTCGTCATCAGCAATGCCGGTAGCAAAGAGAACGAGACCGCCTCCGGCTTTAAAAACCTGCTGATTGCCCCGCGTGAAAAAGTGACCTCTCCCATCAAAGGTGCCTCGCTCGGCAGCTCACCGGTGGTGGGCTACGTCGATGATTACGGCGGCCATCGCCTGCTGGTTTTTACCTGCTCAGGGAATACCTGCAAGGTCAATGAGGAAAAAACCCGTGACGCTGAGAAGAAAGCGAATAAGTAATCCTGTGCGAAAGAGATCTATGACGATGTTGACTCGCTGGAAAATACTGGTGCTGCTGTGCGGTGGATTCGTTACCGGCACCGAGGCTGCCGGCACAAAAACCGTGCAACTGGAGCTGCATCTGGTCGTCACTCAACCACCGCCCTGTACGGTAGGCGGCGCTTCCGTAGAGTTTGGCGATGTCCTGACCACCAAAGTTGGCGATGTTTCTCAAACGAAACCTGTGGGCTACAGCCTGAACTGCGATGGCAGAGCGAGTGACTATCTGAAGCTACAAATTCAGGGGACCACCACCACCATCAGCGGGGAGCAGGTTCTGCAAACTTCGGTGCAGGGGTTAGGCATCCGTATTCAGCAGGCGGGCAATAAGCAACTGGTTCCGGTTGGCATAACGGATTGGCTGAACTTCACCCTGAGCGGCAGCAATGGGCCGGAGCTGGAAGCCGTACCGGTTAAAGAGCCCACCACGCAGTTAGCGGGTGGCGATTTTAACGCCAGTGCGACGTTAGTCGTGGATTACCAGTGATGGAGAGATTCATAGTGAAAAGGGTGCTTATCCTGACGCTTTTAATCACCCGGTTTGCCTGCGCCGACAATTTGACCTTTCACGGCAAACTGATAAACCCGCCCGCCTGTACTATCAATAATGGTGAAACGCTGGAGGTCAGTTTTGGTAGCGTGATTATTGATAATATTGACGGCGTCAATTACCTGACCGAGATCCCGTGGACCCTTACCTGCGACAGCAGCTTTCGCGATGACGCATTAACTTTTACGTTGAGCTATCTGGGCACGGCGACGCCTTACTCCGCAAAAGCCTTAACCACCAATGTCCCTGGGCTGGGCATTGAACTTCAGCAGAACGGCACGGTGTTTCCTCCCGGCACGTCGCTAACCATCAATGAGTCATCGCTTCCCACACTAAAAGCCGTGCCGGTAAAACAGCCCGGTAAAGAGCCTGCCGAAGGCGATTTTGAAGCTTTTGCCACGTTACAGGTGGATTACCAATGAACCGTATTTTTCAAACTACCGGGCATTTGATCGGAGGCGTAATGTTATGGGCGGTTTGCAATACGCTACCTGCTGCCACGCCTAATGTGCACTACAGCGGTAAGCTGGTTGCCGGAGCCTGTAACCTGGTAGTGGATAATGACACGATGGCGACGGTGGATTTTCATACTATTGGCAGTGACAATTTCGACGCCAGCGGGCAAACGACTCCTGTTCCATTCACACTTAGCCTCCAGGATTGCAAAACAGCGCTAGCCAACGGCGTGGTGGTGACCTTTCAGGGTGTTGAAGACAGTACCCTGCCCGGACTGCTGGCGCTCGAATCGTCTTCTATTGCTAACGGTTTTGCTATAGGGATTGAGACCGCAGATCAGCACCCGTTAATTATCAACGCTTCTCAAGGTACGGAATTTATGTTGGCAGAGGGAAATACCATTATCAATCTCCAGGCATGGCTACAAAAAACATCAGGGGAAAATATTATGCCTAGGGAATTTAACGCCAG
Organism: Salmonella sp. 32100201201700099SM; assembly: GCF_017572645.1. Lineage (NCBI taxonomy): Bacteria > Pseudomonadati > Pseudomonadota > Gammaproteobacteria > Enterobacterales > Enterobacteriaceae > Salmonella > Salmonella sp. 32100201201700099SM. The sequence goes on along the minus strand of NZ_JAGERQ010000004.1, from coordinate 93,839 downwards.
CGCAATGGTTAATTTTGAATACCAATAATGTTATTTAACAAAAAGGCATTGATGCTCTGGCCAGAATAAAAAGGAGTTACAACGCAATGGAAATAAAAAAAAGCATCTTGGTTAGAAAAAATATACGCTTGTCAGGAATCATCATTGACATGCTCATTTTAACCATACTTTTAATCAGCACGTTTGATGCTGTATCTGACTCTTCCCCGGTAAAAGCAAGCGCTATCAATATTGCACTTCAAGGAACTCCCAACACAGATTATGAATTAAATGGCGATCTCCGCTCTAACGGAGGGATAATGCCAAAGACGCTTTATATGGTATGTTCAGGAGGAAAATTCAGTGCAAGCCAGGCTGATTGCGTTGCCGGTCAATGGGTAGATATCGAAGTTGTAATATCTGCGGACAGTCATACGTTCATGAATTTGACAAATATGGGCAATTTGAGTTCTTCTGCATTTCAGGAAAAAAGGCGTGCTCGCTGTACAGCGAAAAATAGTAATACGATGGATTGTATTTGGGAAAGTAACTTCGACATTAACTTGTTTTTTTCACCTTCTACAAACATCTCCTCAATTGAAAGACAATCTCTGACTCTCCATATCGAGCCTACGAATAATGCATCACCTTCTCTACAGCAAATCAATATCAGCGGCGACTTAATCTACCAGCCTTCTGACTACGCAGTGTATAATCAAGGATATACTCCTGACGTCTTAGCCTACGTTAATTTTTATGCTAAATACAATATCGTCCAATCAAGCTTTGGTACACAGACAGGCCCGGCGACGGGCGCCCTGCCGGGACGCCTCAATCTGAACGGGAACGTAGCGACCACAGTTTCTTTATATCCTGAACAACTTGATGCCTCTTTTTCGAAAACAGAATTTTCCATCACATCTGCCAGCAAAGAATTTACGGGTTCTGGTAATAATGAACTACTGGCAGAAATCTATCTAAACTATGTACTACAGCATTGCCAGCCGCAAACGGCAGATAGTATTTGTGGTCAAATATTAGCTAACGCGAACGTTTCAACATCGTGTGGTGATCATAATATTACTATCACAACCAATATGTGCAATACAGGTAATGACCAATGTGATAGTGATGAAACATGGAAAATTGCAGAGATCTTCGGGACATGGGGCCGGGTTAATGTCGACACTATATGCGCGATTACAATATTGCTTCCCTATGAATAATGCTTAGAAAAAATACTCGGAACCCTAAATAATCTCGCAAAACAGTAGATTACTTATCCGAAAAATTTTTCGGCCTTCAGTGAGGGGCTCTGCTCCAGTTGCGCGATCAGATCATTTAACCAAAATAATAGTCGAACAAAAGAGGCGAGCCATGAACGGCTACCATTTCTTTCGCGAGTTAAGCGAAGAATGCTGAAAAAACAGTACAGAAAAGTCAGGATAAGGAGTTATACAGACGGCTTACCACTATCCCAATGCTGTATACAGGATTATTGGTTAGTTCACTTTACTGCTCCTAAAAAACCTGCCTCACTTAAAATTTAGCAAAATTATTGACCAAGGAAAACAAATGTGTACAAATTTTTTAAAAACATCGCTACTAATAACATCCACTTTTTGGTGTATTGCGCTACAATGCGCTGAAGTAAGAACGGATATAAAATATAATTCTCAAATTATTTCACAGTTTGATAGTATTAGCGCACTGGCTGGCGATCCTACATTCGATACCATCCATACCCCATTACCAACAAACATTCATATCCTTTCATCGTGCACTAAGTCAGGTGGATCAGGTGGAGGGGGGGGGGTTGTATTCCAGGTACATTGCCTGATGGACTTGAATCCACTCTTGAGTTTGATCCATCAACTTCTTTCATCAATACAACCGCTGTCGATAACGGTATCACTTATAGTTTTACTGGTGAAGCGGTAAAAGCGACGGCACATGCCAACTGTACGGCTAATCAGGCAACTAACAGCGCAATTTGTGTATGGGATAAATCATTTTCACTTCCCCTCACCTTACTTACCAAACAGAACGGAATAACCATTAACCAGCAAAATCTTACAGTTTCGGTAATACCCGGAGGAGGAAATAATGATACTAACCAGTACTCATCCCTTTCCGGCCATATTATTATTGATGAATCGGTAAGCAGCTACACGAATTATGAACCGGAAACATCGGGCATTGAGAATTTAAAATTAAAATGGACTGTAACAGTGACAGAAGATACCGAAGGTGATGTCGGTATATGGAACGGATCACTTGTACTTAATGGCTCTCCAGCGTCCACCCTACATCGTTATTTGCTTCCAGAAATATTAGATGCTTCATTTTCTGAAAATGCGATAGCGCACAGTACCGAAGTCGCCATGACTGGCGCAAAAAATAATGTCGAGCTAGCCTCTGTATATCTCTACCATGGCAATAAGCCATGCGACGATACATCCTTGTGTAACTACAGTCTTAATAAGACGTCAGTTGCTCTTGTATGTCACGATCTGAATGCGCAGCTTGCCTTTAGCAGCACTTGTAATGCTTCAGACACAACACATTGCCTGAACGGCAAAGTAGGTACGATAAATGGTACCTGGGGGAAAGTCAGCATTGATACAACTTGTGCAATCACCGTTTTGATACCCTACGAATAAATACAGGAAAAATGATGACCATAAACAAAAGAATCATAATTTCATTTATTCTATTTATGTGCTTCACCAATAATACATTTGGATCTAGATACGTTAAGATCAATGCCGAATTGAATGATATGGCAGGCAGAGGGGTAGGCACAGTGATTTAAATAGTAATCTACGGCGAAGGGAAAATCTTTCGTTTTGGTTGTACAGGGAACGCTTCGGCATACCAGAAAGGAGGTCAGCCCCTCACGGGATAGATGAAAAAACAGATCCAGAATCGCAGGGCGAAAAGAGTTAATGATGAGAACAGATAAAGAATGAAGAAACTTAGATCCAGACTCATAGCTAATTATTCATAGAATAAATACTATAGTAATGAATAAAATTCAGAATAGGTGTTACGTATTTCAAACACATAAAACCTTAACCGATATCACATAGAGTATAACTTAAAAAGGCTATAACCAATTTACATGCTTACCAGCATCCTGATTCTGGCTCAGAATACGTATCAAGATAACTTCCGTAACTGATTATATAAAATAGATAATATGCCTTTCAAACGGTAAGGCATAAATGTATTCACCCAGTTCAGGTCGAGGCGTGCCAATGTTATTGGCACTCATAATGCTGAATATTTCTGATAGATGATTAATATATCGTTCGGCCTGTATTTCACCAAAATGCTGCCAGCCGTAATGCCAGATATTTTCCAGATCTTCACTGGCCTTTGGCGTTAATTTTACCGTTCTCATCGGGTTTGATCATCCCTGTTTTGACCTTCCGTAAAAAGGCATCCTTTTCCCAGGCCTGCGGCTCTCCGCTGTTCAGACCTTCAGCCAGAAGTTCACGTAACGCCTGAAGTCGTGACTCGGCCTGTTTTTCCCTCAGCAGACGAAGAGACTCTCTGATCACTTCACTTTGCGTTCTGTAATCACCTGATTCTATGAGCGATTCAATAAACTCGCGCAATTCATCGCCAAGATCAACGGTCATTGTTCTGGCCATAACAGCCTCCACTGTAAGTATAAATCTTACATAAGAGTACATCTGAAATGAAATGTACGTCAAAAACATACCCCATATCTCATGCTTATGGGGTTGCTAATGCGGCTTTGCTGAACGAGTAGCAAAGCCGCTACATGATTACTGTCTGGGGTTTACCCCCCGTGCAGTCGCCGTGCATCAATCACATCCGGCACCTGGTTCAGCTTACCGAGCACGCGGCCCAGCACCTGCAGGTTGTAGATCTCGATGGTCATATCAATGGTGGCGATCTGCTGTTTAATGTCGCTGCGGCTGGCGACGCCCAGCACGTTGACTTTTTCGTTAGCCAGAATGGTGGTGATATCGCGTAGCAAGCCGCTGCGATCGTTGGCCTGGACGCGCACCACCAGCGAATATCCCGCCGAGTAGCTCTCGCCCCATACCGCCTCTACGATCCGCTCCGGCGCATGGGAGCGCAGTTCCGCCAGCTGTTCGCAGTCGGCCCGGTGCACGGAAATCCCCCGCCCCTGAGTAATGAAGCCGACAATTTCATCCCCCGGAATCGGCTGGCAGCAGCGGGCAATGTGGTGCATCAAATTACCCACGCCTTCTACCACCACGCGTCCGTCATCTTTACGACGATTTTGCGGCGCGTATGTTTTTTGCTGAAGCTGTTTCAGCGCCGCTGCATCCTGCTCCTCTGCACTCGGCTTATTGAACTGCGATTGCAGGAAATTCACCATCTGATTAAGACGGATATCGCCGCCGCCTATCGCCGCCAGCAACTCTTCCAGCTCATTAAAGTTGTAGCGCGGCAGCAGATGTTTCTCGGCCTCTTTCAGGCTAATCCCCAAATGCGCCAGCTCATCGTCGAGGATCTGCCGTCCAGCCAGGATATTTTTGTCACGGTCCTGTTTACGGAACCAGGCGTGAATTTTCGAGCGTCCGCGGCTGGTCGTCACATAGCCCAGGTTTGGATTCAGCCAGTCGCGGCTGGGATTCGGCTGCTTCTGAGTGATAATTTCAACCTGATCACCCATCTGTAACTGGTAGGTAAACGGTACGATGCGCCCACCAATTTTCGCGCCGATGCAGCGGTGCCCGACATCGCTGTGGATGTGGTAAGCAAAATCGAGCGGCGTAGATCCGGCAGGCAAGTCAACCACGTCGCCTTTTGGCGTAAAAACGTAGACCCGATCGTCAAACACCTGGCTGCGCACTTCATCCAGCATTTCGCCGGAATCGGCCATCTCTTCCTGCCAGGCGATCAGCTTACGCAGCCACGCAATTCTGTCTTCATGGCCGGAACGCACGCCGCCGGACGCGGCGCCTTCTTTATACTTCCAGTGCGCCGCCACACCCAGTTCGGCGTCTTCATGCATCTGTTTGGTACGAATTTGGATCTCAACGGTTTTACCGCCCGGTCCCAGGACCACGGTGTGGATAGACTGGTAACCGTTCGGTTTCGGGTTAGCGACATAATCATCGAATTCATCCGGCAGGTGGCGATAGTGCGTATGCACTATCCCCAACGCGGCGTAGCAGTCTTGCAGACGTTCAGCGACGATACGCACGGCGCGCACGTCAAAGAGTTCATCAAACGCCAGATGCTTTTTCTGCATTTTGCGCCAGATGCTATAAATATGTTTTGGTCGTCCGTAGACTTCCGCCTGCACGCCTTCGTTTTTCATTTCAGCGCGCAGATGTCCAACAAACTCTTCGATGTAATGTTCGCGATCGAGACGGCGCTCATGCAGCAGTTTGGCGATGCGTTTGTATTCCGCCGGATGCAGGTAGCGGAAACAGTAGTCTTCCAGTTCCCACTTCAGTTGCCCGATGCCCAGACGATTAGCGAGCGGCGCATAGATGTTGGTACATTCTTTCGCCGCCAGCACGCGCTCATCTTCCGGCGCCTCTTTCACTTCGCGCAAATGAGCGATTCGCTCGGCCAGTTTGATGACCACGCAGCGGAAATCATCCACCATCGCCAATAACATTCGACGGACGTTATCAACCTGCTCCGAAGAAACAGAGTCGTTATGAGTGGCGTTTAGCTGACGGATCGCCGCCATATCGCGCACGCCATGAATCAGGGTAACGATAGATTTGCCAACGCTTTCGCGCAGTACATCTTCGCTGACTACGTTGGCGTCGGCCAGAGGGAACAGTAGCGCCGCCCGCAGCGTGTCGATATCCATACTCAGCGTGGAAAGAATTTCTACCATCTCCACGCCACGCCACAGCAACAGATCCGCATCCGGATGTCCTTGTGTCTGTTGCAGGCAATACGCCCAGGTTTCGGCTAAGCGCTCACACGACTGCTGGCTGGAAATTCCCAGGCTTGCGATCCACTTCTTCGGATCAAATTCACCAGCTTTATTAATATGTGCACTTCTTACCGCGACCATCGTCCTCTCCTTAAGGGACCAGGCCTACCGAAGTCGGTAAGCCGGTAATCATTACATGCGCTCGAACAGAACCATGGATTCCAGATGTCCTGTGTGCGGGAACATGTCGAGCATCGCTAAACGCGTAACCTCATATCCCGCATTGACCAGCGCTTCACTATCGCGCGCCAGCGTCGCCGGGTTACAGGATACATAAACAATGCGAATAGGTTTTAATTTTATAATATGTCGCATCACTCCTGTAGCCCCCGCACGCGCAGGATCGAGTAAGACTTTGTCAAAGCCGTTTTTCGCCCACGGCTGCTTCGTGACATCTTCCTCCAGGTTCTCATGGAAGAATGTCACATTATGTAAACCATTGCGGATGGCGTTTTCACGGCCTTTTTCTACCAGCGCCGGAACGCCCTCAACCCCTACCACGCTTGCCGCGCGCGTTGCCAGCGGCAGCGTAAAATTCCCCATTCCGCAGAACAGATCCAGGACACGATCCTCGGCGCGCACATCAAGCCACTCCAGCGCACGGGCGACCATTTGCTGGTTTACCGCCTCATTAACCTGAATAAAGTCTCGCGGACTGAAGGCTAAACGTAAGCCGTGCGAATCATACCAGGGCGCTTCGCCAGATACCGTTTCCAGTATCTCGCTAAACGGCGCCAGAAACAGAGACAATCCCTCAGAATGCGAAAAGCGTTCCAGTTTTTCTTTATCCGCCGCACTTAATGGCGCGGTATGGCGCAGAATCATCAGCGTACCGCTTCCCGCCTGTACCAGCTCAACATGCCCAAGATGTCGGGTGCCGTGTAAACTCGCCAGACACGCCCTGATTCGGGGCAGCAATGCTGCAAGCTGGGGCGCCAAAACAGGGCACTGTTCGACATTGACGATATCGCTGGAACCCGCTTTGCGAAATCCCATTTGCAGCGGTTTATCCGGCGGGCAATTCAGACTTAACCGCGCACGACGCCGATAACCCCAGGGCGCGCCGGCGATGATGTCATTCACCTCGTGTTTCATCAAACGCGCCAGCGCCGCGCTTTTGCTGCGTTGTTGCAGGTCGATGCCGACATGCTGTTGCTGACAACCGCCGCAGACGCCAAAATGCGGGCAGCGCGGCGTTTCTCGTTCCGGGCTATCATTCAAACGGCGCGAAACGCGTGCGCGGGCAAATTGCTTTTTATCTTCTGTAATAATGACTTCTGCGCTTTCCTCAGGCAATAAACCGGGGATAAACAGCGCCTTTCCGTTATGACGGGCTACGCCCTGACCAAATGAATCGAGGTCATTGACTTTAACGGTTATGATCTGACGCGTCGTCACGCGCCGTTTTGCAGAGTAGAATTGCGCCATCGACCAGCTTTTTCTCAATTTAACAGTGTGACCCTAATTGTCCCATAACGGAACTCCATGACCAACTACAGCCTGCGCGCACGCATGATGATTCTGATCCTGGCCCCGACCGTCCTGATAGGTTTGCTGCTCAGTATCTTTTTTGTAGTGCACCGCTATAACGACCTGCAGCGTCAACTGGAAGATGCCGGCGCCAGTATTATTGAACCGCTCGCCGTCTCCAGCGAATATGGTATGAACTTACAAAACCGGGAGTCTATCGGCCAACTTATCAGCGTCCTGCACCGCAGACACTCTGATATTGTGCGGGCGATTTCCGTTTATGACGATCATAACCGCCTGTTTGTAACGTCTAATTTCCATCTGGACCCCTCACAGATGCAGCTTCCTGCCGGAGCGCCGTTTCCACGTCGTCTGAGCGTTGATCGCCACGGCGATATTATGATTCTGCGCACCCCGATTATCTCGGAGAGCTATTCGCCGGACGAGTCAGCGATTGCCGACGCGAAAAATACCAAAAATATGCTGGGGTATGTGGCGCTTGAACTGGATCTCAAGTCGGTCAGGCTACAGCAATACAAAGAGATTTTTATCTCCAGCGTGATGATGCTTTTTTGTATTGGCATTGCGCTGATCTTTGGCTGGCGGCTTATGCGCGATGTCACCGGGCCTATCCGTAATATGGTGAATACCGTTGACCGCATTCGCCGCGGACAACTGGATAGCCGTGTGGAAGGATTTATGCTGGGCGAACTGGATATGCTGAAAAACGGCATTAATTCCATGGCGATGTCGCTTGCCGCCTATCACGAAGAGATGCAGCATAATATCGATCAGGCCACTTCAGACCTGCGTGAAACCCTTGAGCAGATGGAAATCCAAAACGTTGAGCTGGATCTGGCGAAAAAGCGCGCCCAGGAAGCGGCGCGTATTAAGTCGGAGTTCCTGGCGAACATGTCGCACGAACTGCGAACGCCGCTGAACGGCGTCATTGGCTTTACCCGCCTGACATTAAAAACGGAGCTGAACCCCACCCAGCGTGACCATCTGAACACCATTGAGCGTTCCGCGAATAATCTGCTGGCGATCATTAATGACGTGCTTGATTTCTCCAAGCTGGAAGCCGGTAAGCTCATTCTGGAAAGTATCCCTTTTCCACTGCGCAACACGCTGGATGAAGTGGTTACGCTGCTGGCCCACTCGTCGCATGATAAAGGGCTGGAGTTGACGTTAAATATTAAAAACGACGTCCCGGATAATGTGATTGGCGACCCGCTGCGCCTGCAACAGGTCATTACTAATCTGGTGGGCAATGCCATTAAGTTCACCGAGAGTGGCAATATCGACATTCTGGTAGAAAAGCGGGCGCTCAGTAACACCAAAGTACAGATTGAAGTGCAGATCCGCGATACGGGGATCGGCATTCCGGAACGCGACCAGTCGCGACTGTTTCAGGCGTTTCGCCAGGCCGATGCCAGTATTTCTCGCCGTCACGGCGGCACCGGGCTTGGGCTGGTGATTACGCAAAAGCTGGTCAACGAAATGGGCGGGGATATCTCTTTCCACAGCCAGCCTAATCGCGGCTCGACCTTCTGGTTTCATATTAATCTTGATCTTAACCCAAATGTCATTATTGACGGGCCGTCGACCGCGTGTCTGGCCGGGAAACGGCTGGCTTATATCGAACCGAATGCTACCGCCGCGCAATGTACCCTGGATCTACTGAGCGACACGCCGGTGGAAGTGATTTACAGCCCGACCTTCTCCGCGCTGCCGTTAGCGCACTACGATATTATGATTTTGAGCGTTCCGGTGACCTTCCGTGAGCCGCTCACCATGCAGCATGAACGTCTGGCGAAAGCGGCATCAATGACGGACTTTCTACTGCTGGCGCTACCTTGCCATGCGCAAATTAACGCCGAAAAGCTGAAACAAGGAGGCGCGGCGGCCTGTCTGTTAAAACCATTGACGTCAACGCGCCTGTTGCCAGCGCTGACGGAATATTGCCAGTTGAATCACCATCCTGAACCGCTGCTAATGGATACCAGTAAAATCACCATGACGGTTATGGCGGTTGATGATAATCCCGCTAATCTGAAGCTTATCGGCGCGTTACTGGAAGATAAAGTCCAGCACGTAGAGCTTTGTGATAGCGGACATCAGGCGGTGGATCGGGCGAAACAAATGCAGTTTGATCTGATTTTGATGGATATTCAGATGCCGGATATGGACGGCATACGCGCCTGCGAATTGATTCACCAGCTTCCTCATCAGCAGCAAACACCGGTTATTGCCGTTACGGCACATGCGATGGCCGGGCAAAAAGAGAAGTTGCTCAGCGCGGGCATGAACGACTATCTGGCTAAACCGATAGAAGAAGAGAAGTTGCATAATCTGTTGCTGCGCTATAAACCTGGCGCCAACGTAGCAGCGCGTCTGATGGCGCCGGAACCAGCTGAATTTATCTTCAATCCGAATGCAACGCTCGACTGGCAGCTTGCGCTCCGCCAGGCTGCCGGTAAGCCCGATCTGGCACGGGATATGCTGCAAATGCTGATTGATTTTCTGCCGGAAGTGCGCAACAAAATTGAAGAACAACTGGTGGGAGAAAATCCCAACGGTTTGGTCGATCTGGTCCATAAGCTACACGGGAGCTGCGGCTATAGCGGCGTACCGCGGATGAAGAACCTTTGCCAGCTTATTGAGCAACAGCTTCGCAGCGGCGTCCACGAAGAGGAGCTGGAGCCTGAGTTTCTGGAGCTGCTGGATGAGATGGATAATGTCGCGCGTGAAGCGAAGAAGATATTAGGCTGATATTCGCCGGATGGCGGCGTGACCGCCTTATCCGGCCTACAACTCAGCGTAATTGTTGCCCCGCTTTCAGCGTTGCAGCCACGTTGCGCGCGGTCATTCGTACGTTTTCACTCGCATTCTTCAGCGCGTCCTCCAGCGTGCAGATGGTATAAATCACGCTGAAAACGGCATCAAGCCCATGTTCATGAACCACGCTAACGTCCGCCGTCAGGCTACCCGCAATACCAATTACCGGCTTGTTATACCGTTTGGCGATGTTTGCCACGCCAATAGGGACTTTACCGTGAATGGTCTGGCTGTCGATGCGTCCCTCGCCGGTGATGACTAAATCAGCATCCGCAAGACACACTTCCAGATGAAGCGCATCGGTGACAATCTCAATGCCACGCCGTAGCTGCGCGCCGCAAAACGCGTATAACGCCGCCCCCATGCCGCCTGCCGCGCCGCCGCCTGCCAGATCCAACACATCGACATGCAGATCGCGGGCAATCAAATGCGCATAGCGAGTCAATGCCGTATCCAGGCGTTCAATCATTTCCGGCGTCGCCCCTTTTTGCGGACCAAAAACCGCAGACGCGCCCTCTTTGCCGGTAAGGGGATTCGTGACATCGCAGGCGACCTCTATATGGCACGCCGACAAACGCTTATCCAGGTCGCTGATATCAATGCTGGCGAGTGTTTCCAGCCCAATGCCGCCTTGCGCAATATCATTGCCCTGCGCATCCCGTAGCCTGGCCCCCAGCGCCTGTACCATCCCCGCGCCGCCATCGTTGGTGGCGCTACCGCCGATACCAATAATGATATGCTCAACGCCCGCATCCAGCGCATGACGGATCAGCTCGCCGGTTCCCCATGATGTGGTCTTCAACGGATCGCGTTGCGCGGGCGGCACCTGCTCCAGCCCGCTGGCGGCCGCCATTTCAATGAACGCGGAACGCGCATCGCCGGAAAGCCCATAAAACGCATTGACGCGATGCCCCAACGGCCCGGTGACCTCAACATGCACGATTCGACCCACCGTCGCTTCAACCATCGCTTCGACAGTACCTTCTCCGCCATCAGCCAGCGGTAATTTCAGGTAATCGGCGTCAGGCCAGATCTCGCGAAATCCTTGTTCAATGGCGGTCGCTACCTCAAGAGCACTCAAACTTTCCTTATACGAGTCTGGTGCGATCACTATTTTCATAAGTCGTCCTTACGCATGTTGATCCTGTTAAGCATACACCCAGAGAAGAACCGGTTCCTTACGGAACCGGCTCTGACTTAACGCACCATGCAAGGACGCTTATTATCAAACGTCCAGCCAGGAATTAAGTACTGCATTCCCATCGCATCGTCACGCGCGCCTAAGCCATGTTTTTGATAGAGCTCATGCGCTTTCATCACCTGATCCATATCGAGCTCAACGCCCAGACCCGGTTTGGTCGGTACTTGCACCATGCCGCCTTTAATTTCAAACGGTTCTTTAGTCAGACGTTGGTTGCCTTCCTGCCAGATCCAGTGGGTATCGATAGCAGTGATCTTGCCCGGCGCCGCCGCGGCAACATGGGTAAACATCGCCAACGAAATATCAAAGTGGTTGTTAGAGTGCGAGCCCCAGGTCAGACCGAACTCATGACACATTTGCGCCACGCGTACAGAGCCTTGCATAGTCCAGAAGTGCGGGTCCGCCAGCGGGATATCGACGGATTGCAGCGACAGCGTATGCCCCATTTGACGCCAGTCGGTCGCTATCATATTGGTGGCCGTCGGTAATCCGGTCGCGCGACGGAATTCCGCCATCACTTCACGTCCGGAAAAACCCTGCTCCGCGCCGCACGGATCTTCTGCATAGGCCAGAGAACCTTTCAGGTATTTACCAATGCTGATCGCTTCGTTCAGCGACCAGGCACCGTTTGGATCGAGCGTGACGCGCGCTTGTGGGAAACGTTTCGCCAGCGCCACGATTGACTCGGCCTCTTCTTCGCCCGCCAGCACGCCGCCTTTCAGTTTGAAGTCGTTGAAGCCGTATTTTTCATAGGCGGCTTCCGCCAGACGCACTACCGTTTCCGGCGTCATCGCCTCTTCATGGCGCAGACGATACCAGTCGCATTGCTCATCCGGCTGGCTCTGATACGGCAGCGGCGTGGCCTTGCGATTGCCGACAAAGAACAGATAACCCAGCATTTCGACTTCGCTGCGCTGCTGACTGTCGCCTAACAGCGAAGCGACGTTGACGCCCAGATGTTGGCCCAAAAGGTCAAGCATTGCCGCTTCAATGCCCGTCACCACATGGATAGTGGTACGGAGATCGAACGTTTGTAAACCGCGTCCGCCCGCATCGCGATCGGCAAACTGGTTGCGAACGGCGGTCAGGACATTTTTATATTCACCCAGCGTTTTTCCCACCACCAGTGGGATCGCATCTTCCAGCGTTTTGCGAATTTTTTCGCCGCCCGGAATCTCGCCGACCCCAGTATGCCCGGCGTTATCGGTGAGGACGACGATGTTACGGGTGAAGTACGCGTTATGCGCGCCGCCGATGTTGAGTAGCATACTGTCATGTCCGGCAACCGGAATGACCTTCATGTCCGTAATAACGGGACTGGATTGCGTTGTCATGATAATTGTCCTGCGACAGGTTTCAGTTCAATACGCTTAATATCACCTACCAGCACCAGATAGCTGATGATGGCCACCAGGGCATGTACGCCGACATAGATCAACGCGCCGTTGAAGGAACCGGTGGTGCCAACGATGTAACCAATCGCGATTGGCGTCACAATACCGGAGATATTGCCGAACATATTAAACAAGCCGCCGGAAAGACCGCTGATCTCTTTCGGCGCGGTATCCGCCATTACTGCCCAGCCCAACGCGCCGATACCTTTACCGAAGAAGGCCAACGCCATAAAGCCGATGATCATCCATTCCACGTTCACATAGTTACAGAACACCATAACCATTGACAGCAACATCCCCAGCACAATCGGCGTCTTGCGCGCGATATTCAGGGAGCCAGTACGACGCATCAGCCAGTCGGAAATGATGCCGCCCAACACGCCGCCGATAAAGCCGCAGACTGCAGGAACCGAGGCGACAAAGCCCGCTTTGAGAATCGACATGCCGCGCGCCTGGACCAAATAGACCGGGAACCAGGTAATAAAGAAATAGGTCAATGCGTTAATACAGTACTGACCGATGTAAACGCCAATCATCATACGAGAGCCCAGCAGCTGTTTGATCTGGCCCCATTTGACGCTAAACGGTACTTTCGCTTTGGTGTCTTTCTGATCCATATTGATCAGCGCGCCGCCTTCTGCGATGTACTCCAACTCTTTCTTATTTACGCCCGGATGGTTATTTGGTTCATGGATAACTTTCAACCAGATAAAGCTGATGATGATCCCTAACCCGCCCATAAAGAAGAAGACATGCGACCAGCCCACTTCGTGCGTCAGCCAGCCCATAATTGGCGCGAAAATAACCGTGGCAAAGTATTGCGCGGAGTTAAAGATGGCCACCGCCGTTCCCCTCTCCTGCGCCGGGAACCAGGCCGCAACGATGCGACTGTTGCCCGGGAAAGAAGGCGATTCCGCCAGACCGCCCAGGAAACGAAGCGTAAAGAGGGCGACAATAATGCCGAAACCACTAAAGATATCGACAAAACCCTGCAACAGGGTGAAGACTGACCAAATGAAAATAGACCAGAAATAGACGCGTTTGGAACCAAAGCGGTCCAGCAGCCAGCCGCCCGGGATCTGCCCGATAACATAGGCCCATGAAAAGCAGAAAAAACATAGCCCATGCCTACCGGATCAAGGCCGATATCTTTGGCCATTTCTGAGCCGGCAATGGACAATGTGGCGCGGTCGCCGTAGTTGAAGGATGTGACGATAAACAGCATCACCACTATCCAGTAGCGGGCGTTCGTGCGTTTCTCCGCACTGCTCGCCGCGTGACTTAATGAACTCATTGTTGCACTCCTGAAATTTCGCGTTAGCTACGCTCACTCTGAACTGCACAACCGGTAGGGAATCAGAGATAACGTTTCCTTGTTGCAGCTTTTATTAGGTCGTTTGCTTTGCACGCTGCATGCTTTTATTCACTGGCAGGAGAAGTATAAAAAGCGCGCCACACACGCTCACCGTGCAACAACACAGTATTTTGGCGATGAATTACGCCTGTTTATGGCAAAAGCCCAGGACAGTGGAAGCCACTTCACGGAAATGAAATCAGAAGGCGTCGGCGTCGACGCAGGAGGAGTAAAAAGAGAAGAATGTGAAACAGGTCGCTTGATTACATGAAAACGCCCGTAAAAAACTGTCGCTTTTGCGGGCATATGCCCAAAGCTAACACGATTCAGTTACTTTACACTGTGTACAGGTCGTGATTTTGCTTACTGGCAACGCAAGCAAACGAAAAGGTACCCTCCCGTAGGGGGGAGGGATTTACCTCAGGAAAGTAAAGTTCCCCAGTTTTCAACCCAGGGATTGGATTGGCTCTCCGGCTCCGGATGTTCGCTGGCGTCAATGAATAATATCTCCCCCACCCGCTGCGCGCTTTGCTCTTGCAACAGGGCATCAAACTGTTTGCCGCCATTACAGAAATTGGGGTAGCTGCTATCACCTAGCGCAATCACCCCGTAACGCAGGTTTGGCTGAAAACCCAACGTATCTTTAATGCCGTGAAAGAGCGGCGCAATGCTATCCGGTAGATCGCCCTGCCCGGTCGTCGAGGTAACGACCAGCGCAACCTTATCCTGATATTGCTGCCAGTCGGACAGTTCAGGATCTTCAAACACGGTCGCGCTGTGGCCCTGTCTGGCGAGGATCGCTTCCGCTTCTTCCGCCACCAGCAGTGAGTTGCCATACATGGTCCCGACAAAAATACCAATTTCCGCCATTATGCGTATCTCCCTGAATTATGTCAGATGAGTCTCATCCTGCCGGGACGCCGCCGTAAACTCAACCCTTTCATTGTCAGGGAGAAGTCCACGCCAGCCAAACTGTGTCAGCGCCTGCATCCAGGTTTCATCCAACCCGGCCTGAATTATCAACGGCTGTCCGGTGAAGGGGTGCGTCAGTTCAAGCCGACTGGCATGAAGCATCAGGCGACGACAGGCAAAATGCTCTGCGGCGCTGCGGTTTTGTCGCAAATCGCCATGCTTGCTGTCGCCGATGATAGGATGACGCAGATGCGCCAGATGACGACGAAGCTGGTGCTTGCGTCCCGTTTTTGGTTCCAGCTCAACCAGGCCATAACGCGTGGTGGGATAACGCCCGGTCGGCACCGCCATTTCGACCGTCGCCAGCCCGCGATACTGCGTTACAGCCGGCTGGGGCGCTTTATCTTCGCGGGCGAATTTATCGGCAATTTTATCGCGCTCTTCCACCAGCGGATAATCCAGTACCGCGTCATCCATCAGCCAGCCGCGCACAATGGCATGGTAGCGTTTACGGATGTGGTGCTGCTCGAACTGCTGCGCCAGACGGCGTCCCGCTTCGCTGGACAGCCCCATTAACAGTACGCCCGACGTGGGCCTGTCGAGACGGTGGGCGGTAAAAACATGCTGGCCGATTTGGTCGCGCACCGTTTGCATGACCACGACTTTTTCGTCGCGATCCAGCCAGCTCCGGTGAACAAGCCAGCCTGCGGGTTTATTCACGGCAACCAGCCACCGATCTTGGTAGAGGATCTCCAGCATCAGGATTTATCGCGGACGAATAGCGCATCCAGATCCTGCAAAACCGCCAGGATCGCCTCCCGCTGCGGATGATCCGCCGCCAGCGCCATTTCATAATAAGGGGCGACGGCAAACGCCTCGGGCAGCGGCTGCGCATTATCAAGTAGGGTATGCATACGTGGGATCAATACCCATTGCAGCCATTCCAGCGGTTCCATGGTATCCATAAAAAATGGTTGGGTGCTGGTAAACAAATGCGCCTGCGGCGCATCCAGCCGCCAGTGGCGATGCTCGCGCAGCAGCGTTTCAAGCGCATGTAACTGCTGACGCACACGGTCATGAGTCGTCATGTTAAAACCTCAATGATGAAAATCTGGCGCGAAGAATAACAAAAAAAAAGGGAGCACTGTATAAACAGTGCTCCCGGTTCGTTTCGCAGCATTCCAGCTACTTTTCGTGCTCCCTGCTCATCCGTGACAACTTTTCCTGTGACCTTACGGCCTGTTCATCCTGAACGTTTACATCCTGCGCACATCGCCCGATGTGATAGCTTCATCCTGAAGCGTCCCTGGTCATCCAGACCCGCCGAACATCCTGATCGGCTCTCGTTCTCCGTCCTGGAGGTGTCCTTTAACGCATCCTGCGCTTTCCACTTTGCTTCATCCTGAAGCCTTTCCTTGTAACACCATCCTGGCGTGTCCTGCTGAAGCGTCATCATCCTGACGTTCGCTTCGTTGTACGACTCCCTGTCGACGAAGATAGAATCGCCTGTTTCACCTTGTCTTACAAGACGCTTACAGACAATACCTTAAGTAAATTTTCATATGAAAGTGCGCAAAAACATTTTAATTAGTTGTTTTATATAGACTTACATAAGAAAACGGGGCTCAGTATCCGCTGATATCCTGGCGATCTCCTACAGACTTTGTAAGAGATCTCTCACACCCGTTAGGGCAAACGATTACAGAAGAGGATTAAGTTGCGTAAGGAATTCCGCAAGCGTTGCGGCAAGAACGGTACGATTGCGGGTGCCCAGCGTTTCTTTAATCACCTCGCCGGACAGATTACAGACCGAAATGACCTCAAGCTCATTTTCCTGCGTCGCAATAAAAAGCGTGGGAGGAAGCTTGAGCCGCTTTTGCGTGACCAGATGGCCTATCAGATTTTCCTGCACGCGCCGAAAGTCATCCTGACTCCAGGTTTGCAGTAGCGTAAGCTTTTCATCCGCAAACTGCGCGGGCATGTCGCCAGCAAACTGCGTGGTGTAAAACGCGTGGAGCGCAGGTTGTACCATAATATCAAAGGCGCGTTCAACCGCGTTTACATTTTCTTCGCCTTCAAAAGGTTGCGGCTGCCAGTAAACGGCATCGCGGGTTGAAGAAATAATGCACGGAGAAGGTACGCCATACAGTTCTTCGCTCAACGGCCAGCTACCGTGTTTTTCTTGCCACGCGTCGCAGTAACGCGTCGTAAAGGCTTTCAATGCCTGCGCTGTCAGTTCGTCCACCAGTTTCTCTCTTCATAAAAGCCAGGATACACTTGACGCATAGTGTATCTGGTTTATGACGGTGAAACATGTCTTCTTATGAAAACCATCAGGCTCTTGATGGCCTGACTCTCGGAAAATCAACGGATTACCGGGACAATTATGACGTCAGCCTGCTGCAGGGCGTACCGCGCAGTTTGAATCGTGACCCGCTCGGATTAACAGCCGATAATTTGCCGTTCCACGGCGCGGATATCTGGACGTTGTATGAACTTTCCTGGCTTAACAGCCAGGGTCTTCCGCAGGTCGCCGTCGGGCATGTCGAACTGGATTACACCAGCGTTAATTTAATCGAATCCAAAAGCTTTAAACTGTATCTGAACAGCTTTAACCAGACGCGCTTTGACACCTGGGAGACGGTGCGCCAGACGCTGGAGCGCGATCTGCGCGCCTGCGCGCAGGGCAACGTTAGCGTGAGGCTTCATCGTCTTGATGAGCTGGAAGGACAGCCTGTCGCCCATTTCCACGGCGCCTGTATTGACGATCAGGATATCAGTATCGACAACTACCAGTTTACTACCGACTATCTGCAACATGCGGTCAGCGGCGAGAAGCAAGTAGAGGAGACGCTGGTCAGTCATCTGTTGAAATCCAACTGCCTGATCACCCACCAGCCGGACTGGGGCTCGATACAAATTCAGTATCGCGGGCGCAAAATCGACAGGGAAAAACTGCTGCGTTATCTGGTCTCCTTCCGTCACCATAATGAATTTCACGAACAGTGCGTAGAGCGTATTTTCAATGACATTCTGCGCTTCTGCCAGCCGGAAACGCTAAGCATTTATGCGCGCTATACCCGCCGCGGCGGGCTGGACATTAATCCCTGGCGCAGCAATACCGATTTCGTGCCCGCCACGGGCAGGCTGGCGCGACAGTAATTTTTTTGTCAATTTTGCGTGCCGGATTGCGCATGTAAGGTTGTGAAAGGTCATCAGCCAGGGCTATTGTAATCAACAGGGAATGGCGTGTTGCGTCCCATAAGGAGTTTACTTGATTACACATATTAGCCCGCTTGGCTCAATGGATATGTTGTCGCAACTGGAAGTGGACATGCTGAAACGCACGGCCAGTAGCGACCTGTATCAACTGTTTCGTAACTGTTCACTTGCCGTTCTTAACTCCGGCAGCCTGACCGACAACAGCAAAGAGCTGCTGTCCCGCTTTGAAAATTTCGATATTAACGTACTGCGCCGCGAGCGCGGCGTGAAGCTGGAATTGATTAATCCGCCTGAAGACGCCTTTGTTGACGGGAGGATTATTCGTGCGCTACAGGCTAACCTGTTCGCGGTGCTGCGCGACATTCTCTTTGTGAATGGGCAGATCCACAATGCCGGCCGTTTCCAGCATCTGGATCTTGAAAGCTCAACACATATCACCAATCTGGTGTTCTCCATTTTGCGCAACGCCCGGGCGCTGCACGTCGGCGAAGCGCCAAACATGGTGGTATGCTGGGGCGGCCACTCAATTAACGAAAACGAGTACCTGTATGCCCGTCGCGTCGGCACGCAGTTGGGATTACGCGAGCTGAACATCTGCACCGGCTGCGGCCCTGGGGCGATGGAAGCCCCCATGAAGGGCGCGGCGGTCGGTCACGCGCAGCAGCGTTATAAAGACAGCCGCTTTATCGGCATGACTGAGCCTTCCATTATTGCGGCTGAACCGCCTAACCCGCTGGTGAACGAACTGATCATCATGCCGGATATCGAAAAACGCCTAGAAGCGTTCGTCCGTATCGCACACGGTATCATTATCTTCCCTGGCGGCGTGGGTACGGCGGAAGAGCTGCTTTATTTGCTGGGTATTCTGATGAATCCAGCCAATAAAAATCAGGTGCTGCCGCTGATCCTGACCGGACCAAAAGAGAGCGCCGATTACTTCCGCGTGCTGGATGAGTTTATTACCCATACGCTGGGCGAAGCGGCCCGCCGTCATTACCGCATCATCATTGACGATGCGGCGGAGGTAGCGCGGCTGATGAAGAAAGCGATGCCGCAAGTGAAAGAGAATCGCCGCGATACCGGCGACGCCTATAGTTTTAACTGGTCGATGCGTATTGCACCGGATCTGCAGGTGCCGTTTGAGCCGTCGCATGAGAATATGGCCAACCTGAAACTGTACCCGGATCAGCCGGTTGAGATTCTGGCGGCGGATCTGCGACGCGCCTTCTCCGGTATTGTCGCGGGGAACGTGAAGGAGGTCGGGATACGCACCATTGAAGCTAATGGTCCGTATAAGATCCACGGCGATCGAGAGATGATGCGTCGCATGGACGATCTGCTGCAGGGTTTCGTCGCGCAGCATCGTATGAAATTGCCAGGTTCCGCCTACATCCCCTGTTACGAGATCTGCGCTTAACGCTTATGCCCGGTTGCCGCCAGCAGCCGGGCGCTTCTCCCATTCCTTTCATTGCGGTACGGCAATTAACGTATGCCTTCATTTTTTATGATGATCATCAGAGGCATAGCCCGCATTGTTTTATAAACACCATTTATAATTCACCATAAATAGATTGCCAGGCAAACGTTTACCTCACTCCTCTTACCGTGATTTATCGGTCCAAACTCTTATTCTTCGCCAGAATCCACTAAAAACCTTGATTTTTATAGTCAAACCTCCGTATCTTGCGCCCCAATCTTTCCGGCCTTATATCGTTAATGGTAGCCTTCGCGCCCGGAAATTCGTTATGACGTTTTTTTAATAGATTAATGGTCCAAATTTATCCATGTAAGAAGCGGATTATTGCATTTGAGATCGGGATCACTGATAGATTCATCACTTAAATGTATCTTTCCGCCCGAAAATTATTACGGCGAAAAATTATATAAAAAGCGTCCCTAAGCAGATTTCATTTTACGATCAGGTCTTTTTTCATTGGATTAGACCAGCAACCTGATTTTTAGCATCCTCCAGGAGAAATAGATGGAAACCACTCAGACCAGCACGATTGCTTCGATTGACTCTCGAAGCGCATGGCGCAAAACGGATACCATGTGGATGCTGGGCCTTTACGGCACGGCTATCGGCGCGGGCGTTCTGTTCCTGCCGATCAACGCAGGCGTCGGCGGCATGATTCCGCTCATCATCATGGCGATTCTCGCTTTCCCGATGACCTTTTTCGCACACCGTGGCTTAACCCGCTTCGTGCTGTCCGGTAAAAATCCGGGTGAAGACATCACTGAAGTCGTTGAGGAACACTTCGGTATCGGCGCAGGTAAACTGATTACCCTGCTTTACTTCTTCGCGATTTACCCCATCCTGCTGGTTTACAGCGTGGCGATTACTAATACCGTGGAAAGCTTCCTGACCCACCAGTTAGCGATTAATCCGCCGCCGCGGGCGATTCTTTCCCTGATCCTGATTGTTGGCATGATGACCATCGTGCGCTTCGGCGAGCAAATGATCGTTAAGGCGATGAGTATCCTGGTATTCCCGTTCGTCGCTGCGCTGATGCTGCTGGCCTTGTACCTGATCCCGCAGTGGAACGGCGCGGCGCTGGAAACGCTGTCCTTTGATTCCGCCGCGTCCACCGGCAACGGCCTGTGGATGACGCTGTGGCTGGCGATTCCGGTGATGGTTTTCTCTTTCAACCACTCCCCGATCATCTCCTCCTTCGCGGTTGCGAAGCGTGAAGAGTACGGTGAAGGCGCAGAGAAGAAATGTTCTAAAATTCTGGCCTTCGCCCACATCATGATGGTGCTGACCGTGATGTTCTTCGTCTTCAGCTGCGTGCTGAGTCTGACGCCGGCAGATCTGGCGGCGGCAAAAGAGCAGAACATCTCTATTCTGTCTTACCTGGCGAACCATTTTAACGCGCCGATCATCGCCTGGATGGCACCGATCATTGCGATGATTGCTATCACCAAATCCTTCCTCGGCCACTACCTGGGCGCGCGTGAAGGCTTTAACGGAATGGTGATTAAATCGCTGCGTGGTAAAGGTAAATCTATCGAAATCAACAAACTGAATAAAATTACCGCGCTGTTCATGCTGGTCACCACCTGGATTGTGGCGACGCTGAACCCCAGCATCCTGGGCATGATTGAAACCCTGGGCGGCCCGATCATCGCGATGATTCTGTTCCTGATGCCGATGTATGCCATCCAGAAAGTACCGGCAATGCGTAAGTACAGCGGTCATATCAGCAACGTATTCGTTGTGATTATGGGCCTGATTGCCATCTCCGCTATTTTCTACTCACTGTTCAGCTAAGTCCTTTAGCGCCGCTTACCGCGGCGCTTCTCTATGATACAACCGCAATGGATGCCCTATGATTAGCGTATTCGATATTTTTAAAATCGGCATTGGCCCTTCCAGTTCTCACACCGTCGGACCAATGAAAGCAGGCAAGCAGTTCACGGACGATCTGATTGCCCGCCATATCCTTACAGATGTCACCCGCGTCGTGGTGGATGTCTACGGCTCTCTGTCATTGACGGGTAAAGGCCACCACACTGATATCGCCATTATTATGGGCCTGGCGGGGAATCTGCCGGACACCGTCGATATCGACGCCATTCCGTCCTTTATCCAGGATGTGAACACCCATGGGCGTTTACTACTGGCCAATGGGCAGCATGAAGTCGAATTTCCGGTCGATAAGTGCATGAATTTCCACGCCGACAACCTGTCTCTGCATGAAAACGGGATGCGTATTACCGCGCTGGCGGGCGATAAGGTGCTCTACAGCCAAACCTACTACTCCATTGGCGGCGGCTTTATCGTCGATGAAGAGCACTTTGGTTTGACGAATAGCGAACCCGTTAACGTACCGTACCCTTACAAAACCGCCGCGGATTTACAGCGCCACTGCCAGGAGACGGGTTTGTCGCTCTCCGGTCTGATGATGCAAAACGAACTGGCTCTGCACAGTAAAGAAGCGCTGGAGCAGCACTTCGCCAGGGTCTGGGAGGTAATGCGCAGCGGTATTGAGCGCGGTATCACCACCGAGGGCGTATTGCCGGGCAAACTGCGCGTTCCGCGTCGCGCGGCGGCGCTGCGTCGGATGCTGGTCAGTCAGGATAAGACCACCACCGATCCGATGGCGGTCGTCGACTGGATCAATATGTTCGCGCTGGCGGTGAACGAAGAGAATGCCGCAGGCGGACGAGTAGTCACTGCCCCGACTAACGGCGCATGTGGTATTGTTCCGGCGGTGCTGGCGTACTATGACAAGTTTATCCGCAAAGTAAATGCTAACTCGCTTGCTCGCTATATGCTGGTCGCCAGCGCGATTGGCTCGCTGTATAAGATGAACGCCTCTATTTCCGGCGCCGAAGTGGGTTGTCAGGGAGAGGTCGGCGTGGCCTGTTCCATGGCGGCAGCGGGTCTGGCCGAGCTGCTGGGCGGTAGCCCGGCGCAGGTGTGCATCGCCGCAGAAATCGCCATGGAGCATAATCTGGGGTTAACTTGCGATCCGGTTGCCGGCCAGGTCCAGGTTCCCTGCATTGAGCGTAACGCAATTGCTTCAGTCAAAGCGGTCAACGCCGCGCGTATGGCGCTGCGCCGTACCAGCGAACCGCGCGTATGCCTTGATAAAGTGATTGAGACCATGTACGAAACCGGTAAAGACATGAACGCTAAGTACCGCGAAACTACGCGCGGCGGCCTGGCGATGAAGATCGTTACCTGCGATTAATTCTCAGCACATTTTAGGATCTGTAGGCCGGATAAGGCGCTCGCCGCCATCCGGCTTTTGTTGCCTGATAGCGCTTCGCTTATCAGGCCTACGGATAGCGCTATTTCGCAATGCTCGCCTCCCCCCGCCGTGAATGTTACCCTACGCGCAGGTTTGTAAGGGAGAACACCGTGGCTGCTCATCTGCTTATCGTCGACGCGCTCAATTTGATTCGCCGTATTCACGCCGTTCAGGGATCGCCCTGTGTGGAAACCTGCCAACACGCGCTCGATCAATTGATTATCCACAGCCAGCCAACCCATGCCGTCGCGGTATTTGATGACGACGCGCGCAGCAGCGGCTGGCGTCATCAGCGTTTGCCGGACTACAAAGCAGGACGTCCGCCGATGCCTGACGATTTACATAATGAAATGCCCGCCCTACGCGCCGCGTTTGAACAGCGCGGCGTACGCTGTTGGGCATCAGACGGTAACGAAGCGGACGATCTGGCGGCGACGCTGGCGCTAAAAGTTACCGAAGCCGGACACCAGGCAACCATTGTGTCAACCGATAAAGGCTATTGCCAGTTGCTCTCTCCGGGATTGCGCATTCGCGACTACTTCCAGAAACGCTGGCTGGACGCGCCGTTTATTGAAAAAGAGTTTGGCGTACTCCCCCGGCAGTTGCCGGATTACTGGGGTCTGGCAGGAATCAGCAGTTCGAAAGTCCCCGGCGTTGCCGGTATCGGCCCCAAAAGCGCGACCCAGCTATTGATTCAGTTTCAAAATCTGGAGGGAATTTACGCCCATCTGGACGAGGTGCCGGAAAAGTGGCGCAAAAAGCTTGAGACGCATAAAGAAATGGCATTTCTCTGCCGCGATATTGCACGTCTGCAAACCGATTTACATATTGACGGAAACTTACAGCAGCTACGGCTGGTGCGGTAGTTTTGTTGCCGGATGGCGGCGTGAACGCCTTATCCGGCCTACAGAACTGCACGAAATGTAGAGCGGATAAGCGCAGCGCCATCCGGCAAAATTACCAGGCGATATGATACAGTTCGACAATGTCCGCCAGACTCGCTTCACGCGGATTGCCGCCCGTACAGACATCATCGAACGCCGCCTGCGCCAGCGCCGGGATATCCTCTTTTCGAACGCCGACATCACGCAAATGCAGCGGAATTCCCACATCGCGATTTAGCGCAAATACGGCTTCCACTGCGGCATTACGTGCCTCTTCAAGACTCAATCCTTCTACCTTCACCCCCATCGCCCGGGCGATATCACGGAATTTCTCGTTGGTAGACCCGGCATTGAAACGCATCACATGCGGAAGCAAAATAGCATTCGCGACGCCGTGCGGCGTGTTGTAAAACGCGCCCAGCGGATGCGCCATCCCATGCACCAGCCCCAGCCCCACATTGGAAAACCCCATCCCGGCAACGTATTGCCCCAGCGCCATCGCCTCACCAGCCTCTTTTTCTCCTGCCACGGCACCGCGCAGCGCACCCGCAATAATCTCAATGGCTTTGATATGTAAGGCATCCGTCAGCGCCCATGCGGCCCGGGTAATATAGCCTTCAATAGCATGGGTTAGCGCATCCACGCCCGTTGCCGCTTTCAGCGCGGGCGGCATACCGTCCATCATATCAGCATCGATAAATGCCGCCTGCGGAATATCATGCGGATCGACACAAACGAATTTGCGCCGTTTCTCTTCATCGGTAATCACATAATTGATAGTGACTTCCGCCGCGGTTCCCGCCGTTGTCGGGATCGCCATAATCGGCACGCTGGGTTTACGGGTCGGCGATAGCCCTTCCAGACTGCGCACATCGGCAAATTCCGGATTGTTACTGATAATACCGATCGCTTTACAGGTATCCTGCGGAGAACCGCCGCCAATGGCGATGAGATAGTCCGCGCCGCTTTGGGTAAAAACCTTAAGCCCTTCCTGGACAACGGAAATCGTAGGATTAGGGATCACGCCAGCATAGATCTCCCACGCCAGCCCTGCAGCATCCATTCTGCTTGTCACTTTATCGACCACACCGCATTGCACCAGCGTTTTATCGGTAACAATCAGCGCCTTATGATAACCGCGGCGCGTTACCTCATCGGTTAATGCGTCCACCGCTCCCCGGCCAAACCATGCCGTTTCATTCAGAATCATTCTGTTCGCCATCGCCTGTCTCCTGACATCACTCTTCAATACGTAACCCGTAAGTTTTAAATTTCTCCAGTACGATAGCGATCGCCTCGTCATCCAGTACCGGTACCGGATCGACAATGGCCAGCGTACTTAAATAGAGCTGCGCCAGTACTTCCACTTCATGCGCCAGCCACAACGCTTTGTCTAAATTTTCTTCACAAGCGATAAGCCCGTGGTGCTGTAGCAGCGTCGCTTTACGATTTTTAAGCGCCACAGCAACATGTTCAGAAAGTTCGCGGGTGCCAAAAGTGGCGTAGGGCGCGCAGGGAATAGAGTTTCCCCCCGCGGCGGCAATCATGTAGTGAATCGCCGGAATCGGGCGATTCAGGATCGAGACTGCCGTACAATGGACAGCGTGGTTATGTACCACGGCATTGGCGTCAGGGCGCGTCTGGTATGCCGCCATATGAAAACGCCACTCGCTGGAAGGCAGCTTGCCCTGCTCATGCTGACCGTCAGCATCAATAAAGACAATGTGCGACTCTGTCAGCTTCTCGTAGGGGATCCCCGTCGGCGTAATCAGCATTCCGCCCTGATAGCGTACGCTCACGTTACCTGCCGTCCCCTGATTTAACCCTAACCGCGTCATTTCCAGACAGGTATCAATAATCTGCCGAGCCAGTCTATTTCGTTCCATTATTTACCTCTCTCTGTGATTCAAAATGAGACAACAAAACCGCCTTTCGCATCACGCTGCTGTCCTGTTGAAATAATCGAATAGTTAGCAACTATCATCATACTGAATAAAGAGAAGGGAATTTAAATAACAATATTTTGTGATACACATCAATTAATTCGCCACGATAAACCAGACGACTGCCATTTCTCTCGCCGATAAATGCCCGCTCTTAATAATATTTTTCAAAACGGGCAAAGATGAAAAATAAGTCACCACTGACCGTTTTCGTAGCAATAATTTAATTCGGGCATTCAGCCTGTGGTTTTTTAAATTAAACATCTCAAACGGTCATTTTTTTATAAAAATTAAAGTGATGATAATCACAGAACGCTATGCTCTCAGGTATAAATGTGACCGCCATCATATTAAAAGGCCTTTTTTATTTGAAAATGACTCCATGAGTTCATTCCGGACGCCAATTTATTACCGGTAAGAAAAGCGAACTCACCTAATTTTACGGTCTGGTGACCAGAACCGACCGCACGCAAAAGCTTCTGAACCGATGAGGATGCTATGGGAAACACAACAATACAAACACAGAGTTTTCGTGCTGTGGATGCAGAGCAAAGCAAGCGCTACATTATTCCATTCGCCTTACTTTGCTCGCTATTTTTTCTGTGGGCCGTCGCCAATAATCTGAATGACATTTTATTACCGCAGTTCCAACAGGCTTTTACGCTAACTAACTTTCAGGCCGGGCTTATTCAGTCAGCCTTTTATTTCGGTTATTTCGTCATTCCAATCCCCGCTGGGATTTTGATGAAAAAACTCAGTTATAAAGCAGGGATTATCACTGGACTTTTTTTGTATGCTTTTGGCGCCGCATTATTCTGGCCTGCCGCCGAGATAATGAATTACACATTATTTTTAATTGGCCTGTTTATCATCGCCGCCGGTTTAGGCTGCCTTGAAACTGCGGCCAATCCTTTTGTGACGGTATTAGGTCCAGAAAGCGGCGGACATTTCCGGCTTAATCTGGCGCAAACTTTTAACTCCTTTGGCGCTATTATCGCCGTTGTGTTTGGGCAAAGCCTTATTTTGTCTAACGTGCCGCATCAATCACAAGAAGCGCTTGATAAAATGACGCCGGATCAGCTTAGCGCCTATAAACACAGCCTGGTGTTATCGGTACAAACGCCATACATGATTATCGTCGCCATCGTATTAGTAGTTGCGCTGCTGATTATGCTGACCAAATTTCCGGCCCTGCAAAGTGACGATCATAGCGATGCTAAACAAAGCTCTTTCTTATCTTCTCTCTCCCGACTCATCCGTATCCGCCACTGGCGCTGGGCGGTGCTGGCGCAGTTCTGCTACGTGGGGGCACAAACCGCCTGCTGGAGCTATCTGATCCGCTACGCCATTGAGGAGATCCCTGGAATGACGCCCGGTTTCGCCGCCAATTACCTGACCGGCACGATGGTGTGCTTCTTTATCGGCCGTTTCACCGGGACCTGGCTTATCAGCCGCTTCGCGCCGCATAAAGTGCTGGCCGCCTATGCCCTGCTTGCCATGCTCCTGTGTCTGATTTCCGCCTTTAGCGGCGGACATATCGGCCTGCTGGCGCTGACGTTGTGTAGCGCATTTATGTCAATCCAGTACCCGACCATCTTCTCGCTGGGTATCAAAAATCTGGGACAGGACACTAAGTACGGCTCGTCTTTTATCGTCATGACCATCATTGGCGGCGGTATTGTCACGCCAGTAATGGGCTTCGTTAGCGACGCCGCAGGCAAAATCCCGACCGCCGAACTGGTTCCGGCATTGTGCTTTGCCGTCATCTTCATCTTTGCCCGTTTCCGTTCACAAGCGGCGACAAACTGAACATTTATCCGAATAACGTGAGGAATCTGTCATGAAAAAAATCAGCTTACCGAAAATCGGTATCCGCCCGGTGATTGATGGACGTCGTATGGGCGTACGCGAGTCGCTCGAAGAGCAAACCATGAACATGGCGAAAGCGACGGCGGCGCTCATCACCGAGAAAATCCGACACGCCTGTGGGGCTCAGGTGGAGTGCGTCATTGCGGATACCTGTATTGCCGGAATGGCGGAATCCGCCGCCTGTGAAGAAAAATTCAGTAGCCAGAACGTGGGCGTGACCATTACCGTTACGCCGTGCTGGTGCTATGGCAGCGAAACCATTGATATGGACCCGATGCGTCCGAAAGCCATCTGGGGCTTTAACGGCACAGAGCGTCCCGGGGCGGTTTACCTTGCCGCAGCGCTGGCGGCGCACAGCCAGAAAGGCATCCCGGCGTTCTCCATTTATGGCCATGACGTGCAGGATGCCGACGATACCTCCATTCCAGCCGACGTCGAAGAAAAACTGCTGCGTTTTGCGCGGGCAGGGTTAGCGGTTGCCAGTATGAAAGGCAAAAGCTACCTCTCCGTCGGCGGCGTGTCGATGGGGATCGCGGGTTCCATTGTCGATCATAACTTCTTTGAATCCTGGCTGGGCATGAAGGTGCAAGCGGTAGATATGACCGAACTGCGCCGCCGTATCGATCAAAAAATTTATGATGAGGCCGAACTGGAGATGGCGCTGGCGTGGGCGGATAAAAACTTCCGCTACGGCGAAGATCAAAACGCCTCGCAGTATAAGCGCAATGAAGCCCAGAACCGCGCGGTGCTAAAAGAGAGCCTGCTGATGGCGATGTGTATTCGCGATATGATGCAGGGCAACAAGACGCTGGCGGACAAAGGGTTAGTTGAAGAATCGCTGGGCTACAACGCCATTGCCGCCGGCTTTCAGGGCCAGCGCCACTGGACCGATCAATACCCGAATGGCGATACCGCCGAAGCGCTGCTCAATAGCTCTTTTGACTGGAATGGCGTACGCGAACCGTTTGTCGTCGCCACCGAAAATGACAGTCTGAACGGCGTAGCGATGTTGTTCGGCCATCAACTCACCGGTACCGCGCAGATCTTCGCCGACGTGCGAACCTACTGGTCGCCGGAAGCCGTAGAACGCGTCACCGGCCAGGCGCTCAGCGGCCTGGCGGAGCACGGCATTATTCACCTGATTAACTCCGGTTCTGCCGCTCTGGACGGTGCCTGTAAACAGCGCGACAGCGAAGGCAAGCCGACCATGAAACCGCACTGGGAAATCAGCCAACAAGAGGCGGATGCGTGTCTGGCGGCCACCGAATGGTGCCCGGCGATTCACGAATACTTCCGCGGCGGCGGCTACTCATCCCGTTTCCTGACCGAAGGCGGCGTGCCATTCACCATGACCCGCGTAAATATCATCAAAGGCCTGGGACCAGTACTGCAAATCGCCGAGGGCTGGAGCGTCGAACTGCCGAAAGCGATGCACGATCAGCTTGATGCCCGCACCAACTCTACCTGGCCTACCACCTGGTTTGCGCCGCGTCTTACCGGCAAAGGCCCGTTTACCGATGTCTATTCGGTGATGGCGAACTGGGGCGCTAACCACGGCGTACTCACCATCGGCCATGTAGGGGCGGATTTTATTACTCTCGCCGCAATGCTGCGTATCCCGGTATGTATGCACAACGTGGAGGAGGCGAAGATCTACCGTCCTTCCGCCTGGGCGGCTCACGGTATGGATATCGAAGGCCAGGATTATCGCGCCTGCCAGAATTATGGCCCGCTGTATAAACGTTAATGCGGCTTAGCCCGGTGGCGCAGGCTTACCGGGCCTACGGGCGCGTGAACCGTAGGCCGGATAAGCGTAGCGCCATCGGGCGGCGTTTATGGAGTTATCTATGAAACAAGACGTTATCCTGGTTCTCGACTGCGGTGCGACTAACGTTCGGGCGATCGCCGTTGATCGCCAGGGGAAAATTGTCGCCCGCGCCTCAACCGCTAACGCCAGCGACACTGCCGCAGAAAATAGCGCCTGGCATCAGTGGTCGCTGGACGCCATCCTGCAACGTTTCGCCGACTGCTGCAGGTCACTCTCCAGCGCCCTGTCGGAGTGTGTTGTTCGCGGTATTACGGTGACTACGTTCGGCGTCGATGGGGCGCTGGTCGATGCGCAGGGTAAGCTGCTCTACCCGGTCATCAGTTGGAAATGCCCGCGAACCGCTGCCGTGATGGAAACGATTGAGCGCTTTATCTCGCCCCGGCAATTGCAGACGCTCTCCGGCGTCGGCGCGTTCAGCTTTAACACGCTGTATAAACTGGTCTGGCTTAAAGAGAATCATCCGCGCCTGCTGGAACAAGCTCACTGCTGGCTGTTTATCTCGTCGCTGATTAACCACCGTCTGACCGGCGAGTTTACGACCGATATCACTATGGCAGGCACCAGCCAGCTACTGGATATCCATCAGCGCGACTTTAGTCCGGAAATCCTGCAGGCGACGGGCCTGGCGCGCCGCCTGTTCCCGCGTATCGTGGAAGCGGGCGCCCCGATAGGCACGCTACAGACAGACGCGGCCAGACTACTCGGACTCCCGGTGGGTGTGCCGGTGATCTCTGCCGGACACGATACTCAGTTCGCGTTATTCGGCGCTGGCGCGCAGCAAGGTGAACCGGTGCTCTCCTCCGGAACCTGGGAGATTCTGATGGTGCGCAGCGGTCAGGTGGATACCTCGCTGCTCAGTCAGTATCCGGGCTCGACCTGTGAACTGGACAGTCAGTTGGGGCTTTATAACCCCGGAATGCAGTGGCTGGCCTCCGGTGTACTCGAATGGATACGAAAACTGCTGTGGACGCCGGAAACACCATGGCAAACGCTGATCGACGAAGCGCGCGCTATTCCCGCTGGCGCGGAAGGCGTACGGATGCAGTGCGATCTGCTCGCCTGCCAAAATGCAGGCTGGCAGGGCGTGACGCTCAATACCACTCGCGGCCATTTCTATCGCGCCGCGCTGGAAGGCCTGACGGCGCAACTTCAGCGTAATCTGCGCACGCTGGAGAAAATCGGCCATTTTAACGCCACAGAACTGTTACTGGTTGGCGGCGGCAGTCGCAATGCTTTATGGAATCAAATTAAAGCGAATCAGCTTGATATCCCTATCAAAGTGCTGGACGACGCGGAAACCACCGTGGCCGGCGCTGCCATGTTTGGCTGGTACGGCGTAGGCGAATTTAATAGCCCGGAGCAGGCGCGTGCGCAGGTCAATTATCAGTATCGCTATTTCTGGCCGCAAACCGAACCTGAAATTATTGAGGGAGTATGAAATGCTAAAAACCATTTCACCGTTAATTTCCCCGACACTGCTCAAAGTGCTGGCCGAGATGGGCCACGGGGACGAAATCATTTTTTCCGACGCTCACTTTCCCGCGCATAGCCTGGGCCCGCAGGTGATTCGCGCCGATGGTCTTAGCGTCAGCGATCTACTGCGGGCAATTATTCCGCTCTTTGAGCTGGATAGCTACGCCCCGCCGCTGGTGATGATGGCCGCCGTGGAAGGCGACACGCTCGATCCCAGCGTTGAAGCGCGCTATCGCGATGCCTTGTCATTAGAAGCGCCGTGCCCGGATATCGTTCGTATCGACCGCTATGCGTTTTATGAGCGGGCGCAAAAAGCGTTTGCGATCGTTATCACAGGTGAGTGCGCGAAGTACGGAAATATTCTTTTAAAAAAAGGGGTAACGCCGTAATCTCTTGCCGGTGCGCCCGCATGACGCGGGCGTTCATCGAATGATGGGATGAGAAAAATGAAAGCGGCACGCCAACAAGCGATAGTCGATCTGCTGATCAATCATAAAAGTCTGACCACCGAAGCGCTGGCCACCCGGCTTAACGTCAGTAAAGAGACCATCCGCCGCGATCTCAGTGAACTACAGACGCAGGGAAAAGTGCTGCGTAATCACGGACGAGCTAAATATATTCATCGTGAAAATCAGGACAGCGGCGATCCATTCCATATCCGCCTGAAAAGCCATTATGCGCATAAAGCCGATATTGCCCGTGAAGCGTTAGCGTGGATAGAAGAGGGAATGACGATTGCGCTGGATGCCAGTTCAACCTGCTGGTATCTGGCCCGCCAGTTGCCGGATATTCCCATTCAGGTTTTTACCAATAGCCATCCTATCTGTCAGGAGCTGGGAAAACGCGAACGCATTGCGCTGATAAGTTCCGGCGGCCAGCTTGAACGTAAATATGGCTGTTACGTTAACCCGTCGCTTATCTCACAGCTAAAATCGCTTGATATCGATCTGTTCATCTTTTCCTGCGAGGGGATCGACAGCGGCGGCGATCTGTGGGACTCCAATGCGATCAACGCCGATTTTAAATCTATCCTGCTCAGGCGCGCCTCGCAGTCTTTATTATTGATTGATAAAAGTAAATTTAATCGTTCAGGAGAGGCGCGCATCGGCCATCTGGATGACGTGACGCATATTGTTTCAGATGCGCCGCAGTCATAGGCCGGACAAGCGTGCGCCATCCGGCGCTGATGACGCGCCGGATGACGGCAGCGCGTTTTTATCGCTCGTCGCGACGTCCGCCAACAGCCGCCCACAACCGACGCACGTGTACCGTCACCTCTTCGCGATCGTGATAAAGCTGACGTGCCTGGATCTGCGCATTAACGCCATGCTCATCCAACTGCGCCTGAAGATACGCCAGGTTATGCGACACCTCTTCATAGCGTTTTTTCATCGGCAGTTTAAGGTTAAAAATCGTCTCCCGACACCAGCCGTTCACCAGCCACTGCGCCATTAACGCGGTGACTTTGGCCGGCTTCTCCACCATATCGCAGACCATCCATGAAATATTATTCCGGTTCGGACGGTACCTGAAGCCATCCTCACGCAACCAGGTCACCTGTCCGGTGTCCATCAGGCTTTGCGCCATCGGGCCGTTATCTACGGAGTAGACCCACATATTGCGCTTCACTAACTGGTACGTCCATCCGCCGGGACAGGCGCCCAAATCCACCGCATACATGCCGTTCGCCAGACGTTCATCCCACTCATCTTCCGGGATGAAAACGTGGAGCGCCTCTTCCAGTTTCAGCGTTGAGCGGCTCGGCGCATCAGACGGAAACTTCAAACGCGGGATGCCCATATAAAACGGTGAATTGTTATGCGCGAACGAATAACCGGTATAGCAGCATCCTGGCGCGATAAAAAAGACATGAACGACCGGACGCTTCGGCGTTTCATAATTCGTCAATACGCCCGCATCACGCAAAGCCGCGCGCAGCGGCACCGTAAATTTGCGGCAGAACTTCATCAGTTCTTTACTTTCATTGGTGTCGGCGACTTCAACTCGCAGCTCGCCGCCCTTTTCCACTACGCCCTGCAACATGCCGACAACCGGCGTAATTCTGTCTTCCGGCGGTAAATGTTGCAGCAGTTCACCCACCACAAACCACTGGCGGGCGAAAATCAGCGAACTGAACGGCAGTTCTGAAATCAGCTTTTCGCCATCTTCCGGCTGGTAGCATTCATAAATGACATAGCCTGCGTTCTCTTTTACGCGTGCAAAACCAAATATTTCCCGTTTTCCCGCTTTATCGGTAATTTCTGCAGCGCACTCTTTTTCAAACCCCGGACGGCAGAGCAAGACAACTTTATTCATGGCTCGCGCCCTTACGTTTCATACGAATGGCGCCAATCAGCAATAGCGCCCAGCCCACCAAGAAACTGACGCCGCCGACAGGCGTGATATACGCCCACAGGCGCAGATGCGAAAGCGCAAGGCAGTACAGACTGCCGCTAAACAGCACCGTGCCCAGCGCCAGAAAAACGCTGCTCCAGTAAAACCAGATGCTGATACGGCGCTGCATCGCCACCGCCAGGCCAAAGATCGCCAGCGTATGGAACGCCTGATATTGCAGGCCGGTCTGAATCCAGCCCATTTCAACCACGCCCAGGGTTTTACTCAAAACATGCGCCCCGAACGCGCCCAGAGCAACGTAAATAAAACCGCTGATAGCGGCGACAATCAGCATAAAACGGCTGGTCATGGTCATACCCTAAGTTAATTATTGTTCGTAACGAAAACGGAATTTTTCTTGCTCCGTCGCCGCCTTCGCCAAAATCCACTGACGGAAGGCGGCTATTTTACCCAGTTCTGCCTGGCTGTCATGACAAACCAGATAAAAAGCATTCTTACTCACCAGAACATCGTTAAATGGACACACCAGTCGCCCGGCTTCAATTTCCGACTGCGCCATAACATTATTCGCCAGCGCGATCCCCTGTCCGTGAATAGCGGCCTGTAGCACCATCGCGCTGTGGCTAAATATCGGCCCTTGCTGAACGTTAATATGGTTGAGCCCTAACTGACGAGTATAGGCCTGCCAGTCACGCCGGGAGGCATCGTGCAATAACGTGTGTTTCGCCAGATCTTCCGGCGTTTTTAACGGTTTTTCGCCTGTGAGTAATAAAGGAGAACAGACGGGCAGTAAATATTCTGCGTATAATTTTTCGACGCGCAAGCCCGGCCAGTTTCCCCGGCCATAAAAAATCGCGACATCGACATCGTCTGCCAGTTTATCTTCCTGACG
Source organism: Salmonella sp. 32100201201700099SM (assembly GCF_017572645.1). Taxonomy (NCBI): domain Bacteria; kingdom Pseudomonadati; phylum Pseudomonadota; class Gammaproteobacteria; order Enterobacterales; family Enterobacteriaceae; genus Salmonella; species Salmonella sp. 32100201201700099SM. Next base: position 59,503 of record NZ_JAGERQ010000004.1, on the reverse strand, counting down.
GTCAACGGCTTGTATCCGAACGTCAATTCCCGGATAAGCTGAGTTAAAGCTGGAGAGCCTGGGCACCAGCCACTGGATGGCAAAACTGGGAGGTAAACTCACCGTCAGCGCCCCTTTAGCACTGCGCGCCTGGAGCTTACGCGTTGCTTCCGTGAGCTGGGAAAATATCTCTTTAATGTCGAGAAAATAGCTTTGGCCTTCTTCCGTCAGCAGCAGCGAACGATTGCGGCGGCGGAACAGTTTTAGCCCCAAAAAATCCTCAAGTGACTTAATTTGGTGGCTTACTGCGGCCTGCGTCACAAAAAGTTCTTCCGCTGCTCGCGTAAAGCTCAAATGGCGCGCGGCAGCATCAAAAACGCGTAACGCATTTAAAGGAGGTAATCGTTTTGACATGGCCTCTGGACTTAATGTCGAATGAATTTAACAAATAGGTAACAATATGTAACCTATTAGTTTTTTTAATCTGAGACATTATAAATTGTCCGTTGAGGTTCTACCAGCAAATACCTATAGTGGCGGCACTTCCTGAGCCGGAACGAAAAGTTTTATCGGAATGCGTGTTCTGATGGGCTTTTGGCTTACGGTTGTGATGTTGTGTTGTTGTGTTTGCAATTGGTCTGCGATTCAGACCACGGTAGCGAGACTACCCTTTTTCACTTCCTGTACATTTACCCTGTCTGTCCATAGTGATTAATGTAGCACCGCCATATTGCGGTGCTTTTTTTTGTATAACAAACGGTTAGTTTTCCAGAGCCACCATCTCTTTCACGTCAGTACGATTGATCTGCTGTTTGTTGCCATTAGCGTCTTTATACGAAATCATACCGGTATCGTTATCGGTCTGGGGTTTACCGTCGGTCACAATGCTACGTCCATCATTGGTGTGCATAACGTAATTAGGACCGGAACAGGCGCTCAGGGCAAAAGTCAGCATACATGCAGAGATAATTGCGGCAGTCTTTTTCATCTTCTTCTCCTTAAAGCTGTTTGTGCTATTTAAAGCGGACTCCGTAACAGGCTTAAACATTCGCCTAACATTATTCAGCATAACCTCCTTTACATAATTCGCCAGGATATACAGACGATTCCGATGGTTAGGACAAACCTTGTATCAGCCGCGCTTTTACGCCACGATCGGTAAACTGAACCGAGGAATATCATGAACGCTTTTAATCCCACGCAGTTTCGCGCGCAGTTTCCCGCGCTAGCCGATGCGGGTGTTTATCTCGATAGCGCCGCCACGGCATTAAAGCCACAGGCAGTCATTGACGCCACGCACCAGTTTTATTGTTTGAGCGCCGGTAACGTTCATCGTAGCCAGTTTGCGCAGGCGCAGCGCCTGACGGCGCAATATGAAGCGGCCAGAGCAAAAGCAGCGCGGCTGTTAAACGCGCCCGATGAAAAAAGTATCGTCTGGACACGCGGCACCACCGAAGCGATCAACATGGTGGCGCAGTGTTACGCCCGTCCTCGTCTGCGCCCCGGCGATGAAATTATCGTTAGCGTCGCCGAGCATCACGCCAACCTTGTGCCCTGGCTGATGGTGGCGCAACAAACCGGCGCGCAGGTCATAAAACTGCCGCTTAATGACCGGCGTCTTCCTGATGTTGAGCGTCTGCCGGAACTGATCACGTCGCGCAGCCGCATTCTGGCGCTGGGGCAAATGTCGAACGTAACGGGCGGCTGCCCGGATCTCGCAAGCGCTATCAGCACCGCTCACGCAGTGGGAATGGTCGTGATGGTAGATGGCGCGCAAGGCGCGGTACACTTCCCGGCGGATGTTCAGCAGCTTGATATCGATTTTTATGCTTTTTCCGCTCACAAACTGTATGGCCCGACCGGTATCGGCGTGCTGTACGGTAAGCCGGAGCTTCTTGAGGCGATGTCGCCCTGGCTCGGCGGCGGCAAGATGATCCGTGACGTTAGCTTTGAAGGCTTCACCACTCAAAGCGCTCCCTGGAAACTGGAAGCGGGGACGCCGAACGTCGCCGGGGTCATCGGCCTGAGCGCTGCGCTGGAATGGCTGTCCGATATCGATATTGAACAGGCCGAAAACTGGAGCCGGGGGCTGGCGACGCTGGCGGAAGACGCACTGGCGAAACGTCCGGGCTTTCGTTCGTTCCGCTGCCAGGACTCCAGCCTGCTGGCCTTTGATTTTGTCGGCGTGCACCACGGCGATATGGTGACACTGCTGGCGGAATACGGTATTGCGCTCCGGGCCGGGCAACATTGCGCCCAGCCATTGCTGGCGGAACTTGGCGTCACAGGGACGCTGCGCGCCTCTTTTGCGCCGTATAATACCCAACATGATGTGGATGCGTTGGTTAACGCCGTTGACCGCGCGCTGGAACTGCTGGTGGATTAATGACAAACCCTCTTTATACCGGACACCCGTTCGGCACAACGGTAACGGAAGAGACGTTACGCGCTATCTTTCTCCCGCTGACCCAATGGGAGGATAAATATCGTCAGTTGATTCTGTTAGGAAAACAGCTCCCCGCTCTGCCGGATGAATGCAAAGCGCAGGCGAAAGAGATAGCCGGCTGCGAGAACCGCGTCTGGCTGGGCTTTACCCGATCAGATAACGGAACGATGCACTTTTTCGGCGACAGTGAGGGGCGGATTGTCCGCGGCCTGCTGGCGGTATTGCTCACCGCGGTGGAAGGAAAAAACGCCGCCGAATTACAGGCTCGTTCACCGCTGGCGCTGTTTGATGAGCTGGGTTTACGCGCCCAGCTTAGCGCCTCACGCAGTCAGGGGCTGAACGCGCTGAGCGAAGCGATTGTTGCCGCAACGCATAAGGGTTGAAATAGCGTAAATATTCTGTCGCCTGACAGCGCCGTCCGCGGCGGTCAGGCGATGCAGATAAAATAATCCAGTCACTTTATTAGTTTCGGCGTCAGATTTCCCTGATAAACATTCTTTTGATTTTTATCAGCTATCACAATGAAATTACAATGTTAGAATCCATGTTAAAACGGCGTGAAGATTTTAGAGTAAATAAAGCCACTCGATGTAGCGTAGCAGGTGAACTGGAAAATTCATACGTATCGGGTGAAGTTATAACAGGATATGGATAAGTGGAAAAATATCTGCGTAGCGGTACCATGTTTGTGGTACTGGCATTTATATTATGGGGGTTAACACCTTTATATTATCAATATTTATCAGGGGGAAATCTCGCACAAATATTGATATACCGGGTGTTCTGGTCAATTCCATTATTACTGGCAGTAAGATTGTTATTTCGGCAGCGAACGCGATTTCATGATGCCTGGAAAGATAAAAAATCTTTTTTCTTCTGCATGATCGCCGGACTTTTGATGATTGTCTCATGGTCATCTTTTATTTATGCGCTAACCCATCATCTGGTGCTTGATGCCAGCCTCGGCTATTTTATCAACCCGCTATTTGTTATTGCGCTGGGATGCATTTTTCTTAAAGAAAAACTGTCGTTGTTTCAGGCCATCGCCGTTTTTTCTGGTGTCTGTGGCCTGACTTTTCAAATTATCATGTTACGGCATTTCCCGGCGCTGGCGCTAACCATGGGATTATCATTTGCGCTATATGGCCTGGCGCGAAAGTTTATACATTATGATGTGATGACATCGATAACGATTGAAACATTATGGGCATTGCCTGTCTCACTATTAATTTTTCTCTTTAGCGATAGCGGACCAATTATATCCGCTAATACTCCTTTCTTTTTGTATGTCATGACGGCGCCAGTGACGATCATTCCACTGGTATTATTTGCCATCGCGTTAAATCACACCTCGTTGATTGTCACCGGACTGGCGCAATATATAGAGCCGTCTTTACAGTTCTTACTTGCCATTATGATATTTGGCGAGCACATTAATTACGCGGAACTGCTCTGCTTTTGTGCGGTATGGTTCGGGTTGTTTCTATGCATATCTGAAAATTTATATTCCCATTATCTCCGCGCCCGTCTGAAACCGGTGTTCGGCAGGGTACAGCGCTTCTTTCGCTAACGAAGGGCGCAGGGCCGGATACGCGTCTGCGTGACACTCCGCCCCGTCCTTTTATTCTTGTCGCGCCGCTTTAGCCATGATCTTCTTCAGCGCATGGGAAACGGCGACAAAACCGAACGTTGCCGTCACCATCGTCGCCGCGCCGAAGCCAGAGGCGCAATCCATCCGTTTTGGCCCTTCTGCGGTAGCTTTCATCGCGCATACGGAACCGTCCGCCTGTGGGTAAACCAGCGCTTCAGTGGAAAAAACGCAGTCCACGCCCAGCTTACCTTTACTGTTCTTCACTACGCCAAAATTATGTTTCAATCTCTCACGCAGTTTTGCCGCCAGCGGATCCTGGATAGTTTTCGCCAAATCAGCGACCTGGATTTGCGTCGGATCGATCTGCCCGCCTGCGCCGCCAGTGGTCACTAAAGGAACCTTATATCGGCGACAGTACGCAATCAGCGCGGCTTTTGGACGAACGCTGTCAATGGCGTCAATGACATAGGTAAAACCCGCGTTCATATAACCCGCCACATTATCCGGCGTGATGAAATCATCGATAACGGTTACCCGGCACTCCGGGTTAATTTGACGAATCCGTTCGGCCATCACTTCCGCTTTCGCCAACCCGACATTATCACGCAACGCATGGATCTGGCGGTTCGTATTGGTCACGCAGACATCGTCCATATCAATCAGCGTAATCGCGCCGATGCCCGTACGCGCCAGCGCCTCTGCCGCCCATGATCCCACCCCGCCGATTCCCACGACGCAGATATGCGCCTCAGCAAACCGCTGCAGCGCTTTTTCACCGTACAGACGCGCGGTGCCGCCAAAGCGTTGGCGCCAGGCATCACTTATCACCACTGACATATGACCTCAGAATAAAAAAAGGTGAGGTTATTCCTCACCCCTACTCACTATTTTCAGGCCCGATAGCGATCGCGTTATCGGGCAATCCGGTTGTCGCAGAATACCACAATCAGCCGCTAAACACGTTACCGGCGCCCGGCGCGCTTTTTAACACCCAGACGCGACCATAGTGATTATACCATCCGGCACGATGCCCGGCATCCGGGCCAATCCCCTGGTAAATATCAAAGTGCTGGCCTTTAATCGCTCCACCGACATCCAGTGCGACCATCAAACGTAGCTCATACTGACCGCTAAATTTACCGTTGTTATCCAGCAACGGTACTTCCGCCAGCAAGGTTGTGCCCGGCGGAATGATGCTGCGGTCGGAGGCGACGGATGCTCGCCCAATCAGCGGTACGGCGCTGGCGCCTTTGACCGGCGCAAAAGATTGCGGCTTAAAGAAGACGAACGACGGGTTCTGCTCCAGTAATTCACGCACTTCCGCTTCGCTGTGCTTCTCTCCCCATTCGCGTATGGCCTGCATCGACATATCTTCTTTTTTCACTTCACCGCGATCGATAAGCACTTTACCAATACTGCGATAAGGCCAGCCGTTTTTACCGGCATAACTAAAGAAGTTCAGCGGACTACCGTCACCGAAGTCAATATAACCGCTGCCCTGGACATCCATAATAAAGTTATCCATCAGCGAATTACTCCAGGCCAGGATGTACTTATCGCTCAGCGCGCCTGCGTAGATCTGAGCGCGGGACGGTAAACGTCCGCGTTTTGGCGGCATACTATAGATAGGGTACTGGAACGCGCCCTGGCGCGTATGGCGAGCCTGAACGACGGGCGTATAGTAGCCCGTGAACTGGACGTTACCGTAGTTGTCGGTGCCTTCCATCTGCCAGGCATCGATACCAAACTGACGCATAGTACGCGTATCGCCTCCGGAACGTAACCAGTTCTGGACAGCGTTATAGACGTTGCTTTGATTGGTGTATAAACGCGGCGACGCGGAACGGATCTGATTGACCTGCTCGGCAAAGTCACCAGCATTAATCGGCGCGCCCACCGCGTCCGGCTGGTTTACCAGGGAGAAGGGCTGGGTAAATTTCCCGTCCTTATATTGCTGACCGCGATCGGTCGGTTTTGATGAACAGGCAGCCAGCATTGCCAGCATTACGCCTGTCGCCACATATTTTGCCCAACGTCCTTTCATGGTGTCTCGTCTTCTGCGTAATCGAAAGTGCCCGGTGAAGATAACAAACCGTCCAGAGTAATGAAATGCGATCGCGATCTCATTATGTAAATTCGTTTAAAAATCGCGCTATCTGCGGTGTATTTGCGCAATTCATGAGAAATTAGCGAGTTATATGAAAAAAGGGTTGCAACAAAAGCTCAGCGGAGTATAGTGCGCATCCACGGACGCGGGGTGGAGCAGCCTGGTAGCTCGTCGGGCTCATAACCCGAAGGTCGTCGGTTCAAATCCGGCCCCCGCAACCAATTACAATGAGAATGCAAGTTTAGACGGACGCGGGGTGGAGCAGCCTGGTAGCTCGTCGGGCTCATAACCCGAAGGTCGTCGGTTCAAATCCGGCCCCCGCAACCAACTTAATGAACACCCTTACGGGTGTTTTTTTGTATCTGTCGTCTGGTTCGCAACGACAGTGCGGGCAGCAGCATCCTACTTACCCGCGCAATAAACTCGCCGTCATCTCAGGTTAACTTCTTCTCGCCAGCGTCGCCCCATCGGCAAAATACGCTTTAATGCCCGCCAGAATCGACTCTGCGACCTGTTGCTGGAACGTCGCAGTCTTGAGCTTGCGTTCTTCTTCAATGTTACTGATAAACGCCGTCTCGACCAGAATAGACGGAATATCGGGCGCCTTTAACACCGCAAACCCCGCCTGCTCGACCTTGTTTTTATGCAGGTCATTAATTTTACCAAGCTGCTTCAACACCGCCTTACCGAATTTCAAACTATCGGCAATGGTCAGCGATTGCACCATATCGAACATCGTATGGTCGACATAACGGTCACCGCTTTTGCTCACGCCGCCAATTAAGTCCGAGGCGTTCTGCGTTTGCGCCAGATATTTCGCCGCGGTACTGGTGGCGCCTTTGGTCGATAGCGCGAATACGGATGAACCGCTAGGCTGCCGGCTGGTGAAGGCATCCGCATGAATAGAGACAAACAGGTCGGCGCGCTGTTTCTGCGCTTTCGCCACCCGGACTTTTAACGGAATGAAGATGTCTTCATTGCGCGTCATATAAACCTTCATGTTGCCTTCTTTTTCGATCAACGCGCGCAGGCGGCGGGCTATCTGGAGCACCACGTCTTTTTCACGCGTTTTGTATTTGCCTATCGCGCCGGGGTCTTCGCCGCCGTGTCCCGGATCAAGCATAATGACAATGGGACGATCGCGCCCCGCTTTACCGGGCTGCGGCCCGCTTTGCGAAGGCGGCACCTGTTTATCCAGATCGCCTTTATTGTAGTCTTCCAGCAGCGCCAGCAGCGGATCCTGCATATCCTGCGCATTGGCAGGATAAAGATCCATCACCAGACGTTCTTTAAAGCCTGCCACAGGCGCCAGCGCAAATAGCTGCGGCTTCACGTTTTGTTTTAGCTCAAAGACCATACGCACAGTCTTAGGATCAAACTGCCCTACCCTTGCGGATTTGATATACGGATCGTCGCTGCGAATCTGCGCGCCAATGCCTTTAAGCACCGAGTTCAGATTCACATCCTCAATATCTACCACCACGCGGTCCGGGTTACTTAAGGCAAATTGTTTATATTTCAGCAGACGATTCGACTCTACCGTGACGCGGGTATAGCTGGACGCAGGCCAGATACGCACCGCAACGACCTGGCTTACGGCAGCCAGCCCGACCTGGCTCACGCTTAATAGCCACATGGCGCCCGCGCCTTGTAGTAAACGGCGACGGCTGATTGCTGAATTGGCTCCCGACATGCTTCTCCCGAGCAAAAACTAAATAGAGATCATACAAAGTTCATCCAAATTGACCGGAAACTTTAGCGAATGACGCATAATCTGTCATCTATAAAAGGGTAAACATTCTTTTTATATTCACGGCATTACTAAGAAAAGCGATCGGACCGCATAAAATTTACGCTTGCACAGAGGGCAAAAACAGAATAAAAATACACTAATTTCGAATAATAATTCACTAATGGGGCGCGCAATGATAAAGGAACGTAAAACCGAACTGGTAGAAGGGTTTCGCCATTCAGTTCCCTATATCAACACCCATCGCGGAAAAACCTTTGTCATTATGCTCGGCGGCGAAGCCATTGAGCATGACAATTTTTCCAGCATCGTTAGCGATATCGGGCTACTGCATAGCCTCGGTATTCGCCTTGTCGTGGTGTATGGCGCGCGACCGCAAATCGACGCCAATCTGGCCGCGCATCATCATGAACCGATTTACCACAAAAACACGCGGGTGACGGACGCCAAAGCACTGGAGCTGGTGAAACAGGCCGCCGGTTTACTCCAGCTTGATATTACCGCCCGTCTGTCGATGAGTCTGAACAATACGCCGTTGCAGGGCGCGCACATTAATGTCGTCAGCGGCAATTTCACCATTGCGCAGCCGCTGGGCGTTGATGATGGCGTGGACTACTGTCATAGCGGCCGTATCCGGCGCATTGATGAAGATGCGATCAACCGCCAGTTGGATAACGGCGCGATCGTTCTGATGGGGCCGGTCGCCGTCTCAGTGACCGGTGAAAGTTTTAATCTGACCTCAGAAGAGATTGCCACTCAACTCGCCGTTAAACTGAAAGCGGAAAAAATGATCGGTTTCTGTTCTTCTCAGGGCGTTACCAATAGCGAGGGCGGCATCATTTCTGAACTCTTCCCGAATGAAGCACAGGCGCGGGTGGAAGAGTTGGAAGCGCAGGGCGATTACAACTCCGGAACCGTACGTTTTTTGCGCGGCGCGGTAAAAGCCTGTCGTAGCGGCGTTCGTCGTTGCCATCTGATCAGCTATCAGGAAGATGGCTCGCTATTACAGGAACTGTTCTCGCGTGATGGTATCGGTACGCAGATCGTCATGGAGAGCGCCGAGCAGATCCGCCGCGCTACCATCAACGATATTGGCGGTATTCTGGAGCTTATCCGCCCACTGGAACAGCAGGGCATTCTGGTACGCCGTTCCCGTGAACAACTGGAGATGGAGATCGATAAATTTACCATTATTCAGCGCGATAATATGACTATCGCCTGCGCGGCGCTGTATCCTTTTGTGGAAGAGAAAATAGGCGAAATGGCCTGCGTAGCGGTACATCCGGATTACCGCAGCTCATCGCGTGGAGAAGTGCTTCTGGAGCGGGTTGCCGCCCAGGCGCGGCAAATGGGGCTGCGTAAATTGTTTGTGCTGACGACGCGCAGTATTCACTGGTTCCAGGAGCGCGGTTTCACGCCTGTCGATATTGAGTTACTGCCTGAGAGCAAGAAAAAAATGTATAACTATCAGCGACGTTCAAAGGTGCTGATGGCGGATTTAGGGTAACGAGGGGGCCTGATGGCGCTGCGTTTATCAGGCCTACGCTCGAAAGCATCATTTGGAGGCCGGATAAGACGCTGCGCGTCGCCATCCGGCGAGAACTCGTCTTATTCGGTACGACTGACTTCATCAAATAAGGTGGCTAATCCGCTGCGCCGCTCCGTACGCGTCACAATCGCGCCTGCCAGGATCCGTTCATCGGCATACAGCGATAACCGCCGCCGCGCCCGCGTAACAGCGGTATACACCAGCTCCCGCGTCACGACCGGCGAACGTTGGCTGGGTAAAATCAGCGCGGCGTGATCAAATTCAGACCCCTGAGATTTATGTACCGTCATCGCCCAGGTTGTATCATGTTCCGGCAGACGGCTGGGCTGAACGGACTTGATCGTGCCGTCCGGCATCACAAACCAGACGCGTAACCCCTGTCCGCGATCGAGCGCAATACCAATATCGCCGTTAAATAGCCCCAACGCGCTATCGTTGCGCGCAATCATTACCGGACGCCCTTCATACCAGCGAGAATGCGGGTGCCGCTGAATTTTTCGTTGCTGCACCATCGCCTGCTCAATGCGGTCATTCAGTCCCCTCACGCCAAATGGGCCTTCACGCAGCGCGCAAAGCAGTTGATACTCATTGAAAGCCTGAAGGATTGCCTCCGGCGTCGCTTTCTCATGCAGCAACCGCAAGTAGCGACCATAGCCCGCCAGCGCTTCATCCAGCATCCCGGCATAATCGTCGCTGCTTTGCAATGTACGCTTCTCTATATCGCTAAACCCCTGCTGAAAAACAGCCTGGATTGCCGACCTGTCGCCGCAGTTAATCGCCGCCGCCAGCTTGCCGATGCCAGAATCGCTGCCGAAACGGTAGCTCTTTTGCAATAAACAGAGGCTATCGCGTAAAGACGCGGCTTGCGTTCCGGCCCCCGCCGGAATGGCGCTCCCTGTGAGTCGGCTTAGCTGTCGGGCGCGTTCCGCCGTAAACCCTGCGTTGACATAGGCGCAAATATCGCCCAACACAGCGCCCGCCTCAACGGATGCCAACTGATCGCGATCGCCAAGAAAAATGACCCGCCCGTGCGGCGGCAGAGCGTCAATCAAACGTGACATCATCGGCAAATCAATCATTGATGCTTCATCGACCACCAGCACGTCCAGATGCAACGGGTTGCCCGCATGATGGCGTAATCGCTGGCTGCCGGGCTGTGCGCCCAGCAGTCGGTGCAGCGTACTGGCGTCCTCCGGTATACGCTTTTTCTGCGCATCGGTAAGTGGAAGCTGACGCAACGCCGCGCCGAGCGACTCCGTCAGGCGTGCGGCCGCTTTCCCGGTCGGCGCCGCCAGCCGGATACGGCAACGTTCGCCATCCGCCATTTGAATTAATGCCGCCAGCAGCTTCGCGACGGTGGTGGTTTTACCGGTGCCGGGACCGCCTGAAATCACGGAGATACGGCGAGTTAGCGCTACGGCGGCGGCCACCTTTTGCCAGTTCACCTCGTCTGTCGGAGGGAATAGCGCGTCCAGAATACGGGATAACTGATCTTCATCTACGGCGATGGCCTGGTTAACCTCGTTAAAAAAGCGCGCAACCGTACGCTCGTTGCACCACATGCGATTCAGGTAGAGACGATCGCCGCACAGAATTAACGGCGCGGGGCTATCGCCGCAGCTAACCGCCGCAGACGCCAGTAACCGCTTTTTCCAGTCGATTGGCGTAGCCGTTTCGCTTATCCAGGCGACCAGTAAGGGATGCGCCTCCTCCGTTAACGTTAAACGCGACAACGGCAGACACACGTGACCTTCACCTGCGTCATGACTAAGCAGCGCTGCCGCCAGCATCACGGCGGGATCGTCGTTACCGGCGACGGTTAAAGCAAACTGGGCATCAATGGGCCGTAAGAGTTTTTGTTCAACGGCCTCCAGCAACCGCTCCTGGATTGTCATTGCGCCTCCTCACTCATTTCACCTGCAAACATATCATCCAGTTGGTTAATTAACGCCGCCGCAGGGCGAGTGGTAAAAATACCCTGCTGCGGACGTTCGCTATCCACCCCGCGTAAAAAGAGATAGATGACGCCGCCGAAATGGCGTTCATAGTCGTAATTCGTCATTCGATGACGAAGGTAACGGTGCAATGCCAGCGTATAAAGCTGGTACTGCAAATCATAGCGATGCGCCTGCATCGCCGCAGCCATCGCCGTCTGGGTATAAGCGGCGCTATCCTCGCCCAGCCAGTTAGATTTATAGTCGAGCAGGTAATAGCGCCCCTCATAACGGAACACCAGGTCGATAAAGCCCTTTAACATGCCGCGAACCTGCATGAAATCCAGCGCAGGGCAACCTGCTGAAAGCGGGTCGTATCGACGAATCAACGCATCCAGCTCTCCGGCGGTAAGCGGCTGGGCAATCGGCAGATAAAACTCCATTTCGACCTGTTTTTCACGCTCGGTCAGCACGCTCAGACTAACGCCCGTCTCGTTAAGGGGAACGTGCAACACGGTGTCCAGCCAGCGGGTAAGTACGGGCTCCCATCGCGTTTCAAAACCACTCAGCTCCAGTTTTTCCTGTACCCATTGGGGGTCTATCGGTTGAGTAAAATCAAGCTCTTCAAACAGGCTGTGCAAAAATGTTCCCGGCGATGCCCCGCGAGGAAAGTGATGCGGCGTCATTGCCGGCGCTTCCGCCGCTTCGCCAACGCCTGCGGCGTCAATGTCGAGACGAGGAATAAGATCTTGCGCCACGCTATGTCCCCGCTGCTGCAAACCGGAATAACTGGTGACGCGCCAGCTATCATAGAGCAGGCGTTGCAGCGTTCTGGCGCTGAGTTCCGCGTGCGATGCAGCGGCAATTTGCCAGCGGTCGTTATCCGTGTTGCCTGGCGTTCGACACACGATATCCTCGTCGCATAGCGCCTCAATACAGGCGCGAAAGCCTGCGGCATCCATCGGTTCGCCTTTTTGCAGGAGTCGCCCAAGCGCGCTTTGGTGCACATCCGTCTCACCTTTCTTATCACTGCGACGCCGCACCAGCGGCGCGACGCCGAGGCTGCAATGCCACACTGCACGAGTCAGCGCGACATAAAGTAGGCGCAGGTCTTCCGCCAGGCGTTCGGCCTCCGCCAGTGCAATGCTCTCTTCGGCGTGACTAAGGTCCAGCACCGCCTCGTAGGAGTGCCTGTCGTGATAAAAAGCCTGGTCCTGCACGCGGAAATGGGTGATAAAAGGTAGCCAGACCAGCGGGTATTCCAGACCTTTCGATTTATGAATGGTGACGATTTGCACCAGATGCTTATCGCTTTCCAGACGTAGTTGCTGGCTGGAAGCATTGCTATCGGGTTCAAGGATATGCTGCGCCAGCCAACGCACCAGCGCATGTTCGCTTTCCAGCTGCGAACCGGCTTCCTGTAACAGTTCGCTAATATGCAGAATATCCGTCAGCCGACGTTCGCCTCCCGCCGTCGCCAGCAGGTTTTCAGCAATATTGCGCGCCGACATTAGCGCGCGCAGCATCGGCATCACGCCGCGTTTATGCCAAATCTGTCGGTAGCCATCAAACTCTTCGACAACCGTATCCCACGCATTTTCATCATTGTTAAGCGTTTCGATATCCAGCGCGGTAAGGCCCATCATTGATGTCGCCAGAGCGCTACGCAGCGTATTCTCACGTTCGGGCGCCATCACCGCCTGCAACACCCACAGCATTTCCTGCGCTTCGAGCGTTTCGAATACGCTGTCGCGGTTTGAAAGATAGACGGAGGGGATCGCCAGTAAGGTCAGCGCATCCCGTATCAGCGCGGCTTCCCGCCTGCTGCGCACCAGCACGCTGATATCCGAGGCGCGAACGGGCCGCGACGAATCGCCGTTCGTCAGCAGCGCGTCGCCCGTTTGTCCGGCGCGCAGCCAGTCGCGAATTTGCGTGGCGCACACCTGCGCCATATAACTTTGGTAATCGCCCGAACCGCAGCTTTCCCCCTCCATTAGCCACAGGGTCATCGCCGGTTGAGGCGCGTCATTCACTTTAAATTGCAGCGACTGGTTTCTGGGCGCAAACTTTACCGGACTGAAGGGAATATCGCGGAACATAAAGGCGTCATTCATCTGACTGAACAGCTTGTTAACGCTATTCACCATCCCCGGCGCGGAGCGCCAGTTAGTGTCAAGCGTATAGTGCGCGCTCACTTCGCTGCGGGCCTTCATGTAGGTAAAGATATCCGCGCCACGAAACGCATAAATCGCCTGTTTAGGATCGCCAATCAGCAATAGCGCCGTATCGGGTTGATGTCGCCAGATACGGCGAAAAATACGGTACTGTTGTGGGTCGGTATCCTGAAATTCATCGATCATCGCCACCGGGAAACGGGTACGAATCGCCGCAGCCAGCGCCTCGCCGCTTTCACTACGCAGCGCGGTATCTAAACGGCTGAGCATATCGTCAAACCCCAGCTCGCCGCGCCGTCGTTTTTCCTGAGCCACCGTTTCACGGATCTCTGAGAGCGCTCGGGTAAGAACCAGATCTTTAATCGATAGCGGTTCGCCCAACAGGTTATCAATGGCGACAAACAATGGGTGCTGGGGCGTCACGCCGCCAGCTTTGGTGCGCTCAGCTAAAAAACGCTGTGAAAATTTTCCCAACGCCTCGGGTAATTGATAGTTTTTGGTCTCTTCTTGCGCCCACGCGGTGATCTTTTCGATCCATTTCGCCTGATTGCCGCGGTTGAATTTTCTGCGATCGATGCCGGATGATTCGATCAGCGCGTCCAGCTCGCTAACCGCCTCACACCACTGCTGCTTCACCTGGTTGATGCGCGCCAGGATCTGTTCATGACGCGATGCCAGCGTCTCCTCCTGCGATGGCGGCGCTTTAATGACCGGCGCTTCGCCCTGCAGATAACGATCGATATCCTTTAAGAGCGCCTTCGGTCCCTTCCACACGTCAAACACCACCTGAGCGATGTCGCGCGGCAGCGGATAGCAATGACGCCGCCAGAAATCGGCGCAGGCCTGATAACGCAACAAAGATTCGTCTTCAATAAGCTGTTGCTCAAACAACATACCGGATTCGAAAGCGTTCAGGCTGAGCATACGCTGGCAAAAACCGTGGATGGTAAAAACCGCGGCCTCGTCCATTTGTCGTTCCGCCAGTAATAACCACTGCGCGGCCTGCTTTTTATCGCTAATTTCTTCCAGCAAGCGGGCATACAGCGGATTATCCGTGCTTTCCCGCAGACAGGCGATGCGCAACTCATGGATATTACTGCGGATTCGCCCACGCAGCTCTTCAGTGGCGGCCTCCGTAAAGGTTACCACCAGCAGTTCTTCAACGGTCAACGGACGGGGAAATGCGGCACTGCCGCCTAAACCGAGCAATAACCGCAGATACAGCGCCGCGATAGTAAACGTTTTGCCTGTGCCCGCTGATGCTTCAATCAGACGCTCGCCTGTCAGGGGCAAGCGTAGAGGATCAAGAGTCTCGGCGACATCATTCATTCTTTTCGCTCATTAGAGGTAACGTTTGCTGCAATGCGCTGACGTTATCCCACACTTTCCAGCCTGTCGGATGCACGTATTCTGCTTTTCCATTCTGGCTACCAGCAATCTGTGACAATATTGCCATACCTTGTGGTTCCACCACCGCCAGGTGGAAGAAGTCGGCAAGCTTTTGTGGCGTCAGCAATTTTATCTGAGCGATGATTTTATCACGCGAGTCAAAGCGCATATTACCCCGATCGAAATCCTTGCTTAAACGGGATGCTTCTTCGCCCAACGTTTGCGGCGCCTGGCGCATTTGCGTAATGATCGCCTGCTGAATTTGGGCGAACTCTTCCGGCTTCATCGCCCTCAGCTTCGCCTCGGCGTCAGGGAAAAATGCCTGATAGCGTTGCCACAGGTAAGAGGGCTGTTTATCGTTGCTCTGTAGCAGGAATCCCATTCCCCACTGACGGCCAACGCTCATCGGAAAGGCGAAAACGGCGTATCCCAGTTGCTCTTCGGTTCGTAGCTGATTGTAAAACCACGGTTGAACAATCTGACCTAACATCGCGCTGTAGGCGGCGCTGACGTACTCGTCGTAGCCGACCGGGACAAAGACCGCGGCTAACGCGGAGTCGGTGCTACTGCCCGCTTTTTCAAATATTACGGACTGCTTTTTCTCAACCACCACGTCTTTATTGCGACACCACGCCGATCCGTTCGCCGCTAGCTGTTTTTGAACATCTTGCGCCAGCGAGGTCGCCTGGGCTTCGCTCATATTTCCTATAACCAGAAATTCCGGACGAGCGCCCGTTTTTAACGCATTACGATAGGCCATCACCTCTTTCAACGTAATGGACGGCAGCAAAGCGCGACGTTCATCACGGGAAAAATAAGGCACCTGCAAAATCATCTGCACCGGCATAATCGCCTGTTCGTAGGCTTTTCCCTTCTCCGCAGAATCCATCATCTGCGTATACCAGGATTTCGCCTGCGCCAGCTGTTCTTCCGTGGCGTCGTAGCTAAAATATCCTTCCAGCAACGCCAGGAGAAGCTGCGGCAAACGCTGGGTATAACCGTTCGCATTGACCATCAGACCATTGTTGGCGTTAGTGGAAAAGCTAATGCCGCCCACTGCCGCCTGGTTGCTGAGCTGATCGAGCGCCATTCCCGCCAGATAATCATTAAGGGCGAACAGTACCTGATTGCGGGCGCTGTCCATCGCCTGCGGGTTACGCAATACCACGCTCACGTCAGCTTTTGGCTCGCTGGCGAAATAACGACTCGGCGCATAAACCACGCGCAAATCCGCTTTATCGACAATCAGTTCTGGCCGCACGTAGTTTTTGTCATTCTTAACAAGCGTAAAATCATCAGGAATATAGGGGTTTAACTCCGGCAGCGACAACGCAATGCCCTGTGCTTTTTGCTGCCAGTTTTTAAACGTCTGTTCGCTAATCTTATCGACCTGATAAGGCGCATCCACAAAATATGCCGTCTTATTATGGGGTTCCTGGGGACTGATATACCAGATACGCGCATTCTGCGGCGTCATCATCGCCAGGCGATTTTTGATAGCGGCAGGATCGTAACGATCGGCGATATTCGCCGCATCCAGCGTATGCGCTACCGGGACGCGGATCATAGTGTCCGCCAGCCATTCGACATAGTCCATATCGCGGGTAATCGACGGATAGCGAAAGTCGAGATCCAGCACATGCGCCAGCTCGTCAAAGTAACGTTTATCTATCCCTTTTTCACGTAACATATTGAGATAGCTGAAAATAGCCGCAACGACTTCATCACGATTGGCCAAACCTTTATCGGTCAGCGTTGCCGAAATGGCAAATACGCCGCTGTTACCATTAACAATCGGATCGGAATCCGCGCTAATACCTTCGACCAGTCCTTGTTTTTGCAGCCAGTCAGAGAGCGTCCCCGGGCTACGATTGCCAATCAGATAAGAGACCAGTTCATCGGTCTTGCTACGGAACTGCGCGCTATTGTTATCAATACGAAACTCCACGCGCAGCACTTTACGCGGTAGCGCCGGCACGTAATGAATAATGATGCCCTTCTGCGCCTCGGTGATGACAGGTACGTTAATTTCCGGTTTTTTAATCTGTTTATTCGGCACGCGACCATAGGTATCTGCGGCAATACGCGCCAGTTCCGGCAAGGGTTTATTACTGTAAATCACCGCCTTCATCAGATTAGCTGAATAGTATTTTTCATGAAAAGCGATCAGCGCTTGTTGCACCGGATTGCCCGGCTTATCGCTTAGCGTTTCCAGATTGCCGCCTGAAAAGTGCGAGCCTAGATGCGCCGGGTTAATGGTTTCGGCGCTTACCTGCGCCATACGCATACCGTCGCGGGTGCGCGCCATCGTCAGCTCGGCATTCACCGCGTTTCGTTCGCGTTCGGCATACTTTTTATTGAGCAATGGCGCGGCAATGGCGTCGGCCAGGCGATCTACGGCACCTGGAAGCGCGTCGTTTTCAACCTCCAGGTAGAAGGCTGTTCGATAAGGCGCGGTGCTGGCGTTGTGGCTACCGCCATGTCTTTTAAGGTATTCGGCAAGGCTATCCGCCTGCGGATATTTTTTTGACCCCATCAGGCACATATGCTCAAGATAATGAGCAAGCCCCTGATGAGCCTCAGGATCTTCAAGCGATCCAACGGGCACCACTAACGCAGAAAGAGACTTTACAGCCTGCGGATCGGATACCAGCAACACCACCATGTCATTATCAAGACGTATCGCCTGATACTGCCGGGTATCTTTATCGCTTTTACGGATAGTTTCTTGCAGCGGTTGCCAACCGATATCCGCCTGAACTGCAGGCCCCCAGAGGGCGACCAATAACAATAACGCTTTGAACCAGGTGCTGCGGGGCATTCACGGACCTCATCATTAACTTTCATTCCCACTCATCTGTATGGTCACGTAAACCATCGACCTGAGCGGAACGGGATATTATTGTGCTGAACCAGGCAGCATTTTTTTATCAGTAATCAGTCCGTGACGAAGAGCGCATCATAGTCGAAGCCTTTTAATGGCGCGATTTTCATACAATCAACGAGACTGATTAAAACGAAACAGCGGTAACAGGTAATGCCGTGACTGCGCAATGATAGCCTGCAAAGTTTCAGATTCCAGCTGACGCCAAAGACGTTGATACCAGATATCTTCGCCTTCGCCGCTCACCATCATGTTGCCTTCATAAGCCTGTAGAAACTTTGTCCTGGCCTTCTGTAAGGTGTCATCATCGTCTAACATGACATCATTTTCAGCGTCATAACAGGCTTTTATCCATGCGCCGCCGCTTTCCGGCAGTACCAATAGCGGAGAAGACATGCCTTCCCGGTAGCCTTCAATCAGTTGCGCCAGGTAAACCATTGCCTGCGTTTTATCAAGAGGAGGAAATCGCCATTCTCCCTCTTTGCGCAAAAACAGGCGACTTTCGCCACTCCCGCCGCTGGCACAATAGACAAGGTGTTCCAGCCAAAGTTGCACACCTTGCGCAACGCTGATTAAAGCGGGACGCCAGCGCAATAATCCATCCTCCTGTACCTGCGGTAGCCAGCCGGTTAGCTGAACGCCATTACAAAGCAGATCCACTTCCAGGCTTTGGCTCGGCTTACGGCAGGCGATGACCCGGCTTGCCAGTTGCTGCATCTCCTGACACTGCGCATCCCAGAATATTTCGCCAAACGCGCCGTAAGGCAACTCTCCCGCAGCCCGGAAACGGCGGAACAAGCGTTCGGTGTCGTCCTCTTCAACCAGCGTATTGAGCAACTGTTGGTTAAGTTGATATCGCGTCAATCCCTCTAATTCAAACGGTTCCGCATCAGGAATCTCACTCTCTTCCGAGCGGAAATTAACCTGAAGCCGCATCTGAAAAAATGCGCGTACCGGATGGGCCCAAAAACGCTGCAGACTTTCCAGAGTCAATGTTTCCGGCATCGTAAAAGGAAGCGGCTGCACAAAGTCAGAATGCGCTTTTCCCGACTGACTCGCCGCGGGCAACCACTCTCTGGCATAACTTTGCTGTTCGCCGGGTTGGTAATTTTGCGCATCAAAAGGCATACGGGTATGCAGACGCGTAATATGCGCTTTGACTCGTGCTTCGCTCTCATCACAGGTCAGCGTTTCGTCGCCCGGCAAATAGTGGCTTTGCCCGATGTAATCCACCAATTCTTGCACCAGTACAGAGGGAAAGCGTTCGCTATTATCCTGGATGGAGCGACCGATGTAGCTGATATACAACGTCTGCTGCGCCGAGATTAACGCTTCCAGAAACAGGTAGCGGTCATCGTCGCGACGGCTTCGATCCCCGCGCATGGTTTTTTGGCTCATCAGGTCAAAGCCCAACGGCGCAAGCTGGCGCGGGTATACGCCGTCGTTCATTCCCAGCAGGCAAACGACTCTGAACGGAATGGAACGCATCGGCATCAGCGTACAAATATTGATGGGGCCCGCCAGGAAGCGCTGGCTAATACGTTCCTGATCCAGACGCTGCGCCAGTTCATCCCGCAGTAGCGAAATCGGTACCGCGTCGCCATATTCCGCCGCGACGCCTTCGGCGATAATGGCCTGCCACTGCTGTTCAATCAATGTCATTGCCGCTTCCGTGTCCGCATCGGGCAGGAAGAAATCATTGAGCATATCGCGACAAACGGGCAACCACTCTTCCAGCGGTCGCTCCTGCGCCAGACCGCGCCGCCAGATATTAAGCTGCATCAGCAGCGAAGCCAGATGCCCGACCAGCTCAGCAATCAGACCGCTGGATTCGTCATAAGGCAGAACCGACTGCCACTCGCCCTGGGCGCTTTCCATCGCATACCCCAGCAGCATACGCGTCAGGCCAAATTGCCACGTATGCTGCCCCGTGGCAGGAAGTTCCAGCTCTCGTACGTTGTCATCGTCAATTCCCCAGCGAATGCCTGACTCATTGACCCACAAGCGCAAATAACGCAACCCTTCTTCGTTGATCGTAAAGCGGGCAGCCAATACCGGTACATCTAACAACGCCAGAACATCCTCGGAGACAAAGCGGCTGTCCGGTAACGAAAGTAGGCTGATAAATGCCTGTAACACCGGATGTGACTGACGCGCCCGCCGATCGGAAATGGCATAAGGCAGATAGCGCTCCGTTGGCGCGCTACCAAATACCGCCTGGATAAACGGGCTATAGCTGTCAATATCAGCCACCATAACGATAATGTCGCGCGGCGTTAGTGTCGGATCGGCTTCCAGCATCGCCAGCAGGCGATCGTGCAGTATTTCCACCTCGCGCTGCGGGCTGTGACAAACGTGAAAAGAGAGGCTGTTATCCTCAGGATCGAGCAGACGCTTATTGTCGCTGCGCGAATACTCCTCAAGATTTACGCCCGCCACCGCATGGCTTTCCAGTTCAAGGATATCCGCCTGAATCCGATGCAAAAGATTATCTGGCGTAATATCAACAAACGCATCCAGCTCCTGGCTGTTTTCCAGTTCAGATAGCAGGTAGATATAATCCCGTCCCAGTTTTCCCCATGAGGCCAGTAGCGGATTACCGATATCCTGTTCACCGTCGCTGTTAAATAAGGCTTCCGGATTCTGATTTTCACGGAACAACGGTAAATGACGGTCTTCAAAACTGTGACGACGCTGGCGAGCCATGAGTTTTGCCAGCCAGGCTGGGTCTTTTATATCCCCCCAGTAATACCGACACGGATTAGTAAAAAGGAGATGGATTTCAATATGTTTACCCAGCGCCTGCAATGCTTTGAGATACACTGGCGGTAACGCGGAAATGCCGCAAATAAAAACGCGGGACGGCAACCCTGGCGGGCAGGCGGTCGCGCTTTCCAGCGTTTGAATAAAGCGTTGGTAGAGATTGGCGCGATGCCAGCGCGGCTGCCCCAGCGCGGCGGTATATTCCACCAATGCTTTCCACAGCGGCGCCTGCCAGTTTTGCGCCTCTCCCAGACCTTCCACGGTTTTTCCCGCCTCCCACTGCGTAAGCCAGTCAGGCCGATAAACCAGATACTGATCGAACAGGTCGGCGGCGCGCGCGGAAAGCTGAAAGAGTTTGCGTTTATCGGTGTCGTCGGTCAGATAATGGTGCAGCAGTACAAACTCATCCTTATCCAGCAACTGCGGCAGCAAGGTCATCAGTTTCCAGCTCATACTTTGTTTGCTGAAAGCGCTTTCTTTGGGGATATCCGGCAACACGCGGACAAACATCTCCCAGATAAAACTCGCCGGTAACGGAAAAGCGATATTCGCCGCAATACCAAACTTTTGTGAAAGGGTCATCTGCAGCCACTGCGCTATACCCGTGCTTTGCACCAGAATCATTTCTGGTTCAAAGGGATCATCCAGCCGCTCGCGTTCGACGATGAACTCCATCAACGCTTCCAGCACATCCAGACGATTGGAGTGGTAGACCCTTAACATAATTACTCCTGCCGATTAACGATTTGGACAATGCAAGCGCGTCATCTGCCCCTGCCTGCCAGAGGGTGAAACCATCGTGACGCTGATGCTGACACATCCCGATTGCGTTGTCTGCATCCGGTTGGCCTTCCAGTCGTCAGCAGGCGAAAATGGATACAGCGCCGTTTGCTGCCACGCCTGCCGCCAGATCTGGAGATACTGGTGTCGTAATGCAAAACTGTGCATTAATACCCGCTGATAGCCTGACAGCGCGGTGACGATCATTACCATTAGAACCATCGCCACTAAAACTTCCGGGAGGCTAAACCCGCGTTGTAAATTCAGGGGATGCGACATAACGCCACCTCTTTTAACGGACAAAAATCGCTCCAGCCGTGGGGAGAAAAGACAATTCTTCCCTGAATGACGTTGCCCAAACGCCATAACGTCATGCCGTCATCTTGCGCCGCCATCACCACCTCATCCCCCGATAATCTCCGCAAACAGACTCTCGCTCCTGAAGAGGAATAGCGCCGACATTCCATTTCGGTTACGCCTGACCATAGCTGCCCCCGTCCCCATTCCAGCGCCGACTGCACAAGCGCCTGGCGTTGTATCGCCAGGCTCTGCGTCGTCACGCGGGCGGCATAGCTGGCCTGCTGCTGATTTACGCCTTGCAGTAGCAGACTGCCCAGAATCAGTATTAAAAGCGCCAGTATTAGCGAAGAAGCGCCACGTTCCCGATTCACAGATTAAATCCCGTTACGCTGTATTGCGCGTCAATAACCGTCTGAGGCTCGGCTTTGCTGGCGCCGCGCAGATGCAGCATGAGCACTGGCGAGAATCCCGTTATATCCCGGCGCTCAACGGTAAACGCCGTGATGAGTACCGTATTGGGATCGGTCATTTTTTCCCATCCCTTACCCTGGCAAGATGTTGCTCCGCGTAATGTCTCCAGAACGTTATCCTTCACACGAAACCCGGTCTGGTCGGCCTCTTTCGCCGGTATGGTATCCCAGACCCCGTTATTATTCCCGTCCCACTGAACGATGACGCATTGCCCCTGTTCAGCAAGATGTAACCCTTCGCCGACACAGTGGCCATGGCAGTAACCCGCACGCTGAAGATGCTTCGCTACGGTATAGGTTCGCTGCCAGATTTCATCTTCCAGCGATAACTGTCGCGTGTTGTGCCAGATCTCACGCTGTAGCGCCGGTAAAAATCGTGCGGACCCAAGCAGTAAAATGGAACCTATCGCCATCGCCAGCACAACTTCCAGTAGCGAGAACCCCCGCGTGGTTATTGACACGTGGCGGCCTCATTACGCTCGCATAGCCTGATTCGCCCCCAAGAGGAGACGACCAGACGCCACTCTCCGGCAGCGTTTTTCAGTACGATGTGCCCTGCCCATGCCGTATTGCGCAAGCCAAAGAAGGCTAACGACGGCGTGATATCGGCAAGGACGACATCACGCCAGTCGGGCGTAAACACAAAGGGGGAAGATGGCGTACACGATGTTTGCGTAGCAACAGAGCTGACAAAGCACCATGAACCGCCTTCGCTGACCACGCGAAGAATGTGATCGCGGTTATGCCAGTGAGCGTCCTCACGAAGTTGCAGCAGGTAATCCCGCACCTGACATGCGGTTTGCCACAGGCGCTGTTGCTGCTGCCAGCGTTGCCAGCCATAAAGTCCTGTGGCGCTGAGAATGATAATGAGCGACATCGCGACCACCGTTTCAATGAGCGTATAGCCCTGTTGTTTTTTCATGTCGGCAGTATGGCGGGCGGAAGAAAAATAACGAGCGCCAAATACAGATTGTTCGGCGCGTTACGGAAAAAAGTTCATGTCTTGCAGCGCGTTGCAAAATTTCAGGAATCCGCGCCGAAGATTGAGACGAAGGGTAAAAAAAACCGACGCGCGATGACGTCGGTTATGGCAGGATCGTCAGCGCTTAGATAGCGACCGGCGCTTTAATACCGGGGTGCGGATCATAGCCTTCAATTTCGAAATCATCGAACCGGTAGTCAAAAAGCGAATCGGGTTTACGCTTAATGACCAATTTCGGCAGCGCGCGCGGTTCACGGCTTAATTGCAGGTGCGTCTGCTCCATATGGTTGCTGTACAGGTGCGTGTCGCCGCCGGTCCAGACAAAATCGCCAACGTCCAGGTCGCACTGTTGCGCCATCATATGCACCAGTAACGCGTAGCTGGCAATGTTGAACGGCAGACCGAGGAACACATCGCAGGAGCGCTGATAAAGCTGACAGGAGAGTTTTCCATCTGCGACATAAAACTGGAAAAAGGCGTGACACGGCGCCAGCGCCATCTTATCCAGCTCGCCGACGTTCCACGCAGAAACGATAATACGGCGAGAGTCCGGGTCGTTTTTAAGCTGGCTTAAGACCGTGGCGATCTGATCGATATGGCGGCCATCCGGTGTTGGCCATGCACGCCACTGCTTACCATAAACCGGGCCTAAATCGCCGTTCTCATCGGCCCATTCGTCCCAGATGGTGACATTATTTTCGTGCAGGTAAGCGATGTTGGTATCGCCCTGCAAAAACCATAGCAGTTCGTGAATAATTGAACGTAAATGGCAGCGTTTCGTCGTCACCAGAGGAAAGCCTTCCTGCAGGTTAAAACGCATCTGATGGCCAAAAATGGAAAGCGTGCCGGTGCCGGTACGGTCGTTTTTCTGTGTGCCTTCATCCAGCACTTTTTGCATCAGTTCTAAATACTGTTTCATGGTTCCTCAGGAAACGTGTTGCTGCGGGCGGCGGCGATATGCCCAAACCATCATGATCGCGCCAGCGATAATCATCGGGATAGAGAGAATCTGCCCCATGCTGATGTACTGTACCCACGCGCCGGTAAATTGCGCGTCCGGCTGGCGGAAGAATT
This sequence comes from Salmonella sp. 32100201201700099SM, assembly GCF_017572645.1. Lineage (NCBI taxonomy): Bacteria > Pseudomonadati > Pseudomonadota > Gammaproteobacteria > Enterobacterales > Enterobacteriaceae > Salmonella > Salmonella sp. 32100201201700099SM. Next base: position 35,331 of record NZ_JAGERQ010000004.1, on the reverse strand, counting down.
CAACAATGATACGAAACGCGCCATAGCCAATCAGGAATAATCCGGAGACTGCGCCCATCGGACGCGGTTTGCGAATAAAGAGATTAAGGATGATAAACAGCACCACGCCTTCTAATGCCAGTTCATACAACTGGGAAGGGTGGCGCGGCAATACGCCGTAGGTATCAAAAATAGGCTGCCATTGCGGATGTGACGGCAGCAGCGCAATATCTTCCGCGCGTGAGCCAGGAAAGAGCATGGCAAACCGGAAGTTAGGATCGACGCGCCCCCACAATTCACCGTTGATAAAGTTGCCCAGACGCCCGGCGCCCAGGCCGAACGGAATTAACGGCGCAATAAAATCAGACACCTGAAAGAACGAGCGCTTCGTGCGCCTGGCGAAGATAATCATCACCAGTATCACGCCGATAAGCCCGCCGTGGAAGGACATGCCGCCGTCCCAGACGCGGAATAAATAGAGCGGGTTATCCAGAAACAGAGGGAAGTTATAAAACAGGACATAGCCAATACGCCCCCCCAGGAAGACCCCCAGGAAACCTGCATAGAGTAAATTTTCAACTTCGTTTTTGGTCCAACCGCTTCCCGGACGGTTAGCACGACGCACCGCCAACCACATCGCGAAAACGAATCCCACCAGATACATCAAGCCATACCAGTGAAGCGCGACGGGCCCAATTGAGAAAATGACCGGATCAAAGTCCGGAAAATGCAGATAGCTACTGGTCATCTGTCACCACAATTTCTTGTTATTTCGCTGAAGAGATAGCGATCGATAAACGCGCCTGCGCGTTGCAGACGCTCCAAAGGTGCGAATAATAGCACAAGGGTTAAAAGCGAGATGCCGATTACCGTTAAAAGATATGTATACCCTTCATACTTCAAGTTGCTTATGTGTTGGCTACGGATTACTCGGCCCATCCATGGGCCTCGCCCTGACGGGCCGTCGCACGCGACGTTCAAATCTGCTCCCGGCAGATTTGTCGCTCACCCCAGTCACATAGTTATCTATGCTCCTGGGGACTCACTCCCTTGTCGCCTTTAAGCAACTCGAATTATTTTGGGTATATACGCATTGTCTTTCATCTTGCAGGCGTGTTGTCTGCGCCGTGAATCCACAGTCACTCTCTTTTCCCGCTCCAGTCGTTACAACCCTCCGCGAATCAATCCCCCCATCCCGCGGCGCTCCATAAACGCCGCCACTTGATGACGCACCTCGGTCGCCATCTGCGCCTCAAGGCTGCGTCTGGCAAGGGTTTGCGCGTCTTCAAAATCGATATGCCGCAGCAGATATTTCACACGCGCTACCGAACGGCCATTCATCGAAAGATGGCGATATCCCAGACCGATAAGAATCGCCACGCACATCGGATCGCCCGCCATCTCGCCGCACAAGCGAAGATCGAGGCCATTTTTTTCGGCTTCCTGCGCAATCATGCTCAGTGCGCGCAGCATAGCCGGATGCAGACTGTCGTAAATACTGGCCACGCGGGTATTGTTGCGATCTACCGCCAGGATATATTGCGTTAAATCGTTGGTGCCGACCGAGATAAAGTCGATCCGGTTAGCCAGATGCGGCAGCATAAATACCATTGACGGTACTTCCAGCATAATGCCGATACGCGGTTTCGGGATCGCATAGCCGATCATCTCCTCGACCTCGCGCCCGGCGCGTTCGATCAGACGCCGCGCTTCATCGACTTCATCAATACTGGTGACCATCGGCAACAAAATGCTGAGGTTGCCAGTCGCCGCATTGGCGCGCAGCATCGCGCGGACCTGGATCAAAAAGATCTCCGGCTGATCCAGCGTAATGCGGATCCCGCGCCAGCCCAGACACGGGTTCTCCTCGCTGATCGGCATATAGGGCAGTTGCTTATCCGCTCCCACATCCAGGGTCCGCAGCGTCACCGGTTTATCGTTAAACATTTGCAGCATCCCTTGATACTGCGCCACCTGCTCTTCTTCCGAGGGAAACCCGCTTTGCAGCATAAAGGGTATTTCAGTACGGTACAGGCCGATACCGTCGATCCGACTGCCTAACTTTTCCTCATGCTCGGGGCTGAGCCCGGCATTCAGCATCACTTTGACTCGCTCGCCGCTTTTCAGTTGGGCGGGAAGATTGACGTCGTCCTCCGCCAGACGACTGAGTTCTATCTCTTCACTAATGAGCCGCTGATATTCCTGAATAAGCACGGGTTCAGGATCGACCAGTAATTCACCGCGATAGCCATCCACCACCAACGTACGGCGATGTAGAACCGAAGGTTGGATATCCGCGCCCATGACGGTCGGGATACCGAGCGCGCGCACCATAATCGCCGCATGCGAGTTTGCCGCGCCGTCGCGCACCACAACGCCCGCCAGTCTGTCCTGCGGCAGCTCCGCCAGGGTGGTCGCCGACAGCTCATCCGCGACCAGAATAAAACGTTCCGGCCAGGTGTTTGGCCCCTGAACTGAATCATCAAGGTGGAATAACAGTCGCTGCCCCAGAGTGCGTAAGTCTCCCGCACGTTCTTTGAGGTAGTTATCAGTTAGCGCCGCAAATTGCTCGGCAAATTTTTCGATGATTTTTTTAACGGCCCACTCCGCAACAGCGCCTTTGTCGACCTCGGCGAAGAGTTCGCGACGCAGTCTGGCGTCTGAAAGCAGGTGTGAGTACAGATCGAAAATGGCCGCCGTCTCTTTTTGCGCGCCGGCGGCAAAGCGTTTGCTGTATCGTCGGAATTCGTTCGCCGCCTCTTCCAGCGCGCCGGTCAGTCGTTCGCGTTCAAGAGAGGTATCCAGCGTAGACGCTTCGTAAACCTGTTCCATCAGCGGCATGGTCGCGTCTTGCCAGCCCGTTGCGATAGCCACGCCCGGCGCCGCAGGAAGCGCGCGGATTCGCGTTTGCCGGTATTGCCCGAACAGCGCTGTGACCTGCGACTGTGACAGGATAGCCGCCATCTGCGTAGCGAGCGTGACGAGGAAAGACTCTTCGCTTTCATCGTACTGGCGCAATTCGCGCTGCTGTACGACCAGCACGCCGAGAAGTTGGCGACGCTGAATGATCGGCACGCCGAGAAACGCGCGAAAACGCTCCTCTTTTACCGAAGGAATGTATTTAAAGCTGGGATGTTTTTGCGCATCGGCAAGGTTAATGGGTTCCGCCAGCCTGCCCACCAGACCGACGATCCCCTCATCAAACGCAAGCGCAACGGTTCGACCACGCGGTTTTTTCAACCCCCGCGTCGCCATCAGGTAATAACAGCGTCGGTCATGATCGGCCAGGTAAACCGAGCAAACCTCTGTATCCATCGCAAGACAGATATCCGTGACCAGAATATTCAGCGCCTCGTTCAGACGCGGCGCACTGGCCACTTTTTCGACTATTTCGCGCAGGCGAGTGAGCATAATTTGCGTGGCTTAACCTCTTTTACGTCGATAAGCAGGCGCGCTTTGTAGCTTAGGGGGATTATCCTGAAGCGCCATGACAACACTTGCAAACTCTTTCATTACCCTGCGGTAGACATCGCGTTTAAATGACACCACTTGTCGAACCGGATACCAGTAACTTACCCAGCGCCAGCCGTCAAACTCCGGCGTACTGCTGGTTTGCATATTGATTTCGGCGTCGGCGCTCATTAACTGCAAAAGAAACCACTTTTGTTTCTGGCCGATACATACCGGCTTTGTGTCCCAACGCACCAAACGTTTTGGTAACTTGTAACGCAACCAGTTGCGAGTAGAAGCAAGGATCCGCACATCTTTACGGCTTAACCCAACTTCTTCAAACAGTTCCCGGTACATCGCCTGTTCTGCCGACTCCCCTGGATTTATCCCGCCCTGCGGGAACTGCCAGGAGTGCTGACCAAATCGCCGGGCCCACATCACCTGCCCCTGACGATTACAAATTACGATACCTACATTTGGGCGGTAGCCATCGTCATCAATCACCGGACTACCTCAACATAAACCTTATATATGAACGATTGTTTCATACTCCAGTGAGGCGGTAAACCACTCTGTAATAGTGACACAGCCTAATAACAATTGAATAACTCACAGTAAATAGCCGAGTTATAAACAGATGATGACGCCCTTGTGCCATTTTATTCACCTTTTCTGTGGATATAGTTGTGAAGAAGTATGGAATTACCACGGGAAAACCCAGAACAGTCTGAATTCCTCATACTGAAAACAGTAAAAATAGTGCCTTATATTCATTGTGTTATAGACCAATCTTACATGCCACCTTCATAAAGCGTGACAAGCATCACACCTAAGATCCTTATGCTGATGAAAGATCAACCAGCGTCGGTTTTATCCACAGATTGTGCCAATAACTTACGCACTATTTGTCTGAATTTTCGATTTTCGTCGCACGTCAAGGCTGTAAATGGAAACAGTAGTGGCGGTTTTACACAGTTATCCCAACTTTCTGTGGATAACATAGTGTAAGATCCTGTTTATTGTCAGTGACCAGAATTGGAAAACCCGCTTCAGCGTTGCGCAACACGAAGAAACAACACAAAAAAGGCAATAAAAATCAGTCTATTGAATATAAGACACAGAAAAAGATAAACTCTGCCCATACGGTATAAAATCACTGCTCATTTTTTGACCTAAGGTAATAGTCATGTCCGCTCTTTGTCCGCTACCGACTCCGCCTGCTTCGGAAGCATTGCTGTTAGCCCAGGCGCGGCAGCTTTCCGGCTATACGTTAGGCGAGCTGGCGGCGATGGCCGGCATTACCACGCCTAAAGATTTGAAGCGAGACAAAGGCTGGATCGGCGTCTTGCTGGAGATCTGGCTCGGCGCCAGCGCCGGGAGCAAGCCGGAGCAGGATTTCGCCGCATTAGGCGTAGAACTGAAAACCATCCCGGTGGATAGTCTGGGTCGTCCTCTGGAAACAACCTTTGTTTGCGTGGCGCCGTTAACCGGTAACAGCGGCGTGACCTGGGAGACAAGTCACGTACGGCATAAATTGAAGCGCGTGCTATGGGTGCCGGTCGAAGGCAATCGCAGCATACCGTTAGCCGAACGCCGCGTAGGTTCGCCGCTACTCTGGAGTCCGAGTGAAGAAGAGGACAGGCAGCTACGCCTCGACTGGGAAGAGCTGATGGACATGATAGTGCTGGGCCAGGTGGAACGCATTACCGCCCGTCATGGCGAAGTCTTGCAACTGCGACCCAAAGCCGTCAATGCCAGGGCGCTCACCGAGGCTATCGGCGCGCGCGGGGAACCTATTTTGACGCTACCGCGTGGATTTTATCTGAAAAAAAATTTTACGCAGGCGCTGCTGGCTCGCCATTTTTTATTGCAGAATCCGTAACGTCCATTACACGCAAATGCGCCTCCGCTATGGCTACGCGTCGGGCCGACGCCGAATAAACGTAAGCGTATTGTCGCCGCTATTTTACACCGCTCCTGGTTGCGCAAATTCAGCCCGGGCTTTCGCCCGTCACCCGACGGGCCTATAATTACCGCTTCTTTTTTTGGCAGGACTTTGTTCGATGTTATTTGCATGGATAACCGATCCTAATGCCTGGCTGGCGCTCGGTACGCTGACGCTGCTGGAGATTGTACTTGGGATCGACAACATTATTTTTCTTTCTCTGGTGGTAGCAAAACTTCCTACGGCGCAACGGAACCACGCACGGCGGCTTGGGTTGGCGGCGGCGATGGTTATGCGCCTGGCGCTGCTGGCGTCAATCGCCTGGGTCACTCGGCTGACTAATCCGCTGTTTGAGCTTTTCGGCGAAGCGATTTCCGCCCGCGATCTCATTCTTCTACTGGGTGGGTTATTTTTAATCTGGAAAGCCAGCAAGGAGATCCATGAGTCCATCGAAGGCGAAGAAGAAGGGTTAAAAACCCGGGTTTCTTCTTTCCTGGGCGCAATAGTGCAGATTATGCTGCTGGATATTATTTTCAGCCTTGATTCAGTTATCACAGCGGTTGGCCTCTCCGATCATCTGTTTATTATGATGGCGGCAGTCGTTATTGCCGTGGGCGTCATGATGTTTGCGGCACGGCCTATCGGCGAGTTTGTCGATCGCCATCCGTCGGTAAAAATGCTGGCGCTCTCCTTTCTGATCCTGGTTGGCTTTACCCTGATTCTGGAAAGTTTCGACGTTCACGTTCCGAAAGGATATATCTACTTCGCCATGTTCTTCTCTATCGCAGTAGAGAGCCTGAACCTGTTGCGTAATAAAAAGAATCCGCTGTAATCCTGTCTCGCTCCCCCGCCGGGGAGCGAATACTCACTTTATTTCCTTTCTTCTCACAGATTAAGATTTTGCTGCTTCCGACATGCAGAGCTGCGCGTTATTACTAGACTATTATCAGACATATGATTAACAGACTATTATCAGATGCAGGCTACGTGAGGATAAACGGATGAAAAAGTGGGCAGTTGTAATTTCCGCAGTAGGGTTGGCTTTTGCGGTATCCGGATGCAGCAGCGATTATGTAATGGCGACGAAAGATGGTCGTATGATCCTGACCGATGGAAAACCGCAAGTTGACGATGATACCGGTCTGGTCAGCTATACCGATGCACAGGGAAACGAGATGCAAATCAACCGTGACGAAGTATCCCAAATCATCGAACGTTAAGCGGTGGCCTGTGATCAAGGTCAGCGTTCTGCAGGCCTTCAGGCTGCGTCCCGTAACGGTGCGTGGCGACCACGCCCGGTAACAATTACGCCGCGCAGCCTACAATTTTACTTTCCCTTTTGCCTTCCCTCTGCCATTTTTATTGTCCTTTGTCGGGAATTTCTGACTTCATAATAAAAAGGAAACGGCTATGCACTATCACCGTATACCCCACAGCTCGCTCGAAGTAAGTACGCTAGGGCTGGGCACAATGACATTTGGTGAACAAAACAGCGAAGCCGACGCTCACGCACAGCTCGACTATGCCATCGCAAATGGCATTAACCTTATCGACGCCGCCGAGATGTATCCGGTACCGCCGCGCCCGGAAACACAAGGGCTGACGGAATCCTATATCGGTAACTGGCTCGCCAAACGCGGCAACCGTGAAAAACTGATCATCGCCAGCAAAGTCAGCGGACCGGCACGTAATAATGATCAAGGCATCCGGCCTCATAAGGCGCTGGATCGTAAAAATATTCGCGAAGCGCTACACGACAGTTTGACCCGATTGCAGACCGACTATCTGGATTTGTATCAGGTGCACTGGCCGCAGCGCCCCACTAACTGCTTCGGTAAACTCGGCTATAACTGGACGGACTCCACGCCAGTAGTAAGTCTGCTGGAGACGTTAGACGCGCTAAGTGAGTTTCAGCGAGCGGGTAAGATTCGTTATATTGGCGTTTCAAATGAGACAGCGTTTGGCGTTATGCGCTATCTGCATCTGGCGGAAAAACATGACCTGCCGCGTATTGTCACTATCCAGAACCCCTATAGCCTGTTAAACCGCAGCTACGAGGTCGGACTGGCGGAAGTCAGCCAGTATGAAGGTGTTGAATTGCTCGCCTATTCCTGTCTGGCGTTTGGCACATTAACCGGTAAATACCTGAACGGGGCCAAACCCGCAGGCGCGCGGAATACCTTGTTCAGCCGCTTCACACGTTACAGCGGCGAACAGGCACAAAAAGCCGTTGCCGCCTACGTCGATATCGCGAAGCGTCACAATCTTGATCCGGCGCAAATGGCGCTGGCCTTTGTTCGCCGCCAGCCGTTTGTCGCCAGTACGTTACTGGGCGCAACCACGATGGCGCAGCTCAAGACGAATGTGGAAAGTCTGCATCTGACGTTAAGCGAAGAGGTCCTGGCGGAGATAGAGGCGGCGCATCAGGTTTATACCTATCCGGCGCCGTGATAGTCAGTGCCCGGTGGCGCTACGCTTCCGGGCTTACAGAGACAATGTAAGCCGGATAACGCGCACTCGCCGCCCGGCATATTCACTCAGTATGATGCCTGCCGGCGCTGCCAGATCCACAGCGCCGCGATCGCCAGCGCGAACAGAACGCCAAAGCCGATACCTATCGCCACTGCCGGAACGCCAACCAGCACCGCCAGCGAGTACAGTCCCAGCATTAATAGCATGGCGCTATTCTCGCCCAGATTTTGTACGGCTATGGCATTCCCGGCGCCAACGCTCTTCTTACCGCGCTCCTGGAGCAAAGCGTTGAGCGGCACCACAAAAAAGCCGCCCAGCATACCTATCAACAGCAACAAGGCATAAGCAGGCAGCAATGCGTGCTGTAATGAGAAGATCGCAACCACAACGCCAATCAAAATCCCGGCGGGCATACAGCGCGATACGGTCTCCAGCGTCACCAGTTTTGCCGCCGCGCCCGCGCCGACCACAATGCCTACCGCCACCATGGCGTTCAGGTAAGTCGGCGTGGCGTTATCCGTAATACCCAGCGCCACCGGCACCCACAGCACCAGCAGAAAACGCAGCGTCACGCCTGCGCCCCAGAATAGCCCGGTCCCCACCAGCGAAAAACGCGTTTCACCGTTACGCCAAAGGACAACGCAAGCGCTGAAGAAACTACGCGTCATCGCCGACAACCGCCAGGATTGTCCTGGACGCGCCGCCACAAGCTTCGGGATAAACAGGTTCGCCGCCACTGCGCCAGCGTAGGCCAACGCGCAGGCAACCAGCGCGGCGATGACATGCCAGTCAGCCAATACGCCGCCCGCAACGGAACCGAGCAAAATCGCCGCGATCGTAGAGGCTTCCATCAGACCATTGGCTTTCACCAGCTTATCGCCCGTCGTCAGTTCGCCCAGAATACCGTATTTCGCCGGAGAATAAGCCGCCGCGCCAATCCCGACCAACGTATAACCGACAAAAGGATTTACGCCGAGGCAGATACCTGCCGCTCCCGCCAGTTTAAGACCATTGGCGACCATCATCACCCGGCCTTTGGCAAAGCTGTCCGCTATCTGGCCGACAAACGGCGCAAAAAGAATGTAAGCGCCCACAAACACCATTTGCAAAACAGGCTGGCTCCAGTCCGGGTAAAACTGAGCTTTCAGCAGTGCCAGCGTCGCAAACAGCAGCGCATTATCGCCAAAAGCCGAGAGAAACTGCGCGACAATCACCGACAGCATCCCTTTCGACCAGATGGAGGTGTTAGTACGTACTGACTCACTCATGATGTTGTTCCGGCGCATCCACCCAACTTTTCAGCGTCACAAAATCGGGTTTCCCGCTGCCAAGCAAGGGAAGCTGTTTCAGATAACGGATATCACGCGGGACGGCAAGTTCCGGAATACCGTGTTCACGGGCATAGTGCTGTAACTTTTCTCGGGTGAGTTCGCTGTCAGTCGTAAACAGTACCAGCGCTTCACCTTTGCTGGCATCGCTTTTAATGGCGGTAGCGTGCATTTTGTCCGCCGAAACGCCAAGCGCCAGTTGCTCGACCATCTCCAGCGAGACCATTTCGCCAGCAATTTTCGCAAAGCGTTTCGCGCGCCCCTGAATCTGCACAAAACCATTTTCATCGAAGCGTACAATGTCGCCCGTGTCGTACCAGCCGCGCTCAGTTTCGCCTCTGGCGTTTTCCGCCGACGGCACCTCCAGCACGCCCGGTTTTTCCACGCGCAGATAGCCATTCATGATATTCGGCCCTTTCAGCTGTAGCCGACCGCCGTTTTCAATACCGGGCACCGCCAGCAGACGCGCGTCCATGCCAGGCAGAATGCGGCCAACAGTGCCAGGCTTAGCCGCCATCGGCACGTTAATCGAGACTACTGGCGCGCATTCCGTTACCCCGTAGCCCTCAAGAATGCGCAGACCGAATTTATCCTGCCACAGTTGTTTGGTGCTCTCCTGAAGTTTTTCCGCACCGGCCACCACATAGCGCAGGCGATAAAAATCATACGGATTGGCAAAGCGCGCGTAGTTGCCGAGGAAGGTTGACGTACCAAACAGCACGGTACAGTTACGGTCATAGACCAGTTCCGGCACAATGCGATAGTGCAGCGGACTTGGATAAAGAAACACTTCCGCGCCGGTCAACAACGGCGTAAACAGGCCCACCGTCAAACCGAACGAGTGAAAGAGCGGCAGCGCCGACATAAAACGGTCATTGGCGGTGAAATCCGCAATCGTTTTTATCTGCTCGACGTTCGCCAGAATGCTTTTATGGCTGTGCACCACCCCTTTCGGGTGCCCTTCCGAGCCGGAGGTAAAAAGAATAATCGCCGCGTCTTCCGGCTGCTGTTTTACCTGCGCCAGTCGCGGCGCCAGGAGGTGGGCAAAAATCCACAGCTTGTCGGCGAGTGTGACGTCCGCTTTTAAATCTTCCAGGTAAACCCAGCGAACCTGCGTTAGCTGTTCCGGCAGGTGCCACAATTTACCTTTATCGAGGAACTGGCGGGAGGTAAAAATCGTTTTAATTTCCGCCGCGGCAATCGCGCTGGTCAGCCCTTTTACCCCCGCTGTGTAGTTCATCATGGCCGGAATGCGGCGACGAGAAACCGCGCCGAAAATCACCGCCGCGCTGATGGCGGCATTCGGCAGCATTAAACCGATTTTCTCGCCCTCAACGCTGTACTTTTCCAGAATCCGGCCAACAAAAAGCGTCTTGGTCAGTAACTTACGATACGTATCCGGCGTAAAGTTAATGTCCTCAATACAGTTTTTACCCGCGCCGTAACGATATTGCGCCGCCAGCAACGATTCGTATAACGTCTCGCGCGGGCGCACCGCCATACGCGCTTCCATCATGATCTGGTGCAGCATCTCACCCGCTATCTTACGTCTGTCGCGCGCGCGCGGCGCTTCCGGCATCGGTATTTGCGTCGGCGGTAAAATATGAAGCTGAATACGGGGGAACAAACGCCGTTTAACCAGACCTTTCAGGCGACTGAAAGGGGTAAGCTCCGCGCCGTCAATGCGGAGCGGAATGACGGTTGCGCCCGATTTTGCCGCCACAAAGCCTGCGCCGTCATAAATTTTCATCAGCGAGCCGGTCACGGAAATCCGCCCTTCCGGGAAAATCACCACTGGACGCCCCTGCTCCACCAGACGCATCAGGTGTTTAATGGACATGGGTTTAGTGGGATCGAGCGGTACAAAATCGATCAGCGGCGTTAACCAGCGCATATACCATTGCTGGCTGATGGAGGTATATACCGCAAAGACAGGCCGTACCGGCAAAAACAGCGCCAGTAGCATACCATCGATAAATGAAACGTGATTGGGGGTAATTAAGACCCGGTTCCCCTGTAGCGCCCGGACATCGCCAGTGACGCGCACACGATAAAGCACGCGAAACAGGTTACGGAAAAATCCAAACAGCATTTCAACTCCCTTTGGCCGACAATTCGCTAAAACATGAATTGTGGCAGATTACACGAGTTGCGTAACAGGAGCGATAGCAAAATAGGTTCGAAAAAAAACCTGCGCATCCGCGCAGGTTGGTGCAAGAGACAGGTACGAAGAGCGTACCGAATAATCTCACCAATCAATACCTCTGGGATCACCACTCTATCAACCTGACTCGCTGGCCTGCCAGCAGACAATCGCAACAGCGCTTCGCAAACTGTAACGAAAGATTTGTATTGTCACTTTACAGACGCATTTCTCCCGTGCAGGTCACATTTGCCCGACACGGCGGGGCAAGAGGCTTGAACAGAGGTTCATTTTCCGTAAAACTGGCGTAATGTAAGCGTTTACCCACTATAGGTATTATCATGGCGACCATAAAAGATGTAGCCCGACTGGCCGGTGTTTCAGTCGCCACCGTTTCTCGCGTTATTAACGATTCGCCAAAAGCCAGCGAAGCGTCCCGGCTGGCGGTGACCAGCGCAATGGAGTCCTTGAGCTATCACCCTAACGCCAACGCGCGCGCGCTGGCACAGCAGGCAACGGAAACCCTCGGTCTGGTGGTCGGCGACGTTTCCGATCCTTTTTTCGGCGCGATGGTGAAAGCCGTTGAACAGGTGGCGTATCACACCGGCAATTTTTTACTGATTGGCAACGGGTATCATAACGAACAAAAAGAGCGTCAGGCTATTGAACAGTTGATTCGTCATCGTTGCGCAGCGTTAGTGGTACACGCCAAAATGATTCCGGATGCGGACCTGGCCTCATTAATGAAGCAAATCCCCGGCATGGTGCTGATTAACCGCATTTTACCGGGGTTAGAACATCGCTGTGTCGCGCTGGATGACCGTTACGGGGCATGGCTGGCGACCCGGCATCTGATCCAGCAAGGTCATACGCGTATTGGGTATATCTGTTCCAATCACACTATCTCTGATGCCGAAGATCGCCTGAGGGGCTATTACGATGCGCTGGCGGAAAGCCATATCCCGGCTAACGATCGGCTGGTGACGTTCGGCGAACCGGATGAAAGCGGCGGCGAGCAGGCGATGACTGAGTTATTAGGTCGCGGCAGAAATTTTACCGCGGTGGCCTGCTATAACGACTCGATGGCGGCCGGCGCGATGGGAGTATTAAATGATAATGGCGTGGGGGTGCCGGGCGAAGTATCGCTCATCGGTTTTGATGATGTACTGGTCTCACGCTATGTGCGTCCCCGACTGACCACCATTCGGTATCCGATCGTCACCATGGCGACACAGGCGGCGGAGCTGGCCTTAGCGCTGGCAGGGAAATGTCCTACGCCAGAAGTAACTCATGTATTTAGTCCGACACTGGTACGCCGACATTCGGTGTCCACGCCGACGGATACCGGGCACCTGTCGACAACCGATTAATCAGGGTAGCATGATGGCGACAATGCTGGATGTTTCCCGCCATGCGGGCGTATCAAAGGCCACCGTCTCACGAGTGCTGAATGGGACGGGGCAGGTAAAAGAAAGCACGCGCCAGAAAGTGTTTACGGCGATGCAGGCTCTGGACTATCGCCCCAACCTACTGGCACGCTCGCTGGCGAATCGCACCAACAACAGCATCGGTCTGGTCGTCTCTACGTTTGACGGCTTCTATTTCGGCAGTTTGTTGCGCCGGGCGTCGCGCCAGGCGGAGTTGCATAACAAGCAGTTGATCGTCACCGATGGTCACGATACGCCGGAACGAGAGCAGAAAGCCGTACAAATGTTGGCCGACAGACAGTGCGACGCTATTATTCTTTACACTCGCTATATGGACGAGCTGGCGATTTTGTCGTTGATTGACGCCACGGAAATGCCGCTGGTGATTATTAATCGCAACGTCACTCAGGCCCGAGATCGCGCTATTTTCTTCGAGCAGGAGACGGCGGCATTCCAGGCGGTGGAATATCTGATTACGCAGGGCCATCGCGATATCGCCTGTATTACGCTGCCTGTTCATACTCCCACCGGCACATCACGCGTAGCGGGTTATCGCAAGGCGCTGGAAAAATATGGCATCCCCTGGCAACCGGCAAAAGTGAAATACGGCGATTACACGCTGACGCGCGGCTATGACGCCTGCCGGGAATTACTGGAGGAAGGCGTCACGTTTAGCGCGCTATTCGCCTGTAATGATGACACGGCGCTGGGCGCGGCAAAAGCGCTGCGCCAGGCCGGATTACGCATCCCACAGGATGTGTCGCTGTTTGGTTTTGACGATGCGCCGGGCGCAACCTGGCTTGAGCCGGGGCTTTCAACAGTCTATTTACCCATCGAGGATATGATAGCCACCGCGATCGATCAGGCCGTTCGTCTGGCGAACAGCGAGCCGGTCGCCCCGATCCCACCCTTTACCGGCACGCTCATTCTGCGTGAGTCCGTCTCCGCGGGCCCGTTTTTTCAACGTCCGGCCTAATGATGCGCTTCAGAACATCTCCAGCGCTAACAACTCCTCAATGGTCTGACGACGGCGGATCAGCCGCGCCTGTCCATTGTCAAACAGTACTTCCGGCAGGAGCGGGCGGCTGTTGTAATTCGATGACATAGACGCGCCGTACGCGCCGGTATCGTGCAATACGAGGTAATCGCCGGGGATGACCGCAGGTAAGGCGCGTGTTTCAACCATTCCCCCTTCCTGCTGCGTAAAAACATCGCCTGATTCGCATAGCGGCCCGGCGACCACCGTCTCGACCCACGGGCCATTTTCAAGCGCGCGACCATCCGCCGCCAGCGCCGAAATACGGTGATAGCTACCGTACATCGCCGGGCGCATCAGATCGTTAAAACCCGCATCTACCAGCACGAAATGGCGGCTTCCCATCTGTTTTACGCTACGCACCTGCGTTACCAGCACGCCCGATTGCGCCACCAGAAAACGTCCGGGTTCGATCTCAAGCTTGACCGCATGTCCCAGATGGCGGGCGATTTGCTCGCGTGCCGCGTTCCACAGGCCATAGTAATGGCGCGTATCAACGGGCTCTTCTCCCTCACGATAAGGTATCGAGAGTCCGCCGCCTGCCGAAATCGCGTCCAAATCCTGACCACATTCCAGCACCTGGCGTACCATCGCGCCGCAAACCTGCTCCAGATGACCATAATCGACGCCGGAACCAATGTGCATATGGATACCGACAAGTTTCAGTCGGTATTTCTGCATTACCGCCAGCGCCGCCGGAAGATCGCTATGCCAGATGCCGTGTTTGCTGTTTTCGCCCCCGGTGTTGGTTTTCTGGCTGTGGCCGTGACCAAAGCCAGGATTCACGCGCAACCAGATGCGATGCCCAGGCGAAACCTGACCAAGCTGCGTCAGCATATCTACCGAGCCGGCATTGACCGGAATATGCAGTTCGCTGACGCGCGCCAGCGTGGCGGCGTCAATCACATCGGCGGTAAAAACGATATCATCAGGGCACGTTTGCGGATCGTAGCCCGCCGCCAGCGCACGTTCGATCTCCCCCAATGAAACAGAATCCACCTTGACGCCCTGCGCGCGCATTAAGCGCAGGATATGAATGTTCGAACAGGCTTTTTGCGCAAAACGCACGACGTCAAACTGCTGCAGGGCGGCTATCTGACGGCGAATAATGTGCGCGTCATAGACCCAGACCGGACAGCCGAATTCAGCAGGCAATCTGAGCAAATTTTCAGCGTTAAGGTCAGTTTCAGCGTAATAATGCGGCAATGACATAACAAACTCCGGAACGGGCTTTTTAACGATTACGCCATACCTTAGAAAGAATAAAAAATATCGTTTTATTGTCAGTCTATGCAAAAATGATATGGGATAAATGATTCAGGGAAACGTATGGCTGCCGTTAATTTACGTCACATTGAAATTTTTCATGCCGTAATGACCGCCGGAAATCTCACCGAAGCGGCGCGGCTGCTGCATACCTCGCAGCCTACCGTCAGTCGCGAGCTGGCGCGTTTTGAGAAAGTGCTGGGATTAACGCTGTTTGAGCGCACACGCGGGCGCTTACATCCGACGGTGCAAGGGCTACGCCTGTTCGAAGAGGTACAACGCTCCTGGTATGGGTTGGATCGCATCGTCAGCGCGGCGGAAAGTCTGCGCGAGTTCCGTCAGGGCGAACTCTCTATCGCCTGCCTGCCGGTCTTTTCACAATCCTTTTTGCCGCCGCTACTACCGCCTTTTCTGGCGCGTTATCCGGATGTCAGCCTGAATATTGTGCCGCAGGAGTCGCCGTTGCTGGAAGAGTGGCTCTCCGCCCAGCGCCACGACTTAGGGCTGACGGAGACGCTTCATGCCCCGGCAGGAACAACCCGTACCGAGTTACTAACGCTAAATGAAGTGTGCGTACTGCCCTGCGACCATCCGCTTGCCGCCAAAACGGTACTGACGCCAGACGATTTTCAGGGGGAAAACTTTATCAGCCTCTCCCGCCTGGACAGCTATCGACAGTTGTTGGATACGTTATTTGCCGAACATCAGGTGAAGCGCAGAATGGTGGTGGAAACGCATAGCGCGGCCTCCGTCTGCGCGATGGTGCGCGCCGGGGCGGGCGTTTCGATCGTTAACCCGCTGACCGCACTGGACTATGCCGCCAGCGGCGTCACCGTTCGCCGCTTCAGCATTGACGTGCCCTTTACCGTCAGCCTGATTCGCCCGCTACACCGCCCCGCCTCCGCGCTGGTTGACGCCTTCAGTAAGCATTTACAAACGCATCTTTCGCGCCTGGTCGAACCGCTGGAGGTTATTCTGGGGCCGATGACGAAAGCATAAAGCTCACGGCATCTGCGGCATGAATTGCCGTGGTATCGAAAACCGGTAGCGCGCTTTGCGTCTGGGGAACAAGCAAACCTATTTCAGTGCAGCCAAAAATAACACCCTGCGCGCCTTGCGCAGCCAGTTGTTCGATAACCTGTAAATAATAGTGGCGCGACGCGTCAGTGAATGTCCCCTGGCAGAGCTCGTCAAAAATGACCTGATTGATACGCGCCCGATCGTCCGCCTCCGGCACGATGGTCTCAATCGCAAATTGCTGTTCCAGCCGCCCGCGATAAAAATCCTGTTCCATCGTATAGCGAGTCCCTAATAGCGCCACGCGATGCAACCCCTGACGGGCGATAGCTCGCCCGGTAGCATCCGCGATGTGTAGGAAAGGCAGAGAACAACGAGATTCAATAACGTGCGCGATTTTATGCATGGTGTTGGTACACAGCACAATGCCTTCTGCGCCCGCCTGCTGTAACCCCTGGGCGGCCTGCGCCAGGATATCGCCCGCTTTATCCCACTCGCCGCGGCGTTGACATACTTCAATATCGTGGAAATCTACGCTATGCAGCAGTAAGCTCGCCGAGTGCAGGCCTCCCAGCTGCTGTTTAATGCCTTCATTGATTAAACGGTAATAAGGGATAGTCGATTCCCAGCTCATACCACCCAACAGTCCGATCGTTTTCACTGCGCTCTCCTTTTTGTAAAGCATTATGGCAGTGAAGCAAACTTACACATCCGTTTCCAGTCTATTTTTCATCATGCCGGATAACAGGCGTCATCCGGCATGGGAGGGAGGATTACACGCCAATATTTCTTAGCTTCTCGCCCGCCATTAGCTTGCGTTCGATATGCTCCAGGGTGACATTTTTGGTTTCCGGAATCAGCCAGAAAGTGATGCCGATAAAAGCGATATTCAGCGCGGTGTAGAGCCAGAATGTACCTGCCGCGCCAATGCTGTCCAACAGTGTCAGGAATGTCGCGCCGATGATCATGTTCGATACCCAGTTTGTCGTGGTTGAACAGGTAATGCCAAAATCACGGCATTTCAGCGGCTGGATTTCCGAACACAGTATCCACACCACCGGAGCGGCGCTCATCGCGTAACCGGCGATACACATCATCGTCATCCCAACGGAAAGCCAGGAGAGACCGCTTGATGCCGTACCGTTATCAAACTGCATCAGGCAGTAGCCCAACACCAATGTCCCTAACGCCATTACGCTGAAACCGATTTTTAACGCCGGTTTACGCCCGGCCTTATCGACCGTAAAGACGGCTATAAAAGTCGCGAACATAAAGGTCAGTCCGACCACCAGCGTAGCGATCATTTGCTGTTCCGTGGTGGTAAAGCCGGCCATTTTAAAAATGCGCGGCGCATAATACATAATGATGTTCATGCCGGTGAACTGCTGCATTGCCTGTAGCAACATACCGAGGAACACGGCGCGGCGAACATTGCGGTTAGCTTTAAATAATGCCCACCCGCCCTGCTTGAGTTTGAGGCTTTCCCGAATCTCATTCAGTTCATCACGGGCTTTTTCCGAGGTATCGCGCAGCATACGCAGCACCTCTTCCGCTTCAATATGGCGACCTTTTTGCGCCAGCCAACGCGGACTATTCGGCAGGAATACCACCAGAATAATGAGCAACACCGCAGGCAGCGCCAGCACGCCCAACATCGCGCGCCAGTTGCCGCTGTAGCTGAATGCCGTATCGGATAAAAAAGCCAGCACAATGCCTAACGTCACCATCAGTTGATACATACTGATCATTTTGCCGCGAACATTTTCACTTGCCATTTCAGAGAGATAAAGCGGCGCGGTATAGGAGGCAATCCCTACTGCTACGCCCAGTATCACGCGGGCGCCAATCAATACTTCCACGCTGGAAGCAAACGCCGACCCCAGCGAGCCGAGTACAAACAAAATCGCGCCAGCCATCAGGCTATACTTACGCCCCAGCCGGAATGAAAGCCAGCCGTTAAATAATGCGCCAATTGCCGCGCCAAGCATCATACTGCTGACGACCCACTCCTGCAGCCGGCTGGTCAGTACGAAATGGTCGGTAATAAAAGGCAGCGCCCCGGCGATAACGCCGATATCCAGACCAAATAACAGTCCCGCAACCGCTGCAGAAACCGAAACAAACATATTCATACGTCGTGTGTCGCGAAGCGAACGCGGCGTTAAAGCAGAGTCATTAATAGAGACCATATTTTCCTGCCACCACAGAGTAAGACATAGCCTGAAAGTACGGGATACTCTTCCTCAAGTGTCAGGCTGGAAACGGCATAAATATGGATTAAATGGCTACGCTATAGCGATATGTGATGGATATTACACTTTTTAAATTTAACGCCGTTGCCAGATATTTTTTCAAACCACCAATATTTCAATAAGTTAACTCATTGATTATAGCTATTATTTAACAATATATGAGTTAAGTTAAACCCACAATATGGACTATGCTAATGAGATCATAAAAAAACCCTGTACGAGGACAGGGCTTTATCAGTTTTTTCGGCCAAAGAGTCGATTTTCCCAGAAACGCATTTGTCAGTAGCGGATTAACGCGCCAGCCAACCGCCATCTACCGCTATGGTATAGCCGTTAATATAATCAGCGGCGCTGGATGCCAGGAAGACTACCGGGCCCATTAAATCGCCCGGTAGCCCCCAACGTCCAGCCGGAATACGGTCGAGAATTTCGGCGCTACGTTGTGCATCAGCGCGCAATTGCTGGGTATTATTCGTGGACATATAGCCCGGCGCGATGGCGTTTACATTGATATTGTGTTTCGCCCACTCGTTCGCCATCAGACGCGTTATTCCCATTACGCCGCTTTTCGACGCGGTATAAGACGGAACGCGAATGCCGCCCTGGAAGGAGAGCATTGACGCGATATTAATAATTTTGCCGCCGTTGCCCTGGGCAATAAAATGTTTTGCCGCCGCCTGAGACATAAAGAACACGCTCTTGATGTTCAGGTTCATGACGTCATCCCAGTCTTTTTCCGTGAAATCAATCGCATCTTCACGACGGATCAAACCCGCGTTATTCACCAGAATATCAATATGACCGTATTCCGTCACCGCCCGTTCCAGTAGCGCCGGAATACCATCGATTTGGCGCAGATCGGCTGTCAGGCTTAAAAAACGACGTCCCAGAGCGGTGACGCGCGCAATAGTTTCCGTCGGTTCAACAATGTTAATACCGACAATGTCACAGCCCGCTTCCGCCAGCCCTAACGCCATCCCCTGCCCCAATCCGGTATCGCACCCCGTCACAACCGCGACTTTACCTTCAAGAGAAAATGCATTCAAAATCATTGTTAATCCTTATTTTTGTCATGCCTGTCACGCACAGGCGTTATCACCGGTCGCGACTAGCGCAGATCTTGTACCGCAACGTGATCCATGTCATCGAAGACCTGATTTTCTCCCACCATGCCCCAAATAAACGTATAGGCTTTGGTGCCAACGCCGGAATGTATTGACCAGCTTGGGGAAATAACCGCCTGTTCATTACGCATCACAATATGACGGGTTTCCTGAGGCTGCCCCATCATATGGAAAACGCAACTGTCCTCTTCCATATTGAAATAGAGGTACACCTCCATACGGCGCTCATGGGTATGGCATGGCATGGTGTTCCATAGATTGCCGGGCGCCAGTTCGGTGAGTCCCATACTGAGCTGACAGGTTTCCAGTACATCCGGTACGAAATATTTATTGATAGTGCGACGGTTACTGGTGAGGTTATCGCCTAAGGTGACGGGCGCAACGTCGGCAGGCGACACTTTTTTCGTCGGATAAGCGGTATGCGCTGGCGCGCAGTTGTAATAAAACTTCGCCGGTCTGCTCGCCTCATTGCTGACGAAGACCAGCTCTTTCGCCCCTTTACTAATATACAGAGCATCACGATGACCAATGTCATGGCGCTGCCCGTCAACGATAATGGCGCCCGCGCCGCCAATATTAATGACGCCCAGCTCGCGGCGGTCCAGTAATCGGGAAACGCCAAGCTGTTTACCTACTTCTCCGCCGATTTCAACGGGATGGCTGACGGGCATAATGCCGCCGACAATAATACGGTCGATATGGCTGTAGACCATCGTATATTCATCAGCGACAAAAATATTTTCTATTAAAAACTCGCGTCGCAGCGCCTGGGTGTCCAGCGTTTTAGCGTGCTCGCTATGGATACTTTGCCTTACGTCCACTTTTCCCTCCAATGATAAATCGATCGCAATGGCATAAAATCAAAACACCGTTTTGATTTATTTAACGGCATCATAGTCGCCTGGATGAAGGTTTTCAACAATAAATAAAACAACGTTTCATTTTTATGTCTGGTTATTTTTAAAACTGCTGTAGCGATCACGATCGGCGCTAAAACTTACGCATTTGTCTGGTTTTCAGACATGCGCGCCAGATGCT
Organism: Salmonella sp. 32100201201700099SM; assembly: GCF_017572645.1. Taxonomy (NCBI): domain Bacteria; kingdom Pseudomonadati; phylum Pseudomonadota; class Gammaproteobacteria; order Enterobacterales; family Enterobacteriaceae; genus Salmonella; species Salmonella sp. 32100201201700099SM. Next base: position 14,854 of record NZ_JAGERQ010000004.1, on the reverse strand, counting down.
GTATGCGGTTACCCAGATAAAAATTGGAGCTTGTTTTAGAACGAGGTCTGATGTGCGAATTGAATTAAAAGCGGTATGCGTCTGCAATGCCCGACGCGGCAAGACGTTCCGCACTATGCCGAAAAAGGGGTTTCTGTCACTGGCTTTGCCCTCGTGATAGAGGGCTTTTTATGACGGAATACTGAAACAGGAAAAGGATGGCTGGCGCAGGATCAGTCGCGTTCAATGGTTAAAGCAACGCCCTGACCGCCACCGATACACAGCGTCGCCAGGCCTTTACGCGCGTCGCGTTTAACCATTTCGTGCACCAGTGAAACCAGAATTCGACAGCCGGAAGCGCCAATGGGATGCCCCAGCGCAATCGCGCCGCCATTAACGTTTACCCGTCGCTCATCCCATTCCAGCATTTTTCCTACCGACAACGCCTGGGCGGCAAACGCTTCGTTGGCTTCGATAAGGTCGACCTCCGTCAGTTGCCAGCCGGCACGCTCCAGACAGCGCCGGGTAGCATATACCGGCGCAATCCCCATTAGCGCAGGATCGACGCCGACGCTGGCAAACGCGCGGATGCGCGCCAGCACCGGCAACCCCAGCGCCTGGGCTTTCGCCTCGCTCATCATCATCACCGCGGCGGCGCCATCGTTGATTGAGGAGGCATTACCCGCCGTCACCGAACCTAAACTATCAAACGCCGGATGCAGCAGGGCTAACCCCTCCGCACTGGCGTCGGCCCGCGGTTGTTCATCCGTATCGACAATTGCGGTCTGCCCATTACGTTGCGTGACGATGGGGACAATCTCATCTTTAAAACGTCCGGTATCAATCGCGGCCCTGGCTTTTTGCTGCGAACTGAGCGCATAAGCATCCTGTAACTCGCGGCTAATGCCATATTCCCGCGCCAGGTTTTCTGCCATCACGCCAATGTGATAATCGTTGAAGGCATCCCATAAGCCATCATGTACCAGACTATCCACCAGATTGTCGGCATCAGGCAACGCGCCGCTACGGCTGTCATTGAGGACATGCGGCGCACGGCTCATATTCTCCTGCCCGCCCGCAATAACAATGTCCGCTTCGCCGCACTGAATAGCCTGCGTCGCCAGGTGCAACGCTTTTAAACCGGAACCACAAACGTCATTAATGGTAATGGCGGAAACGGTAGTCGGCAGCCCTCCTTTGATGGCTGACTGGCGCGCCGGATTCTGCCCGGCGCCAGCCGTCAGCACCTGACCGAGGATGACCTCATCGATAGCGTTAGCGTCCACGCCGGTGCGCTCAATTAACGCTTTTACGACCATACTCCCCAGCTCTACGGCGGAATGACGGGCCAGCGTTCCCTGAAAACAGCCGATGGGTGTCCGTAAAGCCCCCACTATCACAACCTCTTTCATTACCACCTCAGCGCAAAATGACACCGCCATAGTAGAGCATTGTTAAAATTAGTTATCTTGATTGTTTAAAAAAAGTGAGTTTTATCACAAAGGAAATGACGCTGATTTGGCGGTGACGCAGCTTATTTCTGCTGCAAATGGTAGCGAAGCCAGTTCCCCGCCGTTCCGGGCGGCGTCTTCTTGTTCCACAGCAAATCAATAGCAATCGCCCTCGGCCAGCCAGGAACATCCAGCTGCGCCAGCGGTTTTTCCGCCGCAAACTCTTCCACCAGCGCGCAGGGCAATACGCACCAGCCAAATCCCTGAACCGCCATGCTCAACAGTAATAAATAGTTTGGCGCTGACCAGGCCGGGCCGCGCGTAATGTTGGCGTTAGATTCAAGGTAGGTATTCAGACGCAGCTCGCGCCAGGTATGCAGTTGTTCCCATTGCAGGTTCGTCTGCGACGCCAACGGATGCGTGGTCGCCACATAAACTCCCATCCAGCTTTGAACAGGCAGACGCGTCGCGCCAATGTCTGTGGGATAGTCATCACGCGCTTCAATCAGGCCTATCTGGGCGCGCCCTTTTTGCAGCAGGTCGATGACATCATCATTTTCTCCGATCAAGCATTCAAACTCGGTATGCGGAAATTGACGATCAAACTGCGCCATTAACTCTTCCAGACTGTCAGGGTGCAGGGTATCAGAGAGGACGAACGTGAGCCTTGCCTCCGTCTCGCCGGATAACGTCAGCGCCACCTCATCCAGACGGTCGCTCGCCGATAAAATACCCTGAACATAGCTAAGCACCCGTTTTCCTTCTTCGGTCAGAACGGGCTGGCGCGATGATCGATCAAATAATGAAAATCCCAGATCCGCCTCCAGATGCGCAATGGCGGTACTAATGGTGGACTGGCTTTTACGCAGGCGGCGCGCCGCCGCAGAAAACGAGCCGCAAGAGACGGCCTCAACAAATGCCATTAACGCTTCAGGTGAGTAACGCATAACCTATCTACTTTATCGATGGATTTTATCTTTTAGGTATCATATTAAACGATAAAATAGCGGAAATTTCTTTAATTTGATTAAGAGTAAGGTTTTTTCATTTATGCAACATGACGCCATACAACGTCGCTCGCTGCCGGAGCGTATTTTCCATGCTGTCTGTTTTGAAGGTATTGCGACTGCGATACTGGCGCCAACGACCGCCTGGCTAATGCAGCGCTCGGTGCTGGAGATGGGCGGCCTGACGATATTGCTGGCAACGACGGCCATGATCTGGAATATCATTTATAACGCTCTGTTTGATCGACTGTGGCCTGCGCATCAGGTGAGACGAACCGCCAAAGTGCGCGCACTCCATGCGTTAGGATTTGAAAGTGGGTTTATTGTCATTGGCGTGAGTATTGTCGCCTGGGTACTGAATGTCAGCCTGCTACAAGCATTCACCCTGGAAATTGGTTTCTTCCTGTTCTTTTTGCCGTACACGATGCTGTACAACTGGGCATACGATGTTTTACGCCAACGAATAGTGACCCGCCGCCAACAGCGCGTTAGTGCATGATATTGCTCTTTTTTGCCGGGATCGCAACGCTCCCGGCCCTCCTCCTCCACGACATCCATCTGCTTAAAACGCCCCCAACTGACGCTATTTATGGTAAATTGCGCTTCTTTTTGTGTGTTTTATAGTTGATAAATTCAAATAATGTCTAAAATTTGGTCAAAAGATGAGACTCTCTGGAGTTTTGCATTATACGGAACGGCTGTAGGCGCAGGCACTCTTTTCCTTCCCATCCAGTTGGGATCGGCAGGCGCAATCGTGCTATTTATTACCGCGCTGGTCGCCTGGCCTCTAACATACTGGCCGCATAAGGCGCTGTGTCAGTTTATTCTTTCCTCAAAGACTTCTGCAGGTGAGGGAATTACTGGCGCCGTTACTCATTATTACGGCAAGAAAATCGGCAGTATTATTACCACGCTTTATTTCATTGCGTTTTTTGTCGTGGTATTAATTTATGCTGTGGCGATTACCAATTCCCTGACAGAGCAATTAGCGAAGCATATTCAGATAGATATTCGCATCCGGATGGCAGTTAGCTTCGGCGTAGTACTTATCCTGAATATGATTTTCTTAATGGGAAGACATGCCACTCTTCGCGTAATGGGCTTTTTAGTCTTTCCACTTATCGCTTACTTCTTGTTCCTTTCGCTCTACTTAACCGGAAGCTGGCAACCCTCGTTACTGACCGGGCAGATGTCTTTGGATAGTCACACGTTGCACCAGGTATGGATTTCTATTCCGGTGATGGTTTTTGCTTTTAGCCATACGCCCATTATTTCGACGTTTGCCATCGACAGACGGGAAAATTTTGGCGATCAGGCCATGGATAAATGCAAAAAGATCATGAAGGTCGCCTACCTGATTATCTGCCTGAGTGTGCTGTTCTTTGTCTTTAGCTGCCTGCTCTCCATTCCGCCGTCATACATTGAAGACGCGCGCAACGAAGGCGTTACCATCCTTTCCGCGCTCTCGATGATGCCCAATGCGCCGGCCTGGCTCTCTATTTCCGGTATTATCGTTGCCGTCGTGGCCATGTCGAAATCTTTCCTCGGCACCTATTTCGGCGTCATTGAGGGCGCAACCGAAATGGTAAGAACCACCCTACAGCAGGTTGGCGTGAAAAAAAGCCGGGCGTTCAATCGCGCGCTGTCTATCATGCTGGTCTCCGGGATTACGTTTATTATTTGCTGTATTAACCCGAATGCCATCTCTATGATTTATGCTATTAGCGGCCCGCTCATTGCGATGATTCTGTTTATTATGCCCACGTTGTCAACGTACCTGATACCGGCATTGAAACCCTACCGTTCAGTAGGCAATTTCATTACGTTGGTCGTCGGTTTACTTTGCGTATCGGTGATGTTTTTCGGCTAAAGTAAAAGATAGCCGGGATATAACTCCCGGCTATTTTATATAAGAATCCAGCACCTTTAATATTACGTCCAGATCTTCTTCACGTCTGGCTTCATCACTCTGATGAACGATATGCTCGGTCAGATGCCCTTTAATCACCTCACGCATTAAGCCATTTACCGCGCCGCGAATCGCCGCGATCTGTTGTAACACGGCCGCGCATTCATGCGGTTCATCCAGCATTTTTTTTAGCGCTATCACCTGTCCCTGAATCTTGCTGGTTCTGGCTTTAAGCTTTTGTTTGTCCCGGATGGTATGTGACATTGCAACACCTCACTAACATTAACGAATACAAATTATAGCATTACGATGCTACTGAGGGGTAGTATTACATACTGGGGGGGGGGGGGAGTAGAATGACGCCCCACATAAAACAACTAAGAATCATTCTCATGGGTGAATTTCCGACACTTCTTCAGCAAGGAAACGGCTGGTTCTTCATTCCCAGCGCCATTTTATTAGGTATTTTGCACGGGCTTGAACCAGGGCACTCCAAAACTATGATGGCGGCTTTTATCATTGCCATTAAAGGTACGGTTAAACAGGCTGTCATGCTCGGTCTGGCAGCAACGCTTTCTCATACCGCGATCGTCTGGTTAATCGCTCTGGGTGGGATGTATCTTAGCCGGGCATTCACCGCACAATCAGTGGAACCATGGCTGCAGTTAATTTCTGCGATCATTATTCTGAGCACCGCGTGCTGGATGTTCTGGCGGACATGGCGAGGCGAGCAGCAGTGGCTGGCGGGAAACCACCATCACGACCATGACCATGACCATGACCATGACCATGACCATGACCATCATGGCCACATACATCCGGAAGGCGCAACGTCAAAAGCGTATCAGGATGCCCATGAACGCGCCCATGCTGCCGATATTCAACGCCGTTTTGATGGTCAAACAGTGACTAATGGACAGATCCTGCTGTTCGGACTGACCGGAGGGCTTATCCCCTGTCCGGCTGCGATCACCGTTTTACTGATTTGTATCCAGCTTAAAGCGTTTACGCTGGGCGCCACGATGGTGCTGAGCTTTAGTCTTAGCCTGGCATTAACGCTGGTGACGGTAGGCGTGGGCGCGGCGATAAGCGTTCAACAGGCAGCAAAGCGCTGGAGTGGTTTTTCGACGCTTGCCCGGCGGGCGCCCTATTTTTCGAGCATTCTGATTGGTCTGGTCGGCGTGTATATGGGAATTCATGGCTATACCGGGATCATGCAGTAAATATGTAACGCTTCTGCTCAGGCCGTATCATTCACTTCGGGTTTCATTCCAGAAGCGTTTTTACTTATCAAACGGTATGAAAGGCCATACATTCAGCGTCCCGCCTGAATAATGATCTGTGTTTTACTTCACGACACCACAGGCAAAACATGCCCCACCGCCACCGGGTGTAGCCGGCGTTTCAGTGTTTCTGGATAGGGTCGCCGGAGGCGGGTTATTGCGGAGCGATAAACGGAGTTCGCTGCAGTGATTTACAAAACCGGGTACCAAACAGCAGTTCCCGTAATCGGTTCCGCATTCCCAGCTTCACCAGTAACCGGTATTTGTCCTGCCAGATTTGCTTCTCCTGCGTATTCAGCCTTCCACACAACGCTGACAACCTTCCCCGTCCACGGTAAACTTCCTGAAGCAAGCGTAACTGGGCCAGGCTCACTCCACATGCCAGTATCTCCCGGTGCATCAACTGGTCCATATAGTTCATCAACCGCTTCGGATTGTTAAATATCGGCGGCACTTCCAGAAAGCCCGTCACTGGCTCCGGAGATAACAAAAAGGCGTCCAGCGCTCCTGTCCTGCGCAAGCGTGCGCCCCCGGCCCACTGTTCATCCCGCCGCCACCGAATAAGTATCTCCGCCAGTTCCGGCTCCAGCAGCGCCGGGATGCCGCCGTATACCTTCAGTACCACCCGGTCGCTGAAAAACAACTCATCGCTGATAATCATAACCGGGTAGTCCGGCAGTATCTGTCTCAGGGAATAGAACAAAAAGAGATGTTCACGGGGACGCAGACACAGTATCAGTATGGCCTCCGGTTTCCGACGTAATTGCTGCAACAGAACAGGCTGCCTGTATGCGGTTTCACAGTTGCAGCCCGGCATAAATCTCCGGACCAGGTGTGCCACGGCGATCGTCACCGGCCAGCAGTCACCGTAAACGATAATCTGCCGGGCCGGTATCCGGTTATGTTCCGTCATCCTCATCCTCCTTCTTTTTCAGGATCTTCCCCGCATTTCTGTTACTGCACAGCCGGTTCCACAGTTCATTTGCCATCGACCTGTCACCATTACCGACCCGGCGTTTTGATACCGGCGGCGGTCCGGCTTTTTCACGACGCGTGGACGGGGTGGGACTGTCAAGAACCCGGATAACATAAATCTCATAGCGTCGTGCTTTATTGGGCAGGGTCTGGTGACGGCAGATGCTGACCACCCGCGATGTTTTGCTTCGCAGATAGGCAATCAGGTAGCTGGCCCGTCTGGCCGTGATGTGAAACGCCTCTGCTATCTGGTTACGCTGAACCCAGTTCTGCTGCAACAGGCACCAGTGTGCCACGATGATATACAGGGGCTCGCCGGCATACTGGCGGACACTTACCGGAATAAAACAGGCATCATGGTTGGTCTGTCCGGGATAATGAATATCGTTACCTGGGATAAGGTACTGCTTTTTTGCGTGTGTATTATCAGGGCACATAAAACCTCTCCATAACTGGGTAAATAATTTTCCGGAGGTGAAGAACAGCTCTTAAATAGTATTTATTATTAATGTGGGTTTATTCGGGATTAGTTCCCCGATAACTCAGTCAGCTCTTTTATTTTTATTATCTGTCACCCCCGATTAGTTATAGGTAACAGTAACGGGTATTGCAGCAGAAAACTTTCCTGTCTTTACACTTCCCCCCGGGGTCGGGGTTATTACTGCAGTATATACCTTCGACACATTACCGGTGACAGTTTCTGTAATAGTAATATCCCCCAATACTTCTTGTTTATCAAAAGTAATCTCTTTTCCTTTATCATCTTTTATTGAAAGCCGGAGTCCATTAGGCTGACCTTTGTTGGGGCCATCCAGACTGACAAGATTCAGAGTTTGCCCGGTATCCTGTGTCAGCGCACCTTTCCCGAAGGTGATGGCCAGCGGGATCGTGAATTCCTGTCCCATAGCCGGTCGTAAAACCTGCCTGGCGATCACTGTAAAATTTGCCTGTCTGGTCTGTGAAGGTTCATAAGTCGTATAAATATGCCCAAAGTTGACCTGTAATGGAACAATGTCAACTTTACCCAATCCGTTTCTGAGAATTCTCACATTAAAACCAGATAAAACAAATCCGTTGTTTCTTTGAGCATAATTTACCGGAACAACATTCATCACATTATTTATACCGGAAAAAGTGTACACAGCACTGCTCTCTTTGTAGGCTGTCAGATATAAGAATTCCATTTTTACAGTTGCTGTTCGTGTCGTGAGCCCTGGAGGTAAAGGCTGTCCAAATTCCACTTTAGGCTCATTTCCTCCCTGCGATATCCCTTTAATATCGTCCCAGGTTAAGACAGGAGCGTCGGTAACGGACACCTGAAAACCCAGGCCCATACTGTCTAACTTTTTGGTAAAATCTCTGAAATAAGGCTGATTTAATAACAGTAAAGGTGGTTTACCTGAAATCAAAGATGATATATTACACGAATAAGTGAACTTCTGAGTTATTGTGCTGACAACTGTCCCCGGACCCGGGGTGTAATTATCGTTTGTTATATTTATGTTTTTAAAATTAATATTCTGACCAGAGGTAATGATACATTCATTCAGGCTTGGCTCAACCGCATACACTTTAGTCACACATAAAGAGCACAACATCATCACCAGCACGGTCAGTTTTGTTTTCAGATTAAAAATCCATTCTGTCATGATGTCGCCCCTGCGTCCTTAAACGCGCAGTTCAGGGCATCGCAGGCGTAGCGGTTCATCTGCAGTCCACCGTAATCATCAATATACCCCACCCACAGCGTCCGGGTTTCTGCCGGCAGAACAGCCTTTAAAGGCAGGCTCCCCAGGGGCGGCACCATCACGCCCTCGCGGAAACCGCTGAGCCTGTGGCTACGGTCTGCTCCCAGCCACGCCACAGTGATGTAGTACGGCGTCGGGTTTCTGAGGGTCAGATGTCCCGCATTTCGCTCAGCAGTCAGCTTTCTTTCCGGCTGGTCACTGCTGCTTCTGATAATGGCTTTCGGACGGTAAAACAGTTTCAGCTGGCTCTGCATGGCCAACTGCAGGACGTTGTCGTCTTCCGGCTTCGGGGGAACGCCCCGCACGTTAAACCAGAACAGTGTTTCTCTGTCCTGAGGGAGCTTATCTGTCAGCCCACGAACCTGGGTAATGCGGACCTGGGATTTCTGTCCGGCATCAATACGCTGCAGCGGCGGCAGCGCCATCAGCGCATCGGTTCTCACCCCGTCAGCGTCCGTCACCCAGGACTGCGCCAGGAACGGCGTGGTTTTGTCATCGTTATTCAGCGTGATGGCCACCGTTTTCTGTGGCGCATCCATGATAATACGGGTCCGGTCGACATTGACGGCCGCCGGGCTGCACTGGCTCCATGCTGCCGCCAGTGCGAGTAAAATCACACGGCTTCTTCTGCTGTTTTTCACCTGTTTTCTCCGTTAGTCCTGCTCTGTGACAGGGATATTTTTATCTGCAGGGCAGTAACAGCGGCCCCCGGCTAAGTGTCACCGTTTCCGGCAGGGTGAGTCGGCACTGCACCCGGCCATCCCAGGACACGTTCAGGGTCCGGCGGTCTTCCCCGCTGAGGCCTGTCAGGTAGGCCAGACCGTCATCTCCGACCATCCCCGCGGTTCTGCCGGTTTTCCCGGACACTACCAGAGCGCCAAACGGTGGACTTGCGCCATCAGCCAGCCGGATATGACCGAGCACCTGCGCCCCCTGGCTGGCGTCAATCTTCCGGTAGCCCACCGCGCCCTCCGTCAGCACCTGGCTGACGACGGAGCTGCTGACGTCCACGTCCTCCGGCAGGGCGGCCACATCAACCGAAATATCGCTGCGGCGATAGCTGCTGCCGGCGCTCACCACGCCCACCCCGAAGCGGTTGGTCACCCCGCTGTTGCCGTTCACCGGCACACCGGCCACGTCTCCGGTATCTATCATCATGCGAGGCTCATTCCCGGCCATCGACTGGCTGAAGGCGGCGCCGTGGGCGGTGGCGGTCACCGAGCCGTACCAGCTCAAGCCCAGGCTGCGGTACTGTCCGGGCTGCAGGGTGGCGTCCGCTGCCGCCTGCCCCCACGGCAGACGGCTCTGCACGCTGCCGCTAAAGCTGCTGTTACTGCCGGTGTCATAGCGGTTATGACCGGCGCTGATGTTCCATGTGGTATCCGGGTTATGGAAATCGCTGTAATTCACGGTCTGCTGCAGGCCGCCCCGGTTATCCTTCTGCACGCTGTAGCTCACCTGGCGGCTGTCGCCCCACGGGATACTGATGGTGGCGTAGACCTGGTTCTGGCTCCCCCCGCCGGTGTACTGGTTACGGGCAAACGACACCGAGGCCGAGAGCCCCTGAAGGTCGCCGAGACTGAACACTTTGTTGAAGCTGAGCATGTAGTTATTGTTGGACTGCGCATTCCAGTAATTGAGCCGGCTTACCGAGAGGGCCGCGCTCATATTGAGTACCGGAACGGACTGGCTGTAAGTCACGGTGTAGCTTTGTTTTTCATGCCATGCATCGCCGCCGTCGGTGGCCCGACGCTGCAGGTACTCCGGCATGGACAGAAAATGGCGGTCCGAGAAGCGGTATCCGACGAACGCCAGGGTACTGCCGGTTTTATCAAACGTTTTGGCATAGTTGATACGGTAGCTGTAACCGGACTGCTTCTTCCCATGCGGCAACCGCGCATCTGAGCGGGTGACGTCCGCAGACAGAGCGCCCAGCAGCCCCATATTCTGGCCGATCCCGAGCGCTGCGGACTGGTAGTCGCCGGTGGAGGCAATGAGGCCGCCATACAGCGACGTGTTGTTAAATGCTCCCCAAGTGGCCTCCCCGAGCAGAAAGTCAGGACTGACCGTGCTGTTGTTATGCGTCCCGCCGTACAGCGGACGTCCGGCGGCCACCTTATAGCGAACCTGTCCCTGGCGTGCTATAAAGGGGACGCTGGCCGTGTTGACCTGCCATGTCCGGACGCTACCGTCGCTTTCCCGGACGCTGACATCCAGGTTGCCGCTGATATTCTGGCTCAGGTCGGGAAGCTCAAAAGGCCCCGGTGACACTCGGGTCTGGTACAGAATGCGGCCATTCTGGCTGACGGTAACCTGTGCATTACTGTTCGCAATGCCGCTGATTTTCGGGGCATACCCCTGAAGAGAGGGCGGTAGCATGCGCTCATCGCTGGTCAAAGTGAGCCCGGCAAAGCGGAAGGAATCAAAAATAGCGGAGCTGAGGTACGTCTGTCCGAGCGTCAGTTTTGAGCGCAGTGCTGGCAGGGCACGGAACAGATACGTCTGCGGTAGATAAAAATCGGACTGTGATGCGCCCTGCCCACTGTCAAAACGGCTGTACTGGTAATCGCTCCGCAACCGCCAGGCGCCGAGATTAAACCCGGCGGTGCCGTAGAGGCTGTAGCTGGTAGAGGTCTCCCCCTGCTGCGGCATATAGCGGTTGGCCATCAGGCTGTAATCGAGCAGGCCGGCGGTGACGCCGTCGCTCCAGCGTGAAGGAGGCACCCAGTCCGGGTCCTGATAACGCATCCAGGCCTGGGGGATAATGAAGGTCAGACGCTGATTTTCAGCGCTGTACCGTACCTGACTGTCAGCGGAGCGCAGCTCAAGGCATTGCCCGTCCGGGATACCGGTAACGGGTTTCAGGCCATGAATAATCTTATCCTTAAGACCCAGCATGGCCACCATGTCTGTTGTCACACAGATGACGGCCGCGTCGCGTCCGGCAACCGGTACAACTCTGACCGGATACTGTTCCCGTACCGGCTGGTCATTGAGCCAGATATCGAGAATATAGTTACCGGGCGCCACATACCCCTCGCGGCTGAAGGCCGTGAGGTCCACGTTGGACAGGTTCCCGCTGTCCAGCAGGCTGGCATTGAACTCCGTGGCCTGCGACTTCAGGACGGAAAATGTCAGGGTAATCAGAATGGCAAGCCGGGTAATTTTCATGGCATGGCGCTTTCGTGTTGTCGTCCGTGTAACAGACAGCCCGCAGGCATGGTCAGATATAAAAGCCGTCCGAACCCCTCTGTGGACGGCTTCTCCCTGTCGTTATTTACCGCATAAAATCACAGGTATTTCAGGGTGTAGGTGACAGATGCGGTGAAGTCACCGGGCGTGACGCCATTATCCAGTGCTATTAGCCGGGCATAGAAGTTGAGTTCGTTGTTTCCGGCCTGCAGTTGCTGAGCGTCGCCCTCCGGCATCTGGGTGTTGGGCTCGATAATTGCGGTGTTGTCACTCTTCAGTAGCTGGACACCAACATGCTGTGCGCTGCCGCTGGTGGTGTAAGCCTTTTTCGCGACATTGGCTTCGCCAGAGAAAGAGACGGTCACTTTGGACATTTTCCCTGCGGAGCCAGATGTGTCCGGGATATTCGGATCGAAAGCACAGTTCTGCAGATGAATGGTGAACGGTTTTGATTCCGTAGTTGCGTCGGCGGTATTCAGTTTACGGTAAGAAATCTGTCCAAACGGAACGGTGATCGCATCGTCGCCCGGTGCGATATCACAGGGTGGGTTGGTGATGGTACCAGTGAAAAGAATTTTACCTGAGCCGAACGGGCCTGCTGTGGGAGTAGTATCGGCGGCAAATACAGAAGCGCCATACATCATACCGGCAGCCGCCATGGCAAGTATTATTTTATTACGCATAGATAATATGTCCTTTGGGTGAATGAGAATTATTTTGCAAAGGCTGAAAACAACTCTGAGGGTATTAATGAAAGCGTTCAGAAAAGATTCGTATGAATAATAAACGCCTGGTGTTAAACGAAGCACCTGAACTTTCCATCGAAAAATATTGATTTCAGCTAATGCCTAATCAGTTGTAATAAAATTCTTATTCAAATTAAAACAATAAAAATATATCGATACGATCGATGATTATGATCGTAATTTAAGAATAATCATCAAAGAAATACTTTTTAATGTAATTATAAGCGGGTGAATACCTTACAGACAGATATTCGCAGCGGACATGAAATATTTTGTAATATATTATCTGGAATGTATGTTTTGCTTTTCCATTACACTGGATATTTACAAAACATAATACTAATCATATATAACAATGAAATTACTGGTAGCATAAAAACTGGATATAACGCAAGTAAAAGGCATTTAATTCCAAAACATTAACTTAATAAATCATTATGAACCATCATAAGTGGAAGGAATAAAAAATAATAAATGAAATGATATTCTTCTGTATTTGTGATGGGCATCACAATAGATATAAATGCAGGTACCCTGACATTTCTAAACTTCGCGGATGAAATTTAAAAACAATGCCGACAGCAAAGAACAAACTGGTAATAGCTGTCAGACATAATGCTGCCTGCTGTAATGTATACAGCAGGCTGGGGGATATTAATGCGCGGCGTCGTGCTGCACGGAGTGCGTGGGTGATTCCTGAACTGACTGAGAGTCTACAACTATGCCATCCTGAGCTGATTTCAGTAACAGACCTGCCTGATAGTATTTTCCTTCGTTCATCAAGGAAAGCGCTGTGGTCACATCCTTACGGGTTTGCTGAAGAGGAATGAGTTCCTGATTTTCAATAACACTGACGCCTGCTAGTTTCAGGGCCTCTATAGTTCCTTTTTTATCTCCTTCTTTCATTTTCTGGTTTGCTTTATTAATAGCATCATTTTTCTGGCCCGCAGGGAGATAATCTTCTGCTACCGTAATCGATGAATTTATCCGAATATAGTGGTCTCCTTCAACTGGGGCTTTTTTATCTGATTTGACATACAGATTCCAGTCAGTGCTGTCATCGTTCAGGAGTTTTTCTGCTTGCGCAGCCAGTTGTTCCGCCTTTTGGGTGCGACCATTAAACAACTCGAATCGCGACATTCCGATATCACGCATGGCCTGCCAGGCCTGTCCGGATATCTTGTCATTATTCAGAGTAACGTTATCAGTCATGTTTGTTGCGGCCATAATATTTCCTGAAAACAGGATAACCATCAGCGCAACGCCTGGCATAATATGGCTTTTCATAATCCATCATCTCCACAAAGTAACATTTTTTATCGGATTATCCTATTCAGAACCGGTAACCCACGCCAAGATTAAAACCATTGCTATTAAGGCTTCCGCTGTTATGGGTAGCATCAAAAATCCGCGCCCTCATAACCCAGAGTTATAGCGACATTACTGACCGGGGTATAAGCCACGCCAGCAGAATAACCATATCCGACCTTACTGTCAGACTCATTTATCCCGTGATCACGCTGATGCAATAATACGGGGCCCACTTGACTATACAGACTTAACTGGTTATTTATTTTCCACGAGGGGCCTGCAAGCAGGGAGTAATAACGGGTTGTTACACGACCATTACTGCTTTCATCGGAATAGCGCTGGCTTCCATTTAGCCAGGCAAATGAGGTTGTCAGCCCCCAGTCCGGTGACATTTCATAGTTGTTTGCCAGCCGAACCCCACGCAACGTCCCGGCGTGATTAGTATGGGGCTGGGCGTATCCAAGTGAAAATGTACTGGCATTATCGTCTGCCCATACCGGACTGGCTGCAGCAGACAGCAGAACAATACCGGCACTTCCGGCTAATAGCATTTTGTTCATCTTCTTCTCTCCGGTTATTTTTACCTGATGCCTTACTGGCATGTATTAAGTTAAAATCTTTCCGTGATAACAAACTATAAATAAATCTTTTAAATTATGAGCGCTGTTACGCCAGCAAATACCTTTATCTCCGGCTGTCGGGAGGCTATTCACGAAAATATATCCAGGCCAGAAACAGTATTTAATAATAAATAAACTGAAAAATAAAAACTGACAAAAATAGAAGTTCACTGATATATACCCAAAATAATTCGAGTTGCTTAAAGGCGGCAAGGGAGTGAGTCCCCAGGAGCATAGATAACGATGTGACTGGGGTGAGCGACAAATCTGCCGGGAGCAGATTTGAACGTCGCGTGCGACGGCCCGTCAGGGCGAGGCCCATGGATGGACTGAGTAATCCGTAGCCAACACATAAGCCACTTGAAGTATGAAGGGTATATAACGGGAAAGAAGGCATATCGGCCTGGTAAATCAACGTCTGTGACTTAGTTGCAGGAAACGGCTATGGTGAGGGGGGGGCGGCAGTTATCGGGCAGTAACGGCATTGTTCAGTGAGTATCCAGGAAACAATAAATATCCTCCGGCATAGCCGGAGGTTTTTCAGATGCGCCTGTAAGGCTCTCTTACCAGCCGCGCCCTAACAGGCGCATACGATCTGACATTTGCATCAAACTTCGTTACTTACGGCCCGTA